>JBDQOI010000059.1:0-9075 GCA_040261275.1 Flavobacteriales bacterium | reverse complement strand
AGCGTGGTCCGTACAATGCGGTCGTAGGCGGCGAGGTGCATCGCCGTCGGGAAGGTGTCGTTGGAGCTCTGCGATTTGTTGGCGTCATCGTTGGGGTGAACGGGGCGCTCCCCCTCGCCGAGGGTGCCTCCGGCCAACACATGGGCGCGGTTGGCGATGACCTCGTTGACGTTCATATTGGACTGCGTGCCTGAGCCCGTCTGCCACACCACCAAAGGGAAGCACTCATCGAGTTCGCCCGCGATGATTTCGCGACAAACGGACAGGATGAGGTCGCGTTTTTCTGGAGCCAGCACCCCGAGGTCCGCATTGGCCCGCGCCGCCATCTTCAGGTGGCCGAAGGCGTGCACCACTTCGATGGGCATGCTCCCTGCGGGGCCGATCGGGAAATTGTGCCGGCTGCGCTCTGTCTGGGCGCCCCAATACTGGTCGGCAGGGACCGCCACTTCTCCGAGGGTGTCCTTTTCAATGCGGGTATTCATGGATTTCTTCTTCAAAGCTCCTGAGCGGACCGTTCCGAGGCGGCGTGCATGAGGTTGGCCTTGAGCATGGCCTCGATGTCTCCGTTCAGAACGGCGTCCGTATTGGAGGTTTCGAAACTGGAACGCAGGTCCTTGACCATCTTGTATGGCTGCAGAACGTAAGAACGGATCTGAGAGCCCCACTCGATCTTCTTCTTGCCGGCCTCGATCTCCGCACGCGCTTCATTCCGCTTGGCCATTTCCATCTCGTACAGCTGGGATTTCAGCAGCTGAATGGCCTTTTCCTTGTTGCCCAGCTGCGAGCGCGTCTCGGTGTTGTCGATGATGATGCCCGTGGGCTTGTGCCTCAGTCGAACACCTGTTTCCACCTTGTTGACGTTCTGGCCGCCCGCACCGCCGGAGCGGAAGGTGTCCCAAGTAATGTCGGCTGCATTGACCTCGATTTCGATGCTATCGTCGACCAAGGGATACACATAGACGGACACGAACGACGTGTGGCGCCGCGCCTGCGAATCGTAAGGGCTGATGCGCACGAGGCGGTGCACCCCGTTCTCTCCCTTGAGCATTCCGAAGGCGTAATCACCGTCGACTTCCATCGTGATCTGCTTGATTCCGGCCACATCGCCATCCTGACGGTCGATCTCCTTCACCTTGAAACCGGCCTTGTCGGCGTACATGGTGTACATGCGCAGCAACATTCCCGCCCAATCGCAGGATTCCGTGCCGCCCGCCCCGGCGGTGATTTGGATGACCGCGTTGAGGCCGTCGGCCTCGTCGGACAGCATCTGCTTGAATTCTAGCTCCTCAATGCACGAAATCAGTCCTTGGTACTGGGACATGACTTCCTCTTCCGTGCTCTCGCCTTCCTTGAAGAAGTCGAAGAGGACCTGCAAATCCTCGATGGCAGTTTCCGCCTTCTCGTACTCGTCCACCCAAGCTTTCTTGCCCCGTATCCGGCGCATCACCTTCTCAGCTTCCTTTGCATCGTTCCAGAATTCAGGGTCTTGCGAGAGTTTCTCGTCTTCCAGAATGTCGATGCGCTTTCGGTCGATGGCGAGATAGCCTTTTAGCGCCAGGACGCGCTCTCGAGCGGATTGAATCTGATCGGCGTTCACCATGTAGCGTCAAATTTACGGTCGTCTGTCGCCTCCTCCACGGCAAGGCGGGCCAACTCCAAATCAAACCCCAAGCCCAGTAGCGACCCGAGCGTTTTGGACTTGTCCTCACCCCCGCGTCCCAAAAGCCGGCGCCTGACCGCCCTTCGTGCTGCATCACGCACGTCCTCCTCTGAAACACAGGCAAGTGCGCGCTCGACGACATGATCATCCAGCCGGTGTACCTGTCGCAGAGCGGCCTTTACCTTACCCGGTCCCCAGCCTTTGAGCTTGACATGATCCACGGCGAAAGCCTCTGAAAACCGCGTCTCATCCACGTAGCCTTCGGCCTTCAATTGCTCAATCCACGCCTCTGCTTCTGCCCTTTCCCATGCGCCCCACGAGAGCAACTTGCGGCGCACCTGTTCAGGTGAACGCTCGGAGAGCGCGCACCAATGTCGTATCTTCGAGGAAACGTCCTTTTTTACTCCCACGGAGCGGAATCTACGGACCACCGCCCGCATGGAGTTGCCAATTGCAAACCGTCGGGAACGCCTGACGAAGCCAACAAAACGAGATGAAAGCCGAGATCAATCAGCGCATTGCCACGTTGCTGGAGAACCCGGAAATCGAATCTGTGCGGGTTGAAGTCCGCACGGCATTCGAAGTGTACAAAGACGCCCGGGAAAAGGATGTAGCGACCCAACGGGCCGCATTCGACGCCGAAGAGCGTCCCGCCCCGGAGGCCGGCGAGGAGCCCATTCGATTCACCTATCAACCCGATGAGGAAGACGCCCGGAACGACGAGATGTATGCGTCGTTCCGAGAGCGGGAAAAAGCCTGGCGGGAAAAGGTAGCGGCCGAGCAGCGGGCCAACCTAGAAAAGAAACAGACCATTCTTCAGTCCATGAAGGAGTTGGTGGCGAACGAAGAGCACATCGGCAAGATGTTCGATGCCTTCAATGCGCTGACACAGGAGTGGAACGCAGTCGGCAATGTTCCCGGTGACCAATACCGCGAAGTGCACGACGCCTGGCACCGGCTTCGGGACGAATTCTTCTACAACGTCAACATTTACAAGCAGCTGCAGGAGCATGACCTTCAGGTGAACCTCAAGAAAAAGGAGGGCCTCATCGAACAGGCCGCGCAGCTCGGTACGGTGACGGACTTGAAGGAAAAGGAGTTGCTCGCGCGCAGCTACATGAAGGCTTGGTTCGACATCGGTCCCAGTCCCAGAGAGACCTATGAGCAGATGGCCGACACCTTTTTCGGCCATACCCGAGGGGCGCTGGATGAGATCAAGGCGCACTACGACAAGATCCGTGAGGGGATGCAGCAAAACCTCGAGGCCAAGCAAGCCCTCGTGGAAGAGGTTCGGACCCTCGTCGAAGAGGAGATAGCCGATGCCGGTGCATGGCCTGCGCAGGCAGAGAAAGTCAAGGACGTCCAAAAGCGATGGAAGGACGTTGGATTTGCCGGCAGGAAAGACGAGCAAGAGGTTTGGGATCAATTCCGCGGATTGTGCGACTTGTTCTTCCAAAAGCGCGATGCGGCCTTTGCCGATGTTCGCGAGGCTCAATCCAAGGTTCGCAGCCGCAAGAATGAGATCGCTGAAGAGGCCGCGGGCCTGTCCGAAAGCACCGATTGGAAGAACACCGCCGACCGATTGATGGCGCTCCAAAAAGAGTGGAAGGAATTGGGTTCAGCCGGTCCCCGCGATGAAAACCGCTTGTGGCGGAAATTCCGCGGTGCCTGTGACCAGTTCTTCTCCGCACGCAAAGCTCAATTCGCCGATCGGGACAAGGAATACAAGGCCAATCAGAAAGCGAAGGAAGAGCTGATTCAGGAAATCGAAGCGTTCGAACTTTCAGGAAACCACGGAAATGACCTCGGCGCGCTCAAGGCCTTTTCTCAGCGGTGGGCTGAAAGTGGACATGTGCCGCGCCGCGTTTTCGAGCAGATTGTGGACCGCTACCGAACGGCCATGGACGCCAAATTTGATGCCCTCGGTGAGAAGAGGAGCGAGCGGTCTGTGGAAGCTTATCAGCAAAGGGTGAAGAGCCTCGTATCGGGAGAAGGTGCGGACCACATGGCGCGCAAGGAGGATCGAATCCTGCGGGAGAAGATGGACCGGCTCCGCAAGCGCGTTACTCAGTACGAGAACAACATGAGCATCTTCACCGGAAAGGGAGCGGCCTCCATCATGGCCGACTTCCAGAAAAAGATTGAGGTGGACCGGCGAGAAATGGAGGAAATCAAGAAAAAACTCAAGATGCTCCGCGATGCCCGGGAGGGGCAGAATTCTTGACTGTTTTGCCCACGTGTGCCGCGTGAAGGGCCCTCAAGCGGTCGGGTAAATCCATGCGGTCGGCCTGCTTGTCCAACACGTCCAGCACCGAGAACTCCAGGACGGCCTCGCGCAATTCTTCCACCCCGTGACCCGTGAGGAACACGACAGGGTGATTCAATTGCAGGGAGCGCATCAATTGCAGAAACTCTACACCATCTATGGTCGGCATGACGGAGTCCAACAGGATGAGGTCCAGCTCCTGTGAGGTCATGATGCCTACCGCCTCGAGTGCATCGGAAGTGGCTTCCATGTGAATTCCCGCATTCAGCAATTGCAACTGGGTAATGGTCAAGGCCATTTCATCGTCGTCGATGTACAGGACACTGAGAGGATAATCGGAAGACAACATGCCTTGTAAAAATCCGAGCAAATCCCTGAAAATCAGGTAGCCGAATAGGATTTGCCCTTGTGGGAATCTTCCGTCAATCCCACCGGCGAGGCATCTTTAGACCCTTGCCTCTCCATCCCTGGCTGTTCATCGTGGCCAACATGCCCCGAAGCAAACCCATGGTCCTTTGAGCGGCTTTGTCGCTGTCGTGCAGGACGGCGATCGACCCCGGCACAAAATGACGAAGGGTGCTCTCCAGGCATTCTTCAGCCGTCCTTCGGGTATCAAAGTCGCCCGTCAGCAAATCCCACATCACAACCTCGCAGCGCGCCGTGATTGCCCTTGCCTGCGCCCGCCTGATCCTGCCATAAGGCGGGCGAAACAAACCCGACCGGGTGATCGCCTCACATGCCAGGAAACTCTTGAGGTACTCGAAATGGCCTGTGGTCCAACCCGACTCGTGGCGCATGGTGTGGTTGCCCCAACTGTGTCCCTCCCTGCGGATTCGATCGAACACTTCGGGGTGCCTTTCGATGTTCTCTCCCACACAGAAAAATGTGGCCTTGTGGCCTTGTTCCGCCAGCATATCCAAGATGCGTGGGGTCCACTCTGGATGGGGCCCGTCGTCGAAAGTCAGGTGAACCTCAGACGATGCCGCTTCTCCCGTCCACCGGAATTCCGGAAACAGGGCGGGGACGGCTGAAGGCATGCGGGTGGCGTACACGGGTGCAATTTCAGGCACAAGTCGCACACCTTGGTTGCCTCGGTATCTTCGCGGCTTCACCTCTCGGGAATGGAGTACGATTTCAAGGCCATCGAAGACAAATGGCGCGGGCGCTGGGTTGAGCAGGAAACCTATGCCGTCAAGGAAGACGCGAACCGGAAAAAATTCTACGTGCTGGACATGTTCCCCTACCCGAGCGGAGCCGGACTGCACGTGGGCCATCCACTGGGGTACATCGCTTCCGATGTCATTGCCCGCTACAAGCGGCAATGCGGATTCAATGTGCTCCACCCGCAGGGATACGACAGCTTTGGGCTTCCGGCGGAGCAATACGCCATCCAGACCGGGCAACATCCCGCCATCACGACCGAGCGCAACATCGCGCGCTACCGAAGCCAGCTCGACTTGTTGGGCTTCAGCTACGATTGGAGCCGCGAGGTCCGCACCAGCAGTCCCGATTACTACCGTTGGACGCAATGGATTTTCGCCCGGTTATTCGAACACGGATACGACCGTGCTGCGAACAAGGCCGTTTCCATATCCGAATTGGTATCGGTTTTCTCACAAGCGGGAAATGCCGATGTGGCCTGGATATGCGGACAGGATCACCTCCATGAGGCCGGTCAAAACCACTGGGGTCCCACGTTTGATGGACATTTCACGGCTGACCAGTGGAACGCACTGGATGACACCGGACGCAGTGACGTCCTGATGGCCTACCGCCTGGCCTACCTGGCCGATAGCGAAGTGAACTGGTGTCCCGCCTTGGGCACCGTGCTCGCCAACGATGAAGTCATCGGAGGAAAAAGCGAAAGGGGCGGCCACCCGGTCGTCCGCAAGAAGATGCGACAATGGATGATGCGCATCACCGCCTACGCCGACCGCTTACTGCAGGGTCTGGACACCATTGATTGGTCGGATAGCATCAAGGAGGTGCAGCGCAACTGGATTGGAAAGTCCACGGGGTCGCAGCTTCGGTTTGAAATCGAGGGTCACACGGGCCAACGGATCGAGGTCTTCTCGACCCGGCCCGACACCCTGCACGGCGCCAATTTCTTGGTGCTCGCCCCAGAGCATGATCTGGTGGACCTGATTACTACAGCCGACCAACGTGCAGCGGTGGATGGTTATGTGCAAGAGACCGCTTCGCGAAGCGAGCGCGAGCGCATGGCGGGTGACCGGGGGGTGACCGGGTGCTTCACCGGCGCCCATGCGGTCCACCCGCTTTCGGGCGAGGCCATGCCCATCTGGATTGCAGATTATGTCCTGGCCGGTTACGGCACGGGGGCGGTCATGGCTGTCCCTGCAGGGGACCAGCGCGACTGGGAATTCGCCAAGGCCTTCGATTTGCCCATCCCCCCCATTTTCGAAGGGCACGACATCGAGGCGGGCGCTGAATCCGATAAGCAAGCCGTCCTGTGCAACAGCGGGGAGTGGGATGGGCTTCGTTGTGAGGAAGCCTTGCCTCGCGCCATCGAGGAAACGGCGGCCGCCGGTTTCGCGGAACCACGGGTCAACTACCGATTGCGCGATGCCGTTTTCAGTCGGCAACGCTATTGGGGCGAGCCCTTCCCTGTCTACTACGAGGGGGGCGTGCCCAAATTGCTCGAGGGTGAGCAGGTGCTGCTCCCCGAGGTGGATGCCTATCTGCCCACTGAAGAAGGGGACCCCCCCTTGGCCCGTGCCGAACATTGGAATGTGCGGCGCGGTGACCGTATGGAATTCAACACCATGCCGGGTTGGGCCGGATCGAGCTGGTATTTCCTGCGCTACATGGACCCGCACAATGCGGCGTCATTGTGTGACCGGTCCAAGAGCGACTATTGGGGCCAGGTCGATTTGTATGTAGGTGGCGCAGAGCACGGCACCGGACACCTCCTGTACAGCCGTTTCTGGACCAAGTTCCTTTTCGACCTCGACCTCATCGGGTTCGACGAGCCCTTTGCCAAAATGATCAACCAGGGGATGATCCTGGGTCGGAGCAGCTTCGTCTACCGCGTGGAGGGCACCAACACCTTCGTCTCTTTCGAGCAGCGGAAGGCCCACCGCACCCAGCGGCTGCATGTGGACATTAGCTTGGTAAAGAACGATGTACTCGACTTGGATGGCTTCAAGGCGTGGCGTCGGGAATTTGCCGATGCGGAGTTTATCCTGGACGAAGAGGGGCAGTATCGCTGCGGAAGCGAGGTGGAGAAGATGTCCAAGTCCAAATACAACGTCGAAAACCCGGACGACCTTGTGGAGCGCTACGGCGCGGACACCTTGCGTTGCTACGAGATGTTCCTGGGCCCGCTGGAGCAGGCCAAGCCCTGGGATACGCAGGGCATCAATGGCGTGCACGGATTCCTGCGCAAGCTTTCACGGCTCTACCGCAATGCCGACGGAGAGGTGCTGGTCAACGAAGGCACTCCGTCACCCGAGGCAGAACGCGCCTTGCACAAGACCATCAAAAAGGTCACCGAAGACCTCGAGCGTTTGAGCTGGAACACGGTGGTGAGCGCCCTCATGATTGGGGTCAACGAACTCACCGAAGCGGGCGCCCATGAGCGCGCCGTCCTGCAGCCATTGGCCGCCACACTTGCTCCCTATGCGCCCCACCTGGCAGAGGAGCTCTGGGAAATGTGCGGCGGAAACGGATCCGTGGTGGATGCGGATTGGCCGAAGTGGGATGCCTCCAAACTGGTCGAAGCTGAAGTTCAATACCCCGTTCAATTCAACGGCAAGGTGCGCTTCCAATTCAACGTGGCCACAGACGCCTCCCCCGCGGATGTCGAGGCCGCGGTGCTGGCCGATGAGCGTACCGCCAAGCAATTGGATGGGCGCGCTCCGAAAAAGGTGATCGTCGTTCCTGGGCGCATCATCAACATCGTCGGGTAAAACTCCAACCTCATTTGCCTGTTCGGAACAGGGCGCTGGGCGCTCTGATTATACGCTCCTTGCCTCATTGTTTTTCGTCGACGAGAAGCTTAAATCAGTCGATGAATTAAAATATATTTGCCATTCGTCGATTTAATTCGCATATTTGTAGGACTTATCTTGATGCTATTCGCTTATTCCAAAGGCACCATGAACCCCTACCGCTTGCTTCTCGGGCTGTTTTTCGCCCTCTTCTGTACCCCCGCTTTCACCCAGTCGATCAACTCGGCTCCGGCTCCTGAAGGTTATGACATCTCCATTGAGACCGTGACCGAGGACATCGGCATCCTTGCCGGTGCCTTGGGTGTGACCGACCTCACCGGGTACTCCTGTTCACGGATTTATGTCACCATGAACAACGCGACCGACTTTATGTCGTCCGTTTCGGGTGACATCACGAATCCAACGTACATCAACACCACAACGAACTTCTACCATGCTACCCTTGGCGCTGCAACGCCCAATGGAATCAATAGCTTGTTGTTCGCGGTCTACCCCGACCTGGCTTACGACAGTTGGGTGACCATTGGTTTGGAGGGTGTGCCCGATGCGCTCGCTGGAGAAGCTGCCGTCAGCACGGTGCAAGCCAGTTCCAACCCTTGGGTGACCAACTTTGACCCAGGTGGTGGTATCGACGGTGGAAACATTGTTATCGATGACCTCATCGGGGGAGCTTGGTACGCACTCAATGGCGATGCCAATGGCATTGCAGGAGATGATTTGAAAGTGCTCGTCGCTCAGATGACCACCACAGGAGAAATCAGTGGTCAGATGTACTGTCAAGTGTTCATCCAAGGCGATGGACAGGACGAGTTCCGCGACACCTTTTACTTTGGCGCAGGATCGGAGGTTGACGGTTGTACCGATGCTGCTGCATGCAACTTCAACGCTGAGGCGACGACCGATGATGGCACGTGCGAATTCCCGCTCGACCTTTACGGTGCTGCCAACCTGGACTGCGATGGAAACTGCCTCAACGATGCCGACGAAGATGGCATCTGCGACGAAGACGAAGTCGGCGGTTGCCAGGACGCCAGCGCCTGTAACTACAATCCTTCCGCTACCGATGACGACGGATCCTGCACCTACGCAGACGCCGGTCTCGACTGCGATGGAAACTGCCTCAACGATGCCGACGAAGATGGCATCTGCGACGAAGACGAAGTCGGCGGTTGCCAGGA
>JBDQOI010000058.1:0-9874 GCA_040261275.1 Flavobacteriales bacterium | reverse complement strand
CATCAAGCTCGGTGGTGCCGTGATCGGTGCCGCCAAGGGCGCGCTGACCGGCGGGGTACAATACGCCAACGAGCGGAATCAATTTGGCCGGCCCATCGCCAAGTACGGCGCCATCCGCCACAAGTTGGCCCAAAGCGCCATCGAGATTTACGCCTGCGAAGCGGCCACCTACCGCGCCACCCAAAACATCGACGACGCCATCAAGGCGCTCAAAGAGGGCGGCATGGAACACGGCGAGGCCACCCTCAAAGGCATCGCGGACTTTGCCCCCGAGTGCGCCATGATGAAGGTGCTGGGCTCAGAGGTGCTCGACCTGGTCATCGACGAGGCCGTGCAGATTTTTGGCGGCATGGGCTACTCGGCCGAGACGCGCGTGGAGCGCGGCTACCGCGACGCGCGCATCAACCGCATCTTCGAGGGCACCAACGAGATCAACCGCATGCTCACGGTGGACATGATCCTGAAGAAGGCCATGAAGGGCCAGATGGACCTCATGACCCCTGCCCAGGCGGTGGCCGAGGAAATCACCGGCGTGCCCGATTTCGGCATGCCCCCCACCGACGTCTTTGAGGCGCACTTGGAATACGTCGAGAAGTTCAAGAAGGCCGTCCTCCTCGTCGCCGGCGCGGCGGTGCAGAAGCTGATGCAGACCCTCGCGAAAGAGCAGGAAGTGCTCATGCACATTGCCGACATGATGATCTGGACGTACACCGTCGAGTCCCTCGTGCTGCGCGTCCAAAAGCTCTCCGGCATCCGCGGCAGCGAAGAAGCGGTCGCCCACGAGCTCGCCATGATGAAGGTCTACTGCTACGAGGTCGCCGAGCGCATGCACTCCTCCGGCAAGGAGGCCCTCCTCGCCTTCGCCGAGGGCGACGAGCTGAAAATGATGCTCATGGGGCTGAAGCGGTTCACCAAGACCGAACCCTTCAACACCACCGCCGCCCGCCAGGCCATCGCGGTCAAGCTCATCGAAGAAGGCAAGTACTGCTGGTGATCAGCGGCTGACCCATAACCGCTGCGGGCACCTGTAGCCTGCGAAAAACCCGGCCCGAGCCGGGTTTTTTGTTTCCTGCACCATTCCGGCAAGACCGCACGAATTGCACAACAATGGAAAGGCAGACCATCTCATAAACTGTTCAATTTGGTCAACTCCTGCCCAAAACAGCCATCTACTCAATGCGATATGGACCTGCTGTAAATTTGGGGCATCCGAATCTGCTCCGCTTTGATTGCTCGACTGCTCAGTTTCTCGCTCATTCTGGTTTCAGCTTTTGCTGGGCGGGCGCAGTGCGAGGATTCAACTGTACCCGAGGAATTGGTGGTCTGCACAGGGGGGCAACCCGCATTCCAATGGACGCCTTGGTTCAATGCCGTAGCGGGCAATCCGGTGGAGGCTACATGGACAAGCCCGAGCGGCCTGGTAGAAACCGTGGCCGTGGACAATGGGTTTGACCCTCCGGAGCCCATTGAATTAGGCGATTGGACCTTGGAGGTAGAGATGACCAACTGCACGGTCTGCACTGCAACGATTGCACTCATCGAGGAAACATCGCCCGGTGCGAATTTCACTGTGGTGCAGGATGGAATCTGCGGCGATCAGGGCATCATCTTCGACGTGAACAATGTGGATTCCGACCTGGACTACCTGTGGAACTTCGGCGATGGATCAACCTCAACCGATCCTCAACCCACTCACCCCTACTTCCTCGATGGCGGTGAGAGCCAAACCGTTACCGTGAGCCTGACCGTTACCAACGAACAGGGTTGCTCGGCGACGACCTCCCAGAACATCACGGTCCTTCAGATACCCAATCCGAATCTCGGCGAATTGGACCCCCTCTGCCAACCTGAAGTTGAGAATGAGCCGTATCAACTTCTTCCTCCGGACTTCACCCCAAGCTTCAATCCAATCAATGGAATAACAAGCATCACCATCGACTGGGGCAACGGAAGCGACACGGTCATCACCGAAATCCTCCCATCCAATGAAGGAGGATACATAGGAACCACCTACTCCAGCTTCGGTTATTACAATGTGGTGGTCACTTCCCTGGCTGCCAACGGATGCATTTCGATTTACTCGGATTCACTCTTCATCGGAAACAATCCCCAAATTGGATCAGCCAACCCCGGAAATACTGTGGGTCTATGCAGCCCAACGGAATTGGGGTTTCCAATATTCAACTTCGCAGATAACGCACCAGAAACAATGTACCTCCTGGATTTCGGAGACGGCACTTCAGAATGGATCACCCATGAATTCTTGACTTCGCCAGCCTTCCCCGACTCCGTGTTCCATACATACAACGCAAGTAGCTGTGGTGAGGAGTATTCAACTCAAACGACTACATACAGTAACGCATTGGTCTTCACGATCGAAGCCGTGAACGACTGTTTCAGCTCTTCCAATTCCGTAGGACCAATCACCGTACACAGCTCTCCCAACCCGCAATTGGGAGGACCTGCCAATGTTTGTGTCGGCTATGCAGGTCAATATTCTGCAAATGACTTTGGACAAGTTGTTACCTCAAATGGATGCAATCCAAGCAACGTTGAATGGTACGTTCAACCCTTGAATGGTCAACAAAACACATCACCCTATTTCGGATTTGACAGTATTTGGTCCCTGAGCTTTCCTGAACCTGGAGAATACAGTGTGGAGTTCACGGCGAACCACAGCGCATGCGGTACGGCCACGACGGAAATGACGGTCTGCGTTTATCCGGAGCTGCAGGCCGTGGGCCAGGTTGCACCGCTCAGTGGATGCGCGCCGCTGTTGGTTGACCTTGAAGACCTGACCGGGGATCCCGTCCTTTGTGGCGACCCAACGACCACATGGACCATCAGTGGTCCCGGCGGCTACAACTGGGTGAGCGGTGGACTGAATGCCACGGCTGCAACGGTTGAATTCCCCAGCCCCGGCGTCTACAACGTAGAATTGAAAGTGGGCATTCCCAGCAAGGATGCCTGTCCTGAAAGCGTGCTGCAGTGGAGCATTGAAGTTTTGGCGCCACCTCCCGCCAACATCAATGTCGCCCCCATCGCCTGTGAGGGCGAGGATGTCATCGGATTGTACTTTACCAATACAACACCGCAGACCCCCGTGGATTCGTGGTCGTGGACACTGGACGGCAACGTCGAGGGAAGCAATGCAGGGGACATCAACTTTGGACCGCTGACGGCCGGAAGCCATACCCTGATCGGCACGGCCACCAACCTCTGCGGTTCGGCGTCGGACCAGGTGACCTTCGACGTGCAGTCCGCCCCGGACATCAGCTTTTCCCTTCCCGCACCCACGGCCTGTGCAGGCACCAATGTCGACGTGACCGCCTCGGGCACGGGTGGAGCCACCTTCCAATGGACATCCAACCCCGATTTCGTAGGGGCGCCCACAGGGCCCTCGGTGACCGTCAATGCGATGACCACGACGACCATCGAGGTCACCGCCACAGGGACGAATGGCTGCGTCAGTTCGGACGACGTGGAGGTGGTCTACACCCCCCTGCCCGTGGCAGCGGCCACGTTGCCCACGCCGCCATGCCCGGGGCAAACCGTCACCATCAGCGGCACTGCCTCAGGTGGCACCACGCCTTATGCCAGCTTTGATTGGTCCGGCGACCTGTCCGCAACGGGGCAACCTGGCGTGAATTGGACGGCACCGCCCACTGCCACAGCTCTCAACCTGACGCTGACGGTGACCGACGCCCTCGGCTGCTTGGATGACATCCCGGTCAGCTTCTCCTCGCTGGACAACCCCACCGTGGAGGCCGGCGGCCCGCTCACCCTGTGCGACAACGGCACCTACACCACCACCTTGAGCGGTTTCAGTCCGGGGCTCACGGATGGCGGAACGGGTGTTTGGAGCGGTACAGGCGTCACCGGAGCGGGCGGGTTCACCACAAGCGGGACGGGCACTTCCGTGCTCACCTACACGTTCACCGACATCAATGGATGCGTTGCGGAGGACCAGCTCACGGTCAACGTGGAACCCTTCGTTCAAGTAGACGAAGGTCTGCCCGCGGAAGCATGTCAGAATGATGCTCCATTTGTCATTCAAGGCTTCGCGCCGGCTACCGCCTCATGGAGCGGAACAGGCGTGGCAACGGACGGTACCGTGGATCCGGGTCTGCCGCCCAACACCTATACCCTGACCCTGGTCAATGGGGTAGGCAGCTGTGAATCCACAGCCACTTCGACCTTTACCATCCACCCGCTCCCGACTCCGGCAATTTCCGCACCAACAGCAGTATGCCAGGACGACGTATTCGATGCCACCCTCAGCGAGCCCTCGGCACCCGATGTTTTTTGGGCGGATGACGCCACACTGCCATTGACCCGCACCGAAACCGCGGGAAACCAAAACATTACCCTGACCGGAACGGCGGTCACCCCAGAAGGGTGCACCGCAGACATCAGCACCACAGTAGTCGTGAATCTGCTGCCCGTCATCACCATTCCTGACCAGGGCGTCCTGTGCAATCTGCCCATTCTGACCACGCTTACGGGGGCTACCCCTGCGGATGGAGAATGGACCGGAACAGGCGTGGTGGACGGCGATGCCGGAACTTTTGACCCCAGCCAGGTGAGCACGGGAACGGTGGATTTGACCTACACCTTTGAAGACGGCAACAACTGCGTCAACAGCGCCGATGTCACCGTCACCATTGACGACCCCGTGACAGCAGAAGCTGGAGACGACCTCAGCATCTGCGATGAGGACATCACCCTGGCCCTCGGTGGATTCACCCCAGCCTCCGGGGGCGCCTGGTCGAGTGCGGACGTCACGGTAGATGCCGCGGGCAATGTGGACGCCGGGCCCTTGGCTCCAGGCAACTACGAATTGACCTACACCTACGGTACGGGTACCTGCCAGAATTCCGACTCCCGAACACTGACCGTGCACGAGCTTCCCGTCATCGCACTGACTGCTTCAGCCCCCGCATTGTGCGAGGGCGCCACGTTCACCTTTACCGGCGATGTCAGTGGCGGTTTGCCCCCTTACACCTACAGCTGGAGTGGGGTCACTCCGGGCGTGGATGGCGCGACAACGACCACCGCGACGGCATTCGCGGGCAGCGCAGGCACCCTCACGGCGACCCTGACGGTCACAGACGATCGCGGCTGCGAGGAAACCGCCCAGGTCACCGTCACGGTGTGGCCCCTGCCGGTGGTGGATGCCGGGCCTGACATCAGCCTGTGCGACCAGGCCATCGCCACGACCTTGACGGGCTTCACCCCGCCAGGCGGCAGCTGGTCCGGAAACGGCATCACCAACGCCATGCTGGGTGAGTTCCTGCCTTCGATTCCGGGCCCGGGCACCGTCAACCCCGTCTACACCTTCACCGACGGCAATGGGTGTACCAACGACGACGACATCACCATCGACATCCAGGTTCCGCAGATCGCCGACGCTGGTCCGGATGTCACGGTTTGTGACAACGATTATCCGGTACAGCTCAACGGCAGCCCCGCCACCGGCAGCGCATGGAGCGGCGGATCGCCTGGCGCTGACCCCGGCCTCACCAACCCGGCTACCGGCCTGGTCTCCCCGGGCATCCTCACCCCCGGCAGCTACACCTACGTCATCGAATACGGTTCCGGCACCTGTTACACTGCCGATCAAGTCGATGTCACGGTCCTTGCCCTTCCGCCCGTGGGCATTCCCGGCCCCGACGCCTTCTGTGGCAACCTCGGCACCGTTCTGCTTACTCAAGCCACACCCACCGGGGGCACGTGGTACGGCACGGGGATTTTGGACCCCACGGCAGGCACATTCACCAGCGCACTTGCCCCCGGAACCTACACGCCGTCATACTGGTTCGAAGACGCCCTCACGGGGTGCCGCGACACGGTGGAACACACCGTCACGGTGCACCCGGTGCCCACGGCGGACTTCACCCACGACCCACTCGGCTGTTCCAACCTGGACCTCCCGCTGAACAACCTGAGCACAGGCACCACGTTGCAGAGCTGGGACTTTGGCGGACTGATGTCCTCATCGGATTTCGAACCCGGATTCACTTTCCCAGGCGACGGCACCTACACCATCGACCTGACGGTAGAAAACGGCTTTGGCTGTGTGGACTACGCGAGCAGCAGCGTGGACATCACCCATCCCCCGACCGCCGACCTTTTGTTGACCCCTGACTTCGGTTGCGCCCCGCTGGATGTCCAGTTTGCAAACCTCAGCGATGCCCCCTTCGGAAATTACCTGTGGGACATCAACGGCACGCAGTACACACAGCAGGCGCCACCCGCGCTGAATTTCACACAAGGCGACAGCATCGTGGATTACGCTGTGAGCCTCACCGCGACCAACCTGTGCGGAAGCGATGTCGTGGAAGATGCCATTGTGGTGTATCCCACGCCCGTGATGGGCTTCGCCTTTGAGGAGGACACGGTTTGCTCGCCCTTCGAGATGAACATCATGAGCACCTCTGTGGGCCTTCCGGACGACGTGGTGTGGGACTTCGGAGATGGCACCGGTTTCACGGGAGCCGATCCCCCGGACCATTGGTATTCCGTGGGCGATGTGGAGGAGGTGTTCACCGTGACCGTGACGGGCACAAACCAATGCGGCACCGACGCCGTTTCCGGTGACGTCCTGGTGCTGCCCAATCAAGTGGAAGCCTTCTTCACGCTGAGCACCCCCGATGGGTGCGCGCCCTTCACGCTGGGGGTCGAAGACTTCAGCAGCGCCACCACTGCGGTGAGCTACGACTTTGACAATGGTGACTTTGCGGCCACGCCCATCGCCAGCACCACCTACCCGCTGCCCGGCACCTACACGGTCACCCAGTTCGTGACCAACGGTTGCAGCTACGACACCCTGCAGATTCCGGTCGTGGTTCATCCCATTCCCAACGTGACGTTGGCGGTTGCAGATCCTTCGCTCTGCGCCGGGGCGCCGTTTGCCTTTGCCAGCACCACCGACAACCCCGGCAATGCGGATTGGGACTTCGGGGATGGTGCAGCAGGAGCTGGCCTATCCACCACCCACGCTTACGCCAACGCAGGAAACTACACCGTCACTTTCTCGACGGAGGCTCCGCTCACCGGCTGCACCGCCGAGGCCAGCTTGGACGTGTTGGTTCATCCCAATCCCGTGCCCTCCTTTGATCTGAGCGACGGCCTGGGGTGTGCTCCCTTGACCGTCAACTTTGACAACACCTCTTCGGGTGGCGCATTCCAAACCTGGCATTTCGGAGACGGCAGCCAACCGGCCTTCACATTGGCCCCCACCCACACTTTCGAAAACCCAGGGCTGACGCCCCTGCAGTTCACGGTCACCTTGGTCACTGAAAGCGCGCAGCTTTGCGTGGACAGCACCTCTGCGGTCATCACCGCACTGCCGACACCTCAAGCCGCCTTTTCTCTGGAGAGTGCGGAAAGCTGCAGCTTCCCGGTAGACATCGTCATCGAGAACGCAAGCGTGGGATCGATCAACCACAGCTGGTCGGTCAACGGCGGCACTCCGGTCGTGGCCCCTGCACCCACATTCGCCGCCGATGCGGTCGGCACCTACACGGTGACCCTCATCGCCGCCAACGGCTACGCGTGTTCTGACGAGGCCGAGGAAGACTTCACGGTCCACCTTGCCCCCATCGCCAACCTCAACGCCAACCCGCGGATCGGATGCAATCCGCTCTCGGTGGACTTCCAGGACCTCAGCTCGTACAGCCAAGCCACTTCGCTGTTCATCGACGGCATTTATGACGGTCCGCTGCCCACCGAAGGGCTCATCATAGACCAGGTTGGCACCTTTGAATCTTACATCGTCGCCGTCAGTCCGGAAGGATGTGCAGATACCCTTTCCCTCGCCGACGACTTTACCGTCCATCCCGTTCCGGTGGCCGATTTCTCCTTCTACCCCCTCGCCATATCGCCGGAGAACACCTCCTTCCAATTCCTGACCGACAGCAACCTCACGGTGACAAGCTGGACGTTTGGCGATGGGAACGGCAGCTACGCAGCCACACCCATCCATCGATATGATGAGCCGGGAGAATACCAGGTCGTCCTGACCATCCAAAACGAGTTCGGCTGCTCAGACGTCGCTGTGGACCTCGTGACCATCGACGACCAAATCTCACTCTTCGTTCCGAACGCCTTCACACCTGCCAGCGAGGGCATTGGCGACGGCATCAACGACGCCTGGAAACCCATCATCCGCGGCACCAACCTCATCCAGAAGTACACCCTCCTGGTCTTTGACCAGTGGGGCGAAGTCGTGTTCCAAACCAACGACTACGATGAATATTGGACGGGCGCCGTCCGCGGCCTGGATGGCAACCCCGGCGATCACTATTCCGCGAACGAGGTCTACAATTGGCAAATCCGCCTTTTCCTGAGCGGATCCGAGGACGACGAACGCATCTTCCACGGCCACGTCACGCTGGTGCGGTGATGGAACGCAGTCTTCACCCTTTTGGATAAACGGAAAGACACTATGAAGAAAGGCTGGAAGGAGATTGAATTCAACGGAAAACAAAGTCAGCTGGCCATGCAATTGGCCATGTCCTATTTGACAGCCCGGCGCGAGTTTCTGGAGAAAGTGGAACAGAATGAACTGCTCACAGGAAATGACAATTTCATTGGACGCATCGCAGAGATGCTGGCCGTGCGATATTTTATTGAAGAGAGACGCAGAGGTATCCTCAATTTCGATAGCATTTCTAGACCCGAAAGCAAATCAAACAAGGGAATTGATTTCGTTTTGGAAAATGGTATTCAACTGAAGCACGTCAGCGTCAAGTGTATCACATCGGAAAGCACGAGCAAGCGCACCTCGCGCATCCGATGGGAGGGTGACTCAGATGACCCACCCACAAGCCCTCCTGAAGGCTATGGGGTCTTGGTCATCATGATTCGTTACGCAAAGACAGGATTTGACTGGAAAACGCATTTGAGGATGCCCGAGTTCCAAAAGGCGATCCGTCCGCTCCCGAAAAACATGGGTTTGAAACGGGTCTTCGATGAAGAAAAGGGCTGGAACAAAATGTGACCCAAGGCAAATAGGAACTACATTTTCGACATGCGCTACTTCAGGGTCCGCTTAGGCAGCGGTAACGATCATTTTGAAACAGGTTACCGCCAGAATTTTATCGGAGTGGACTATGATGTCGCAGAAGACCTTGGAGCGCAAATCAATGAAAATCAGGATGACACCTTCGAACGGATCAAATCGATTTACCGCCAATACCACCCTGGCAGCTCAGAGCAAAGTGTAGGGCAATGCGCGGGCAACATCTGGTATTGTTGCGCTTACATTCAGGATGAAGATTTGGTTTTTGTGAGGGACCAAGAAGGACGGTTTCACCTCAGTGAAGTAGCAGGCGCGTATCGCTGGAATCCAGAGTCTGAACTGCAACATCAACGCCCCATTCGATGGACGGGAATTTCGATTTCAAAAAAAGACATGAGCAAGGGGCTTTCCGACTCCATGGATTCACCCAAGACCTGCATCGAAATTGAAGACCATCTGCCGGAATTGGAAACACTGATTGAAGCTGAAAAAGAGAAGCACCGCCGGTGGAAAGCCAATCTGGAACCTTTCATTGCTGAATACGCAGAGCAGTTCGATGGCATCGGGCCGCAGGAGCTGTACAAATGGCAGGCCGTAAAGCACTTCCAAGAGCACTGGGATTTGGAAGCCGACGATTTCCCAGCCATGCTCGCACAGTCCCTCGAAAAGACAGCAAATCTGCTGAACACAGCCAATTACTTTCCGCGCGGAATGATCACTGGCCTATCTGAAAATGAGCCCGAAACGGTCCGCACAGCTTTCCGTTGGCTGTTCAATGAAGAAGGCACTTTGGAGGACCGCATCACCGACTTTCGCCAATATGCCAAGGAGCTGACTGCAGTCTACAAG
>JBDQOI010000057.1:0-10375 GCA_040261275.1 Flavobacteriales bacterium | reverse complement strand
TTGCAGAGTACCGTGGTCTTACCCAAGCGGTCACGGCCGTAAGCCATGAAGTGCTCGATCAAGGCCGCATCGCTTCCGGCGTGCGGGATGATTTCCAGCAGGGCGAGGTAGCGCGGCGGGTTGAAGAAGTGGGTGCCACAGAGGCAGGCCTGGAAGTCTTCGCTGCGGCCTTCGGCGAGGTCGCCGATGGGAATGCCGGAGGTGTTGGAGGTGATGGGCGTGCCGGGCTTGCGGTGCTTTTCCACCTGCGCGAACACGATTTTCTTGATGTCCAGTCGCTCGACCACCACTTCGATGATCCAATCGCAGTCGGCAATGCGGGGCATGTCGTCCTCGAAGTTGCCCGTGGTGATGCGGCTGGCAAAGGCCTTCCGGTACAGCGGGCTCGGTTTGGACTTGATGCAGGCTTTGAGGAAACCGTCGGCGGTGGCATTGCGCGGGCCTTCCTTGGCGGGGAGGTCGAGCAGGAGCACTTCGTGGCCCGTTTGGGCAAGGTGGCAGGCGATGGCGCTGCCCATCACGCCGGATCCGAGGACGGCGACGCGGTTGAAGCTGTGGGGTAGGGTGGGTGAAGCCATGTTTAGGCGGCGTTGGAATCGGGGTTGGCGTGCGCAGCTCCATTCGGAAAGTCATTCCGAGTGGGGTAGCGAACGATTTCTACGTTGAGTTGCTGCAGGTCTTGCAGCAGACGGGCTGTGCGTTCCGAGCCCAATTGCTTGGAAATCCACTGATTGAACTTCCGAACGGCATTCCGGGCGCGGTCGCGTTCCTTCTTGCCATCGGCGGTGAGGTGGATGCGGACGACACGTCGGTCCTTGTCGTCGGCACGACGTTCGATCATGCCCTGCTGTTCGAGGTTGTTGAGGAGCCGACTCAATGAGGTCTTCTCCATGCCCATGCGCGGGCCGAGTTGCGTGGACGGGGTACCGTCCCGGTCGATGTTGAGCAGGGCTTGACCCATGGCCATCGTACTGCCTCGGGAAGCAGCGAGCTGTCCATACTGCCGGGCAATGCCGGCCCAAGCGAACCGCACATGAAAGTCGATGGTATCCTCGGGTTTCACGTGTACAATATACACTATGCGCGCATATATTCTGCATGCATAACACTTTATCGGAATATTCCTTCGCATCGACATCCACAGGAGGTGTTTGGAGTTCGGTGCAGAGGACAGTGCAACCCCGGAACTTTCGTTGCAGTTTTGCCTTCGATTCACGGTGAGCGGAATGAGCGCGTTGCGATTGACATTTATGTTGTTGGCCAGTCTACTGGCGATGAAAGGAGGAGCCCAAAGGACTTGCGGGATGGACTCTGTTCATGCCCACATGATGGGGCTTCCGGGGTTTGCAGAGGCGCATTTGGCAAAGCAGCAAGCCGTTAGGGACGCCCAGTTGTTCCGGCCCCCCTGCAACGATCCTCTGTTGATTCCCGTGGCGGTGCATTTCCAGAATACAGGCATTCCCATGGCCTGTGCCATCGATATGGCCCTGTCCCAGGTGGAGTCCCTCAATGCGGATTTCGCCGGTGCCAACGGCGATATCACAGAGTGGAACAACCTCCAACCCAGCATCTGGCCTGGGATTTCCAACGGCGAGTCATGCATACAGTTTTGTCTGGCTACCCTGAATCACCCCGGAGGTTTCGGGTTGTTGGAAGGGGATTATGCCGTGACTTTGGACCAGACATCCGGTGATTTCGATGCCGCTTGGTCGGGATACCTGAATTTCTTCGTCTATGACATCGGTGGCGGAACCCTGGGGTATTCGCCCCTTGGCGGAAACGGAAATGGCGACGGCGTGACTTGTGACCCCGCTTATTTCGGCAGTATTTCCTGTGGTGGAAACAACATCAGTGCACCTTACAACATGGGGCGCACCGTGACCCATGAGGTCGGGCATTACTTGTTCCTGGAGCACCCTTGGGGCAATGGGGGCTGTGCCAGCGATGATTTCGTGAATGACACTCCCGTTACGGACGCCGCCCAATACGGATGTCCGGCAGGCCAAACCATCGTCAACTGCACCGACGCCATCCTGTGGCCATCCTACATGGATTATTGCGACGATGCCTGTCTCTTCATGTTTTCGCAAGGTCAGGTCGACCGGATGGAGACCTATGTGGAGCAAAACCTTCAAGGTTTACTGAGCAACGCCGCTACCCAATGTCAAGAGGCTGCCTGCATTGGCTTTGATCTGGCCGTAAGTGCCGTGGACGAGTCCTGCACGGGGGGCGATGGTGAGGTTGCCTTGAGTGCGTTGGGTGGAACCGCACCCTTCACGTTCACCTTGGACGGGGTGGAAGTGTCGGGCGGGGAATTCACCGGGCTGGTGGAGGGCAGCTATGGCGCCATGGTGGTCGATGCCAACGGTTGTGACGCCCAAGCGAGCATTGCGCTGAGCCGTGTCGGACCGGACCTCGAGCTCGTTCAAGCGGTGGATGAATACTGCAGCGATGCCGCGGGACGGATTGAGGTCGTGGCGAATGAGCCCTCGGCATTCACTTTTGAACTGACGGGCGATACCGCCCTCACGGGGGGTTCCGGATTGTTCGAGGGGTTGTACGCTGGGGCTTACGATGTGGTGGCGTCCAATGCCACGGGATGTGAAGGGACGGTTCCCGTGGTGTTGGTGAACGGCAGCGACTTGGGGGTTTCCGTGACGGAGTACGATGTCAATTGCACGTGGTTCGAGAATGGCCGCATCGAGGTGAAGGCCTTCGGAGGTATGGAGCCGTACAGCTATGTGTTGGATGGGGAAACCATGTCGCCCGATGGGATTTTCACCACCTTGTCTGCCGGAGCGCATGGTTTGATGGTGGCCGATTCGGATGGATGCCTTTTTGAAGCGGAGTACACCTTGGGTTACGACTATGCCTCCATCGGTGACGATTGCCCTTGCATGGTCTATGTCCCATCGGCCATCACACCGGACAATGACGGCTTGAACGACGTCCTCGCCGTTTCCGCCTCTTGTTCCCTGACCAACTATGAGCTTCGCATCTTCGATCGGTGGGGGGAGGAGGTCTTCCGGACGCTGGATCCGGACGCCGTGTGGAACGGAGGGGTGGATGCTGCTTATGTTCGCGATGGGCTCTACATGTTCAGGGTCACCTACAGCTGGGGCAGTGACGAAGGCGCTTCCGTGCGGTCTGAATCGCAAACCGGTTCTGTGCAGGTCATCCGATAGCATCGCCCATGAGAAAGGTCACGCTCTACATTGCCATGTCTGAAGACGGTTTCATCGCCGGCGAGGGGGACGACCTTTCCTTTTTGAATACAGAACAACTCGAAGGAGAGGACTTCGGTTATGCCCGGTTCCTTGAAGGCGTTGATACGGTCATTGTAGGCCGCCGCACCTATGATGTGGTCCGGGGGATGGGACACGTGTATCACCCGAATAAACGGGTGTTCGTTATCACGCGGAATGCCATCCCCGTTGAAGATGACCCTCCTTCGCTTCACCGTTGGACGGGTGATTTGGTGGAGCTCGTGGCGACGTTGCGATCGGAGAAAGGAAGTGGAATCTACTGTGATGGTGGAGCCCAGGTGGCGGGCAGTATGCTGGAGCAGGGACTCATCGATGAGATGATCCTCACCGTTTTTCCCACGCGTCTCCAGCGCGGTGTCGGGCTCTTTCCAGAGGGGAAGATTCCCTCCCAATTCGAGGCAATCAACCAGCGGAAGTACTTCAGCGGGCTGGTACAGTATCGCTACCTCCGCAAGTGGGGTTGACGGTGGGGTGTTACCCTTCTATGCGGCCGTCGCGCAGGCGGATTTGACGGTCTGCACGTTCGGCCAGTCCCTCGTTGTGGGTGACCAATGCGATGGTCAGGCCGTGGCGGTCCCGCAATTCGAAAAACAGATCGTGCAGGGCGTCCGCATTGGTGCTGTCCAGATTGCCGGAGGGCTCGTCTGCAAAGAGGAGTGGCGGGTTGTTGACCAAGGCGCGCGCCACGGCGACCCTTTGTTGTTCTCCACCGCTCAGTTGACTTGGCAGATGCTTCGCCCGGGCAGCCAAACCAAGCTCATCGAGGCGTGACATGGCCGATTCCTCCGCTTCCATCTCGGACTTTCCTCCGACCAGCGCAGGCAACATGGCGTTTTCGAGAGCATTGAATTCCGGCAGCAGCTGATGGAACTGGAAGACAAAGCCGATGCGGGCATTTCGAAACCTCGCCAATGCCTTGTCACGAAGGGTCGACAGCTCGGTGCCATCCACCACCACGGAACCGCTGTCGGCGCGGTCGAGTGTGGACAATACGTTCAGCAGGGTGGTCTTCCCAGCTCCGGAGGGGCCGACGATGGAGACGATCTCACCCGCGGTGAGCTGAACGTCCACGCCTTGCAGGACGTGGAGGTCTCCGTGGCTTTTGTGAATGCCGGTCGCCTGAAGCATGTGCGAAAGCTACGCCCGAAGGCTAACTTCGCGGCGCCGAAAAGGCGTCAACAGAATCCGCAGCGCAATGAACCTCCACGAATTCCAAGGCAAGTCCATCCTCAAGCAATACGGTGTCGCCATCCAAGAAGGCCACGTAGCCTCCACGCCCGAAGAGGCCCATGAGGTGGCGCTGAAACTCAAGGAGGAGACCGGAACCGGCTGGTTTGTGGTCAAGGCGCAGATCCATGCCGGCGGCCGCGGAAAGGGTACCGTGACGGAGACGGGGAGCCACGGCGTGGTGTTGGCCAAGGGGCTCGAGCATGTCAAGGAAACAGCGGCGGGCATCCTCGGAGGTCACCTGGTGACCGCCCAGACGAGCGCCAACGGAAAGCAGGTCAACCGGGTGCTCATCGCCCAAGACGTCTACGAGCCCGGCGACAGCGAGCCGCGCGAATTCTACATGAGCGTTCTGCTCGACCGCAGCCAAGGCCGAAACATCATCATGTACAGCCCGCAGGGTGGCATGGACATCGAAGCCGTAGCGGAGGAGACGCCCGACCAGATTTTCAAGGAGGCCATTGACCCGGCCCTCGGTCTGCGCGATTTTCAAGCCCGCCGCATCGCCTTCAATTTTGGACTGTCCGGCAAGGCGTTCAAGGAGATGGTCAAGTTTGTCAAAGCCCTCTACGCCGCCTATGTGGGCAGCGACGCCTCGATGTTCGAGATCAACCCCGTCCTCAAGACCTCGGATGACCGCGTCATCGCGGTGGACTCCAAGGTGACCCTCGATGGCAACAGCCTCTACCGCCACCCGGATTACGCCGCCATGCGTGACACCTCTGAAGAGGACGCTACGGAAGTGGAGGCCGGTGAAGCGGGTCTGAACTACGTGAAGCTCGACGGCAACGTGGGCTGCATGGTCAATGGGGCGGGTCTCGCCATGGCCACGATGGACATCATCAAGCTCAGTGGCGGGGAGCCCGCCAACTTCCTCGATGTGGGCGGTACTGCCGACGCCGAGCGCGTGGAGAAGGCCTTCCGCATCATCCTGCGCGATTCGGCGGTCAAGGCGATCTTGGTCAACATCTTCGGCGGCATCGTCCGCTGCGACCGCGTGGCGCAGGGTGTGGTGGATGCCTACAAGAACATGGGCTCCATCGATGTGCCCATCATCGTCCGCCTTCAGGGCACCAATGCCACTGAGGCCAAGAAGTTGATTGACGATAGCGGACTCGAGGTGCACAGTGCGATCCTGCTTCAGGAAGCGGCCGACAAAGTGGCCGCCGTATTGGCTTGATCCGACAGGGCGCTTGCCTCTCTCTGCTCCTACATTTTTCTGACCACGGTGAGTCCGTCCCCGACGGGGAGCACGAGGGCGGATAGGTCGGGGTCATTCGTCAACCTTTCGTTCAATTGGCGGAGGGCATCGGTTTTGGGTCCGTGTGCCGCGGGAGCGTCATCGGTGGGATACAAGGTTCCGCCCCACCAGGTGTTGTCAAAGAGCACGGTTCCGCGGTCAGAGAGCAGGGGCAGAAGGGCGTTGAGTTGGTCATTGACCCTTTGTTTGTCCGCATCGACATAAGCAAGGTCAATCGGTCCGAAAGCGGTCAGGTCCCAATTCAGAAGGAAGGCCAGGGAATCGGCGGGGTGACGCCGAATGCGGTCGTGGCCCTGCGCCCTCTGCCAGTGAGCGTCTTGCAGTTCGAACAATTCGTCGTTGCGCTCCACCGTGTGCAGGGTGCCAGTGGGGGAGAGTCCCTCGAGCAGACACAGGGTGCCGTATCCCGTGAAAGTGCCGAGCTCCAGGACGGTTTCCGGTGCGATCATGCGTGAAATCATGGACAGTACCCTTCCCGTGTGGGCATCGGTCATGAGACGACCGTGGCGCGTTCTCTGCCATGTTGCCCGCTCGAGTTCTTCGAGCATTGCAGGTGCAGGACTGCTGTATTGGGTGGCGAATGTCGCGAGGTCCATCAGGGGACCAAGTTCGTTCAGCTCAATTGCAGAATTGTCCGATTTCTCCGAGCAGGATGACCAAGTCCGCCACACCTACGAGACCGTCTCCATCCAGGTCCGGTGCGCCGCAGTTTTCCAGGCATCCGAAAAGGCCGAGAAAAATGACGAGGTCGGCAGCACCGACGAGACCATCGCCCGAAAGGTCCGTATCGCATCCGGCTTCATACACTTCGCTGACCTCCATCAGGCCATTGCAATTGTTGTCGATGCCCTCATTGGTACCGGGGGCGCCGGGGTATTGGAGCGGATTCAGATCGTCACAATCGCAAATGTTGTTGTGGGTGTCATTGTCCAAGTCTACAATGCCTGCACACGATTCGAAGGCAGTTTGGCAATTGTCGTAAATGCAGGCGTCACAGGCCTCGGCCGAGCCAAAGGCGCAGGTGGTGGCGCAGTTGTTCAATGCGCAGTTGGCCTGTGCCGCGAAACAATCGATGCAGCCCGCCGACATGGTGGGCAGCAATGGAGTGGCTGCGGTCACGAAACATCCGGCCGGGTCGGGGTTGAATGCGCAATCAAATCCTGCCGTTGAAATGGCGATGTCGACCATGGCCGCGCTGTCGCAGAGGAGCATGAGGTCGTACTCGTTGCATTGGGTGCGGCCTGTGTAGGCGGCACAAATCATGACAATCACCGGTAGGAATCGACGGAACATAGCAGACATCATTTCGTTGGTCTATAGTTATATAAATATACGAAATCCTCGTGAGACCCGTCTATCTTCGCTTCATGGGCAAGAAGGGTGACGGTTTGCAACGGTTGAAAGGGCTGGAGGCATTGGCAGACCTGCACCGCGCCATGGGGGGGGGAAGGGCTGAAATTCCATCGGAGGAGTCGGGCCCAGTTCTGTCCGAACGCCCAGAAGTTCTTTATGTCTCCCGCGATCGGAAGGCCCGAAAGGGCAAGGAGGTCACCTTGGTTGAAGGGTTTGACTTGGTCGATCACGACGCCCTGGCCTTGGAAACAACAAAGGCCTTGAAGGCACATTGTGGGGTTGGTGGGGCCTGGAAGGAGGGAGTGGTCTTGCTTCAAGGAGACCACAGGCAGCGCGTGTTGGCTTGGTTGGAGAAAGATGGCTATCGCGTCAAAATGAAGGGAGGATGAAGGAAATGAATCCATCGAATCAATACGTGGTGCGGACCCTGATGGGGTTGGAACCGCCCGTTTGTGAGGAGTTGAAGGCCCACGGCGCGACGGAGATTCAACCTGGCCGACGCAGTGCCCAGTTTTCCGCGACAGATGAGGTCCTTTATCGGTTCTTGCAATGCACCCGCTTTTCCGTTCGTGTGTTGCGCCCCATTTTCTCATTTCAGGCCCAAGGACCCGATGAGCTGCACGCCAAAGCTGTGAAATTGGATTGGGGCCGTTGGTTGGACCCCCGTCGATCGATGGCGTTGGATGTCACGGCGAACAGCGAGTATTTTCCGCACGATCAGTTCGCGATGTTCCGATTGAAGGATGCGTTGAGTGATCATTTCCAGTCGTCGGCGAAGGCGCGCTCGGTGCATCATCTGAACATCAACCGGACCGCACCAGAGCAGTTGCTTCACTTGCACATTGCGGGGGAACAGGTGACTGTGTCGCTTGACCTCGTCGGCAAGGAAGCCCTGTTCAAGCGAGGCTATCGGGCGCCCAAGGCCCGCGCTCCTCTGAACGAGGTTCTTACGGCGGGTCTTTTGTCGCTGGCGGGGTGGAAGCCGGGAGAGGCATTGGTGGATCCCATGTGTGGTTCCGGAACCTTTGCAGTAGAGGCGGGACTTTGGACGGCAGGCGTTCCCATTCATGCCGGTCGGCGGAATTGGACCCTTTTCGGAATGCCGGGCTTCAATGCCGACCAATGGCGCGAAGTCGGTGAGTCGGCTCGGGTAGAACGCATTGAACGGGCACCTATTCTCGCCTCCGATTGGAACAAGCACCCGGTGGGCGATGCACGGGAGAGCGTGCGCCAAACGGGTCTTGAGCATTTGATTCGTGTGGAGGTGGCCGATTTCCTCGATTTACGCCCGCCGCGGGATGTGGAGCCCGGCTTGGTCGTGCTCAATCCACCTTATGGGCAGCGGGTCCAGGCGGCCGATCTCGAGAACCTCTACGGTGGAATCGGTGGCGCTTTGAAGCACCGATGGTCGGGATGGAGAGCAGCATTGCTGTTTCCCAAGGACCTCGAGGCCCAGCACCGCATCGGTTTGAAACCTTCGGCCAAGCACACTGTCATGAACGGTCCGTTGACCTGCACTTGGGCGGTGTACGACCTTTTCAAAGGCAAACGGGCCGACCACTTGGCCGGTGAGGACGGTCAAGAAGGGGAGGCGGTCGTATCGACGACTGCATCCGGGGCACCCGAGGGTGAGGCCCTGAACGAGGGAGAAACGCTGCGGTTTCGCCGTCCCCGGATCCAGACGCCCAAGGACGAGGGTTGAACCCCCAGCTTGGGCGAACTTCACTGCATGATTCGATTTCTCCCCTGTGCCGCATGCTGCACTCTTTTGCTGGCGACGGGATGTTCTTTCCAATCGGAACGTGCCGATGCCATCCTTCATAACGGACTCATCCTGACTTTGGATGCCACGGATTCTGAGGCCCAGGCTGTCGCGGTCCGTCATGGACGGGTGCTGGAGGTGGGCGCGGAGCGGGCCATTCTGAACAAGTACAGGGCGGATGTTCAAGTGGACCTCAAAGGGGCCGTTCTCGTGCCCGGTTTGATGGATGCGCATGCCCATTTCGTGGGTTTCGCTGAAAGCCTCGGTTCCGCAGATTTGGTGGGTACGGGGTCGGAGCAAGAGGTACTCGATCGCACGATTGCGCACGCTGGCCGTTTTCCGAAGGGGTGGGTCGTGGGCAGGGGATGGGACCAAAATGACTGGGAGATGACCGACTTTCCCGACCGCCATGGTGGATTGGATGCCCTGTTCCCCCAGCGACCTGTGGTGCTCGAGCGGGTAGACGGTCACGCGGTATGGGCCAACGGTGTGGCGCTGGATTTGGCGGGATTGACACCGGAGACCCACATCGACGGGGGCGAACTGCTCAAAGATGGGCAAGGCCGATTGACAGGGGTTCTGGTGGACCGGGCGGCGGACAGCTTGCAGGCATGGGTGCAGGAGCCGGATAGCTTGTCCCGCGCTCAATACATGAAGGAGGCGGCGCGCCAGTGTCTTGCTGTGGGATTGACCCACATTACCGACGCCGGACTGACGCCCCGGGACGTATGGGCCATTGAGGCGCTGCAGAAATCCGGCGAGTTGCCTTTGCGTTTTTCAGTCATGGTGTCTGATGACCCGGCTGCACTCGATTATTTCCTCCCCCGAGGTCCACGGATCGATTCGGCGGGTATGCTGGATGTTCGTGCAGTGAAGTTCTATATGGACGGTGCACTTGGTTCGCGCGGTGCGGCCTTGCTGGAGCCTTATTCGGATCGACCGGAGACAAACGGGTTCTTTCTCCAGGACGAATCGGACTATCTCCAAAAGGTGGAGCGGACCCGCGAAGCCGGGTTCCAGGTGGCGACCCATTGCATTGGTGATGCCGCTGTGCGCAGGGTGCTGGCTATTTATTGCGATGTGCTGGGCGGGGTCAATGACCTGAGGTGGCGCGTGGAACATGCCCAAGTGGTGCACCGCGATGACATCGCCGCCTTCGCCGCCTGTACCGTCATTCCTTCCGTGCAGCCAACGCACGCCACCAGTGACATGTATTGGGCGGGCCAGCGGCTTGGTCGGAATCGAGTCCGGAGGGCATACATATATAGGAGCCTGCAGGAGCAGCTGGCTTGGTTGCCTTTGGGGACGGATTTCCCGGTGGAGGGGATTTCTCCCTTGCGGACTTTCTATGCCGCGGTGGTGAGAAAGGACACGGAAGGGTATCCCGAAGATGGATTCCATGCCGATGAGGCGCTGGACAGGCGCAGTGCGCTGATGGGAATGACGGGATGGGCGGCATTGGCTTGCTTTCGCGAGCACGACCTGGGACAGATCGCTCCGGGCTAT
>JBDQOI010000056.1:0-10729 GCA_040261275.1 Flavobacteriales bacterium | reverse complement strand
GTCTTGACGCAGGGCATGGGCGTTGGCCAGGATGCCGCTGTCGAGTTCCTGGCGGACGACGTCGTCAAGGGCGCGCTCGGCGAGGGTGAGGTCGAACTCGCGGGCCAGCTTGG
The DNA here is from genome assembly GCA_040261275.1 of Flavobacteriales bacterium. Lineage (GTDB taxonomy): Bacteria > Bacteroidota > Bacteroidia > Flavobacteriales_D > Sanyastnellaceae > UBA8752. The sequence continues at coordinate 10,616 of JBDQOI010000056.1, read as the reverse complement.
GGCCGTCGAGGGCGGGTGAAATCGGGCTGCCGACCGGAGGCAGCTGGGCGTCGTCGCCGACGAGGATGACGCGGCTGCCGGGGGCTTGGAGGCAGAATTCGAAGAGGTCGGATAGGAGGTCGCGGTACCGGAATCCAGTGCCGGCGGCGCCCGATTGGCGGAGGCCGCTGTCGCGCCCGATCATGGAGGCCTCGTCGACGATGAAGACCGCGCCTTTGCGGGTGTAAGGAGCGATGGTGGCCGATGTGCCACCGTCGGCAGTGGGTTTGCGCAGGTAGATGCGGCGGTGGATGGTACTGGCTTGCACCCCGGCATAGCGGCCCATGACCTGGGCAGCACGGCCGGTGGGTGCGAGGAGCTCAACGGGGCGCCGCAGATCGCGAAGGACCCGCACGAGAGCAGCCATGGTGGTGGTCTTTCCCGTTCCGGCGTAACCGCGAACCACGAGGCAACAGCGGGGATGGGGGCTGACGAGGAAGCGTCCGAGGGCGTGCAGCAGGGCGTCCTGGCTCGCCGTGGGGGCGTGCGGGAAGGCAGCGCGGAGGCGCTCTTCGACTTCTTCTGCGGTGGAGGCTGTGGACACGGTCGGGGCGGCGGGCGTCGACAATTTGCTTGCCAACGGGGGCAAAGTACGGGCTTGCGGGGTGGTCGTCCGGTAGGTATTCATTAGCTTCGCCCCGCTTGATTCGCCCCCTTTCGCGCCCAAGAGCATGAACGATTCGAACGACAAATACCGGAACCTCCTGTTCCTCCTCCGCAGCCACAGCTTTAGCCTCATCCTTTTGGCGGCTGGTCTGGCTTGGACCATCATGTACATCCGCAGTGTTTTGGCATCCACGGAAACGGCTGACCTCAGTCAGCCCACCGACATGCTGTTCGCCGGATTGGCATTGCTTGTCAGCGGTGTGCTCGCCATGCCAGCGGTTTTGGAGAAGATTCCACAGCGCGCCTACCGCGTGATGCTTGTGTTGGGTATCGGTAGCGCCGCGTACTTCTTCATGGCGTCTACGAATTCGGTACTCGATGAAGAGCAGTTTTTGGAGGATCAGGCTGCCATGAACGCCCTGACCATCCAGCGTCTCACCGATATCCGGGATGCCCAGTTGGCTTACAAGGAGGTCAATGGAGAGTTCACGGACAGCTTTGACACCTTGTTTGCCTTCATCCATGCGCCGCTGGTGCCCTTGAACTTTTCCATTGGTTCCTTCCATGATACACTGCCGGAAGCGCAGAGCTACGAGGAAGGCTATGTGATCAAGCGTTCCGATGTGGCCGGCATTGCTGCGGAGATGGATTGGGATGAACAAAGCCTATTGGACAGCATCACGGCTGATGCCGTAGCATACAAAGTGCGTGACACTCTGTACACGTCCTTTTTCGCCGAAAACTTCACGGCAGAGCAACGGGCAGATAAGAAGTTGCCGCCAGTGAACTTGGATTCACTGACGTTCAGCCCGACTTCGGGTGAGCGCTTCATGATTGACACTACGTACGTAGAGCAGAGTGGATTGCGGGTCAGCGCCATCAAGGTGCAGGACCCCACGCCGTTTGGACGGGCCAACGTCAAGAAGGATACCCTCCGATTTGGCTCGCTCGTGGAAGCCCACACCGATGGTAACTGGCGCCAATAAGGGCCAGCCCGATTTCAAGCTGACGGCGCTCGATGGCACACAGGATGTGCCGGATGGAGCGTTCCCCCTTTGGGTTTTTGATTCCGGTCCGGTTGTGCGTTGGATGCGCACTTCTGAGGACCGAGGTGTGCTGTTGGAGGCAGGATTTCATGGTTGGAGGGCGGCTCCGGGTCCTGCGCGCATGAAAGAGCGCGGTGAATGGCTTGCCGAGATGGTTGGCGAAGACGTGGGTGCTGTGACTTGGATGCACGACAACGCGGCAACCGTCGTGCCCGATGCGTTGAGGGAGCAGGCCACCGATGTAGAATGGTTGGAGGCGGAGACAGGCCTGCGTCACCTTGGAACAGAAGTGGAAAAGGTCGTAGGATCGCCTTATGTGGTCATTCATGCGCCTGACCCTTCATTGCGTCAAGTCTTATCCGCTTTGGTTCCCACCATGGCATTTCGCCACCCGCGAGCGATACTGGCCGAAGCCTTCATTCGGGAGGAAAGGCAGCGGAATAGGGTAGCCTTGGCCGTGCACTTGAGGGAAGAAATGGTAGACCTCGTGCTTTTTGATGGCCGTGAGGCGAAGGGACTTCAGGCGACGGTGAGTCATTCGGTGACTACAGCGGATGACGCGGTTTACCGCGCTGTTCACCTGCTGCATACCTTGGGTTTTGATGAGAACGTGGCCATTCAGTTGAGCGGTGAGATTACACCATCAGGAGACGTTCACCGCTCTTTTCAGCGGCATTTTGAAACGGTTGATCTTCATTACGGACGTTTCATTCCAGCCCTGGGGCCCGTGACGGCGGTGCATCGGCAGCATTTCCTTCCCGTCATCCAATTGATTCGATGCGCATAATCGGAGGTGTCCTCAAAGGGCGAAGGTTCTCTCCTCCTCGTCATTTCAAGGGCCGCCCTACCACCGATTTTGGAAGGGAGGGCTTGTTCAATTTGTTGCGGTCCCGTCTTGATCTGGACGGATTGGAGGCCCTGGATCTCTTCGCAGGTTCTGGTGCTGTGTCTTTTGAATTGGCCAGTCGCGGTGCGGTTTCGGTTACCGCGGTGGAGAAGGATGCAGGCGCATGTCGTTACATACAGAAACAGGCAGGGGACTTCGGATTGGATGCCATCCGGGTGTTGAGGGCGGATGCATTCGCCTTTTTGGGCAAGGCGATGACGCAATTCGATTTGGTTTTCGCCGACCCGCCCTACACGGAGCCGAGATTGCCCGAGTTGCCTTCCCTTGTGAGGCAGGCGGGGCTGATTGCAGCTGGAGGGTTGTTCGTGCTCGAGCACGGGGATCGAATGGATTTCACCGAGGAAGCGGGCTTCGTGGAAATGCGGAAGTACGGCCACGTGCACTTCAGCTTTTTTGATTTTGCTGCTTGATGGACAACGGTTTGCGCGTTGACTGTTTCCCCATTCGATTGCCGTTCCGATCTCCTTTTACCACCGCGAAAGGAACCAAGACCCATCAGCCCTCTTTGCTCGTTCGGCTCGAGCATTGTGGCAATGTGGGCTGGGGTGAGGCACCGGCGATCTCTTATTACGATGTAACGGTGGAGGGGATGGTCAAGGAGCTCGAGAATCATCGCTCCGACCTCGCTGAGTACGACTTTGTGAACCCCGAAGCCTTTCACGGCTGGTTGATTTGTGTTTTGCCGGGGAATCCCTTTCTGGTATGTGCCCTGGACATGGCGGGCTGGGACCTGTTCGGTCAGATGAAGGGACTTCCCCTGCATCGGTTTTGGAGCGATGATTCCAAAAACGCTCCCATCAGTAACTATACCATCGGAATGGACTCCCTGCACCGCATGGTGGAGAAGGTGAAGGCGCTGGATTGGCCGGTCTACAAGGTCAAAGTAGGTGGGGAGGAAGATCTCGCTGTGCTGGAAGCGCTGAGGAAAGTGACGGTATCCGCTTTTCGGGTGGACGCCAATGCAGCGTGGACGTATGAGCAGGCCTGCGACATCTTGCCTCGACTTCAGGCGCTGGGCGTCGAATGGGTCGAGCAACCCTTGGCCAAGGAAGATGTGGAGGGCATGCGAAGGTTGGCGGCTCGATCGCCGCTGCCGCTATTTGCCGATGAGTCTTGTGTGTCCGAATCCGATGTGACCCTCTGTGCGGCGGGTTTCGATGGGATCAACATAAAGCTGACCAAATGCGGAGGCATCACCCCTGCGCTGCGCATGATTTCGGAGGCGCGTAAGCGCGGCCTTCAGGTGATGATCGGTTGCATGAGCGAGTCAACGGTGGGATCAGCGGCAATCGCCCATCTGTCTCCCTTGGTGGACTTCATGGACAATGACGGCCCCCTGCTGCTTGCAGAGGATGTGGCCACTGGCCTCGATTACCGGTATGGGAAGGTCACTCCGACCCAGCGGCCCGGTTTGGGTGTGGAGGTGTTTGCATTCCCTTGACGTTCAGAGGCCGAGGTTGGCGCGGTTTCAGTTTCTTTGGTTCCAAAGCAGAATGCCATGAGCCATGCGTCCCGTCGTGCTGTATTTCCCGGTTCTTTCGACCCCATCACACGGGGTCATGAAAACATCTTGCGCCGCGCCGCGGTCCTTTTCGATGAAGTCATCGTGGCCATTGGCGTCAATCAGGAGAAACAGGGCATGTTCCCATTGGAGCGTCGGATGGAGTGGTGTGAGAAGACCTTCTCGGACCTCGGCCATGTGCGCGTCATGTCCTTCGAGGGATTGACTGTGGATTTTTGTCAATTGGTGGAAGCCGGTTGGTTGATTCGCGGTGTACGGAACGGTGGTGATTTCGAATATGAGCGGACCATTGCCCAGATGACGAAGTATCTCGACTCCGGTTTGGAGACGATGATTCTATTTACTGACCCCGAGCACGCTCCGATTTCCAGCAGTGTGGTTCGCGATGTGGCACACCACGGTGGAGATGTTTCGCGTTTCGTACCGGATGGTGTCGATCTCGGATAGGAGCTTACCTGTGATGGTCAGAATCGCTGTTCGTTGTTTTGCCTGCTTTTTTCTGCTGGTATTCTGCGCGTCACAGGAGACGCCTGCCCAAGCCGAGGCGCGATTTCGATGGGAAGGATTGGAAAGCCGTCCTTGGCGCTTGAGTGAATACCATCCACTGTCCGCCACGCGAAGTGTGCTGGCGGAGGGGCAAGTGAGCACGGAAGGCGAGGTGACCTTGAATTGGCCCTTGGATGGCCGACTTCACTTTCTGGAATGGGAATGTGCTGGCATCCAATGGTCCTTGCCTGTTTGCGGGCCCTATGTGGAGGGGGCAGAGTTGGTGCAGCCTGCGGCGGGTCGCGCGCCATTCTCTGCGCGTCCTGGAGAAGTGATGTGGGATGGTGTTATGTCGCCTCCTTGGACTCCCATTGCGTTGGCACGGGCTGAAGTGCTCGTTGAGGAGTATGCAGGAAGGGTGGCCGCAGATGTGCAGCAGTCCCTCTTGTGGGGAGAATCGAGCGGGGGCGCACGTGACCGCGCTGCGGATGCTTTAGGATCTCCTATGGGGCAGGGTGAAACCGGTTGGGATTCGGATTCCCTGCAGGTGGAACGGTCGAGAGCTTTCACCCGTGCCTTGGACTCCTTGGTGAAAGGGGTGCCCGAAGGAGCGGCGCGGGATTGGGCGAGGGCCTTGCGCTGGAGGGTCTTGCCCGAAATGAATGCGGATAGTTTGGCGGCCTTCCGGACCCGCTGGCAGCAGGCGGCCGCCCCGGACCCCGAGGATGCGGCGGCGGTATTCCGATTTCGTCAGGGATTGGATCGATTTGCGGACGTAAATGCACTCGGTCGTGAGGAGAGGCAGCGTTTGGGGCGCGCATGGATGGAGGGAGACCTCGAAGGATTGGCAGAGGTGACGGCTGCGTGGTGGGGCATTCAGGACTTGGACCGAACGGCGGCATGGTTCCTCGCCCGCCTTGGAGATGGAGGATTGGGCTATTCGCCGCCGTTGCGGTTTGGCCGGGGTATGCCGCTGCCGCCGCCCGTGGAGGAGCTCCTTGCAGAATTGGTTTCTCATCCCCTGCTTGGCGTGTCGGCTGAGCGTCTGATTCAGCACTTTTCTCCTCCCGGCCCTCTGTCCGGAAGATTGCGGGTTTTTTCGGGACAAGGCGACCTGGTGAGAATGGAGGAATTGTCCACCGGGGGGGCGGTTGTGTGGCTGTGGGTGGATGCATCTGCTCCGTCGACCACGGTTCAATTGCAAGTGCTGGAACGCATGCTGCAGACGTCTGGGCGCAGAGGAAGGAACCGCGGACAGGGAGAGGCATGGACCCGAGATCTGACCTGGGTGGTGGTGGATGCAGGGCTCGATTGGTCCGCTTATGAGCGTTGCGTTCGCAGCGCCAGTGAGCGAAATGGGGGGCCGGCCCGAATGCCCTATCGAATGGTGCACACCGGGGGGGACATCCGGTGGACAGAGGCCTTTGAAATTCGGGCTTTGCCCTCGATGAGGTACAGCGGCCCAGGATGGGTTCCCGTGCGCTCTGAGCCACCCTTGCCGGGACCTGCCCTTATGGATTGGCTCTCCAGGCGGCCATGAGACGGGCGATGTTGCCAAACGCCAATGGTTCCAATTGGACCACTTCTTCGGCAGATGCCCATCGCACTTCCGTTATTCCCTCCTCGATCTGGGGTTGAAGTCGGCTTTCCATGGTGCCCGGACTTGGGCGCATCCTGAACCAATGGGTCACCTTCATCAAGGTGTCATCGGGTCCGTAGACATGATGCGTCGTGGCGAACGGGCGGCCTACGATGGGCAGGGGAACTCCACACTCTTCATGAACCTCTCGGGCAGCGGCCGTAGGAAAATCTTCACCCGGTTCCACTTTGCCTTTGGGAAGGTCCCAATGTCCCAGTCGATGGATACAGAGCAATTCGCCGGCCTCATTGGTCAATAATCCGCCTGCGGCATGGACTTCGCGGGTGTGGCGCTGGAGGGACTTCCACGCTGCAGAGGGGTCCGCGCACGACAGCCACGCATGGTCCGCGCGGTTGGTCCAAAACGCAATGGGGGCCACGGCTCCATTTGCATGTGGGAAAACCGTGGACGAAGCGTCGGGAATCACCTGCGAATCGGCGAGTGTCAGGCGTCGTTCGCCGAAATCAACGTCATACCTTCGTGCCATGTCTTTTTCATTGGATGAGCGCCGGAAAGTAGCAGAATCTCTGTTGCGCATCAAGGCGATCCAGCTCGCTCCCGAAGATCCGTTCACATGGGCCTCGGGCTTGCGGTCCCCCATTTACTGCGATAACCGGATGGCGTTGAGTCACCCGTCCGTGCGCACCCACCTTCGCCAGCAGCTTTGCACGGCCGTGGAAGGGCTGTTCGGCAAGCCCGATATGATCGCCGGCGTCGCTACGGGTGGCATTGCATGGGGGGCCTACGTCGCCCATGAACTGGGGCTTCCCTTCTGCTATGTTCGCGGCGAAGCCAAGGGGCATGGAAAGGGCAACCGCGTGGAAGGCGACTTGGGCAAGGCGCGGAACGTAGTGGTGATCGAGGATTTGATCAGTACGGGAAAATCCAGTCTTAGTGCCGTGGAGGCACTTCGCGAAATGGGGCTGGAGGTCAAGGGCATGGTGGCGATTTTTACTTACGGCTTTGACTTGGCGGCTCGGAATTTTGAGTCTGCCGGATGTCAGCTGGAAACCTTGAGCGATTACGGTACGCTGATCTCGGAGGCCGCGTCCAAGGAATATCTGACCGAATCCCAAGCAGAAACTCTGATCCAGTGGCGGGAGGATGCTGCAGCTTGGAGTCGGAAATTCACGGATGCCCTCACCTCCAACCAGGTATAGGGATGACCGAGATTAAAAGCAGGGAGGTGGTCGTGGCCGCCACGGCGGATGAACTCCGGAAACACCTTCACGATTTGCGCAACCTCGAACCTTTGCTGCCCGCCGAGAAGGTCAAGAACTTTTCCGGCTCAGAGGATGAGGTGTCCTTCAAAATCCAAGGAGGGTTGGAAATCCGCTTGACGCGCACCGCGGATCACTTCGACGGAGACGTGCTGCGACTTCAAGGGGGGGGAGCTCCTTTTGCCTTTCACTTGGACCTGCATGTAGAAGAGGAAAGCAGGGGTGCTCGCGCTTACGTGAGATGTGAAGCTGATTTGAACCCCTTCCTGCGCATGATGGCCCAAAAGCCGCTCGAGGCATTGTTCCAGCACATTGCGGGGGCGGTCGAGGCCCGCTTCGGCGCTGCTTGACAGGCTCGAATTCACGTACCGGGTTCCATTCCCAACCACCCTACCTCACCGGGAGAGAAGCATCTTCCCTTTCCATTTTCAAGCACGCACAGACGTCCTTCGAGGTCGATGGATTCGAGGATGCCCCGCACGGGTTCTCCATCCAATTGCCAGCGCTGGGCCCGTCCCCAGCCGTGAAGCCGCTGGTGGTAGTGTCGCAGCAAGGCCTCGGGGGTGTTGATTTCTGCTAGCCTCGCGTCGAAATGGAGAAGCACATCGCGCAGGAGTTCGGCCCTGACTTCCTCTGCCTCCTTCGCAGTTGTATCGCTTGAAAGCAGGGCGGTGGCATTGGGGAAAGAGGGGGTTCCACGCAGGTTGATCCCGATTCCAATGACAGCAGAGCTCCACACGTTGCCGCGCCAATTGTTTTCGATCAGGATGCCCCCGGCCTTCTTTCCCTTCCACATGATGTCGTTGGGCCATTTGATCTCCAGTTCTTTGCCTCGGGTGTGGGGCAGTGTGTGCTCGATGGCTTCGACAACGGCCAGGCTTGCGGCGAGGTTGAGGACAAAGGGATGTGGGGATGGAAGCCCCTTGCTCAAAATCAGGGTGCACGCCAGGTCCTGGTTTGAGGCTTGTTCCCAAGAACGCTGTTGTTGACCTCGGCCTTGGGTTTGCTGTTCTGCAGTGATGGCCATGTGGTCCAGCAAGGGTGGAGAAGCACTGCGCAAGGCGCGCAAAGCCCGCGAATTGGTGCTGTCGGTGGAAGTCCAGCCCAAGAGGGTCCATCTGCCCGATTGCTCCTGAAAATGAGGCTGGCAACCCATGCTTTGGGCGAGAAGTTGAACGGCGGTGTGCAGGTCCTCCACGGGGGCTATTTTAGCGCACGTTGGAAGAACATCAAGCACAACCCGATCCGCGCACTTACGCGACGTCGCCCCGGAACGCTCCTGAGCGCACCACAGGACCCTCCACAGATGCCCTTGTCACCAGTGTCATAGAGGGCATTCAGGAGGTCAAGGGGCAGTCCATCTGCGTCATTGACTTCACCACGATGCCCAACAGCGTAGCGGCGCGTTTCATCATTTGCGAAGGCCAGTCGAATACGCAGGTGGAGGCCATTGCCCGCAGCGTCGAGGAGTTCACGGAGAAGCGGCACGACGAGTCGCCCTGGGCCAAGCAGGGATTGCGCGGCGGCCAATGGGCGCTCTTGGACTACGCAGATGTCGTAGTCCACATCTTCCACAAGGATTGGAGGGGTCACTACGGACTGGAAGAGTTGTGGGCCGATGCGCCCCAGCAGGCGATTCCGGACCTGGAGGATGGACGTCCGAACCCTGAGGATTTTCCGGAGTACTGATCAGTTGAAGACCAGGACGGTCCACGCGTGAACCAAGGCGAGCGCCAAGGTCAGGGCGGAGAGCCCGATGTGGTACTTGAGGTGCCGGCGAAGGGCGGCATCGCCTTCGAGCTGGGAACCGAAGTGGGCGGCGGCCAACAAGCTCAGCGGCAGCAGCGCAAGGAGGCCCCATCCGAGGGCGATGGAATGGAACAGCACGGCAATGGGCAGGACAATGGCGCTGCGCAGGTGCCAATCGATCCATGAACCCCATTGGCTGCCCGTGCGCTGAAAGACGGTTCGACCCAACGTGAGTCCCCATTGGAACAGGATGATGCCCATGACCACCAATCCACTCACATTGCGGAAGGTTCTGTCCTGCTGGAAGGCAAAGGCTTCCAATTCGTTGACGCCGCCCACCCATGCGGCGGCCATGATGAGGGCCACCAGCCAGCTCAAGTATCGAGCGGCTCTGCGCATCAGAGGGTCGTGTGGTTCAACAGGTCCAGAAAGAGGGCGCCATTGGCCATGCGGTCGATGCTGTCCCTCAGGGCGGCGTGGGCGGGAACGAAGAGGCCTTGGGATGGCCATTCATCGCCGATGTGCGGCCGCAATTCAGGATCCAGCTGGTCGAGCTCGGACAGGTATTGGCCCCAGACTACTTCCACGCCTTTGCGGTATTCTCCAAGCATGGCGAGAAACTCGTCGGTCGTGACCGAATCAGAAGGGTAGGACCAGGTGGTGGCGCCCATCAGGTCTCCCAGTTGCCAGTCGGACTTGCTCGTTCGGGTGTGTTCGTTGTGACAGGAAACGCAAGGACCTGCCGATGCGAAGTCGGGAAACATGCTCACGTGTTCACCCGTGGCCTCATCGATGAAATGCCGGGGAAGAAGGTCCTGGCGCATGGCCTTGAACTCGTCCATTTGTCGACCCTCGAAACCGTTGGAGGATTCGATGGGAAAATCAGAGCCCAGGAACAGGCCGAGCGGCACATCGCTGACCGCCAATTCGCCAGCAACACCCCTCAGGAACAGCGCCGGCAATGGTCCGGCGATCACATCCTCATCGGCCCAGTCCTCGTCGAATTTCAGGCCGTGGGCCTTGCCCTTTCCCACGATTTCCTTGGTGAACAGGGTTCGGGTGATGTCGTTCTCGAGCGCCAGCAGCGTCAGGGCCTCCTGGGTCGACATGGTCTTCTGGGCCGAACCTGCCGATTCCAGTGCGGTGGGGGCGGTGGCAAAGAGGTAGACGAGCAATGCGGCGCCTCCGAGCACGGTCAGCGTCCAGAACTTGGTGGGGCGGGATATGTGGCTCATTTGAGGAGGATGGAAGGGTTGAGGTTCAATGAGACCCACCCCCATTGCTGCAGGATCCCAGCGGCATCGGCGGCGATATCGCCGGCGAGGTGGCCTTGCCGTTCGATGTGGCGGACCGTGGGGTCCATGACGGACCAGCCAACATGCCATTGCAAGCCGGAAGCATG
>JBDQOI010000055.1:0-10943 GCA_040261275.1 Flavobacteriales bacterium | reverse complement strand
GTGCATCAATACGGACATCCTTCAAATCGCTGCTGCCGCGATGCCCTGTACGCGCCACATTTCCGTGGGCTCGGCCATCCGCAACATCCTCGTGAATGGAGGTCCGGTGGCCCATGCCGAGATGGTGAGGACCTTCCTGACCATCCATGGAGAGGCGCTTCGCCGCTCCGGTCGCAAGCTGTGCATCGGTTTTGGTGCCGGAAGGTTTGCCTATGCCAATGCGGCCAACGGAGTGGCTCCCCGCAACGCTGCCGAGGAACTCTTGTGGCCCCAATTGCGCGGACTCGTGCTGCGAGAGGCCACTGAGATTTTCCTGCGCCTCTTGCGCGGAGAGACCTTGGGTTCAGACGATGTGTCCCCCAAGGTGTTGACCCGGGAGAAGGTCGATCCGGTCACCTGGGAGAAGGCTTGCACCGCCTTGCAGATTTCTGCCGAAACAGAATCCTTGACTTTTGCGCCTTTTTGGACGTTTGCTCCCCTCAAGATCATTCCGGCGGATACCGGCTTGGAGCAATTGACCCTTGTTCTCGGTTCGCACGACCCCGAACTTCAAGCGTACGCCAATCAATTCCTTCCAGTCGAGGTGTTCAACCTTTCGGTAACACCGGACCATGTCATCGATGCCACCCATGCCCGCATGGCCGCGGCCTTTCATGCCGATGGCGGAAGCTGGAATCGCGACCGCATGCCCCGCACCATCATGGTGTTCGTGCGCACGGATGCCGGCGTGGATGATGCCACACTGGACGCTCTGGCAGAGGCAGAGGCCCGGGAGGCGATGCAGGCGTATTGGAAGGCCATGGAGGGGACGGTGGACGAGGAGAAAGTCCGCAAAGGCATGTCCAATGCGGTATACGGCAGTCCAGCTACGGTGGCGACTCAAATCTCGGATCGCTTCCATCCCCAGGACCGACTGATGACGTGGTTCGATTTCAATGCGCAGGATGAGCACGTCGTGATCCGGAGGATGCGCGACTTCGCCCGCCATGTCAAGCCGCTGCTGGTAGCGGATGTCCATTCACTCCGAGCCCTTGCGTCATGAACCGCGGTCATTTGGTCATAGCGGGAGGAGGTCCTGTAGGTTTGGTTTCGGCTTTATTGCTGAAACCCTACTTCCAACGCATTACGGTACTGGAGCGTCATGGGGGCGCCCAGACGGGGGGGCGGTCCTTGCAGTTGGTGCTGGGCGAACGCGGATTGCATGCACTTCGATGCTGTGGTTTGGACGATGAGGTCAGGGCACAGGGAATTCCGGTTACCGGACGTATGAACGGAGCCACGGATTCGTTTGCCCGTTACGGTGGTGAGGGAGAAGCCATCCTTGCCGTTTCTCGAATCGCACTTCAGGGCATTCTGGAAAAAGCCGTGCAGTCCCATTTGGGCATTGAGCTTCTGAGGGGTGCAACTGTGACTCAAGTGGACCAGACGGCAGATACGGTGAAGTTTGCGACTTCAGCAGGGACGCAATCATTGGCGTTCGATATGCTCATTGGTGCGGATGGCGTGCGCTCTGCGGTCGCGCAGAGTCTGTTGACCCCGGATGAAATGACGCTGGACAAGCTTTCCTTGGTGTATCGGGAGGTCCCGGTAAGCGCCACGGGATGGCGCTCGGATGCCTTTGTCTATTGGTCCGATGGGGAAGTAATGGTGGGGAGTTTTCCTGGGCGAAATGGCCAACGCGGGCTCTTTGTGATGCACCCCAGGGGCATGGAGGATTCCTTGTTTTTCTCGGGAAGCGAAGGCCTTTTCGGTCGTTTTCCACGCCTTGCTTCGCTGGGGCCGGAATTGTTGAATCAATTGTCACAAGCCGAGGCGGGAGCGATGGGGTCCAAGTCCTGCAAGTGTTGGACAAAAGGGAATGTGGTCATCATGGGGGACGCGGCGCACGCCATTGTTCCCTTCATGGGGCAGGGGTTGAATACGGGATTGGAGGATGCGGTTTGTTTGATGCGTCAGTTCCGATCAGGGGACCGCTCGGAGCGGACCATTGCCCCGTTGCTGAAGCGATTCGAGCAAAGGCGTCAAAATGCTGCGGATTCGATTCGGCAGTTGTCCGACCGGCATGCGCGTTACCTGATGGGGGCTTCCACACCCGTTGAGGCGGCGATTGAAGAGCGCGCTGGTAAAGCTCTTCGCTCTCTGGGGCTGCCGGATACTTATGCGGCTTGTGCCTTTTTGCGGCTCCGATTCGATCGCATTGTCAGCAGGGAATGGCGGGTGATGGACCGCGAAGTCCAGTCCATGTCCAAGGTGGCGTGACCTGCGCCATTGACAAATTCAATTGTGGGATTCATGCCCTTGAATACACCGGATATCAGCGAAAAGTGGCATTTTTATTTTGTGAGCTTGGCCAAGTTCTTTTCGCTTTTCGTTTTGCTGTCAGTCGCGCAAAACGCTGGAGCCCAGTGGAATTCCATCGGGGATAGCCTGATGCTATCCACATTCATGGTCAGTGGAACTTATGCTCCGGGAATGAGTGCGGTGGATGTGGACGGTGACGGATGGGAAGATCTGACCTTCGGCAATGACCTTTACGGTATCGATTTGTACTTGAGGGACAGTTTGGGGTTTGCGTCTCATCCCGTCGAACTTGGGCTTGTGCCCGGGGACTGTACCCCGAAGAGCGTGGTCTGGGCGGACTTCGATAACGATGCCGACCAGGATTTGTTCCTCACTTGCAGGGTGGGCCACAATCGAATCTATCGCAACACCGGTGGGCTGGTCATGGAGGACATCACAGAGAATTCTGGCATCGTGTTGGATGCGGCCCGCACAGCATACGGTCTGTGTATCGCGGACATCAACCTCGATGGACATCTGGATTTGTTCATCTCCAACTATGTCAACACCGTTCCCTTGGTGGCCAACGAGTTCTATCTCGGCGATGGGGAAGGCCATTTCACCCCGACCGAATGGGGGCTTCCCCAGGATTTGTTCTCCTTGACTCACCAAGGGCAGTTCATCGACCTGAACGACGATGACCGGCTGGACCTCTATGTCATCAACGATAAGAACGGCACGAACGAACTCTACATCGGCACGGATACAGGCTTCGTGGATGTCAGCGCGGAGACGGGGTTGGATGTGGTCGTTGACGCCATGGGCACGGCTTGGATCGATGAGGAGTTGGACGGTCGTCGCGAGGTGTATATCACGGGGATGGATGAGGCTGTGCTCTTGAAGGATACGGGGGCTTATTCATTTGTGGACGTAGCTCCGCAATACGGCATGCCGGATGAGCTGACCACGGGCTGGTCGGTTATAGGCGCCGACTTTGACAACGATGGCTACGAGGATCTCTGGGTGAACTCTGCGGATTTCATCACCTATCAGTATCCGTTGCCTTTTTGGTATTCGGCCCAGCCCAACAAGTGGTTCTACAACGACGGAGGCACAGGCTGGACGGATCGGAGCTACGCACTGCCTGTGGATGCGCAGTTCGCCGAGATTTACGTCATGGTGCAAGCGGACTGGAACCAGGATGGTTCGGTGGACCTTGCCGCCATGCCCATCGGCACGGAGGCGCTGCTGCTGGAGGGGGAGCCCCAGGGCGGACATTGGTTGGAGGTGTTGCCCCGTGGCACGGAGAGCAACCGGGACGGCATCGGAACCAAGGTCATAGCGTACTCTACCGACGCATCGGGTCAAGGGGTCAGCAGGGTGCGTCAGGCATCCTGTGGAGAGGGTATGTTGCAGCAGAATTCGCGTTGGCTGCATTTTGGCTTGGGCGAGGTGGCCGTGTTGGATTCACTGGAAATCCGATGGCCAATGGGCAGTATCGAAAGGATGTACGATGTGCCTGTTGATCAGCGTCTGCTGCTTGTCGAAGGTTTAGTGGAGGTGCCTGCGAACGATTGCCCGGGAGATATCGACGGCAGTGGGTTGATTGGTGTGGAGGATCTGCTGATGTTGTTGGAGTCCTACGGCTGTCAGGGGGGCGATTGCCCCGGCGACATCGATGGCGACGGCATCGTCGGAGCCTATGATATCCTGTTCACCCTCTCGTTGTTCGGGGAGCCGTGTCCCAATTGAAATCAGATAGTCTGTGCGTCCCAGTTGGCGCGCATTTCCGTGCAGGCCTTTGACGTCCAGTCGTGGATGCGCTGGCGCAATTCCACGGGGTCGTCCCCGTATTGAACATCACCGAACCGCAGGGAAACGTCGATGTATCGTCTCCCGAATGACTTGAAGGCGTGGGGAATGAAGAGGTCTTTGCCCTCCCATGCAACATCGGAGTGACGGTATTCCATGGCGATGGGGCAAATGGGGAATCCTCCGTCGGCGCACATCTTGAACATGCCCATCTTGTATTCGAGCAATTCAGGGCCCTGATAGGTGGTGCCTTCGGGGAAGATGATGACGGAGAGGTCGTCCTCGATCCGTTTGCGCACTTCCCGCCGGGTGGTTTTCCGGCTTTCCGGATCCGATCGTTTGACCCAAATGGTGCGCAAGGCGTTGCCTCCCCAGCCGATGAGCGGCCAGTGTTTGACCTCTGCTTTCGCCACAAAAACGAGGGGGTAGGGCGACGGGACCATCACGGCGTCTATGTACGAGCGGTGGTTCGCCACCAGAACGCAGGCGTGGTTGGGCAGCTCACCTTCCACGGTCACGCGGATGCCCGAAAACCGGTGTATGTTGCGGCAGAACCAGGTGTAGGGTTTGTACAGCTCGACATGTCCTGCCCCTGTCAATTTCCTGGACAATGCGCTGATCGTTCCCAGCTTTGCCAGAACGATGAACGAAAACAACCGTCGCGAGCTGCGCCAGAACTTGAGGATCCGCGGTCCATCAGAAGAGGGAGCGGGCAGTTCGGTCAGGAAATCAAAAGATCGATGTGCCATGCGAACAAGAGCGAATCACGAAATGTACTCCATGCATGACGGAACCCACGAATTCTCCATGGTCAGGCGGCGATTTCGAGGCATTGGCCTCAGCCCGCCGAAGCGTGCGCCGCTACGACGATACCACTGTCCCTCAAGAGTTCGTGAAATCGGCCCTGCGATCAGCCCATCTGGCACCGAGCTCCAATAACCTGCAGCCGTGGGAATTCCATTGGGTCCGCCGTTCTTCCGCCCACCGCGGGGCTGCGGTGGAGGCCTGTCTTTCTCAGCCCGCCGCCGCAACGTCGTCTGACCTCATTTTCTTCATCGGCCGCCCGGATCTGCTGCCCGAACGCGCGGCCGCCATGGTCGCCCACTTCGAAGCCGAGGGCAACGGCGGAACCGCGGGTTATTACCGCGACCAGGTCGCAAAAAACGTAGCCTCGATGTCAGGCGGAGACCGCAACGCTTGGGTCGACAAAAGTGTGGCCCTGGCCGCCGCCCAATTCATGCTCGCCATCAAGGCAGCCGGCTTCGACAGCTGCCCCATGGAGGGCCTCGACCCCGACAAGGTCCGCACCCTTTTCGACCTCCCACAGGAAGCCATCGTCACCATGGCCGTCTCGGTGGGCCAAGGCATCCCAGAAGGCCTCTACGGCCCGCGCCTCCGCTTCCCGCTCGCCGACCACCTGACCGAATATTAACCTGGGCCCGTCAGGATGGAGGATTACATAGAAGCAGCGCAACGATTAAAGGCTACATTGTAGAATCTGTCGTCGGCTTCGAACCAAGATGGTGATTCGTTTTCGTGATTCGTGGCAGGGAAACTGAGACAACAGGAGGTAGACTCAACACGATTTAAATAAAATATGAAAGATTTCATCTTAAGCTGGTACCCTGTAATCTTGGCTTTTCTCTGTCTCCTCTATTCGGTTGGACTGGGCATGCTGGGGCGCACCGACGAGGCCCTGTATTCAGCACATTGGGCAGGGACGATTCTCCTCTTTTCTATTGCAATCCGACAAAGGCGCACGACATGAGCTTGACCTTCTTTTTAGTCGGTGGAGTGATCTTCTCCTTGTACATGTTTTTTACCATTTGGAACATCTACAATGGCTCAAAGAGTCCAGGAAGAAATGGTGCGTCAGTAGGAGAACGGAGCGGAGACACCGCCGATTAAAGTCTCTCAAGAGGCGTGTCATTCGATTGAATATGCCATGATGGGGCAGGCAAGACCGTGCCTAACTGGTCGGTCTACAAGCCCCTTCGCCGTCTCATTCGCCTGACTTATTTCTCTGCGCGAACACGGGAAACCGCTTTCTTCCTCCGCTCTTCCTCCGACGGTGAAGCGTCCATCTACATCCGCATCACTGAGGGCAGGGGAGACCAGTTCAAATTCGCCACAGGGCACGCTGTTCTGCGCTCGGACCATTGGAGCAAGACCATTGCGGTCATCACATTCATCCAAACGATGGCAGCCTCTTGCCCGATGAACAAGTAGCGTTCGTAGGCCAGGGCGACCGTGAAGTATAAAATGGCATGGCCCCCACCGACCAGCACAGCGCTGAAGGTTCGGTAGGAAGTCCGCAGCTGGTGAGCGACTGCAATCAATCCTGGGCCAACGCTTGCCCCGATGGCCACGCGCATCCACTCCTTGATGACGTTGGTGTCGATCCCCAGTTTGACGAGGAAACCCACCCCGATTACAAAAATCAGGATGCCGATTTTGCTCAATAGGTTTTCTCCAATGAAGGCCTCCAAATCTTTGATGCCTCCTGCTGACTTTACGGATGGGGAGGCCTGCTCCGACGGCTGCTCGGTCGAAAAAACAGGCTCAGGTTCCGGCGGAGTTTCTGTCGCTATCGCGGGTTCTTCAGTTGGCGGCGGTTCTGAGGCTGGTGCAGGTTCCTCTTTGGGAGAATCCATTGGCTCCGTCCATTTATGGACAAACGACTCGGTGGGTTCATTGACCAGCACGTCCATGCGGTTCTGAATGGACTCCATTTGCTTTTGCAATGCTCTAAAGCGCAAAAACAGAATGACAACCAACACCCACTAAATAAATGACATGCAACGACCATAGGAGCAAAACGATGGTGTTACCCACCCTGTGCTGCGATTCATGGGGTTGCCCGCTGAAGCAGCGGTCAGGCTTTGCCTCGGCTCAAGCTGATTCACCCAACACAATGAGGATGTCGCTGACATTGACTGCACCACTGTTATCCAAGTCCGGCGGGCATGGCGGCGCAGCATTGGACTTGAAAAAGCCAAAGTCGACGGTGTTGATTCCGCTTGCATCGCAGTCGAAGTAGCAATCGAATGGGTCACCATCATTGAGCGGCTCACCGTCAGATATCAGCGTCACAATGCCCGACATGATGTCGAGAAAAGCAGATCCAAAACCGTTGTTGTCTAAGTCCACATCGTTGTCAGCATTCGCTACAAAGCCATTGGTCGACTGGAATCCATGCAGGGGTTGCAATGCAACCACTTCATTTTGGGAAGAGTTGGTTATTTGATGATGGATTCAATTGCACTTCCCGTGGCCGCTTTGGGCCTTCTTCTTTTGATCACCGGTTGCGACACCACCGACAGTGGTGTGTACCTAGGTTGCACCGATTATGCGGCAGTTAACTACGATCCTGAGGCCAATGAAGATGACGGAAGTTGTGAATACGAAGTCATCGAGGTTGTGCCGGGTTGTACAGATTCAGGGGCATTGAATTTCGATTCGGAGGCCAACGAGGACGATGGTTCTTGCGCTTACAATGGATGTCAGGAGGGCACCGAATCTGTGCTTTGGGATGCCCATGACTATGGCGTGGTGCAGATTGGTGGCCAATGTTGGTTCTCCGAGAATCTGAGGTCCACCCATTACAGCAATGGGGACGAGATCGCCAATCTTCAAGCGTCGGAAGACTGGTCCAGCACAGCGTCAGGGGGGTACTGTGTTTTGCACGATCAAGATGCCTACTTTGAATCCTTTGGTTACCTGTACAACGGGCATGCGGTCATCGACGAGCGTGGGGTTTGTCCATCGGGATGGCATGTGCCCACGGATGCCGATTGGGGTGAGCTTGAGGTGCATATGGGGATGCCCGAAAGCGAACTTTTAGAGGTGGGAAACCGGGGCGTTGAGGCCAACGTTGCGGGCCACCTCCGCGGGTTTGCGCATTGGCAGAACGACCTTAATACTACAGATTCAGTGGGCTTTTCGGCCTTGCCAGGGGGGTACCGAGGCGATCCAACGGGGTTTATTGAACCCTATTACTTGGGGGTATGGTGGACGTCCGATGTTCAAGACGACATCTTCATTACGCGCAGGAATCAGGTGGGGGACACCGGCATTGGCCGCATGTTGAGCACCGCAGGCAGTGGTTACTCTCTGCGTTGCGTCCAAAATTGAACTAAAGGCCAGAGGCCAGAAACGTCGTTTCCTTTTGCGTCGATCTCGATGGGAAGCGAAGGATTTATGCGGCCGTGAGGATGCGGCGGAGGGTTTGGCTTGGGCATTTAACTGCGCTGGAGGCAAACCGGTCAGGACGTTGTCGACCACCTTTTGGGCCGTTTGGGTTTCAGCCAAAAGTTTCGTTTTTGGAAGGGGTTACCCGAGAATTCAGCGTCGCGGTCCCTTTCATAGCCGTCCCCACCAATTTCGTGTCCGATAAAGTGCCGCAGGTTGCCGCAGAGGTGAAAGCCAGGGTGCCCAGAGAGTTGGGGAAGCCGGGAACGCCCTTCCACAAGAGGTCGTCGGAGGTGGCCTCGACTTCTTGAGTAAGGGCGTCCAAGTCCCGGGTAAGGATGTACCGGATGAGTTGCTGTTTATCGCGTGGAAGATTGTTCATGGTACGCCCTCGATTTAGTCAAAGTTCTTGATGGAACTTGTCGTACTCATCCTCAAATCTAAATTGATTCACCGCAGGCGGTAGATGCGGTGCAGGGGGAAGGAGTTGGGGCGGGCGTCGGCCCAGACGCCGTGGCCGATGTTGTGCATGACGCGGTTGGCGGTGACGGCGACTCCGACATGGTTGGAGCGTTTGCTGCCGACTTTCCACCAGACGATGTCGCCGGCTTTGACGGGCTGGTCCACGGGGATGACCTTCCAGTCGGGGTGGTCGGCAAGGTACGCGCCGATGTTGGGGACGCGGCGGTGGTCGATGTTGGTGTCGGTGGGCTTGCTGTTGCGTTTTCTGTGACGGTAGACTTCTTCTTGAAGGTCGAGTCCTGAGCAGCGAAGCGCGCGGATGACCACATCCGTGCAGACGCCCGTCGTCTCGGGAACGTCCCCCATGGGAAATGCGATGTCGACGTAGTCGGGGATGTAGCGGACATAGTTGTTGAGCTCGGCCGCGCAGCTGGCGATGCGCTGGGGGCAGAAGTCGCACGTGACTTCTGAGGAGGGCATGACCTTGGGTTGGTTGGCCATGCGGGCCACGGAGCGGATCGTCTCGCCAGAGTGGTCCTGGATCGCGTGGCGGGTATCTGTATCGAGGGTGAGGGCGGCAATGATGGCGCCGGTGATGAGCAGGGCAGGCAGTAATAGGAATCGGTTCATGCCTAGACAACACGAACCGATTCCGTCTTATTGCCGCCGGCTGTTGCCAACGGATTTAAAAATGCCTGCCAGTCATGGTGCTGCGGTTCGCAGGTTCATGAAATCGTGAATCACACTACCTTGTGGTGTTGCCCAACTCAGGCATCATTAAGACCATGCGATTCACTTGCCTTCTTTTGGCCATAGCGGCCACTTATGTTCCTTTTTCCGCCCGGGCCCAGTTGCCCATAGACTTAGAAGTCGAGGTGGTCATGGACAGCGTGCTGTATGAGGATTTCGGAACTGTTCCGTCTGGCTTCCGCAGATATCGGCTGTATGCTGTCATTTCCGAGGGCCATATCCTGTTTGGACCAGTAGCGGATGACATGGTGACACCGTCCATTGTTGGCTTCGGATATAACGCTTCGTGTGGTTGCTACGAGTACAGCTCAGACATCGTCCCTGAGGGATATGACGTTGGCGGTGAGATATTTGCACCGTTTATTTCGTTGGATCCGGAACTGGCATTTGACTCTTGGTGGACATCGCATTACGATCGTCAAGTCTCCGGGTCGACATTGTTCAGAACGCCGGGAACATTCGATAGCGGGTTCAACATGTGCTCTGATGAGGTTACACAGGGTGCGATTGTTGTTTTGCCAACGGACCCCATTCATGATGAAGTGTCTGGCAATCGTGTGTTGATTGGTCAGATCACGACCTGTGAAAATTTCTCATTCCATGTTTGCGTCGCCATACAGGAGACATCTGGAGCACCGGTGGTTGTTTCCTGTACTGATGGGGAAGTGACCGTACCTGATTTATGTTCCCCGGTTCACGAAGCTGAGTTACTCGTTTGGAATAACGCCATTACCTCCGTCTCAGACAATTTGCCTGAGAGTGTGCGGTATAGAATCTATGATTGGAACGGAGATGTTGTTGGCGAACAATACGGTAGCGGCGATTTCGATAACCTGATCGACGGGGCCTATACCTACGAGTGGTTCGACACGGCAACCACGGTTGCCTGGTCATCCAACACCTGCAGGAAACAGGAGCTTTTCGCAGTGAATAATGACGGCAACTGTCCCCTTGATTGGGGATGCACATTCGAACAGGCATTGAATTACGATTCATTGGCTACGTTGGACAATGGGAGTTGCATCCTGACCGGTTGCACATCATTGGAAGCCCTCAATTTCAATCCCTTTGCAAACCAAGACGACGGCTCCTGCATTATGGCGGGTTGCACCGAGCTGGGCGCGATCAATTACAATCCTGAAGCCGATTTCGGTGACGGTTCCTGCATTTTTGTGGATTGCACGGGTGATTTGAATGGTGATGGGTTGGCCGGGGTGGCCGATTTGGTTCTCTTCCTTCAGAATTTCGGTGCAGAATGCGCGCCGGTATATGGCTGTCCGGACCCTGAGGCGTGCAATTATGATCCTTCGATTTACCTCACGGCAGATTCAGTTTGCACCTATCCCGTCATGGTCTGTGTTGATTCTGATGGTGACGGACTGGGTAACCCGTCTTTTGAATTGTTTCAATGTCTTAATGCCGATTTCACAGAAAGTGTGGTGATGGAC
>JBDQOI010000054.1:0-11092 GCA_040261275.1 Flavobacteriales bacterium | reverse complement strand
GAATTGTTGACGATGGCGGTCGGATTGTCCTTTTCCGAAGGCGTTCGGGAAGTGTACAACGCGCATTTCTCCAACCCCTGGCCCGATGAGCAAAGGCTGTTTGATTTGAGCGAAGCCTACCGAAAGGTGGTGAAGCGGTTTGTGCAGTTCAGCGCTTCACTCAATGGCGTGCCTTACTTGTTGTCGACCCTTCAGGATTTGCGCAAGAGTGGGGTCAAAGTAGGACTGTGCGGAGGCTCCTGACGTTCTTGTGTTGGAGTGAACCCAATGGCATTGAGCGGGTTATTAAGGCATGACGCATGCCATTCCCGCCCAGGACAGCTTTCTCGACCCCAAGGATGCATTCAGCGATCCGCTGCACCATAAGACCTACTTGGTCGACGGACAGTTGAAGGCCTGGAACGGTCCCATGGCGGACGTTTTCAGCCCAATTCGGACGCTGGAGAACGGTGCTGAGACACCGGTCTATTTGGGTTCGGCGCCCGACCTCAAGAAGGAGCAGGGCATGGAGGCATTGGCGGCAGCCCGCAAGGCCTATGACAACGGCCGCGGGGCGTGGCCCACGATGCCGGCGGCCGACCGCATTGCCGCAATGGAGAAGTTCATTGACCGCATGGTCGAGCAGCGCGAGTTGGTGGTCAAGCTCCTCATGTGGGAGATCTGCAAGCGCAAGAAGGACGCGGTGAAGGAGTTCACCCGCACGGTTGAATACCTGCGCGAGACCGTGGTCGAGTACAAGAAGCTGCACCGCGAGGGCAGCCACATCAGCAACGTGGAGGGCACGCTCGCCCAGATCCGCCGCGGCCCGTTGGGTGTGGTGCTGTGCCTCGGACCCTACAATTACCCGCTCAACGAGACGTTCTGTGTGCTGTTGCCCGCCATCCTGATGGGCAATACGGCCGTCTTCAAGCCGGCCAAATACGGAGTGCTCCTGATCGCCCCGTTGCTCGAAGCCTTCCGGGAATGCTTCCCGCCGGGCGTCATCAACGTCGTCTTCGGCCGGGGCCGTGAATTGGCGGCGCCCATCATGCAGTCGGGCACCATCGATGTGCTGGCCCTGATCGGCAACAGCAAGTCGAGCAACGCCCTCATCAGCCAGCACCCCAAGCCCAACCGCGTGCGGCAGGTGCTCGGTCTCGAGGCCAAGAACCCCGCCATCATCCTGCCCGATGCCGATTTGGATTTGGCCGTCAAGCAGTGTGTGAGCGGCGCGTGGAGCTACAACGGTCAGAGGTGCACCGCGCTGAAGGTCATCTACGTGCACAAGTACGTGCGGGCGGAGTTCCTGGAGAAGTTCGCGGCGGCCACCGACCGGCTGCGCGCCGGACTGCCGTTTGCCGATGCGGACATCACGCCATTGCCCGAGCGCGGCAAGGTAGAAGCCATGCAGGCCTATGTGGACGAAGCCATCGAGATGGGGGCCAAGGTCATCAACGCCAAGGGCGGCCAGACCGCCGGCGCCATCTTCTTCCCGGCCATCCTCTTCCCGGTGAGCCGGGCCGCGGCCATCTTCCGCGAAGAGCAATTCGGGCCGGTCTGTCCCGTCATAGAATTTGAGGACATCGAGGAGGTCATGGCGGACATCGCCGAGAGCGACTACGGCCAGCAGGCCAGCGTCTTCTCGCAGAACCCCGAGGCGATGGGAAAGGTGATCGATCAGCTCGTCAACCAGGTCTGCCGCGTCAACCTCAACGCGAGCTGCCAGCGCGGTCCCGATGCCCTGCCGTTTACCGGCCGCAAGGACAGCGCCGTGGCCACATTGTCGGTGCGGGCCGCATTGCGGTCGTTCAGTATCCGGACCATCGTGGCGTGCAGCGAGGGCCGCAAGGACATGCTCGAGGGTGTCGTCACGGGCCGCCACTCGACCTTTTCCAGCATGGACTACCTGCTCTGATAGCGGTCAGCGCATCCGCGCCGAGGAGACAAAGGTGACCTGCTGTGCAGCGCTCAGCAGAACGAGGGATTCAGGTCCAGCGGCAGGGCTCGACAGGGTAATGTTGGCCGGCATGCCACAAGACGCAATGACTTTCCTGAGCCGATCGCGGACGGAGCAACCCTTGCAGTCCTCGGCCTTGGGCACAGGCTTGTTGTAGTACAGGTGAATGGCTTCGAGCGGCGGAGATTCATCGTCCAGAGCGCGTTCCAGACGCCTGACTTCCGCTTGGCGCAATTTGGCATCGCAGAGGGTCTCTTGGGAGACGAAGAAGGTGCGGTAGCTGAACTCAGTGATGAAAAGGCAAGTGCCATCATCGCAGAACTCTTGGGTGAACATGAGCAGGTGACTGGGCAAGGCGACAGCGACCTTTTCGACAAACTTGGGATGAAGGGAAAGGGTCTGCAAGGCAGTAAACAGAACGGCCAAGGCCAACGGCACTGCACAGGAGGAAGAGAAAACATTCATGACAAAGTGTATTTGATGGAAGCAAGGTGACCCGGCACTTGGCTTCGCATCATGACGTTCGTCATTCCGCCTTTTGATTGCAGTCAGGCTTAGGCCAGCAGCTCGGCGATGTTGCCGCGCATGGTATCGGCGAGCGGGTCGGTCGGGAGGTCGTTGGCATCCACGCCGAAGGGCTCCTCGATCTCCTCGGCCAGCAGCTCCAGCGACCCGAAGACGTAAAGCACGAATGTGGCGAGGGGTACCGTCCACCAATTGAACTGGTTCACCAGCCCCAGCGGCAGCGTGAGCGTGTACGCGAAGATGAATTTCTTGATGAAGAGGCTGTATCCGAAGGGGATGGGCGTCTTCAGGATGCGCTCGCAGGCGCCGGTGATGTCGGTGAAGCGGGCGAGCTCGGCGTTCAGGTTGATGAGCATCTCGCCGGAGATGACGCCGGCGCGGTTCCAGGCCGTGATGCGCCGGTACAGCTCGGCGGCGATGGCGTTGGGGATGTGTTGGGGCTCGGCGGCGGCGATGTCGCTGCGCTCGAGTCCGTGGGGGCTGTCCGCGGTGATGCGGCGCAGGATCTCGTCCGGCTCCACCCGGCGCAGGTGGTGCCGCAGGGCAGAGGGGTAGGCGGCGATCAGGCGGGTCAATGCGGCCCTGTCCTCGGCGTGCGCCTCACCCGGCAACAGGGCGGCGAGCTGGTAGGCAAAATGGCGGGTCGAATTGACCAATGCACCCCATTGCTTGCGGCCCTCCCACCAGCGGTCGTAGCCGGTATTGGTCCTGAACACGAGCAGCAGACCCATGATGAAGCCGAGCAGCGAATGCACGGTCACCGTGTTCAGGAACTCGAAATACTCGCGGTAGTGCAACTCCACCCACGTCAACCCCGTCGCGTAAGCGGCGTAGGCGAGCAGCACCCAAATCATCTTGCGGAACGTGTCGCTCCGGTGAAACTCGAAAATCAGCCCAAACCAGGCGCGGGGGTTGTACAGGATCATCTCCCCGCGAAGATGCGGCGTCTACTCGATGCAGAACAGGTTGTAGTTGGATAGCAGAATCAAAAGGTCGGCAGACCCTGTACTTCCGTTGCCATCGAGGTCGGTAGGGCAGGTGCCATCGAGACCCAAACATTGTCCCAATTCCGGACTATAGAATGAACCGGGACCGCAAAGAGTGGCCTCCAGGTCGTCACAGATTCCATTTGCATTGGCGTCACTGACGCAAGTGCCTCCACATACGCCCAACGCATCGAGCTGGTTGCCATCGCAATCACAATCGCTCTCGAGGATATTGGTGCAACCGCATTGCAGGATGGCACCGGGGCCATTGCACACCCCGCAGATGTCTTCCTCCCCCAAGCAGTCGTCCTCCGAATCGCAGATGCCATCTTCATCGGCATCGGCCGTGCAATCTCCGCCGCAGTCGCCCACTACATCCTCATACAGACAAGTTCCGTCGTCGTCTGTCGCGCAAGATTCGTAATTGCAGGCGGCCACATCCTGACAGCCGGGCCATTCATCACCGTCACAAACGCCGTCGCCATCGGTGTCGTTCAGGCAGGTGCAGTTGCAGTCGAATCCGCTGAAGTCGGGGGCCGTGCAATCTGAGGGTGCGCTTCCGGCGCACAGGTCAATGGGGTAGAGGCAGAGACCGTTATCCACGATATCCGCACCCGGGTCATAATTGCATGCGTCTGCCAGTCCGCAGCCGGCGCAGGCACTGTAGTCACAAGCGGAGCCCGAAGGGTCGCTGTAGTTGCAGGCGGTCAGGTCGGTGCATGCATCCAAATCGTCGCATACACCGTCGGCATCCACGTCGGTTCCTGTGCCACCACAAACCCCACATGCGTCCTCCACGTTACCGTCACAGTCGCATTCTCCCGTGGGCAGTTCTTCGCAACCACAGGCATAAATCGCGCCCGGACCTCCGCAGATGCCACATGCATCCAGATAGGCGCAGCCGAAGTCCAGGTCCGCACAGCTGTCATAATTGCACGCGGTTGCATCCATGCAGCCCAGTACCGGTTGGCAAGAGCCGTCATCCACTGTGGCGCTCGCATCGTAGTTGCCAGAACAGGGGTTGGTGCATCCCAGACAGGAATAGTCGCAGGAGCCATCGCTGAGCGTGGCATCCGGATCGTAATTGCAAGCCGCGGCTTCCGTACAACCGGCGCAGGAAGCATAGTCGCAGGAGCCGTCATCCGTGTTGGCGATGGGGTCGTAATTGCAGGCTGGGGAGCTGGAATCCGTGCAGCCCAACCAAATGCAGCACTCGCTGGAAGTGGGGCAGAGGTCGGCTTCGGGGTCGTAATTGTCCGCCGTGGGGTTGGTGCACCCGAAATACAAGCAAGGCGCGTTGCTGGCGTCGAGGTAGTTGAAGGCATTCGGGTCTGTGCAGTTATCATCGACGTCGCAGATGCCGTCCGCGTCGGTGTCATCGCCGGAAATCAAAACGCCATTGGAACAAGCGTCGCAAAAGCCAGGCACTTCACATGGCGCATTCAGGTACTCGGATCCATTGTAATTGCAAGCCGCCAAATCGCTGCACAAATCTGACCCATCACAAATACCGTCACCATCGGTGTCGCCAATGACCACGGCACCCCCATTGCAGCTATCGCAAGGGCCAAGAACAACACATGCCTCGTTTGCATAGAGAGCCCCATCGTAATTGCAGGCCGTCAGATCGCTGCAGGAATCATCCGCATCGCAAATGCCGTCGCCATCGGAGTCGCCCGAAAGGACAACCCCATTCTCGCAGGTGTCGCAAAACCCGGGATACTGGCAAGTTTCGTTGGCGTACTGGCCCGCATTGAAGTTGCATGCGCTGGGATCATCGCACAAGTCGCCCGCCACAGATAGATATCCGTTGGGCTGAATGCAGGCCAGCGTTGTGCTGTTTGCATCGCCCAAACCGTCTCCATCCACATCGGCATACCAAACCGGAGGGAGGATGCAGGACCCGTCATCGATATTGGCTTCGGGATCAAAATTGCAGGCGTTGGAATCCGTACATCCTTCCTGGGGCCCACATAGGTTCTCAATGCTCAGGTCCACATTGAATTGGACATCCGCGGAAGCGGACAAATACCCATTGAGCAAATAAAGTGTCCATGTGCCACCCCCCTGCAGGTTGTACGGCGAAAGGTCAATGGAGGCCGTCCAAACAGGACTCAAACTTGCCGTAGTGTCCCATTCTGCCGGCCATGAGGGTCCGGTGGCAAAGCCCAGCCCGTAACTGAGGATGTCGTAGCCACCCCATTCTACGCCGTTGCCATTGGGGTCCACGATCGCCACGAGCAGGTCCACGGCCCAAGTGCTCGCATTGCCTCCCACAGTGGTCATTTCTATATCCACAATGCCCAGGGAGCCTTGGCTGCCAGCCTCCAAGGTGAAGGTCTCAAAACTCGAACCCGACAGAGGTGCCGTAGCGACGCTCCAGAGGGTGTTGCAAGCGCAGGGCACATCGTAGTTGCAGCTGCCATCATCCAGATTGGCTTCTTCTGAATAATTGCAGGCGGATTCATCTATGCACCCGGGAACAGGGGTTCGGAAATCATAGAGGAAATCCGGAGTATTCAGGGCGGGAATCAAGGCACCCGCCATGTCCATCCACCCCGTAACCGCCGTATCTCCAAAGCCGGCATTCCACGTGTAGGTGGTGTCGGCACTGGTGTCGTACAACTGCAGGTAGAAGGAGTCTCCGGGAAGCAAGCCTTCAATGCTGTCTGTTGTCACCGGGTCATCACCGTGAAGGGAAAGGGTAAACCGCACGAGGGCACCGTCAATCACAGGTTGGGTTGCGCCCACACAAGTTCCGTTTGCTGTAAAGGCACCGATCCAGTCATCCGTGCTGGCGGGTGCACCTTCCAAAGCGACTTGTGCCGTCATCAGGCCCGATGCGGGTGTCGGCGCATATTCGAAAGGACCTTCCTGCGAAGCGATGAACAGGTTTTGGACTTCTTGAGGCGTCAGGGCCCGATTCCAGATTCCGACGTCGTCTAACCGGCCATTCATGAACTCGTCCAGCCCACACGCACAAGCACCGATGGTCAGTGGGGCTCCCGTGTCCACTGCAGGTAGGGTAAAAGCATCTCCAAAACAGGCGAAGGACAGCAGCGTTCCGTTCTGATAGTACTTCACCGTGTCGGACGCCACGACCATCACGATGTGCGTCCACGTGGACATGGGCGCCGTTTCCTGAGAGAAAATCAGTTCGTAGTTGCCACCCTCATTGCTTCTCCTGCCGGTGACGAACTTCCCCACCTCTTCAGGACATCCTCCAGGCCCGAAATAGTGTGAGGTGCCCAGCGAATATGGCCAGTTGCCATTGCCGTCGCGCTTCGTCAGGAAGGTCTGATAGTTACCCGTGGGACCGTCACTGTTGTACCATGCGGACAAGGTGATGTCTCCGGTTATCGCAAGGGAAGAATCATGCGGGATGAGCAGGAAGTCATCACTGCCATCAAAAGCCAAGGCAGATCCCGCGTTTCCGAATCGGTCCAATGTCGGACCCGGTCCGCTCATCAGTCCGTTGTTGTCCAGTCCGCTGAAATCCTGGGCATTTCCGTCCATGGGATACCAGGCCACCAGACCATAGGATGGCACATATTCGAGGGCGTTCAAGGTTGCGCAGCTGCCGTCTTCCGAGATTGCGTTCGGGTCGTACTCGGCATACAACGGGTTGGTGCAGCCGAAATCCGGTTGGAATGAAATGTCGATGTCATCCAAAAACCACTGCCTTCTCCTGCTTGATGCCATCCATTGGAATGTTTGAAGCCCGGCGTCCACCGGTATCACAATGTCCACAGGAATGCTGCCTTCTTCCGTCCCCCCACTTTGCCACTCGATTTGGGAAATTTCCGAGAAAAAAACACTCTGACCATTGAGGTGCAGATTGATAAAATTTTCGTTGAAACAAGCCCCACCAGAGCAGCTATAGCCCTGGGGGTTTGCAATACCGAGGGTGAAATGCAGCATGAGATTTCCGGACTCGTTAGCATGGATGGCGTGCCAATCCCATTGGGTACTTTCTGCAGAAATAAATCCTGTACCCATGGTGACGCGGCCATTGTTGACCTCCACGAGCGGTTGACAACTGGCGTTGCCCAGGGGGTCAATTCCGTCTTCAAAGTCGTGAAAGAATGGAAGCTCAAGGGTGTCAACCACGCAGTCGCCGCAAATACACTCATTGTTGGCGGCTATCGTGAAGTCCGACTCGTAGTTGCACGCGTTGTCGTCACTACACCCGATGACCTCTTCACATACATCGGGGAGGGTCATCGTTACATTGTAGGATACGGCAGTGGTGGAGGTAGACCATCCGTTGGCCAGCTGAACCGACCAGGTTCCAGTACCCCTCAGGTTGGCTGCGCTGACGTCCACCTCGGCGGTCCATTCGGCTTGTCCATTGATATCGGCTCCCCAAGAGGCGGGCCATGCTCCGGCAAGAAAGTGCAAGGTGTCAATGGTCGCTCCTTGGTACCCGCCCCATTCCGCGGTCCGGCCCGCGGGATCGGTGATGGCCACAAGCAGGTCTGACGCCCAGTTGCTTGTAGAACCTCCCGTGGCCGTCATGTTGACCAAGAGGGTGGACAGTGTGTCCGTCGTGGAGGCCTCAAAAGTGAACGTCTCCACGGGAGTGTAATTCACCTGGTTGATGCCATTGAGCAAGCCGGTGGCGACCACCCAATCGGTTGAACAGGTGTCTGAAGACGACTGGGCATGGCAATGGAAAACAGGGCTGCAAAGCACAGCCAAGGCAAGTAAAAAGCGCATCCTAGACAGTTTTGGTGTCTTGAAGATACCATGAAAAATTTAGGCAGAATCTATAAAAGCATAGACTAAATAAAAATATAAACGCACTAACGTGTTATTTCGCAAAAGTGTATTGTCACCACACCCACTGGCGGGCGGTGCGGCCGTCGGCGCTGCGGGCGTGGACCAGCCACGGGCCCGCGCCTTGGGGGCCGGCGATGCGGCGGCCGCGGCGGTCGTACCAGCTCACTTCGGCGAGCGGTGCGCTCGACTGCAGGCGGCCCTCGTCGTCGCGCCAGAGGCGCAGCGGTTCGTTTCTCAGCAGGCTGACGCCGATGGTCTCGTCCACAAAGAAGGGGGGCGAGAGGGCCGTACAGCCGTATGGATTGATCGCTTGAACGTAGTAGACATCTCCCCATGTGGGGAAGTAGAACACGGAGTCGGAATACCCCAGGCCTTGCAACTCCCCGCCATAACCGACGGCGATGTACCAAGAGAGGGAATCACCCTCCGCAACATTCGAGACGTACAGCAAACCGTTGAGTGCGGTGACGGCGGGAGCGTTGGGCGAGGGGTACACACTGATGCTCTCCGTCGCAACGCCGCCACACGAACCTTCGACGGTGTAGGTGAGGGCGACGGTGCCGGGCGTCAAGACTTCCGCATCGAAGACGGGACCATCGACCGTATTCAGGACCCCAGCTCCTGTCCACGTGCCGCCCGCGGGCGAGGCGAGCGGTGCGAGTTCCAGTGGCGCGTCGCCTTGACACCAGCCGAGCGGGAGGTCGAGTTGGGGGGTGAGCGACTCGGCCACCGTGACGCTGCATGATGCCGTCTGACCGTCTGCTGCGGTGTAGGTCAATGCGTGGGTGCCGAGTCCTGCGGCGGCCGGGTCGAAGAAGTAGCCCGCAAAGCCTGCAAAAACGCCGGGCCCTTCCCAGGCGCCGTTGTCGGGCGTGGCCGTCAGGTTGAAGACGTTGCCATCGAGGCACACCGCGGCGGGCGGACAGTCGAGGGTGAGCGTCGGCCCGTCCCACGCGAAGTCGAAAACGGCGTAGGGATCGTCGAAGCCCGGCATGGGCGCGCCGTTGGTGGCGCTCCAGCCTCCGAGGGCTGCGGGCTCCTCCGGGTCGGGGTGGTACAGGATTTCGCCGGTCGCCGAGCGCCACAACCGCAGCGTGAACGCTTCGCCTCCGCCCATGCCTTCGTCGGCGTCGGGCGTCGTGGCGTCATCCCCGTAAATCGGCAGTGACACGTAGCTCGCCCCGTCGTTCAAGACCACCTCGGTCGCTCCGGCACAGACGCCCGTCTCATCGAACGCCGCCACCCAGTCGCCGGCCTGCGCCGCCGCTCCCCCCACGGTCACCGTCCCCAGCAGCGTCCCCGCCGCATTCGTCGGCGTCGGCACCCACGCCGCCGGCTGCGCACACAAGGTCCCGCGCGCGCCTGCCGTCAGGAGCAGGGCGGCCAGCACCAGACGGCACCCGCCGTCAATCTGTAAGGGCTTCAATGCACTGTTGCGCTTCATCCAATGGCAATCCAAAGCAGGAAAGTATGACCAACAGGTCATCCGTGGAGAAGAGTCCGTCGTCGATCGGCAGACAAATCGACTCTTGCGGCGTGGTCTCGTAAACGCAGCTGCCGTCCTCCTCGGTAATGAAGGGATGGTAGTTGATGGCCAAGGTGTCGGTGCAGCCATAAATCTCATCCAGTAGGCACACGCCGTCGCCATCATCATCGCTGCACGACCCATCGCAATTGAATCCCTCTTCCGGGTAGGTGCAACTCCCATCGTCCAAAGCGGCATCCGCATTGTAATTGCAAGCGTCCGCATCCGTGCATCCGACAGTCTCGAAGCAGTCGCAGATGTCGTTGGCATTGACGTCGTTCAAGCAATCCCCACCACAATCCTCGCAATCATCCGGGTAAGAGCACTGTGACGCATCCGGGGATCCAGGGAAATAGTTGCAGGCCTCTTCATCATTGCATGAGGCAACACAAACCCCATTGAGATAATTGTTTTGTGAAAATGAATAGCAGGGTGTTGGAATTGGCAAGTCCATTCCGCAGACTGCCGTCCCCCCGGCCTCGGCATCGGCTACATCTAAAAACCCAAACATAGCGGCATCCATGCAGTCATTGACATCGCTGCAGTAAATACAAGTGGCATCGTAACAGCAAGGATCTGGAAATTGAGCAATGGAAGTAATCCAGCAAGTCAGCAGGATGAGGGTAAATGGGAGTCGAGGGTCATTCATCGCAAAAGAGGTTGTAGTTGGTGAGGAAAATGAGGAGGTCGGCTGAGCCCGTACTGCCGTTGCCGTCGAGGTCGGTGGGGCAGGCGCCGTCGATGCCAACGCACAGCTGCAGCGAGGGACTCCATACCGACCCCGGACCGCATAGGCTGGCTTCAAGGTCGTCGCAGATGCCGTTCTGATTTTGATCGGCTTCGCAATCGCCATCGCAGACACCCACTGCGTCGGGCACGTTGCCATCGCAGTCACAGGCGTCCGGCAAGATGTCCACGCATCCGCAAGAATAGATGGCGCCCGGGCCATTGCAGACGCCGCATGCGTCCAAGGTGCCGAAACAATCATCCACATCGTCGCAGATCCCGTCGTTGTCTGCGTCGTCGGAGCATCCGCCACCACACACCCCAAGGGCATCGAAATAGAAACAAGAACCGTTGTCCTCGGTGGCTTCGGCGTCGAAGTTGCACGCCGAAGAATCGGTGCAGCCGAGCACTTCCTCTGTGTCGCATACGCCGTCGCCGTCCGAATCCTCTGTGCAAGTGCCTCCACATTCGCCAATGGCATCGAGCTGGTTGCCGTCGCAATCACAATCGCCATCCGGAATGTCAGTGCAACCGCATACAAACAGTGGCCCCGGCCCGTTGCAAATCCCGCAAGCATCGAGGGTTCCGATACAGGGGTCGACGTCATCGCAG
>JBDQOI010000053.1:0-11676 GCA_040261275.1 Flavobacteriales bacterium | reverse complement strand
CGGTCACAATGGGAGGGCGTGAGACGAGATCGTCGTCGCTGTCCTCCTCCACTTCGATGGCCTCTTGAACTTCTGCAGAAACGAAGTCCACGCCGTAACCGAATTCCTCGGCAATGATGCCGATGGTCTCCTTGTCCAGGCGTTGGTTGATGGACACCATCATGCCGAGTGACATGCAGGCGGAGATGACCTCGTTCACGGTAATGTCCATGAGCGTAGCCAATTCCGAAGCGGTTACGAACTCTGTCAGCTCCAGCGTGTGGGCTGCCTCCATTTGTGCCAACTGCTCGCGTTCGGCGCGTTCTTGTTTGGCATCCCGCTTGGCGCGGCGTGTCTTGGCGCTGGCTTGGGTTTTCTTGCCCTTGCTCAGGCGTGCCAGCGTTTCCTTGATCTCCTTTTGGATGTCCTTGTCGGAGATCTCTTTTTTCGGAGCACCGGTTACGGTACGGCCGCGCTTGCCGGCTTGCTTGCCTGCCGCCTCGACATCCACTTTTGTGATGCGCTTCCGCTTCCGCTTTTCTCCGGCGGTGGTGGGCTTCTTCTCCACCGGCAGCTCGATTTTTCCGACCACTGTGGGTCCCGTGAGTTTGTCCGCTTTGGCGCGAACCACTTCAACTTGGGGTACGGGATTGGTTGGCGCAGCGGGCGGTGGTGTCTCTTCTTTTTTCGCCGTGGGAGCTGCGGGCTTGGCTTCTTCCTTGGCTACCGGAGCTGCGGGCTTTGCCTCTTCTTTCTTGGCGGCGGCCTTTTTGGTCTTCTTTTTCGGCGCCATAGCATCGAGATCCACTTTGCCAACCACCTTCACAGGGGAGGGTTTGGTCTCGGGTTTGGCCGGAGTTTCGGCTTCCGCTTCGGGTGCAGGCTCAGTTTCCACCTCGGGTGCCGGAGCTTCTTCTGCAACGGGCTCCTGGGCGACCTCTGGCTCGGGGGTGGGTTCAGGCTCGGGAGTGGGCTCTGGCTCAGGAGTGGGCTCTGGCTCAGAAATGGGAGCTGGCTCGGGCTCGGGCTCGGGAGCCGGCTCGGGCTCGGGTGTGGGTTCAGGAACCGCTACCGAAGTTTCAACCGGAGCGGGCTCTGCGGGTGCGGCCTCCTCCGCCTTCCGCTTCGAATCCACTGCGATGGCCTCCATTTCGAGCAGTGTCTTCGACTTTTGCTTTGACTTTTCCTTGGCCGCTTTTTCATCGGCAAAGTTGGCATGCACCAGGGCGTACTGTTCCGGCTCCAACTTGGTGTTGGGCTTGCGCTCGACTTCGATTCCCTTGGAGGCGAGGAATTCGACAATCGAGTCGACACCGAGGTTGAATTCTCGGGCGACTTTACTGAGGCGTACCGGTTTGGAGACTTCTGACATGTGCGGCTCTGCGGGGTCTATCTGTTGGAGGTTGTGTATGGGCAATCGATCAGGCGTCGAATTCGGATTTCAGAACCTTGACGACTTCTTCGACCGTCTCGATTTCGAGGTCCGTGCGGTTGGCCAAGTCTTCCACTGAGAGGTTCAATACGCTGCGTGCGGTATCGCAACCGATTTTCTCGAGCTCCTCGATGATCCAGGCTTCGATTTCGTCCTTGAACTCCTTGAGTTCTACGTCGTCGATTTCGGTCTCTCCCTCACGGTAGACGTCAATTTCAAAGCCGGTCAGCTTGCCTGCCAGCTTGATGTTGTGCCCCCCTTTTCCGATGGCCAGACTGACTTGGTCGGGTTGGAGGTAGACCTCAGCCCGTTCCCCTTTGATGGTGATGGATGAAATCTTGGCGGGGCTCAGCGCGCGTGCAATCAGAAGTTGGTCGTTTGCCGTGTAGTTGATGACGTCGATGTTCTCGTTCTTCAACTCGCGCACGATGCCGTGGATGCGGGAGCCCTTCATGCCCACGCAAGCGCCCACCGGGTCGACGCGGTCGTCATAGGACTCCACCGCCACCTTGGCGCGATCGCCAGGGGCGCGTACCACCTTCTTGATGGTGATCAGTCCGTCGTAGATCTCGGGTACTTCCTGTTCGAAGAGGCGCGCCAGGAACTCCGGAGCGGTGCGGGAAAGGATGATGCGCGGGTTGTTGTTGCGGATGTCCACTTCAGCGACCACGGCGCGTATCGCATCTCCCTTGCGGAAGAAGTCTCCAGGAATCTGCTGATCGCGCGGCATGATCAATTCGTTCTCGTCGTCATCGACCAGCAGAATTTCGCGCTTCCAGATTTGGTAGACCTCAGCGGAGATGATTTCGCCTACTCGATCCTTGTACTTGCGATAGAGCGCGTCTTTTTCGAGCTCCAAGATCTTGCCAGCGAGGTTCTGCCGCATGGACAAAACGTTGCGCCGACCGAAGTCCACCAGCTTGATTTCTTCGGACACCTCTTCGCCTACTTCGAAATCGTCCTCGATTTTGAGGGCATTGGTCAACCCGATTTCAGCGACCGGATCCTCTACTTCTCCGTCCTCTACGATCTCGCGGTTGTGCCAGATTTCGAGGTCGCCCTTTTCGGGGTTGATAATGATGTCAAAGTTGTCATCCGACCCGTACTTCTTGATGATCATGTTGCGGAACACCTCTTCGAGGATGCCCATCATCGTCTCGCGGTCGATGTTCTTCAATTCCTTGAACTCCCGGAAGGAGTCGATCAGGTTCACCGTATCCATTATTGCTTGAATGAGATCTTGACTTTGGTGGTGGCAATGGAATCCCAGGGCAGTTCGTGCCGATCCGTGACCCATTCCTTGGCCTTCCGGCCTTCTATTCTTCTTTTTTCCTTGTGCTCGAGGATGATGCCCGTATCGGCCACTTCGGTAAGGGACCCTTCGATTTTGTGACCGTCGTGCAATTGCACGGCCACCAGCCGCCCTACGTTCTTGTCGTATTGAGGACGCAGCTTGAGGGGTTGGTCCAGGCCGGGCGTCGAAACCTGCAAAGCGAAATCCTGCACATCCCGGTCCAGTCGACCTTCGATGAGGCGGGAAATGGCAACGCAGCGCGCAATGGGCATGCCTTCCGGGGCATCCACCAGAACACGGATGTCAGCCCCATCTGAGACGGTAACATCCACGAGGAACCCCCCTTCTTCCGAGAGGTGTTCCTCCACCCATTGGCGTATTTCTTGCGCGTTGATCATGCGGTCCGTGTCGCAATGGTCGGCGAAGAAGAAGGGGGGCTTTCGGCCCCCCTTTATCATCATCAACCTTTTATTGACGGTGCGAAAGTAGTCAAAATCCCTTTCAGTACCGCTTATGGCGGCGGAAGTGTGGCACATCTTTGCGGCATGTCGCACGTCCTTCGAATGATCGCGGAAGGGGAGCACCAGCAGCAAGACTTCAAAACGCGCATTGATGACAGCCGGAAAATTGCACGGACGCTTGTGGCGTTCGCCAATTCAGATGGAGGCCGTTTGCTGGTGGGCGTCAAGGACAATGGAACCGTCAGCGGTGTCAGGGTCGATGAGGAACTTCACATGGTGGAGGCGGCGGCTGAGATGTACTGCCGTCCGGCGGTGGAATTCCATTCGCAGGTGTGGAAGGCGGATGTGAGAAGCGTGGTTGAGATCGTGGTGGAACCCTCTCGACAGCGTCCCCATCGGTGTGAGGTGGAGCCGGGTCGATGGGAGTCCTACCTCAGGTTGGAAGACGAAAACATACGAGCCAATGCGGTGCTCGCGAGATGCTGGGACCAGCGATTCCGGGCCGATCGACCTGCTTTCGAGTACGACCGCCATGTGGGCAAGCTTTTCCGGAGTTGGCGCAAGGGAAAACTCATCGGTTTTCGCGGCATCATGCGCACGGTGCGGCGACCCGCAGCAGCGACGGAGGATCTCTTGGCCTTGTTGGTGGGTTGGGGCATCGTGGAAATGGTGCTGGGAGACCGGAACTTCATGTATGGCTTGGCGGACGAGCAGGCTTTGGAGAACCTCGAAACCAGGGGGCCCGCGCTGTTTGACCTCAGTGTTCTGCCTCCATCACCCCGTGTTCGTCGATTGAAGCCGCGTGGGGTTCGCCCCGTGGATCCCAAACCGCTGCCGCCCGAATCATGATGGTCCTCAGGCCTCAGACAATAATTTCGCCCTCACTTGCGTACGGTAGTGCGCAAGGACATACGATGCACAACCCCAGTTTCATGCCTTTCAAACGGATGTTCGCAGCCTTCGATTTCTCCAAGAGGTGTCTGCGCATTGGCATGGCGGTGTGCTTCTTCGCGGCCACAGGCATGGCGGCCAAGGCGCAGATCGGCACAGGACAATGGCAGGACCAACCCAACTTGACCCGATGCCAAGCGGTGGCTGCTGCTGAGGGAGCGCCTCTGGTTTTGGTGGCGGGGGAAACCGCTTTGTTCTCCATTGGATTGAACGAAGAGGGCGACCCCAACGGGGAAATCCAGCGGTTTGGAAAGGCCAACGGGTTGAGTCGATCCGAGATTGTGGCCCTTGCCATGGCCCCGGAATGGGGGTGGGCGGTCGTGGGTTATCAGGAGGGGACTTTTGACCTGGTGGCCATCGATGTGGACGGTACGTTGGGAAACGTGCTCCCGGTTCGGGACTTGGCAGAGGCGGACTTGCCGGGCAGCAAGGAGCCCAATGCCTTGGCGGTGGCTGAAGATCGGCTGCTTGTTTGCACCGACATCGGTGTGGTGGAATACGACCTGCAGGCCCTCGAGGTACGGGATACTTGGAAGTTGGAGCAGTCGGGACAATCAATTGGCATACGCGATGCGGTCCTGCTCGATGGCCGTTGGTGGTTGGCGACATCGTCCGGGTTGTGGTCGGCTCCGGTGAATGCCGCGTTTCCTGGAGACCCCGCGACATGGACTCAGGATGCGGATTTGGCGGGTTTGGAAGTGTCGGACATCCGGAAATTGGCGGTAGGGAACGATGGAAGGTTGGCTGTTTTGGAACGAAGGGAAAATGCGGCTGACGCCATTTGGTTGCGCGGTGCTCCAGGCGGGCCTTGGACCGATGTCAGCGCGGGATGGGAAGAGGAATGGACGGGGCTTTATTCCGATGGGGTCCGCTTGTGGGCGACCACTCCCTTCGGCATCATGGAAGCCGATGAATTCTGGTGGCCCGCCAGCATTCGCACCTCGGCGGGTGACTCTTTCTTGCAGCCGAATGATGCTTCGGCGGGGGCCGGGGGTCTATGGGTGGCAAACGCGGCCTTTGGCGCCTTTCGCATGTCTTCGGCGGAACCGGGCACGGTCTTCGACGGCCCCATCGCGCCCAATGGACCCCGTTCCAATGCCGCTTTGCGGATGGACGCTTGGAACGATCGGCTCTGGCTGGCGACAGGCGGCACTGAGCCCAGTGGGGTGCCGTTGTATCGGAGGGAAGGATTCAGCGGGCGCAAGGGGAACTATTGGTGGTCTGTGGGACCGCCTGAAGGAGAAGTGGGAGGCGCTGGAGTGCAGGACCCCATGGAGGTGAGCATCGACCCGACCCAACCTGAGCGTGCGGTTTTCGGTAGTCTGGAGGAAGGCTTGGTCGAGCTCAACGGGCCCGCTGTGGAGAGGTATTGGAATCCGGGCAATTCGCCGCTCGGGTGGAATTGGAATTGGGAGATTGAGCGTTGTGCCGTGCCCGCCTTGGACTTCGACCGACAGGGCAACCTGTGGATCTTGAATGAAGGCACCGAAGACCCGCTGAAATTGCTGGATGCCGAGGGTCAATGGCATGTCTTTGAAGTGGACGGATTCGATGTGACCACTCGCTTTACGCGCGTTCTCGCCACCCAATCCGACCAGTTGTGGATTCTGCTGGGTGACGGGGAGGGGATTGCCGTCATTTCAACATCGGGTACCCCGGCGGACCCCTCGGACGACGATGTCCGTTTCCTGACCCAACAGGAAGGAAAAGGCGGGCTGCCCAGTTCTTTCGTGTATGCTGTGGAGGAAGACCTCGACGGGGAAATCTGGGTGGGAACGTTGCAGGGTCCGGCGGTTTTTTACCAACCCCAGGGACTGTTTGAATCCGATGGATTCGATGCCCAACAGATCCTCATCGAGCAGGATGGCAATTTCCAGTTTCTGTTGGAGACCGAGACGGTTTGGGACATTGCGTTGGATGGTGGCAACCGAAAGTGGGTCGCCACTTTGAGCAGCGGCGTGTTCCTGCTCAGTCCGGA
Source organism: Flavobacteriales bacterium (assembly GCA_040261275.1). Taxonomy (GTDB): domain Bacteria; phylum Bacteroidota; class Bacteroidia; order Flavobacteriales_D; family Sanyastnellaceae; genus UBA8752. The sequence continues at coordinate 5,581 of JBDQOI010000053.1, read as the reverse complement.
TGGTCGAACGCAAGTGGCACATTTTACCGCCTCGAACAGCCCTTTGCTTTCGGATGAGGTGTATGACGTAGCCATGGACCAAGAAAGTGGAATGGTGTACTTCGCCACTCCGGGAGGTGTGACTTCCTATCGGGGGGACGCTACTAATTTTCGTTCTGAATTGCAGGCCGGTGGCATCCGGATATTTCCCAACCCATGGCGTCAGGATTCCGGATCGGATGTGACCATTGACGGATTGGCGTTTGGGTCCGAGGTGCACATTCTGGACGCCTCCGGGTCCCGCGTTCGGATGATTGAAAGTGCAGGAGGGCGCGCCATATGGGACACCATGGACGACATGGGTCAGCCGGTTCCCGAGGGCGTGTATTTCCTGTTGGCAGGAGAGGCGGCCGGCAAGACGGGGGCTTCGGACAAAATGGTCATCTTGCGCTGATGCGTCTATTGGTTTCACGGCTGCTCCTTTTCGGATGGATTGTTCTTCCCTTTGGGATGAGCGCCCAAGACGATGCCCCATGGTGGCGTCAGCTCTTTGGTCAGTCCGAGGTTGAGAAGGTGGAGGAACAGGATGCCAGCGAAGCGGCAGGGTCAACCGAGGGGCAGATGAATGATGGTGGAGAAGGGGTGACAATGGAAGAGAAGGTGGAGGCGGAACTGGAAGCGGTCGAAGTCAGCGTTCCCGCGGGGACGGTATCCTGGTCCATTCCCGAGTCTATAGCGGCGTTGGACTCCCTTGCGCCGGAAGTGGAAAACGTGGTGATTCCAGGGTTCAGAATCCAGCTGTTCATGGGGCGGTTGGATTCTGCCCGCGCGCTGAGGCATCACTTGCTGGAGAATGATCGAATGAACCATGCTGTTCACCTTTCACCTTACCCCCCTCTTTTTGGTGTTCAGGTGGGTGACTTCCGAACCGCTCTTTCAGCGCATCGCGCCATGGGGGAGCTTCGCAGGCTCTATCCCGCGGCGCTCGTTGTGCCGGCAGAATTGTCCTTGGGGGATGCTTTTCCGCCTTCTTCCCATTGCATTATGACCCCTTGAATGCAGATTGAACACTCCGATTGAAGAATCTGACCATTCAGGCCTGCGTGGTCGCGGTTTGGGCTCTACATTTGCCCGCGAAAATCAAGCGGTAAAACATGTTCGGACTCGAGAGCGCCAAACAAGGTTTCCATCACTTGGGAAGGATTTCCTCCTTGGTGTTGGTTTCCATGCTGGCAATGCCCGCCGCCCTGCAAGCGGGCATCTGGGATGAGGGAAACATTGAAAACGGTCAGGCGCTCTTCAACGCCAACTGTGCATCTTGTCACCTGGTGACGAACGAGGTCCTCGCGGCCCCCGGCCTTGCAGGCATTGCAGAGCGTTGGGGATCGAGTGAGGAAATCCTGGTTCAGTGGATTCAGAATCCGCAAGCCGCCGCAGCCACGGGTGATGCTTACGTGAAGTCCCTCGTGGACCGCTACGTTGGAACCTATGGATGGATGACGGCTCAAGCGGTCAGTGCCGAGGATGTCAAGGACATCATGGCCTACGTCCAAAACCCGCCGGATGCTGTTGCTACAGCCGACACCGGCACGGATTGCCCCACCATTTATGACGCCATCGAAGAGGAGCAAGGTGCCAACGGTACCATTTGGTTCCTCATCCTGCTGACCCTGTTCCTGATCATCGCATTGAGTGCGGCGACCGTTCGCAAATCGCTCGAGAAGGCAGCGAACGAAGTTTCCGAGACCTCTGATGCGCCCTACTCTGTGCGCCTGCGGGCTTGGGCTTGGGACAACATGACCTTTGTGAGCATCCTCGGACTCTTCGTGGTCGCCTACTTGGTGGTCATCGGATACCAGGCCTTGATGGGTGTGGGTGTCTACCAAGGCTACACCCCGGACCAGCCGGTGAAGTTCATCCACAGTGTCCACGTCTGTGAGAATGAGGTGGACTGCCAATACTGCCACCACAGTGCCTACGAGTCCAAGCACGCGGGCATTCCCTCCACCAACGTCTGCATGAATTGCCACAAGGCAGTCAAGAAGGGCAGTCGCTATGGAGAGGTGGAGATTGGCAAGATTTACGCGGCCATCGGATTCGACGCCGAAAGTGGAACCTACCTCGATGGTGCCGGTAAGAATGGCTACCAAAGCCCACAGGACGATTTCCAAGGTGAGCCGCTCAAGTGGAACAAGGTGCACAACCTGCCTGACCACGTGTTCTTCAGCCACCAGCAGCACGTCGTGGTGGGCGGACTGGAGTGCCAGAATTGTCACGGAGACGTCGGCAAGTACACCGTGGGTCGTGTGGCTCCGGTGGAAGAGATCAATGGCCTGGTGGACGATTTCCCCGGCTTGATTGAATTGTCCAAGCCCACCCTCACCATGGGTTGGTGCATCGAGTGCCACAACAAGGCGGAGATCAGCTTCGCTTCCTCGGGGTACTACGAGGACATCCACAACAGGTTGAAGGACGACCTGCGCGGCAACGAGGAGCTGCGTCGCTACATGGAAGACGAGAAAACGACAGTGAAGGAACTCGGGGGCTGGGAATGCTCCAAGTGCCACTACTGATCGACTGTTAAAGCAAATCCGGGATCTGCCCCATGGCTGACAACAAGATTTACTGGTCTGGACTCGAAGAGTTGGACCGCACCCCAGAGTTCGAGCGGATCGAATCGCAGGAGTTCCCTGCAGAGCGCCCCGTCGATGCCTTCCTGTCCGATGACCGCCTCCAGCGGGCCAATACAGGACGGCGTGACTTCCTCAAGTTCATGGGATTCTCCGTGACCGCTGCCACCCTCGCTGCCTGCGAGACGCCGGTGGTCAAGTCGATTCCCTACACGAACAAGCCTGAGGAGATCACCCCGGGAGTAGCGAACTACTACGCGTCTACCTATTACGACGGTCACGACTTCTTGAACGTGCTCGTGAAGACGCGTGAGGGACGTCCCATTTTCGTGAAGAACAACACGGAGACCGGATACGGACGTGTGAACGCCCGTGTGAACGCCTCTGTTCTCGGATTGTACGATTCAGCGCGTCTGCAGGCCCCGCACCTCAACGGTGAGGCGACCCGCTGGACCGCCCTCGATGCAGCCGCAGCCAAAGGCATGGCCGGCAGCGGCCGGAAGGTATTGTTGACCGGAACGGTCATGAGCCCCAGCATGAAGCGCGCGGCGGCGGCATTGACTGCTTCCGCCGGTGTGGAGCACATCCAGTGCGACCCGGTGAGCTACAGTGCTGTTGCCGATGCCATGGAAGCGGATTACGGTCGCCGGGCGTTCCCGAGCTATCGTTTTGAGAATGCCGAAGCGGTGGTTTCGCTGAACGCGGACTTCCTCGGTACATGGGGCGATACCGTTTGGTACACCGAGCAATGGGCCAAGACCCGCCGTCCGGAGAACGGTTCCATGAGCCGCCTTCACGCTTTTGAGAGCGGGATGTCGCTGACGGGTTCCAACGCGGATACCCGCACCCGGGTCAAGCCTTCCGAGCAGGGCCGTGTGGCCGCTGCGTTGCTTCGGGAGATGACCGGACAAGGTGCTGCCGTTAATTTGGATGCGTCCGTCATGGCAGCCGTGAAGGTGGCCGCTGCGGACCTGAAGAAGGCCGGCGCAAAAGGCCTCGTGGTAGCAGGGGACAACGATCTCGCTACCCAGCGGATTGCCAGTGCCATCAACCGCAACCTCGGCGCCATGGGTACGACCATGGTGTTGCACGAACAGCCCGGTTTCGGTTTGCACCAGGGCAACGACAAGGCCATGGCCGAGCTCGTGGCCGACATGAAGGCAGGCAAGGTCTCCACTTTGATAGTGGACGGGGTGAACCCCGCTTACCACGGAGCGGATGCTGAAGGCTTCAAAGCCGGTTTGGCGAAGGTGGGCTTCAGTGTGTCGACCGCCTTGTTCGCCGACGAGACGGCCAGCCTTTGCACGGCGATGGCGCCGACGCACCACTGGCTGGAAGGGTGGAACGACTTGCAGATTGACCTGAACCGGATCGAGCTGGCCCAGCCCGCCATCCAGCCTCTGTACAACACCCGCCAGACGACCGAAAGCCTCATGGCATGGGCCGGACAGCCGGTGGATGCATACACCTTCCTGCGCCAGACGCACAATGCGGCTTACACCGCGGAGGCGATGAACACGGACCAGGATTGGAATGCCGGGGTCCACAACGGATTCCTGGCAGTGACTGCACCTGAGGAAACGGATCCTGTGTTTACGGGAGCGGACTTGGGCAGTGCGTTGCGTGAAGTGGCCGCCCGCCAGGGAGGTGCTTTCGAGCTCGACCTCTACCGCAAGGTGGCCATGGGCGATGGTCAGCAGGCCGGCAACCCGATGTTGCAGGAGACGCCCGACCCCATCACCAAGACGACGTGGGACAACTACGTGACCATGGCCCGCGTGGACATGGAAGCCATGGGCCTCAACACCTACATCGCGCAGGAGGACCCCGCGTCGGTGGTCAAGGTGACCGTGGGAGGCAAATCGATTGAACTTCCCGCATTCCCACAGCCGGGACAAACGCCCGGAACCTTGGGTATCGCCCTGGGATACGGTCGCGGAGCGAACAACGAGGCCATCGGAAAGGCGGCCTACCAGGTCGGTGAGGGTGGAGATCACCTGGCAGATGCCGAGGGCAATCTCGTGCCCATCGGAAAGAACGTCTTCGGACTGATTGCCGCTAAAGACGGCATCCCCGGACGTGCGGCATACGATGTGAGCGTCGAGGCCACAGGCGGAACCTACCCCTTGGCTTGCACGCAGATCCAGCACACCTACATGGGGCGTGACTCCGTGGTGAAGGAAACGAGCTTCGATGGCTACCTCGCCGAGGCAGGGGCCAAACGTGGAGATGCCAGTTGGAACAAGACCATTGGATTGAATGTCCACGACGACATCAACGGCGACGGTGAGATCAACGCCCTGGACAAGAAGGCTGCGGGCGAGTTCGACCTTTGGCACGAGCATGCCGTCGACGGTGTCGGGCACCGCTGGGGCATGGCGATCGACCTCACGAGCTGCATCGGATGCAGTGCGTGTGTGACGGCTTGCCACATCGAGAACAACGTACCGGTTGTCGGTAAGGATGAGGTCCGCCGCCACCGTGACATGCATTGGATGCGCATCGACCGTTTCTATGCTTCCGATTGGGACATGGAGCGCGGCGGAGAAGAAGGCCTCGGGGTCATCTCCACCTACGGAAAGATGGAGGAGCCGGGTGCCAACCCGCAGACGGTTCACATGCCGATGATGTGCCAGCACTGCAACCACGCTCCTTGCGAGACCGTGTGCCCGGTGGCCGCCACGACGCACTCCAATGAGGGTGTCAACCAAATGACCTACAACCGTTGCATCGGTACGCGTTACTGCGCGAACAACTGCCCCTTCAAGGTGCGCCGATTCAACTGGTTCCACTACCCTGGATACGACAAGTTCCAGAACTTCAACCCGGCGCAGGACGCCATCCAGCGGATGGTGCTCAACCCGGACGTCGTCGTTCGGAGCCGCGGGGTAATGGAGAAGTGCAGCCTCTGTGTGCAGCGCACCCAGGGCGCCAAGCTGGAGGCCAAGAAGGCCGGCAAGCCGCTGGAGGAC
>JBDQOI010000052.1:0-11899 GCA_040261275.1 Flavobacteriales bacterium | reverse complement strand
GCGCATGCCCTGCCCCAGTCCGGTGCTCGCAGCGTGCGGTCGGCTTGGGAAGAATGGCTGGGCCGCCAATTCGTTCGGGTGATCCGCTACCGCAGTCCGATCCTCTGGATTTCTGTCCTCTGCACAGGTGCTTCCCTCTGGCTGATGGCGGGCATTCAGGTCGATAACAAACTGCTCGAAGACCTGAGCGAAGACGACCCGTTGCGCCAGGAATTCACCTACTTCGAGCGCGCTTTTTCCGGCGTGCGCCCCTACGAGTTGGCCTATGTATTCGAGCCGGGTCGGGACATCGCTTCAGAGGCGGGCGTCCTGCAGGCCATGAACGACATCGAAGGACTGCTGCAGGAAGAAATGGACGCCGGCGCCATCTTCGGACCGGGTGGCGTCATTCGTCAGGCCCACAGACTGATGGAAGGCGACCGAGCTTCGCAGGACCGCGTTCCTGATGGTCCAGCTTTGGAACGGCTGCTCAAGAGGATGGAGCGGCTCGATTCCGGAGCCGGCGGCGCCGGAGGATGGGCCTCCGTGATGCGCACCGATCTCGGCCTCGCCCGCACCACCGCCAAGGTCGCCGATGAAGGAGCCCTCGCCCTAGGTGCCAAGCAGGAGCGATTCGAAGTCCGGGCTGACAGCCTGCTCAACGCGCGCTTCACCTCCCCTCCCTTCAGGTTGGTCCCCACCGGAACGGCGAGTCTCATCGACTTGAACAACCAGCACTTGGCCTCTGACATGGTGTCGGGATTGCTCATCGCCTTTGCCGTGGTCGCCCTGCTCATCGGACTGATGCACGGCAGCCTGCGCATGCTCGTGATCGCACTCGTTCCCAACCTGCTGCCCCTCATCCTGATCGCCGGAGTCATGGGGGCCATGGACATCGACCTCAAGGTCTCCACGTCCATCATCTTCACCATCGCGTTTGGAATTGCCGTGGACGACACCCTGCATTTCATGGCGAAATACCGCATCCTGCTTTCCCAAGGGCGGCATCCTTTTTGGGCGCTTCGGCGCACCTTCCTGACTACGGGAAAGGCCATCATCGTGACCTCCATGCTGTTGTGCAGCGGCTTCGCGACGCTCATGCTCAGCAGTTTCGAAGGGACCTTCCACATTGGCTTCCTGGTTTCCTTGACCCTGCTCTTTGCCGTGGTCGTCGACCTGACCTTACTGCCGGTGTTGATGTTGGGCCACCGAGCCAAGGCCCACTTGAACTAAATTGACGGCATGACCCGTCGCCGCACGTTCATCCGGCAGCTCGGTGCTTCGGCACTGCTGCTCGGCCTCGACCCCACACGCCTGCTCAAGGCCTCCACCCCCACTCCCCAGCCCTACAACCCATCGGGCAAGCGGTTCAAGGAAGGCCACATGTTGAGCACGTGGAACCACGGAATCGTGGCCAACGACGAAGGGTGGCGACAAATGCAGCAAGGAGGAAATGCCATAGATGCGGTCGTTGAAGGCACCGCCCTGGTAGAAAGCGATCCCACGGGAACTTCTGTGGGATTGGGAGGCAGGCCCGACCGCGAAGGAAAAGTTACACTGGACGCCTGTGTCATGGGGCCCGACGGCGATGCGGGAGGCGTATGCTTCCTGGAAGACATCGAACACCCCGTGCAAGTCGCGCGCAAGGTGATGGAGACCACGCCCCATGTGCTCTTGGCCGGCACAGGTGCCCGAGATTTTGCCTTGGCCCATGGCTTCCCTGCCCGCGACCTGCTGACCGAGGACAGCCGCAACGCCTGGGAGGAGTGGCGCCAAAGCGCCGAATACAAGCCCATCATCAACGTGGAGAACCACGACACCATCGGCATGCTCGCCCAAGACCTCGACGGACGCCTCGCGGGCGCCTGCACCACGAGCGGGCTGGCATACAAGCTGCGCGGCCGCGTTGGCGACAGTCCCATCATCGGGGCAGGCCTGTTCGTGGACGATGAAGTGGGCGCCTGCACTGCAACCGGCCTCGGAGAAGCGGTCATGAAGACGCTCGGTTCCTTCCTCGTGGTGGAGCTCATTCGAGGAGGACGGAGCCCCCAAGAGGCGTGCGAAGAGGCCGTGGACCGGATCATGAAGAAAATGCCTGTCGCCGACCTTCAAGTTGGCTACCTGGCCATGGACACCCTGGGTAACGCCGGTGCCTGCGCCATCCATTCCGGATTCAACTATGCACGCACCGTGGCGGGTACCACGCAACTGGTGGACGCTCCTTTCCGTTCTTAAGACAGGATGGGCTCAATCCCACTTTCCTCCAGACGCAGCAATCTGTGGGGCGTCGTCCGCCTCACACGGCCCGGCAATCTGGCCATTGCCGCAGCCACCATGTGCACTTTGAAGTGGGGCTGGCTGGACCGATGGCCGGGTTCTCCCGCATCCTTGAGCACCGGAATCCTCATGATCGCAGGAACAGCCGTTGTCGTTCTTCTGATGGCGGCTGGTAACCTCATCAATGCCTATTTCGATGTGGACGAAGACCGCATCAATCGCCCAGAACGCGCGCTGGTGGACCGGGTCGTCAAGCGGCGTGTCCTGATCTTGACGCACCAAGTCATCAATGCACTGGGCATCATCGTGGCCATCTGGCTCTCCATCTTGACCCAGAACCTACTGGTGGCCGTGATGGCCGTGTTGATCAGCTTCCTCCTTTGGCGTTACAGCGCACGGTGGAAGGGCCGCCCCATCGTTGGCAATTTCGTCGTGGCAGCCTTGCTCGCTGCCGTGCCCCTCTGGCTATTGCTGATCGAATGGAACGCCTGGCCCCCAAACGAACATATGAAGCTGACTGCGGGACTCGGGACGTTCGCCTTTTTCGCCCTGGCTGCGGGATGGATGCGTGAAATGGTCAAGGACGCCCTCGACATTGAGGGCGACCGCGCAGCGGGCAAAAACACCTGGGCCGTTCTACATGGTCCAGAACGCACGCGCCGGCGCATCGTTCAGGGAACGCTCGCCACCGCCGCAGCCTACATTTTGCTGTTCAGCTCGCTGGCGAACCTGATGTCGGGAATCGCCTGGGCAGGAACCTCCCTGCCCGCCGTCTTCCTTCTCCTGACAGCTTGGTCTTTGAGGGGGGCGAAACCACGATGGAACAAAGCCAATGAGCTCCTGAAATGGACGCTGGTCGCGGGTTTCGCGCAAGCCCTTTGGCTACCGGTGCTCTGAGTGTCAAGATTGACCACTTTTCGGTAACACGCACTTAACACGTCCTTTGACCTCCTGCGCTCCCTTTGCACGAATTCAGTGCAACCATGCGTCCTCTGTTTTTGCTACTCGCTTTTGCTCCTCTCCTCCTTGCGGCACAGGGAACCATCCGAGGCAAGATAACCGATGGCCAGACCGGTGAAACCCTCATCGGCGCCAATGCATTCGTACAAGGCACCACCAAAGGTGCCATGGCCGACCTCGATGGCAACTTCAGCTTGGAGGGTCTTGCTCCTGGCACGTACGAAGTCATGGGCCGGTTCATCGGCTACACGCCCATCATCGAGTCGGTGACCATCACGGGAGACGAGGTGGTGATTGTGAATTTCAATCTGTACGCAGAAACCTTCGTCATCGAGCAGGCCGCCGAGGTCGTGGCCAAGATCGACCGGACCCGCGATGTCTACATGGAGAACATCAAGAAGAAGTCCGCATCCAGCATCGACTACATCTCCAGCCAACAAATCAAGCGGACCGGCGACAACAACGCCGCCAGCGCGATGAAGCGCGTACCCGGCGTCTCGACCGTTGGAAACTTCGTCTTTGTCCGAGGCCTTTCCGACCGCTACCTGAAGACCACCCTCAACGGAGCGGAAGTTCCTTCCATCGACCCCCGACGGAACACCATTGAGATGGACCTCTTCCCCACCAATCTGGTGGACAACCTGGTCGTAACCAAAACGCAGACTGCCAATCTGCCCTCCGATTGGGCAGGCGCATACATTTCCGTGGAAACCAAGGACTTCCCTGACGCCTTCTCCTTCAACTACTCCAGCAGTGTAGGCTGGAACACCAATACGACCGGAAAGGAGGTCATCTCCAGCGAACGCAGCAGTACCGATGGGTTGGGATACGACGACGGCATGCGTGCCATGCCCAACGAAGTGGAAGGCTTGACCGCGGAGACGTGGCCATCCCTCGTGAATGTCTCATTCGGTGGCCAGATTCAATATCTCATCGACCAGGAAGGCGTGGCCCAGGAGGACGTCGATGATTGCCTGTTCAATTGCGGACTCGGCAGCCTCGGAGACATTGCCAGCACTTCGGACCGCAACTGCATCCTCGATTGCCTCGGGTATGTGGATCAATGGGGCAGCAGCTTCGCTGACTCGCTCTACTTCAATGCCGGAATTCCCGCTTCCATTGAAGCCAACCAAGGCCTCACCGACATCGGTCAGAGCTTTGGAAACACCTGGGACCACGTTACCCGCCGGGCCGCATTGGACATGAAGCACGCCCTGAGCTTCGGAAACCGGACCACGCTCTTCGGCAAGGAGCTCGGCTACATTTTCGGCGCCCAATACGCCCGTACCACCCGGGCGTATCAAGACGGAGTTTACGCACGCTGGGCCGCCGGCGCCATCGAGGGCACGGATGCCCTCGACATGCAGAACTACTACACGGACGAGCGCACCAACGAGACCCACCGGTGGAATGCGTTGCTGAATTTGAGCTACAAGCTGAACGAGTTCAACAAGGTCTCCCTGATGGGCATGACCATTACCAGCGGACAGAACAGTGCGCGCTTCCAAGAAGGCCTCAATCCGCGAGACGGAGACGAGATCCAGCAACAGCGCACGCACCGTTACCAGACCCGCAATTTGAACACCTTCCAACTGAGGGGTGAGCACTACCTGCCCAACAGGGAGGTGTCCATGAACTGGATTGCCAGCCGCTCCGAAGGGGTCATGGAAACCCCGGACCTGCGCACCTTCTTCAACAACTACATCGACAATGAAGTGGTGCTCACCGATCAAGCGGTCTTCTACTCCCCAGAAGGCTCAGCTTATGACGCCGGCACCACGGAGGCCATCCTCGACGAAATCGACGGGCTGGTTTCTGATGGCATCTTGAACGCGGACTGGGCCCATGACATCGATGGAACAGTCGCCACCCTGGAAGACGAAGGCATTGAATTCCCGGTTGGAAGCTTGGAGGTCCCTACGGAAACCGATCGGTTCTACACCATTCAGCCTTCGCGCTACCCCGCCCCGTCCCGCTACTGGCGAGCCTTGGAGGAGAACAAAACCGACGTCAAGTTCAATGTCAGCAAGCCCATTTTTGCCAACTCCTCCTGGACAGGAAAGTTGAGCGCAGGCGCCAGTTACGTCCGCACCACGCGGAACCAGAGCGAAGACAAGTTCACCATGGCCGAGCAGGGCAATTCCTTGGACGCCGCAGGAGGACTTCCAGGAGTGTACTTCGCCGATGAGAACCTCGTGGTGACCCCGGGACAGAACTACATCTACACCGCACTCGCCACTGATCTCAACAACACCGACGAGGGAACCCTCGATGTATTGGGCACCTACGCCATGATTGACGCCAAGGTCAATGAGCGCCTCAGCGGCAATGTGGGCATCCGCTATGAAATGGCGGACATGACCATTCAAACCAGCGTGGACACCACGGACCTCACTCCTGTCCAAATTGAGAACACCCGAGGCTTTCTGAATGAGTCGGACTTCATGCCTTCTGTCAACCTTGCCTACGTTCTCGGAAAGATTGACCCCATCCGCATGACCAACCTGCGCGCTGCCTACAGCCGCACCTTGGCCCGCCCCGTATTCCGTGAGAAGGCACCTTTCCGCAGCTTCGATTTCGAAACGCTGCAGGTGCTCAAGGGCAACCCCGGACTCCAGCAGACGAGCATCGACAACTTCGACCTGCGCTTGGAGCACTTCCCACACCTCGGAGAGGTGGTCAGCGCCAGTGTCTTCTACAAGCGCTTCAACAACCCCATCGAACAGAACACCGTCCTGGAAGCCGTCAATACCGAGCTCACCTGGTCCAATCTGTCCTATGCGGACGTCTGGGGCCTCGAATTCGAAGGACGCAAGCGATTGTCCCAATTCACGGACGCCCGCTTCATCAAGGACTTGACCGTGTCGGGCAATGTGAGCTTCATTCGCTCCGCCTCCCGCATCCCAGAAGCTGAATTGGAGACCATCCGCGCCCAGGACCCGGATCATCCCGATACCCGTCCGTTGTTCGGGCAGGCTCCGTACATCGTCAACGGCGTCCTCTCTTACCAGAACGACAGCGCCGGATGGTTCGCCACCATGGCCTACAACGTACAAGGCCCCAAGGTCTTCCTCGTGACCCTTGGTGCGCTTCCCAACGTGATGCAGCAGCCCACCCCCATGCTGGACTTCAGCATCGGCAAGGAACTCGGCGAGAACCTCCGCGTGGGATTCAAGGCGCGCAACCTCCTCAACCCGAGGGACCGCAGAACCCACTTCTTCAACGGAGAGCACTACGACTGGAACAGCTTCACCCGAGGCCGGACCTACTCGCTCAGCCTCTCTTACAGCATTTGATTCCCCGGGATCAAAGCCCGAATTCCTTCTGCAACCCTTCGACGGTTTCGGCAGGGAGATCATTCACATCGAGCAGCATCAACCCGTCCAACGCATTGTTGAACATCGGGTCACGGTTGAAACCCAAGATGCGCGCGTTCTGATGCAAGTATTTCTTGAGGAGCACAGGGGCTGCAGCATGTGAAGGTTCGACATCCGACAAAATGCGGTCGAGCTGCTTGACATCGTCCTGGGCCGATTCCAGAAGCGCATCGGAATCTACCCGTCGTTCCTCGAAGGCAAATCGCTTGCGGGGCTTGATGAAGGCTGACCAGTGATCATCCCAGAAATGGCGTCTGACGAACGCCATGATCAAGGCCCTTGAGAAGCGCTGATAGTCACTGCTGATGGTGACCGGCCCCAATATGTATCGGGCTTCAGGTGATTGGACCAAAACGCTCAAGATCCCCTTCCACAAAAGAAACAAAGGCATGCGCTGGCGTTGGTAGTCCGTGTGGATAAAGGACCGCCCCAATTCCAGACCACTGCGCAGGATGGGCTCAATGCCTTTGCGCATTCGGAAGAGTGAGTGGCTATAGAAACCCCGCGGCCCGAATCGCTCCATGATGACCCATCCTTCACCTACACGGTATGCACCGGCCAGACGCTGCGCCTCTCGATCCCAAAGCAACAGGTGCTGGTAGTAGTAGTCGAATTCATCAAGGTCCCGCGATCGGTTGGTCCCTTCCCCCACAGCCCGGAAGGTCTCCTCCCTCAAGCGGCCAATCTCATCCAGCATCAAGGGCATCCTATGGGCAGGCGCCAAATACACCTCGAATGCACCGTGGTCGAACATCTTCAATTCGGCCATGTCGGCCATCTCCTGAGCGAGCTTCTCGCTGGCAACACCAGAAGCAATGGACTCGACACGTTTGCGTGTGCGCGCCCGCTTGAAGTATTCCTTTTTGACGTCGGAACTCGCCCCGAGCGCATAACACTTGGCCCGAAGGAAACGGGCCATTTGTTCGAAACCTGAAAAGCCTGCGAGGTCTCCAGGACGCAACGCACGTCCAATCCGCATTCTGAGTACCCTGCCCTTTTTGTTGCGCACTTCAGCAGCGACTCGAAGAGAACGCAGCGAAGGGTGAATCAATCCCAAGAGTTGGAACAGAGGACTGTTCGCACCATCGATGTATACCGGGACGACAGGAACCTTTTGCTTGGCTACCCAGCCCACTACGGAATGTGACCACCTGCCATCCGCAATGACCCGAGCGCTGCGCCGAAATCCCGAAACTTTTCCCGCCGGAAAGACGCCAAACCCTCCACCATTCTCCACATGCTCCGACGCGGCCTTCCAGCCTGAAAACAGCGGCTTGGTCGTCCCTCCGGGGACCGTTTCGGACACCACACAGAATGCGCTGTCCATGGCCGAATTGTTCCCAAGCAGGGCATCTACCCCCAATTTGAAGTCGGGACGAACCCGACGGACAGTGCGCACAAGGGCCAGTGCATCGAGGATTCCGAAAGGATGGTTGGAAACCACGATGAAGGGGCCGGTTTTTGGTATGCGCGCCCCGTCCAATTCAGACACCTCCAATCGGATGTCCAGTTGGTTGAACACCTCATCAATGAATGCGGCTCCTTCCAAATGCGCCAACCTGCCGTAAGCAGAGTTCAAGCGCCCTATCCCTCCGAAACGGTGGAGCAAACCCACCAGAGGGTGACGCTCGTGCAGCCCCGTCCATTGGGCCAGGTCTGCACGCGAAACCCAACGCGCTTCTTTCGGGAGGTCTTCCTCGAACATGAGGCACCAAATTAGCTTTCACCTGCTGAGTCCAGCTGTAGGTGCCTTTGCCTAATTTGAACCCCATGATGCGCTCCCTACCCTTGATCTGCCTCGCTGCGATCCTCACCGCCTCATGCGGCGAGAATGCCCCAGCAGAGGCTTCTTCCGAAGAAGACATGTCCAACTCCTCTCTTTACCCCGAAGCCGAAGGAACCGTAGGCCTGGAAATTCAAGGGCACAGGGGTTGTCGCGGCCTGCTTCCCGAGAACACGGTAGCCGGATTCGTCCTCTCCATCCGAGAAGGCGCAGACGTCCTGGAAATGGACCTTTGTATAGCGGGAGATGGAAGCGTCATCGTCAGCCATGAACCCTGGATGAGCCATGAAATCTGCACCGATCCCGAAGGGCAGGAGATTCCTGAGGGTGAAGAACGGAACCACAACCTTCACGCGATGTCCGTCGCGAAAATCCAGTCATACGGCTGCGGTGCCCGCCCTCATCCGCGCTTCCCGGGCCAACGGCAACTTCCCGTGCACAAACCCACATTGGCAGAAGTCGTGACCGTAACGGAAACCGTCCCCCTGTTGCGCGAAGGAGCTGCCATTCGGTACAATATGGAAATCAAGCATCACCCCGATCTCGTCCCTGATTTCTGTCCCGATGCCTCCCAATTTGTGCGCATTGTCTTGGAGGAAATCAACCGACTGGAGATCGCCAATCGTACCTGCATTCAAAGCTTCTCGGCCGAAGTGATGGAAGCCCTTCATGAACAAGCACCCAACCTCACCAATGCGTGGCTCGTGAAATCTGAGGGAACCGTGGAAGACCAATTGGCTCGACTATCCTATAAGCCCGACATCTATTCTCCAAATTGGCAGCTCCTCTCCGCCGAAGACGTGCACAACCTGCAATCCCAAGGAATTCAGGTTATTCCATGGACAGTCAACGACACTTTAGACCTCTACAAAGTGATGCAAATGGGAGTCGATGGCATCATCACCGACTTCCCCGATCGCCTTTACGCCATGAGAGATTGAATCAGCGCAGGACCCGGATGTACCCGTTCTGCCGAATCACTTCAGGAATGCGGTCTCGGCGTAATTCTACAATGACTTCCCACATGTAAACGCCGTCGATGGCGTAGGTCTTTCCGCTCTCGCGCGTCTTGGAACCCGGTGTTCCTTCCACCTGACCGTACCAAATTTCATCCGGGTCATCGGAGAAAAACACCGGTCGTCCCCAGCGGTCATAAACCGTCGCCCGGTAGCTGTACATGTCATCACAATCCAAAAAGGGAACCCAAGCGTCATTCTTGCCGTCGTTGTTGGGCGTAAACGCAGTGGGGACGAACACCTGACATCCGCAAACCACCTGCTTGACTTCGAGCACGTGCTCTACCGTATCACAGACGTTGGCGACTTCCACGGAGAAAACACCCGCTCTGTCCAAGATCCGAAGCGGATTCATGCTTCCGTTATCCCACCGATAAGTCGATTCATAGACTCCCGATGTTTGAGATGCATCCAGCATCAAGGTGTCATCGAGGCACAACTCATAGTCCACTGCCAGGGGAACGGCGATGGGCAGGGCGATATCCACAACGGTAGAATCCACAAACTCACAGCCACTGACCTGGCTCGTGGCGGTATATGTCTGGGCTTGGTTTACCTCAAGGGATTCTCCCACCTCGCCTGTGCTCCACGTAACCAAGACATCATTAAGCCCTGTCTCCAAGGACAGGACATCTCCAGGACACAAAACAGTGTCTTCGGGAAGTTCAAAGACCGGAATCGGGCGAACATCCACCTCCACGGTATCTCGGTAGGTACACCCCCCGAGAGCCACTTCAGCCGTGTACGTTCCCGACTCGTCCACTTCCAACGTCGGGGTGGTCAGAAGTCCATTGAAGATGACATAATCGGCCCCGAGAACTCCGGGGTCCAAAGTCACAGATTCTCCTTCGCAAAGAACAATTTCAAACCCGAAGTCAAAAACGGGCAGTGGCTGGGGTATGACGTTGACCTGATCGGTGAAAGTGCAACCGTCCAAATCACTGGTCACTTCGTAAATGCCCGGTTGACTTGCCCACAATTGGTTGCCTACTGCCCCGTTTTGCCAGGTGTAATTCGATGCTCCAAAAGCAGCGAGCAACAGGACGCTATCGCCGTCGCAGAAATTGACCGATGCTGGCAGTGCTGCATCAAATGGCGTGACGACTTCAATGAAAACCTGATCATTGGTCTGGCACTCTCCCAAAGTGACGTTGACCGTGTAGATCCCCGTAGTGTTCACGTTGTAGGTATTCGATACTGTTCCGTCTTGCCAAAGACAGGTCGCTCCCGGATATCCCGGATCCAAGACGAAGGCAGAGCCCGGGCAGATGGTCTGGTCTGCTCCCAAATCCACAGTGGTCAAAGGGCTCTGCACGACTTGCACTTGGGCGGTACTCACACAATTGTTCACCGTGGTCGCAGTGACAGAATAGGTCCCACTGCTGGACACTTCAAATTCTGCATCGGCGGGACCCCCCTGCCAATTGAAAACGGGGGGCACCCCCGGCCAACCGGGCACTTCCGCGTCCAAGGTCACCAACTCTCCTGAGCACAGCGTAACAGAAGCACCAAGGTTCAATGGATAGGCGGGATACCAATCCACCACGACATCGTCAGATGCCGAACAACTTCCCACGTTCACCGTGACTTCCAATGCGCCTTCCACATCCATCAAGAACGTGGGGTTGATTCCCGCAAGAACACCGTCCAAGGTCCACTCATAAGTGGCACCTACACCGGCATTGCCGGCATCGAATGTGGTGCCGCCGGGGTTGGTCGCTGTAGGAGGGCAAACAGAGAAATCCAATCCCAAGTCCGGCGCAGTGATCGCAGTCTCGACAACATCTATCGTTACCGGTTCCACGCATCCCTCCGCCGTTGTGACGGTAGCAATTGCACCTGCTATGGGTCCTGTATTCCAGTCATTTCCAGTAGAACCGTCGGGCCATTCCGTGGTGGCATCCGACCAAGTCAGGGTCAGCGGCACCGTCTCACCCGGACAAACCTCAGCTGTCAGGGGTTGTAAATCCACCGGAGCAGGCCCTTCTATGGCACCGATGTCCGGGTTCGCGTCCCTCAGCTCACCCCGCTGATCCTCCGTCACACCGAGCGGAGCACCCGCATCAATGGCCGGACTGATGGGCTGGCAGGCACTCAACATGAACGCATCTGTAGGCCCACCGTAGTCACCAAAGGGAAGTAGAATGGGATCCACACCAATCTGGTTTCCGAGTGATGCAATATCAAATACCGTAGCGGCATCCATCACCCCGACCATGTTGTTTCCTAGGTCGGACAGGACGGGCCCATCACTGTAGAGAAACAAATCCTCATCGTTCCCACTGGGTGAGCCCAAGGCCTCATTGCCATACAATATGCAGTGGTCCAGCTTGATGGTGCCCGCAAAAGAGCCAATGGCACCGCCCTGACCCCAACCATCGCCCGCATTGGGCGCGCTGATCGAGGTTCCACCGGTGCCTCCCGCTGCCGTGTTTCCGCTGAATGTGCAGTGGCGGAATTCATGGCCTCCAGCGCGAGAAAAGACGCCCCCCCCCATGCCGCCACCG
>JBDQOI010000051.1:0-12195 GCA_040261275.1 Flavobacteriales bacterium | reverse complement strand
CGACAATTCGAAGTCCAGGTCTTCTGTCGGTTTGGCCGCAGTCAGTCCAAATGCCGTTCCACCGGGGTAGTGGATGTTGCAGCCCGTGGCAGCAACGCCCTCAGCCAATTGAAAGACGTATTGTGCGCCGGCTTCCAATCCGATGTTGGTAAAGGTGAAGGTCGTTTCGACGTAGTTGGTGAATCCGTTTCCTCCGGAGATGAAGCAATCCGACGGGTTTTGGTTGCCGTAGATGACCTGGTCGGCTTCGCCAATGATGGACCCCTGGTCCCAACTGTTCCCATCGCCATTGTAGTTCCGGATCACGATCCGGGTGTCCACGCCTGTGCAGCGGGCAATGGTGATGCTGTTGAGCAACCCGGTGATGGTCGCGGTGAAACCTTGCCCGTAGTTCAGCCCCGTGCCACATGGGGCTTCGTAGTAGTCGAGGATGTCGGGGCAGGCTCCGTTGCACACCGGATAAAAGCAGGTGTTGTCGTCGATGGTGGCAGAAACTTCATAGTTGCAGGCGCCGGAGTCGGTACATCCATAGCAACTGCCTGCGTCGGCCTCAGAAGGGAGGCAGCCGCAGTTGGGGTCTTCGTAGGCGGTGCCTCCGCACGTTCCAGCGCAGTCCAGTGTCAGGCATGAGCCGTCTTCCGCAGTCGCGTTTGAATCGTAGTTGCAAGCTGCGGATGAAGTGCATCCAAATGCGGGTGCTCCCGGACAGATGGACAATGCGAAAGCCAGGTCCTCACCGGGTTTGGCGCCTGAAGCCGAGAAGGCCGTGCCTCCGGCATAGTTGAGGTTGCAACCGGTAGCGGCCGCGCCCTCGACCAGGTGCAGGGTGTACTGTACCCCAGATTGCACCGCAACGTCGGTAAAGGTGAAGGTGCCTGCCGCGTAATGCGTGAATCCGTTTCCTCCCGAGGTGAAGCACCCGTCGGCGTCTCCATTGCCGGTCAATATGGCGTCCGCCTCCCCAATGATGCTGCCTTCGTCCCAATCGTTGGCGGTCCCATTGAAAGCGCGCAAAACGAGCCGAGCGTCTGTAGCCGTGCACCTCGCGATGATCACGGTGTCCAGGAACCCCGTTTCATAAGCGGTGAAGCTCTGGCCCGTATTCAGGCCCGACCCACAAGGGGTTTCATAGACATCCAATGCGGATGGATTCGGGCACTGTCCGACCATGTCTCCTATGGGCAAGACCAAGCACACTATCAGCAAGCTGAAAGTGAGAGGCCAGTGCAAAAGGATTCCGGAGCGCATGGAGCAGTTTGGGGTCGGTGGGGTTGGTTCAAGTGGGGTAGGAGGCCCCCGCACGAGGGCGGGGGCTTCCGATTATTTGATTACCCTGACGGCGTGATGTCCAGTGGCTGTGATGGCGTGAATGAAGTAGACACCCGATGCGAGGTTGTGGGTCACCCAGCGACATGGCCCTTCGGCGATGCCCTTGCAATCGAGCACATCGATGGTCTTGCCACTGGCGTCTTCCACACGCAGCTCCAACACCTCCTGCTCACCGTGCCAATGGATGGAGAGCTCGTTGCGGAACGGGTTCGGGAAGGCCACCAGGTTCTCATCCATGCTCGTTTCCGGCATGGCCAAAGCCTCTTTGAAGTGCAACAGCATGGGAGATTCGAGGTCTCCATGAAGTTGGTTCGCCTCAAACTCGACCGTTTCATCTGCGGTGAACTCCAGCTCCGTCAATCCAGACAACCACCTGAAGTGCACATCGCCTTGGAAGAGCGCAGCATCGGATTCCCCGAAGGCAGTCAGGAAGTAGAGCAAGCCTTCGTCGGTATCCATCGGGCGCGCTTGGCCGATGCAGATGGGGCCTTGAGGCCCGTCCACAAAGGCGCCGAGTGCATCGATGAGCGATTGTGGCTGGCTGCTGGGCACTTCGAGCCGGATCACCGCCAACATGGTGGACTCGAGCGTCGCGACGTCCATCGGCCAGGTCTTCTCTTCCTCATCGGAGCGCACGAGGTATTCCATGCCGAGTGACATGGGCCACTCGAGGGTGCCGGCGGGCTGACCCACGTTTGAAGCACTCGTGAGGCCCAAGCGCATGCGGTAACCCTGTCCTGGGCGCATGGTGTTCAGCGAACCGATCCAGTTGCCGTCGCCGGCGTACATGGCAAATCCGTCGTGTCGGCTTTGGACGAGGTCGTTGAAGCTCAGGATGGAATCCGCATCGGAGACGCTCCGCAGCGCGAGGTCCAAATTGAAGGACTGTTGCGGGATGTATCCAAGCTCGTTCCAACCGTAGACCAAGGGCTTCATGAATTCCGCCTCGGTGGGGTTCGGAGCGAAACCGATGTTGTTCATGGTCCAAGTGGCATCCGGTTGGTCTGCCTTCATTTCCACCATGTAGCGCATCTGCACGTCGGTTTCGTCCGCAGCGTGGATGGTCCAGCCGTGGTCCACATCGCTCGGCAGCTTGTACGGTGTGAAGTGGGACTTCACTTGCAAGATGTCCTCGGCGGGCACTTGGTCAAACGCTTGCTCCAAGGAGAAGGTGGCAGGGGTGTCCACCACGTTCACGCTGATCCAGTTCCAACCCGGCACCAACTTGGTGCTGATGGCGACGCGGCTGGTGGCCTTGAGCAGCAATGGCTCGAAGAGGTTGCCGATGCCGTTCTCGTTGGGTGTCACTTCGACCTGTTGCTCGAGGGTGGGCCAATGCGTGGATACTTGCGCACGGGTCATGCCCTTGGAGGCATCCCAGATGTTGAATTCGATTTCCTTGCCAATGTCCTCGGTGTCATAGAAGACGGAGAGGAACGCGAGGTTCTGGCCTGCAACAGGCAGGTCAAGGTTGGAGAATCCCCGGAGTTCACCGTCGATGTAGGCCATCACGATGTCATCGTCGTCGGTGCTCGCGGCGTTGTTGATGTACGCCTTGGTGACGAGTGGCATGATGAACTCGAAACCTGCCGCGTCCACCTCCAATTCTGGCGGGTTCACGAAGATGTCAATGCCCAGGGTAAAGCGCTCAGCATAGCAGAAGCCTCCTGAGGATGCATTGCCACAAGGCAAACCTCCTTTGAGTCGGGCATCCACTTCGAAGTAGCCGATGGGCAATGCTTCAGGCACCGAGAAGGTGATCTCCATGGTGCTGTTGGCGGGGATGTTGCCGCTCGCGGGCGAGGCTTCAATCCACGCGGGCAATCCATCGATCTCAAAGTACTTCGCGGCGTTCCCCACATTGTGGATCTCCGTCGTGTAGGTGACCTCTTCCATGTCGAACTCGTGCTCGATGTGGGCTGTGGTCTCGCCCCATTTGAGCGGGTTCCTGTCGATGAGCATCTCGAACACGAGGTCGCTCTCCGTGGCATTGCCCGCGTCGTCCCTGAGTTGGGTCTTCGGGATGACGAAGGTGACGAGTTGGTCTTCGTACTTGTAGAGGCTTTGCTCGTTGAGTTCGATGATGCACTCGTCGTGGAGGGAGTTCCAGGATACGTCCATGACATCGCCGACCGCACTGAGTGTGGTTTGCGGCGCGGACTGCATCAAGGGCGCATCTTCTTCCTGTATGCCGCTGATGATGGAGGTGAGTCCACCGTTTCCAATGTTGCCGAGCTCCACCGCGTTGTACCCGTGGGTGGTCAACATGGACGAGGCATCATTGAAGTAGTCAAATCCGTCATAGGGAGCGTAGACGTAGGCATCGTATGGATGCACCGCCACGGTGTCCGCCACCATTCCAGTCTCAAACGGCAGGTGCAGTACGAGGTTTTCATAGCCGTAGACACCGTCGCGCATCTGCTTGACGATGGTCTCCTTGGTCAGCGCGGTATTCCAAACGCGCAGTTCGTCGAGCTTGCCCGTAAAGAAGCGGTCATACCCAATGGGGGCACCACTTGGGGGAGCGTCTACACATGCGTCGATGCAATCCTGTTCCGAGGCGTGGAAGGCGTTGGCGTAATCCAGGTCATCCGTCGCAATGGTGCCATCCCCGAAGAACTCGGTGGGCACCCCGTTGAACATGGCCCAACCGAGCGAACCGGCTTGGTGCACGTTGGCGTCGCCATCGGTGTTGAAGCTGATGCCCTGCAGGTCATGGCACTCACCGATGCCAGAAGGCAACTGGTTGCGCGCACCGAGGTGCAGCACGACCGGGATGAGTTTGCCGTGATCGTAGGCAGGGTCACCGGCGACTTCTTCTCCGTCGATGTAGAGCAATGCCGTTCCGTTGTAGCGGCGGACCAAAGCGACATGGTGCCAGGCGTCCGACAGCGGCTGCTGCGTGCGCATGGTGTCCGTGCCGTTGGCGAAACCGAGGCGTCCCAACTCATCGATGAAGCCGGACCATCCCACACGACGGAGGTCGATGTCGGGATCGGCGGTGCCGTTGATGCTCATGATGCCCTCGTTGAGGCCGCCCGGCTTGACCCAGAACTCGAGGGTCGTGTTGCGGGTGCCGTCCGGCGTCCAGTTCACTCCAGAAATGCTCGGGATGAGCGAACCGTTGGTGTTGGAGGCAAAGTCAAGGGCATGCGAGGCACCCGGGCTGTACCAGTTGGCCTCCATGATGACGTCCCGCATCCGGGCGCGGTCGGCAGGGGTGCCTTCCAACTCGTCCATGGGCAACCAAAGCTGCAGTCCGATCTCGTTTCCAGTGATCTGGAAGGCGGGCGTCTCTGAAGCATAGGTCTCGCGCTGGCTGTTCCACATGCGGAAGTCCTGCATGGGCATGCTGAGCGCTTCGCCGGTGGCGTGGCCGTTCAACCATCCGTTGCCGAGCGTCAGGCGTGTGGGCTCCAGCTGGATGTTGGAGATGACGCCATTCTGACCCGCAGGCGCTCCATTGAGGTCGAGCCTCCAGTTGTAGGTGCCTTCGGTAGCGGTTGGTTCGAAGACCAGCTCGAGCTGGTTCCACAGTCCGTTCCATTGTGCGTTCGCGCCCGAAATCTGAACCGTGTGAGACGAAGTGCCCACATCGGCAACGGTCGAGGTCAACTTGAAATGGTCGATGTCGACAAACTCACCCGTCAGACTGTATCCGGATTGGTCGCCCTGGGTGAAGACCACACCGCTGGCGGCGGATGGTGGCACCACCACCGTGATCTGGTTGGGCATGACCACCAGGTCATCGGGGTCTGCCGATGTGGCACCAATGGTGCCGGAGGCCGTGTCCTGCACGCCGTACAATCCGCCTCCCCATTGCTTCCAACTGATGGACCAACCGGGGAATCCGATCATGTCCTCATCCGCGTAGTAGGCGTCGAGGTGCGGTCCTTGGACCACGGTCAGGTGTTCGTCACCGGTGAACTTCAAGCCGCCGCTGTTCTTGGTGTAGTCCGAATTCTGGGTCGCCCTGATCTTGATGGAGTCGGGGCTGAGTGAATAGGCGGGGTTGGAAGTCTCCATGCCCTCGGACCAGCGCAACTGCAGCTCATCTCCAGGCTCTAGGAATCCGTCGGACGGAAGCACGCTGCCAAACAACTCAGGCCTGACGAAATCAACATATCCGCTGACGATGTTCGACGTCTTTGGCAATGCAAATGGATTGCGGCAGATGCTGCGCGCCCTCAACAATACTTCGCCTTCATAACCCAGGCAGGATGTGCCATCTGCATTGGTCAATGGATTGCACAGAGAAGATGCATCGATGGGAGACCACTGGAAGTTGAAATCGCTCAAGGTGCTGTCCGAATTCAAGAGCACCTCGCTCTCTGTATTGAAGGCATTGGAGTTGCTGATGGGGGCCCAGATGGAACCATTTCCCAATCTGTACTCCACGACCACAGGGCCTTCTCCCAAAGAGGGGTTGAAGTCGATGAGCCAATTCTTGAAGTGTTGCTGTTCGACGTCAACGGCAACATCCACGTCGCTCGGCAATTCCGTCGGGCCGTTCGTAATGGTCTCCAGGTTGGCGGTCCAGTTTTCGAGCGGTTGTGTCAGGTCAATGTCGCTGCATGCCGGTTCAAAATTCAATTGGACCTTGATTTCGTCGCTCATGTTTCGGTCGCACACGGCTTGTTGAATGATGGTCAACGAACCAGAATTGAACTGCGGTTCATCGATGCCAGCGTGCCGCAGCACCAAGGGGACATCATAAGCGCCGCCCAATGGGGCTTGTGGTGACCAACTCGGGTGGAGGACCAATTCTGCCGCCGTTTGTTCAATACCTCCCAGCGAGACCAATGCGCCCAGTTGATTGGACAATACATCTGCATAGACATCGTACCAGGAGGCCACCCCGATGGGATTGGATGGATTGTGCCTCAGATGCAAGGTCATGCCGATGGGCTCGTCCATGAATGCCGTGGCCGACAAAGCGGGGGACAATTCGCCGTCTTCTCCCACTATGGACTGGGCTTCTGAGATGACTTCGCCCGAGACGGGGTTGGTGTATGAAACGGACAATTCAGGGACTTGGGTCGGTACAGTGGAGGGTTGTACCATCCATGTCTTTTCCGGGTCAAAAATGTCCGCGCACATCCCTGGGGCGAGGAAAATTTCAGTCTGATTCGTGGCCTGCTCAATGGCGACCAAGCTCGCAGTATTGTAGCCAGTGGATTCAAAAGTGGTTCCATATTCGGCTGCGACAGCATTTCTCCAGATGGTCGTCTTGACGAGGTCTGCGGCGAACATCCCCAAGCCGGCTCCAACAACCACACCCGCGAGCACGGCGCCTCCAACATTGCCGCCGGACGCAGCCAAACCTGCGGTGGCGGCCATGGCGGCGCTCATCGCTACGGTAGCCTGCAATGCGACTGCATCTGACCCCAATCCATCATAACTGAAGTTGGGCGCAGGGTTCATGTGCGTCCACACCTGTCCGGTGGATTGCTCCAGAACGAGTGCGTTCGGATCTATGGTGTTGGCCCAAGTCGGTGTCTGGACGGTGCCACTCTCGCAATCCAACATCGTGGGGTTGATGTTGCTCAGGCCCGGGATCAAAGCAGGGTACCACTCATGGAATTCTGCTTCGTCCTCAGCGACATAGGGACAAGACGTGATGGCACCCAGATTTAGGAAAATGGGCCCATTCAATCCACGTCCGGGAATGACGGCTACCAGGAACATGTTGGTTTCTTCCTCGTCCGAAAGGGTGTAGGAATAAGTCAGGGAAGTCGCACTGTTCTGACTTTGGCTTCTAGTTTCAGTCAGGGTGCTCATGTCTCCAAAACTGGTTTCAAAGCCTACTTCGTCATTCAAACTGGCTTCGATGCCCAAGGACCCGCCTGAGTTTGAGCTGAGCGTTCTTGTTCTCGTTTGCTCTTTTATACTCTGCTTGGTTACGGTGGAAGTGTAACTGGCCCCTCCTCCGCTGAAGCTGATAAAGAAGGGTTCGAAGTCTGCGTCATCCCAAATTGAGGCCTCCGAATTCATGGATACATCAATGGCATCCAAGTCGCCGGTGGAATAACCAAAATCGTCGAGGCTGAAATTGGAAACGGTGCTGTTGGAAGACTCGAGATCCTCCATCCAATTGGACAGCTCGGAGGGTTCGTCGAACTGATCGAGGTTATCGAAGATGTAGCGTCTTGCGTTGATCTTTTCAAATTCATTTTCGGCGAGCATCCGACTCCAGGAGGCGATTTGATTGTTGAAATAGCGCACGGAGTCCAAATCCAGCTGAGTGGCATGGCCAAGGAAAATGTAACCTGGTCCTTTGCGGTCGTCACCGGACAATACGTCTGAAATCAACACGGCAGCCGGGTCTGCAGGGCTGTCATAATAATCAGCGAAATCGTCCAGGCTCAAGCCTGCCCCAGCGATGTCGGGGTTGGGAACCTGATAGGCCCTGTTGATCGTGCTTGGTCCGGCGGGAACCTGCTCTGAACTGTTGGCCGTAGCCGTATGGACTTCGTCGAGCCATCCCTGGTGGAAAATCGACCAACGGTGGTCGTCGTTGTTGGCCAGTCTCATTCCCTTAGGGAAGGCTGTATGGGGCCAGTTCTGGTTGGATGGTGTGCCATCCGGCCATTGATACAACTCGGGATGTGCTTCGAAATAAGCATCCCTCGACGCTTCCAACAAGGCAATGTCTTGCGTTTTGATGGTGAATTCCGTTTTCAGGAACTGGCTGGCAGGCAAATCTGAGGTCTTTGTTTCCGTTCTCCAAGCCAAAAGATGGGGTGCAAGACTGAGCGTCATTTCACCTTGATGGTCGGTCTTGAACATGGGGATCAGATTGGGTTTGGTGCCCCCTTCTTCCCAGGATTGGATGATGCCCTGTGTGCCTTTGACCGAGTAATCCTCCGCGCCCAAATCTTGAGCGATTTGTTCATCGATACCGTCGGCGTAAAGCTCAGCGGTTCGGATGGGACCAATTCGACGGTGGACTGAAATTGCAGTGTTCCGCACAGAGCCGAAAAACAGGTCCTGATGCGTGGACAGTATGGTCCCGTCTTCATCGAGGTATAGGTGTTCTTGGGCCAAGTCAGAGGTGGAGATTTCCGTAGTGACGGTCATGCTCTCCTCGATTTTCACTGAATTGGTCTTGTCCCTTGAATAGCTCTCCTGTTGCGCGACGCTTCCGCCAATGGATGCTTCCACATCGCTGTCGGTAGATATACCGACGCCCATTGGAGCGATGAGCAGAGAGCCTCCTACGCTCATTGAAGCTGTTGCTGAGATGTCCTTTGAGCGGTTCAAAGCGTCCTGATCTCCGTTGGAGACAGACTTGGTGAAGCCCATGGTTGATCCTTGCTCCATCCGACAGAATGACTGGTCTCCAGGGGGGTCACGGAGAATGAAGTCGAGGGTGGGGTCAGAGGATACCGGGACAGGATTGGTGGCGACATACTCTCCAAGAATGATGGCGTCGAACCGTCCATGATGGAAGAGGGATGTTTCCGGGTTGTTCATGTCATAAAGGACGCCGGGGATGTCCCTGGTGTCCTGTGTCAGCGGAATCAGATGTTTGAAAGGATACCAGTGATCGACCACCACCCCATCCTTGAGGAGGTTGATGTTCAAGTTGCCCGTGGGAATACTGATCCCTTCACTGTTGTCCTCAGTGGGTTGTCTGGCTATGAAGCTATAGCCGGTTGATGCAGAGTCCAGGTTGAGTGTGCTCTGATTCGAACCCGAATTGAGTGTGTTGGTGATGGAAAATTTGTAGGCCGAGCCAAAGACTTTGATGGTGTCTTCAAAAGAGTAGTAGACGTCACCCAGTTCGTTCAGGAGTTCCACTTTTTGATGCTGGCCTGCGGAGAGGTCCAAGCAGTACATCTCCGACTCGTACACAATGGGCAGTCCTGCGGGGAAGGGGAATACAGAGTCATTGACGTCAACGATTTCGTCATTGAAGGACCCCGCATACGTGGCCAAAAACGCATCAAGGGGAGAGCGGTAGTCGCCCTCTGCATCGCTTGCGAACAGGTCAATTTCTCCCAGGAACGTATTGGACAGCGCAGGCAGCCGCATCAGTTCTGCGGTGTAGTCACAATCCTTGGTGGAGGAGCCTTCGGAGTCGCTGTTGATGGCGGTAGCTTTCTGGGATACATTGAGTTCCACCTTCGGATCATACACCATGTCAACACGGGCGTAGACATCGTCCGAAGTTGAATTCAGGTTGTCAAACGGCATGGCATCTGTGTCTGAAACACCACTGAATTCCGGGTATTGCGTCGATTGTGACCAAGGTGTCTTCGCGGTCATGTCCCAGATTTGATAGTCTGCCTGTTGGGGGTTGTATGTTCCACCCTGATCCGCCCGGATGAACGCATTGAAAGCAGCCACCCATGGATGTCCACCATTGTTGGCATCATGTGCAGGCAATGCCAATTGCCAGCCTTCCACTTCGAAATTCTGGAATCCTCCGAGGTGATCAAACATCTCGGGTGCCAACGCCGAGACTGAGGTGCTGGTGTCGGAGGGGATGGAAATCCGGTAATGCTTCGGCAGGAGTTTGACTTCGTACTGCCCCAAGGTGTCCGTGGTGATTTTCACCGCCTGGCACGTTGCATTCTGCGTATACGTATTTGCTCCTTCGACAGGTTCGATCGGTGTCAATGTGAAGCTCGTCAAACCGAGGTTGTTCTGGCTCTCATTCCATGGTTTGGAGGCCATTGAATTGCCAGCGAGGACGCGGCCGATGGCCCTCCTTGTCGTTTTGTCCACAAAAGTGAATTCAGCTTTTGCCGAACCGTCTGTTTCTCTGAGGACTGGGCCGGATATGAATACTTGCTTGCCGCTCGGGGGGACATTGAAAGCATGGTCATCTTCGGTACTTCCCTCATCGATGTGGGTCAGGATGGGCTTGATATTGTGGTATCCACGTGACATCGTCAGCATGGCCTTTCCAAAGGCGTCCGTTTCAATGGGTTCGTTGTCAACACCGTTGATGATGCTGCCGTCTACTTCAAATTGGACCCCTTTCACGGGACAATTTGAGGGTGTGGGGTCTCCCGTTCCACTGTAATCGAGTTGGTCATTTTCGATGTTCAGGTAGACGACATCCACATGAACTTCAAAGGCACTCTTGTCGGTGAAGTCCTGGTCTTCCGAGAACAGCAGGACATCACCGATGATGGTGGTGCGCTGGGCGGGTTCGAAGATGTGTTCGAAGCCGCTGGTGGACTTGCTCGGCTTGATGTCGAAGAAGTCTCCCGAGCCGACGTATTTGATGTTGTTGATGGCGTAAGCGCCACCGTCATTTCCGTTGGAGTAGTCCCAGTTTCCGAGGCTCTGCGGGAGGTCGCGCAGCGGACCATTGGCAAAGTAATTGCGGGTGGGGTCGGGCACTTGATACCAACTGGTGTCGGTTCCAGAGAACCCGAATTCCTGATGGAACAGCACGGCGTTGTGGCCCAACCAGGACTCGACATCCGTTGAGTATTTGGCGCGGTCATAGATGGCATTTCCAAGCCCTTCGTCCGCGTCATACATCAGCAGCAATCCATCGGTGTAATTGCTCGGGTATTTCTGCATCCAGAATTTCGCGGCTTCCCAACTGCGGTAGTCTTGGCCATACAATGGCGACCCTGGTGTGATCCGGGATCCCTCTGCGTATGAATAGAACAGCGCATTGCCCCAGGCCCGGATCTCGTCGTAGGAGATCCGCTCGGAGGCCATTTGTTGCGTGGTGAGTCCCGTGCCTGTGCAGCTCAATTCGCAATCGACGAACTGGTTGGCATAGGGGTTGAAGTTGCAGGCGTCGAACAGGCGGCTGCACCCGGGGTTGCATTGGCCATAAGGTGCGCGGCGAATGGACTTCCGGTTGATGCTCGGAAGCGCATCGGCACCCGTGGTGCCATCGACCGTCAGTGCACCTGAGCCCGACATGACTTCACTGCCTACGAAGTAAGCTTCGGTGATGGGGTTGGCCTCGAAGTTGGTGCCCTCGGGCTGCAACTGTTTGTCCAACATCTGGTCCACAAAGCGCCCCGCATTGTCGGGCACGAGCACAGAACGCAACCGTGAGAAGGGCAGAGCACCTTCATCAGGTGCTACCCAAACGCCCGTTTCATTCGGCATGTTGGTCGCATTGAACGTGGAATTGCGCAGTGTTTGTCCGGCAAACAATGCTGCACTTTCTGCATCGCTGAGGATGCCTTCCCAGATGGAGAGGCGGTGGATCAGGACATCGGAGCCACCGAGAATGAGTTTCTCTGCACTGAAGTCGGCAAAGGCGTCGATCGGAGCGATCACGAATTGAGCCGCAATGTCGAGGGGGCTTCCGTCGTCATTGAGGTTGTCGAATTCGAAGTGGCGCGGGTTGTTCCAGGGTTCGTTGTCCGAGAGGTTCTGGTCCGTGCTGCGCATGGTGAAGAACGCCCTGGGCTGGCCATCACCTGTCGGCTGACCGACAGCCAAGGTGACATGGTACCATTGACCTGGAATCACAGCATACTCATTGAATGTGGGCTGTTCCGGGATGCGGCGCATGGTGCCCGCGGGGCCTGTGAGTTGCCACTTGGCATTGCCCATGTTTGAGGGGTCCTCCGTGTCCTCGACCACACTGAGTGTGATGTCTCCTGAACTGTCGTCTCCTTCTATGGTGAAGATGTCACCGAAGTTGTAGGCTTCACCGTCGATCACGTCAGCGGTTCGCCACCAGAACTCATAGGTGGAAGCTCCCGACACCGCGTCCATGCCCTTTTCAGTCAAAGGCAATTCGATGGTGGCATTGTTGCGGAAGTTCACCGAGAAGCACTCCGCGCAATCCACCAGCAGGAAGTTGTCGATTTGTCCCACTCCACTGGCCAAAGCGCTGTGCGTAATGATGCTAAAGTCGTAAGACCCGGCACTGGC
>JBDQOI010000050.1:0-12265 GCA_040261275.1 Flavobacteriales bacterium | reverse complement strand
TTCTGGACCAAGACATTCAACATCGATGTCCTCTTTTATCGAAGAATGAACTCTGCCGAAAACCGAATCTTCCGCACCTACCCATGGATGAACTGCGGATTCTCTGTCCGCTGCGTGAAGGATTGAGAGGAGGCCTGTGCCGTTGGTCAGCAGACTCGAGGGAGGGGCTGCGGAGCATGTCGGCGAGGTCGATCATCGAGTGGAAGGACGCGCATTTGACCTCCCCTGACGTGGGATGGGGTGGCTCGCCTTGCAGCCCTGCGCTGCAGCTCTTCCTTCCACAGCTTCTGGTCGGGTGTGGCCTTGCTTTTGGGGCTGTCGATTAATTTGCCTGCATGGGGAAATGCAAGCATTGTGGAGAGAAAGCGGGGTTCCTGCGGTGGAGCCATCCTGAGTGTGTGGTCGCTCACCGCGAGGCCGAACGCAAGGCCAAGGAGATGCGGAAGGCGTCCGAGCCGAAATTCAAGCAGTTCATCCAGGAGACCATCGCCGCCCGCGAGGTGGAAGACCTGGAGGCCCTGGTCAGCGGCGTGGTTGCGGCTTCGAAGGAAGCGGCAGACGGCCATTTTCCAGTGGAGGAGCAGTGCAAATGGGCAGCAGCGGCCATGAACGAGGCGCTCGACGACCACCTGGACGACGGGGCGGTCAGCGAGGAGGAGGAGGCCGGGGTGTACGCCGTCATGAAAGGTTTGCCCTTCGGGGACGACCACGAAGGCCGGAAGTCATTCAACGGCCGGCTCTACAGGGCGCACGTGCTGCGCCGTATTCTCAACGGCGAGGATGTCAAGGACGTGGCCAACTTCAATTTGGCGGGACACATGCCGTTCAACCTGATGAAGAGCGAGACCCTCATCTGGGCCAAGTACGGGGTCGACTTCCAGGAGGAGCGCACCTCGACCCACTACGAAGGCGGCAGCCAGGGCTTCAGCGTCCGGGTGACGAAGGGGGTCTACTACCGGTTCGGCGGGTTCAAGGGCCACAAGGTGCAGGAGCACAACATGGAGTACATCGACACGGGGCTCTTCGGATTGACCAACAAGCACCTCTACTTCCATGGCGAGCGCAAGACCTTCAGGACGCGGCTGGACCGCATCGTGGCGCTGGACCCCTACCAGGATGGCATCGGCGTCCGCAAGCAGGGCGTGACGGCGCGGCCCCAGATCTTCGTGGGCATCGACGGGTGGTTCGCCTTCAACCTCATCAAGCACTTCGGCTCGGGCGAGGAATGAAGTCGGCGTCTTTGATGCAGCGCGCGGCAAAGCCGTCCCTGATCCAATGGATGCCGTGGCCCATGCCGTCGGAATCGTGCTCGAGGCCCCAGAACCAAGCGTGCTCCTCGTAGGGGGTGTGTGTTGGTAGGCCTCCATCCACTCATCGTCGGAAGGCACGTGCCAGCCGTTGGGGCACAGACCCCGCTCATCGTCTACGGCGTACCAGTTGTACAACCGGCCATAGGCTGACAGGGACTGCACTTCGTTACAGGCGTCGATGTCGGGACTGTCATGGCTGCAGTAATTGTCCGCCTCTCCATACACTGATGTGGCACCAGAGTTCGCCTCCTTCCATTCCTGCGCGGTCAGCCCGGACCCTTTTCGTTGCGTTGTAGGGAGACGATCAGACGACGGACACCTGGGTGGCGGTGTCAGAAGGCCTCGCCGATGGAGAAGTAGTAGCCGCGGCCCTCTCGGGTGAAGGCGACGTCGAGGCGGGTGTAGATGTCCTTGTCGGGGAACAGCAGGAAGCGGCCGCCGGCACCGCCCGTGGGCAGGAACTGCTGCCATGAGAAGGCGTGGTCGTCGCCGTAGACCTGTCCCGTGGCGAGGAAGACGCTGGCGCCGATGCGCTTCGAGAAGGGGAACGGCAGGATGCGGTATTCGACCTGGCCGGCAAGCAGGTTGCGGTCGCGGTAGCGGCCGAGGTAGTAGCCGCGCATCAGGCTTTGGCCGCCCATGAGCGCGAGCATGTTGAACGGCGGATTGCCCCCGGTGAACTCCCCGTAGACCTGGGCAGCGAGGACGCTGTTGCCCCCCACAGGGAGGTAGACCCGGTTGTCGATGATCCAGGAGGTGAAGGTAAAGTCGCTCCCGAGCCCCGAGCCGTAATTCAGGAAGGCCCATTCGCTGTACCGCCCTTCGCGCGGGTTCATCGCGTTGTGGATGTCATTGTACAGGATGCCCAGGCCGAGGCCCAGGTTGTTGGATCCCGCCGCGCCCACTTCCGGGGTGGTGAATTCCGGGGTGGAATCGACGTACCTCACCCGGTTCAGCGTCTGGTAATTCAGCTCGAGGCCGACGTACACCGAGGGCCACGCCTCCCGAAGGATGCGCTCCCGCAGCTGGAGGTATTGCCCCTCGACGACGCTTTGGACCTTGGTAGGGGCGTCCCGACCGGTGCCGTGGTAGAACAGCGGGAAGCTCTGCCCCTGCACCCGCCCGTAGAAGAACCAGCGGTTACGGTCCGTGTACAGGGCATGGTCCAGGGAAATCCCGTATTGCTTTTCCAGCGTGTAAAAGGTGAACGCCTTGATTTCGCTCAAGCGGTTGCTGAGGTCCCGCTTCGCGGAATAGACATACAGGCTCGAAATCCCGAACTCCCAGCTGGTCTCCGGGGTGTAGGCCAGCGTCGGGTAGTTGATGAACTTGGGGGCGGTGGGATCCTCGCCTTCGCCAATGATGCGTTCCACGTAGCGTCGGACCCGGTTCACCAGTCCCTGCTCCTGCTCCTGCTCCTGGGCGCTTGAGGTCCCGGAAGCGGCCAGAAAAAAGCCGAGCGCCAACGCCATGCGATAAGGAAAGGTCATCGGCATAAAGAAACGAGGCGCAGGGGCATTGCTGCACAGAAAGAGGGTGCGATTTATCATGCCCTGCACTTATCAGCAGGTTCTCACAGCATGGGAAATCCTGGGCGCAGTATGGGCGGATTCGAAAGGCCTGAACCCCAGCTCACTCCGCATCTCGGAGACACCGCACCGAGAGACCGGTCACGGCATGGGCATTCTGGATGGCCAGGTTGTCGGCATGGATGCCCAGCTCCAAAACGTATGCCGAATGCGCATCGGTCGAGGTAGCGCTCCAGAACCGGCAGATCATGCCCGACAGGCCAAAAGCACCATTGGAGAAACGGAACCCGGCGGACATGGCCGAGAACCCATGGTCATCGCCTCCATTGCCGTCGATGAATTTGCCAAAAGAGTTGGTGTACCCGCTCCAGCTGGCGGTCGACTTCAGCGCAAAACCCTTGGATTCCGGCGCCCCCTCTCCCGCTACGTGGTCCTCCAACTCCAGCCATTCCTCCACCGTCGGGATGTGCCACCCATTCGGGCAGAGCCCACGGGCGTCCTGTACTGCGTATCCGTTGTACAGTCGACCGAACGCTTCCAGCGCCACAGCTTCATCACAAGCCTCGATTTCAGGGCTGTAGTTGTTGCAAGGGCCGGTTTCTTCGCCGTAAACCGCAGCGGCCCCCAGCAGGGTTTCTTCTGTGCTCGACCACTCCGTCTCAGTAAGTCCGGAGGGAATGGCATCGCCATTCAAATACACCGTCGTCCGCAGGTTCTCGGCAAACCAACATTGCGCACCGATTTGCGCGACATCGTAGGTATGTCCATCCCAAAGGACCGGAGCACAAGCGCTTTCCTCACCTCCTTCAGGGCCCATTTCATACACACAACTTCCATTGTCTTCCGTAGCCTGCGCATCGTAGTTGATGGCCAACGCGTCGGTACAACCGGGAAAAACATGGGCTACCGGGTCGCAACCCGTGAACAGGAGACCAGCACCGCCACAGGCGATGGGAAGTAGAATTGTGTTGCGCATCAATCAATAAACGCCATTGGAAATCATAGCGTTGCACGTCACAGGCATGACCCCTGCACTTCCCACCGCATTGAATAATGCTGGCCTCATTAGGCGGGGATGCGCACAATGAGCGCTTCAAAAGGGGTTTTGCCAGACCGGGTATAGGTGTATTCACCTTTGTCAATCCAACTGCTCGTATCCGCGCTTGATGACTGCTCGAACTGTTCTACAGCCTGATCGTGGGGATACAGACACAATGTGTTCTTTTCCCTATCAATGAAAGCCATCCATAGGTTTTTCCCTTGGTATTTCCTGTACACACCGGGACGCCCTTTCAATTGAATAGCAAATAGCTTTCCTGACAAATAATGGTAGGCGATCATGTCCGCCCCATGGCCATCTGAATTCACCGCACTGCATTCGAAACCATAGTCCGCCAGAAACCCTGTGACCTTGGCAAAATTGTAGCTCTCCTTCTCTTTGGACTTCAGGGCTGAATAGGTCACCCGAGACACAAGTACATCTTTCATTCTCTTTTTGGTGTTCGTTGAACGCATGGACCACTCTGTCATCCATTGATCATCGAACACACCCAAATTAGGCCTGTTTCGAAGCCCACACAGTTCATGCCCTTTTCTACAGGCAAAACTGGAAGTCACTGTTATTGAGAACACATCATTATGGGCATACCTTGTAGGCATGTTCCTACGTAGCACATTGTTCCTTTTTGCCCTGGTCTGGGCTCTTTTCACTTCCGCCCAATGCGGAGATACCGAGGTCGCCTTCACCTCCACCACCGGCCAATGGGGCCAGGAAATGGGGTGGCAACTCTACTACTTCGCCGGAGAGGACACTTTGCTAGTAGCCGACTTCGAAGGAATGGGGGATTTCGCCGAGACCACCGACACACTCTGCTTGGAGGACGGATGCTACACCTTGTTCGCGACGGACAGCTGGGGAGATGGATGGAATGGGGGCGCCCTCGCTTCTGATGTCGCGCTGGAGGGATTCGACGCCGAGTTTTATCTCGGTGATGGCTTCTTCGGGTTCCTCAACTTTTCGGTGGGCGATACGGAATGCACCTTTCTGATTCCCGGATGTACAGATCCAGAGGCCCTGAACTACACGCAGGGGTCGACGGTGGATGACGGCACCTGCATCTACATCGAGACCTTCGGTTACTTGGACAATGGTGTGAGCTTGAACCGCGAATACATCTACTACGCTCCGGCAGACATGGAACCGGACGCACCCCTTGTATTCGTGCTGCATGGTTATGGTGGGGAAGCTTTAGGCATGTTTTCATTCAGCGGGTTTCGGGAACTCGCCGACGAAGAAGGTTTTGGTGTCGTGTTTCCGCAAGGGGCACTCGATAGCGGTGGCACGCCCCATTGGAATGCCAATTTCGATTTCTCCGATGTGAATGACCATGCCTTTCTGAGCCAATTGGCCGGCTACCTGCAAGCCACGCATGGGCACGAGGCCGATTGCACATACAGCTGCGGATATTCCAATGGAGGCTATATGAGCTATTCTCTCGCCTGCGACAACGCCGAGACCTTTCGCGGCATTGGATCCGTGGGAGGTCTGATGGGCGGCAATGACTGGAACAACTGCGCGCCCTCACAGCCTGTACCCGTCATACACCTTCACGGCACGGCCGACAACACGGTCGCCTATGAAGGCTCGCCCTTCGATGCGGGCAATTGGGGTGGAACACCCGGAGTCGAAGCCATCGTGGAAACGTGGGCGGGCTGGAACAACTGCACGGAGGTCACCGAGACCGCCCTCCCCGATCTCGACCCTTCGGACGGCAGCACCGTGGACCTCATCACCCATTCCGGTGGAGACTACGGCTATGAGGCCCGCGTCTACCGAGTGAATGGCGGCGGACACTCCTGGTTCGGCTCTTGGGACAACATGGACATCACCAGTGCCGTGGAGATGTGGAGCTTCTGGAGCCAATTCTGCGGAACCTCGATTTCAGTAGACGACCTGCAAACCCTGCAGACCGAGCTCGTGCGCTGGGACGGAGTGCAGTTCACCGCCCTTGAATCCTGTCGGGTGCGCGTCTGCGATGTCGCGGGGCGCACCGTTTTCGATCGTCCGATGGTGGCCGGGCAGTCCGCACCGTTTGAAGGCTGTGGCCAGATCTTCCTGATGTCGGCGCGCCAGTCCGATGGAGCCTACCAACAGTTGAAGTTCCGCGTGGACTGAGCGAGGCTACCCAGCGGGCCGTCACTTCAATTCCGGCCTCAGCCGGCGATGCGGTTGCGCAACCATGCGTGATGCAGTGACCTGCACTGCCCTGTGGGCCATTGACAAAACAGCCACCAAGTCACTTTTGGGAGCGGCACATTGAATACTAGTTTATTGGCTCACAGCCTGTTTTATACATATCGGAAGGATTATAACCCGTGAGCCTGGCACGGGCTCGTCACTCGAGCAGCTTCACCTTCTATCTTTATCTCGTAGATAATCGCTGAATGACCCTTCGCCACGGCCCAAAAGGCGATGTACTTCAAACCGCACGCAGATCATCCTTGATGAATAAAAACGCCCTCATTCCACCCTTCATGTATTCCCCCATGTGGGTCGCATTTCTTTTGCTTTTGGCCCCGGTTTCAACATTCGGTCAATCTGTCATCAGCTCACAGGGAAGCACTTTCGAAAACTCAGAAATATCCTTGACTTGGACGCTTGGGGAACCCGCGACGCATTCCATGAAAGACGCCCGGAACATTGTGATGGAAGGTTACCCTCAACCCACCCTGCGGGTGAGTCAAATGGAATCCCCCCCAGAAGAGAGCATCACTGCGAGCGTATATCCCAATCCAACCTTTTCGGAACTGAATGTTCAATTGGGTGCCCCGGTAAAAACAGAGGCGCGCATTGAACTCTATGATCTTCAAGGGGTCAACCTGTATCGCGATATCATCCCCGAAGGAAGTGCACTGCACATCATTTCCATGGTTCGTTTTGCAGCCGGAGAATACGTCCTTCAAATTCTCAACGAAGAGAAACACTCCAGCTATCAAGTGATCAAATCCAATTGATTACGCTCACTCAAGACACCCTCCTGCATCCATTAATCTGTTACCTCTCTCCATGAAATCTCAATACTCTTTCTCGCTCTTTCTCGTGGCGACCTTTTGGAGTGCATCGGTTCTAGCCCAATCGGTTCCCCAAGGCATGAATTACCAGGCTGTCGCCAGAAGTCTGGACGGCAACTCCGTAGCCGATGCGACCCTAGAATTGCACATCGATCTTTATCAATTGACGCCAGAAAAGTCTGTGGTCTACACGGAACTTCACTCTGTAGCGACCGATGCATTTGGACTGTTCAATGTGACGGTTGGTAACGGCGAAGATGCAAGGGGGGAGTTCAGCGCGATTCCTTGGAGTTCGAGTGACGTATTCATGGAAGTGGAGATTCGACTTCCCGGTCAATCGGACATGACCTTGATCAGCGATACACGGCTGCTTTCGGTACCCTATGCTTTCCACGCCCGAACGGCGTCTCGATTGACAAACCAAGAAGAGCTTCGAGGGGGGCCTTCTGGGGGGTCTACGGGCAATGTCTGGAAAGTGGGCGGAAACACTTTGAACGTGCCTGGGCCCCATTACTTGGGCACCATAGAGGAGGTCGATTTGGATATGATTACCAGTAATCTAGTCCGCCTCACCATTCAAGCCAATGGTGATGTCAGTATCGAGAACAGCCTGGATGTGGGGGTAGATCTGACGGTAGGGAATGATGCCACCATCAACAATGATCTGGAAGTTGGAAACAACGTCAACCTGAACACCAACGGGACAGGAGCCACGGTGAACTTTGGCGACTTCACTGTTGCCAATACGAGCTCCACTGATCTCTCAGGAACTTTGAATGTAGACGGGGAATCTGACCTCAACAACAACCTCCGGGTGAACAATACGAGCTCCACTGATCTCTCAGGAACTTTGAATGTAGACGGGGAATCTGACCTCAACAACAACCTCCGGGTGAACAATGCGAGCTCCACTGATCTCTCAGGAACTTTGAATGTAGACGGGGAATCCGACCTCAACAACAACCTCCGGGTGAACAATGGAAGTTCCTCTGACCTTTCAGGATCGTTGAATGTTAGTGGAGCCACTACCCTTCAATCATCCCTCGATGTAAATGGCACATCCGATCTGAATGGACAACTCACGGTTACTGCCAGCACCTCTGGCAGCAGTTCCAATTTCAACGCTTACCCTCTTCGGGTTCAAGGCGCTAACCAGGGGGTAGCCATTAAAGTGAATGGCAACCGAAACAATGACAAGAATTTCATCACTTTCATGGATGCCGCCGGAGTACAGGGCAGAATTGAAGGTCAAACAACCAGTGAATTACAGTCAAGCTTCCCGTACATCTGGTCCAACACTATGGAAGCGTTGTCTACAGTATTCCAAACTGCCATCGTCATAGCTGACATTGCAGGGGTAGACGATTTTGATGCTGCTGCTGTCGGCGGGTTGGAACTTGTTCAGCAAATCGCACAGTGGCTCGAGTTGAACATCACGGCAACGAATGAAATTGGGATTGCATATGAATCCGGGAGCGGCGATTATGCCGAGTGGTTGAAGAAAATGAACCCTGAAGAAATCTTTAGCCCAGGTGATATCGTGGGTGTCTTCGGAGGAGAAATATCCAAATCAACGGAGGGAGCACATCATTACATGGTCATTTCCAAAAGCCCCATCGTTTTGGGGAATATGCCTCCCAATGGCCAGGAGCCTGCTTATGAAAAGGTCGCCTTCATGGGACAAGTCCCTGTGAAGCTTCGTGGAGAAGTTAGAAAGGGTGATTACATCCTTTGCTCGCATCTGAATGATGGCATTGGCAGGGCAGTATCACCTGAAAACATGAAGCTTTCAGATTTCAATCAAATCGTGGGTGTTGCATGGTCTGCAAGCCTTGCTAAAGAGGGGTTCTCCATCGTGAACGTTGCCGTTGGCATCAATTCAAACGATATGTCAGCACAGGTAGCAGACTTGCAACAAGAACTTCATTCCGTGAAGGGTGAATTGAACAATATCATTCGCTACCTCACCGCTTCTGACCCGGACTTTAATATTGCTTTATTTGACAGCGCAGTTGAGACAGATACTGAGCAAGAGGAATCTCAACAAGAAACCAGCCCTGCCCTCAACTTCTCGGAAAAAGTGGAAACCATCAAGATGACTTTCGAGGAGAGTGGCGAAGAAATCGATACAATTTTGAGTGAGACACGTGCACTTTTGGACTCCAAGGGAATTGACTATCGAAAGTTCGAACAGACCCATCGTTTGGTCACGGACAAAGATTACTTGATGCAAAACCTGATCCAACTGCAAGCGCAGCGCTGATCTCCTCTCCGCTGAAGTCCTTGTGGGGACGATGGCCTTCCGTATGTCACCCTCTGCCTTGGAGGTGGAGGTCGCGGGAGTACAGAGTCTGGCCAAAGCGTTCACCCTCCAGTTGCAGGGTGTAGTCGCCCGGTGGGTATCCCTCGAGGCCGATGGTGAGGAAGAACGCGTGGCGTCCTGTGCTCATGTCTACCCCCGTCATCATCTCGAGGCGTTCGCCGTCGGGCTGCAATAGGACGACCCTGCAGGACATGGCGCGCGGCAGGTTGACATGCACCTCGCAGCGGGCCTCCATGGCCTCTCCGCTAAAACGTCTGCCGTCATCCGGATCGGGCTCACGGTATTGGATGGCGTACCCCGGCTCCGCGAAATCTTGGACCTCCTCGCCCAGGATTTCCATCAACATCGGCTGGTCACTATCGTCCACATAGACCGAAGCAAAGTCGTGGTCGTCGGTATAGACCCAAACGAGGTCCTGCACCGCCATTCCAGGATCGATGAGCTCCTCATTCACGCGATCGAGTACGCGAGCCAACTCTTCTGAAATCAGATAGACTCCTTCTTCGTATTCCGTACCTGTGGATCCCGACATCGCCATGGCGGCACCACAGGCGTTCGAAAGGATGACCTCCTGGCTCCTTCCCGCGGGCACGAACACCATCAGGTCTTCCGTCACCACGGCAGGCTGGATGTCGTCCGGGCCGGCAAAGGCCGTGCCG
This sequence comes from Flavobacteriales bacterium, assembly GCA_040261275.1. Classification (GTDB taxonomy): domain Bacteria; phylum Bacteroidota; class Bacteroidia; order Flavobacteriales_D; family Sanyastnellaceae; genus UBA8752. The sequence continues at coordinate 2,373 of JBDQOI010000050.1, read as the reverse complement.
GCATTGAACAGCACTTCAGCATCGGCGCCGGGATTGTCGATGGTCACGATGAAAAGTGGAAAGTCCTCGCCCTCCATCAGGGTGGCGGTGTAGGTCCATCCGCGCTCCACGGCGTCTACGAAGTCCAGCGAAGAAACGGATGGAGACGAAGGGCACGCAGGAGGCGCCGAAAGCGCGAGGAGAAATACTAACATCAATGCAGGGGGTTTGTATTCTCAACCCCGACATTCTCGGCATTATTGCATGCAATGTGTTAAACGATGGGCTCAGTAACCCAAGCTGTCGCCAGCGGTAAGGATGTCCACACGGAGGTCCCGAAAGCTGAGCTGTCCGCTGCTGTCGGCCTCACCCGCATTGGGATGAAAGACCACCACATGGCCCTCCCCTTCTACGGAGATGCTGTTCGGTTCCACCACGAGGGCCGTGGACTCGCCGATGCCAAAGACGGGCAGTCCCGGGTAATCGTGCAATGCGCTGAAGGCCCGGTTGTAGCGGCTGCGTTCGACGAAGTGTTGGTCGATGACGGCATTTTCGATAAGACCGAGGCCTTCTAAGTACACCCCGTTGTCGGCATAGAGCCGGGCATAGGTGCGCTCGTAATCAGGCTCCATTTTCTGGTCGCCGGTGATCATGGCGCGGCTCATCATGGCGGCCCCGGCGCTGCTCCCGGAGATGACGGCACCCCGACGGTAAGCTTCCCGAATGGCCTCGGCGACCGGACCGTCCGTGCCGCCTACCGCCTTCATGAAGCGGGCTTGATCGCCACCACAGAGGTACATGGCCCGGGCGTTGCGGATACTGTCCAGCTCGGCCTCCCCAAAGTTGCCCGGCTGCAGGTTCAGGGCATGCACATCGGTGCAGCCCAATTCCCTGAATGGCTTGATGCCATAGTATGCGGAGGTATCGGGCTGCGAACCCGCCATGGGCAACACCACGACGAGGTCGTCCTTGGAGGCCATGCGGTCCACCACACCCTGCATGAGCGATAGCGGCCGGCTGCCGCCCCCGATGATGAACAGAGTGCCGGCCCCTTCCTCCATGGTCAGGGACTTCAGCAAAGCTGTGGTGTTTTCAGCCGGTTCAGACCCACCTTGACGATGGGACTCAGCACAACCTGTGCACAGCAAGAGCGCACAGAAGCCCATGGAGACTCCCACGCTTTTTCTGTTGCGAGAAATCATGCCCGAAAGCTAATTGAAGCTCAGTACTTCTTGCGGCTGGGCTTGGTCCTGCGACCACCGGAGCCTCCTCCAAAGGCGTCGTTGGAACCAAAGCCCCCACCGCCCGGGCCTTTCTTCTTGAAGCCGCCCTTCTTTTTGAAGCCGCCTTTGGGTGCTCCTTTCTTGAAGCCGGACTTCTTGGGTTTCCATCCGCCTTCGCTGCGGTCCATGAAACCGTCGTCATCCGCACCGGATTTCTTGTAGCCGCCCTTATTGAAATTCTTCTTGTAGCCTCCTTTGAAGTCCTTCTTGAATCCTCCTTTGAAGTCCTTCTTGTAGCCCTTCTTGAAATGGCCCTTCTTGAAGCCTTCGCCGTCACCGTCGCCTTTGCCCTGGCCGGCTTTTTCGTTGAGGTCCTGGCGGTGACTCAGGTTGAGCCGGGCCAACTCGCGGGCCACAAGCCGTGCGATGATTTCCTCCTTGGAAAGTGGGGCAAGCAACAAGTCCACCTGCTCGAGCAGCTCATCCGGAGCCTGCTTGCCGCCTTCCTGGTGAACGAGACCAGAAGCCCAGCCGCGCAAGCGCGCTTCCACGATCTCGTCCGCCCGCGGAACATCTGAGGCAGCAAACTCCACACCGAGGGCTTTGGCGAGGGCATTGACCTTGTGCTTCTCCTTGCGGCTGATGAAGGCCAGCGAGACGCCCTTCTTTCCCGCCCGCGCCGTGCGGCCGGAACGGTGGGTGTAGTAGGCGGGGTCGTTGGGCAGTGCGTAGTGAAAGACGTGGGTCAGGTCGTTTACGTCAATGCCCCGGGCCGCCACATCCGTGGCGATGAGCACCTGCAGCTCGCGCCGCTTGAAACGCGCCATGACCCGATCGCGTTGGTGCTGGCTGAGGTCGCCGTGAATGGCGTCCGCGCGGTAGCCCTGCTTGATCAGACCCTCTGCCAGGTTCTGGGTATCCCGCTTGGTGCGGCAGAAGACCACCCCGTAGAGCTCTTCGTCGAGGTCCATGAACCGGGTCAAAGCCTCGGCCTTGTCGGTGTGACGCACCAAGGCGTATCGGTGCTCGATGTTGGTGTTGACGGTCGTTTTAGGATCGATGCGAACCTCGAACGGATCGTCCATGTAATCCTTGACCATGCGCCGAATCTCCTTGGGCATGGTGGCCGAGAAGAGCCAGGTCCGCTTCTCGTCGGGCGTGAAGCTGAGGA
>JBDQOI010000004.1:93445-110497 GCA_040261275.1 Flavobacteriales bacterium | reverse complement strand
ATGAAGAAGAGGTCGCCGTCGTTGAACCCGGCGTGGGCAAAGCGGTCGCGGGAGGCGTCTACATCGAGGCGGGCTGAACCATAGTTGTCGTCCGTGCACATCAACTCGAGCGCGTCGAGGCGCTGCGGGTTGAATCCGAGGTCGCGGCAGTGGCCCCATAGGATGGGCACGGAAAGCCGCTCGCCGAGGCCGGTGAGCTCGTCGTTGGTGCGGGCGCTGGCTTCGCGCAGCAGGAAGATGCCGTAGAGCAGGTCGTCCAGGTGGCTCAGGCGCTCCTTGAGTTCGGCTTCGATGGCGGCATAGGTGTCGCTTTCGAGCAGGTCGAGGGCGCATTGGATGTGGCGGTCGCGGATCTCGCGGGCCACGGAGCGGTAGTCGCCGTTGCCCTCGCGGGCCAAGCGGCCGGCTTCGGTCAGGGCATCGGTGATGCCGCCGAGGGCGGAGCAAACGACAAGGGCGCGGTAGCCGTCGGTCTGGCGCTTGTGCGACAGCACGCGGCCGCACGCGCGGATGCGGTCAGGGTTGGCAACGGAGGAACCTCCGAATTTCAGGATCTGCATGGCAGGAGCTGATTGGTTACCACCCTACGCATCGTTCAACGGGAGGTTGCGGTTTGCGTATAAAATTTACGCGGAAAGGCCCATTCAGCCTTCCTCCTTGGCAAATTTCGAGATGACCTCCATGCTGACGCCGGTGTTGGAGAATCCGCCGTCGTGGAAGAGGTTCTGCATCGTCACGTAGCGGGTGAGGTCGCTGAAGAGCGTGGCACAGTAATCCGCGCAGGCCTGACCGTCGGCGTTTCCGAGGGGACTCATGGCTTCGCTGTAGGCAATGAATTCATCGAATCCCTTCACGCCACTGCCTGCGGTCGTGATGGTCGGCGACTGGCTCACGGTGTTGATCCGGACCTTCTTCTTGACTCCGTAGTGGTAGCCAAAGCTGCGGGCGATGCTCTCGAGCAGGCTTTTGGCGTCGGCCATGTCCCCGTAGTCCGGGAAGGTGCGCTGGGCGGCGATGTAGCTCAATCCGACCACGCTCCCCCACTCGCTGATGGCGTCGAGTTCCATGGCGGTCTGCAGCGTCTTGTGCAGACTGACCGCGCTGACGTCAAAGGTCTTTTCGAGGTAGCTGTAGTTGAGGCCCGTGTAGTGCTTGCCCTTGCGCACGTTGGGCGACATTCCGATGGAGTGCAGCACGAAGTCGACCTTGCCGCCGAAGTGCTCCATGGCGCCTTCGAAGAGCGCCTTGAGGTCTTCCATACTGGTGGCGTCGGCCGGAATGACCGGTGCGTTGCCGCAGGCTTCAGCGAGTTTGTGGATCTCGCCCATCCGCATGGCGACGGGGGCGTTGGTCAACACGATGTCAGCACCCATGCGGTGCACGGTTTCCGCCGTCTTCCAGGCGATGGACATGTCGTTGAGGGCGCCGAAGATGATGCCTTTCTTTCCTTCCAGGAGGTTCATGGTTGTGGTCGGTTGGAAACGCAAATGAACTCCATCCATTTTAGCCTTGCCCGTCTTCGGGCAGGATTTTGTCCGGGTTCAGGATGTGAAAAGGGTCGAATGCGTTCTTGATGCGGCGTTGCACATCGAGTTCTGCCGGACTGAACCGCAGGTCCATGTAAGGCTTCTGCACCCATCCTATGCCGTGCTCTCCGCTCAGGGTCCCGCCCATTCGAATGACTTCCTTGAACAGGGCACGGATGGCTTCAGGCAGGGTGTCGTTCCAGGTTTGGTCATCCAGATTGCCCTTGAGGATGTTGACGTGCAGGTTGCCATCTCCCGCATGGCCGTAGCAGATGCTGTCGAATCCGCAGTCCGCTCCGATGCGCTTTACGGCGGCCAGCAGCTCGGGCAGGTGGCCCCGGGGCACGACGGTGTCCTCTTCCTTGTAGGTCGAATGGGCCTTCACGGCTTCGCCCACCTTGCGTCGGAGGTTCCACAGTTGGTCCTTTCCTGCCGTGTCCATGGCCATCAGCGGTTCTCCGGCGCGGAAGCGTTCGAGGGTATCGGCGACCCTTTCGAGTTGCGGCATCAGGTCCTCCTCGCGGAAGGCGTCGACCTCGATCAGGAGGTGGGCTTGCGTGTCTTCTGCCAGGGGGAGTTGCCGGTCGCCGGTAAAGTCCATGGCGAGTTCAATGGCGGAGCGCTCCATGAATTCGAGCGCGCTGGGCTGGTTGCCGTCTTGGAACAGCCCGGCCACGGCGCGGCAGGCATCGGCGGGATCCGTGAACGGCACGAGAAGCAGCGCGTTGTAGCGCGGCCAGGGCAGCAGTTTGAGGGTGGCTTCGGTGATGATGCCGAGCGTACCCTCCGAACCGACCATGAGCTGCGTGAGGTTGTAGCCGGTGCTGTTCTTGAGGGTGTCGGCGCCGGTGCGGATGACGGTGCCGTCGGCGAGCACCACTTCGAGGTTGAGGACCCAGTCCTTGGTGACGCCGTATTTGACGGCTCGGGGTCCGCCGCTGTTTTCGGCGAGGTTGCCGCCTATGGTGCAGGTGCCGCGGCTCGCCGGGTCTACGGCGTAGAAAAGCCCCTTGGCCTGCACGGCTTCCTGCATCTCCTGCACGATGACGCCGGGTTGGACCACGAGCTGGTGGTGGAGTTCGTCGATCCGCACCATGCGGTTGAGCCGTTTCGTGCTCAAGCTGATGCCGCCCTTTACCGGCAAGGCGCCTCCGCTGAGGCCGGTCCACGCCCCTGCCGCCGTGACCGGCACGCGCTCCTTGTGGGCCCATTCCAGGAGCTCGGAGACCTCTGCTGTGGAATGGGGAAAGGCTACGACATCGGGAAGGAACTGAAGGTCCTCGGTGTGGTCGCGGCTGTGTTCGGCCCGCATTTCGGCGCTGTCCCTTATGTCGAGGTGGGGAAAAGCCGCGAGAATGCGTTGGCCGAGATCGCTTTCTATAGGAGGGGTCGAAGAACCGGTCGCCATGGACGCTTAATTTGCCACCCCGAAGGTCATCATCCGCCTTCATTGACATCGAATATTCCACAACCATGCGCATCGCATTGATTCTGGCTGGCCTGGCCCTCTTCCCCGCCTTCAGCACTACCGCCCAAAAGAACACCGTTCCCAAGGAGAGGTGGTCCAATGAAAAAATCTGGTACAGCGCCACCTTCCGGTCGGAAGGGGTGTTCGGCATTCGCTCCATGGCGGACGGTGTTCACTACACGAGCCTCGAATACACCGAAGAGGGCAACGCGGTGGTGAAGTACGCTTATCGAACCGGTGAAGCGGTGGACACCTTGGCCAAGAGCGTGGACATCTACGGTGGCAAAGGGCGGATCGACGGCTATCAGTTCTCTGCAGACGAGCAGCAGTTGTTGGTCAGCAGCGACCACGAGGGCATCTACCGCCACAGCTACACTGCCAATTACCATGTCTACCGCATCGGCAGCGGCGAGGCGGGGCGCCCCTTGCTTTCGGACGGAACACCGGTGCGATTGGCCACATTCTCCCCCGCAGGTGACAAGGTGGCCTATGTGCGGGACAATGACCTCTGGGTGGTCAACTTGGACGACAGGGATCGTCACGTGCAGTTGACCCAGGACGGAAAATGGAATTACATCATCAACGGCGCATCCGATTGGGTGTACGAGGAGGAGTTTGGAAAGGACCGGGGCTTTTTCTGGTCACCCGATGGCCAGTACATCGCCTACTATCGCTTTGATGAATCGGCGGTAAAGGAATTCTCCATGCCCATGTACGGTTCGCTTTACCCTGACCCTTACACCTTCAAGTATCCAAAAGCGGGTGAAATCAATTCAGAAGTGAGCATCCATGCCGTTGAAGTCAGCACCGGCCGCAAGACTGCGCTAGCACGGGTCGATGGAGACAATTACATCCCTCGGATCAAGTGGATGGGCGACACCGATGACCTCATGGTCATGCGGATGAACCGGCACCAGAGCACAATGGAGTTGCTGCGTTTTGATCTCGGCGTTATGGCCAGCCGTGAGCAGCCGGTGGAGGAGACCCTGTTTGTGGAGGAGAGTGAGACCCACGTGCCGGTGCAGGACAATTTCACCTTCCTGTCCGATGGCACCTTTCTCATGACGAGCATGATGGATGGATACAACCACTTGTACCATGTCAAGGGGCCCGAGGATGTCAACCAGTTGACGGAGGGCGCATGGGACATCACCTCCGTTCAGGGTTATGATGCCAAGCGCAAGGTGGTCTACTTCTCAAGTTCGATGAAGGGGGCCACGCAAGAGCACCTGGCCAAGGTGGATTTGAAAGGGCGAACGACCGTGCTCGATGAGGCGCCAGGCACCCACGGCGTGCGTTGGAGCAAGACCTTCGATTATGCCATCCACGATCACAGCGATGCCGAGACCCCTTCGGTCTATGTTTTGCGCGACCGCAAGTGGAAGGAGATCCGCATGCTCCGCGACAACGCGGGGCTCCGAGAGACTTTGGCGGATTATTCCGTGGCGCCCCGCGAGTTCTTCACGTTCAAGGACGATGCAGGTGAGGATTTGAATTGTTGGATGATGAAGCCGACGGATTTCGACCCTGAGAAGGAATACCCGGTTTATGTGGCCATCTATGGCGGTCCTGGCGTCAATACGGTGAACGACAGCTGGGGCGGCACGACATACTATTGGCACAACCTGCTTTGTCAGGAGGGCTATATCGTCGTGAGCTGCGATCCGCGGGGCACGCCCAAACGCGGCCGGGATTTCGAGCACAGCACCTATCTGCAGCTGGGCAAGCTTGAGACGGAGGACTTCATTGACCTCGCTGAGCACCTCAGCGCCATGGACTTCATCGACGGTGACCGCATCGGCATACAGGGATGGAGCTACGGCGGTTACATGACCTTGCTGGCGATGACCAAAGGCGCAGAACACTACGCTGCGGGCATCTCCGTGGCGCCGGTGAGCAATTGGAGGTTCTACGACAGCATCTACACCGAGCGTTTCATGCGCACGCCGCAGGAAAACGCCGATGGATACGACGACAACAGTCCCATCAACCACGCCGACAAGCTGGAGGGTCCCCTCCTGCTCGTTCACGGTTCCGCCGACGACAATGTGCATTTCCAGAATGCCATGGAGATGGTGGATGCCTTGGTGGGCGCAGGCAAGGACTTCGACTTTTTTGCTTACCCGAACCGCAACCACGGCATCTACGGAGGCAACACGCGGTTGCATCTTTTCGACATGATGCTGGATTTCCTTCGGGAAAATCTCTGAGGGGCCTTGGTCTCTGCGCTGATCGCGCACTTATCTTGCCCGAAACACCTTAATCGAGAACCTCTATGTCCGATTCGACCATGGCCCAAAGCGGTCATCCACGTGGCCTGTACACGCTGTTTTTCTCTGAAATGTGGGAGCGCTTCTGCTACTATGGCATGCGCACCTTGTTGACGTTGTACCTGGTCAAGTCCCTGATGAAGGGCGATTCAGAAGCAAGTCTCATGTACGGCGCCTACACGGCGCTGATCTACGCGGCTCCTGTTTTGGGAGGTCGTTTGGCGGATCAATATCTGGGATATCGTTACGCGATATTGTTGGGAGCGGTGTTCATGGCCGTGGGTGAATTCCTCATCCTGGGAGGCAATGAGATGTTCCTGCTCATTGGAATGGGCGCGCTGATTGTGGGTAATGGCTATTTCAAAGCCAACATTTCCACCATTGTCGGTAAGCTCTACAAGGACAACGACCCCCGACGTGATTCGGGCTTCACCATTTTCTACATCGGCATCAACATCGGAGCGCTCTTGGCTACGACAGTCGTCGCGTATGTCGGAGAGACCTACGGCTTCCATTACGGCTTTGGACTCGCCGGTGTGGGCATGCTTTCTGGCCTGCTGATTTTCTGGTTGGGCCGCGAGAACTACGCTGCAGCTCCCGGCCTGGACATTCGCGAGGCGGGTCTTGAAACCAAGTGGGGAATGAAAGTGTACCAGCTCATCACCTTGGCTTCCGTCCTGTTGATTCCGGTCTGCTATGTGTTGATTCTCAAGAACACCTTCCAGATTGGCGAGGGAGAGGGGGCGTTCACTTTCCCGTTGATGACGGTATTGCTGTTGTTGCTCTTCGTCTATGTCGCCATGAGCTTGATCAAGGCGGGCAAGGCAGAAGGTCCCATGCACCGCGACCGCATGGTGGCCCTGGTTATTTTCATGGTCATCAACGTCATTTTCTGGGCGTGCTTTGAGCAGGCGGGTACATCCTTGACCTTGTTTGCCGACCGGAATGTGGACCGCATGATCATGGGCTGGGAAATGCCCGCGTCCATGACCCAGTTCTTCAACCCCTTCTTCATCGTGCTCTTCGGTTCCATCTTCACCTGGATGTGGGTCCGGCTCGATCAAATCGGCAAGAACCCGTCCATTCCCATGAAGTTCTCGTTGGGCATTCTCCAATTGGGACTGGGGTTCCTGGTGACCATCATCGGTCTGCAGTTCGTGGACGAGTCCACCGCCATGGTGCCCCTGCTGACGCTGTTGTTCCTCTACATGCTGCACACCACCGGTGAGCTGTTCCTCTCCCCCATTGGTCTGTCCATGGTGACCAAGTTGGCGCCCAAGAACATAGCGGGCACGGCCATGGGGGGTTGGTTCCTCAGTTTCGCCATCGCCAACTACGCCGGCGGTCTGATTGCTACGTTGACGGGCGGCCATGGAGGCGGTGAAGTCGCAGCTGAAGGTTTATCCGACCTTGAAGTCAAGACAGCCGGCTTGGGCCAGTATATCGAGGTCTTCTCCACCTTGGGCTTTGTCTTGGTTGGATTTGCAGTGTTGATCGCCGTATTGAACAAGCCCCTGAACAAGTTGATGCACGGTGTGCGCTGATTGATTTCGTTCGGTTTTCACCTCTTTTACCGCCCCAATGTGCCCCGTGCCATTGGGGCGGTTCTTTTGTTGTGCGATATTTACCCCATGAAGCGTCAAGCCTCCCTTACTCTTTTCCTTCTCTCGTTCAGTGTGACCCTGTTGTCGCAGGGCGCAGCCATCAACTGGATCAAGGTCGATGACCTAGAGGCTGCCCAAGCGCGTGAGCCGCGCAAAGTGATGATTGACGTCTACACGCAATGGTGCGGCCCGTGCAAAATGATGATGCGGAACACCTTCACCAACGCCGACGTGATCTCCTTCATCAATGAGAATTATTATGCGGTGAAGTTTGATGCCGAGGGGCCCAACCCTGTGGAATTCAAGGGCAAGACCTTCAGCAATCCGACCTATGTGCCCAACAAGCCCGGGCGGAATGGCGTCCACGAGTTGAGCCGGGCATTCCAAGTCCGCGCCTATCCCACCATTGTCTATCTCGATGAGGAATTGGAGATGATTGCTCCCATCAGCGGATACAAGAGTCCCCAGCAATTGGAGTTGTATCTCCGCTTCTTTGACGACGCTTGGGCTCCCGGCGCCTCGCAGGAGGAATGGGACAATTTCCAGCAGGCGTTCACGCCGACTTTCCAGTAGCGCTGCGGAAGACTTCCTGAAAAAAGAGCAAAGAGTTCCGGCCCGCCTTCTTTCGAAGGCGGGCCGGCGTGTATTTTCGCGCCACGCAATGAACGTAGATACGATGACCGACACCGCACGCCTGACATTTGAAGACAAGGAAATTGAACTGCCCGTCGTCCGGGGATCGGAAGGCGAAGTGGCGTTGGACATTTCCAAGCTTCGAGGTCAGAGTGGCCTGATTACCCTGGACAAGGGATTCAAGAATACCGGATCGACAACCAGTGCGATCACCTTCCTGAATGGGGAGGAAGGCATTTTGCGTTACCGGGGTTATTCCATTGAGGACCTCGCAGAGAATACCAGCTTCATGGAGGTGGCGTATTTGTTGGTGTACGGTGATCTCCCCACAAAGGACCGATTGGATTGGTTCGAGGACAGCATCAAGATGCACACCCTCGTCCACGAGAATATGAAGCGTTTCTTCGATGCTTTCCCTCTCGGTGCGCATCCCATGGGCATGTTGAGTGCCATGTCCTCCACCCTGTCCACGTTCTACCCGGACAGCCAGGATCCCAACCGGTCCATGGAGGACATCGACATGACCATCCACCGGTTGATCGCCAAACTGCCCACGCTGGCGGCCCAATGCTACAAGCACAACATGGGGCATCCCATGGTCTACCCGGCCAACGACCTCTCGTACTCGGAGAACTTCCTGTATATGATGTTTGGCCTGCCGACCGATGATTACGAAATCGACCCGGTCATTAACGACGCGATCAACAAGCTGCTCATCCTCCACGCGGACCACGAACAGAATTGCAGTACTTCCACGGTTCGCGTTGTCGGTAGCTCTCAAGCCAACCTGTACTCTTCCATTTCGGCGGGTATCTCCGCGTTGTGGGGACCCTTGCACGGCGGAGCGAACCAGGCGGTCATCGAGATGCTCGAGCAGATCAAGGCCGACGGCGGTGACCTGCAGAAGTGGATTGACAAGGCCAAGGACAAAACAGACAGCTTCCGCTTGATGGGCTTTGGCCATCGCGTGTACAAGAACTTTGACCCGCGTGCCCGCATCATCAAGAAGTCCGCAGACGAAGTTTTGGCCAAGCTGGGCATCAATGACCCTGTGCTCGATATCGCCAAGCAACTCGAGGCAGTGGCACTGAAAGACGAGTATTTCGTCAAGCGCGGTCTCTACCCCAATGTCGATTTCTACAGTGGAATTATCTACCGCGCCTTGGGCATCCCTACGGAGATGTTCACCGTGATGTTCGCGCTCGGACGTCTCCCCGGATGGATTGCCCAGTGGAAGGAGATGTTGGAAAACGGAGAACCCATCGGACGTCCGCGCCAGGTCTACACGGGCCACAATGCCCGTCCCGTCCAGCCCATCGCCCAGCGTTGAACCCATGCTGGACCCAGGCTTGACGGAAGGGGTTTCGCTCTCTGTGGATGACCGTGGAGTAGCCTATGTTACGTTTGCCCACCCTCGGTCGAACAGCCTGCCCGGAGCCGTACTGGCCGCTTTGGCTGAGACCTTGAATGGACTCGCCGGTCGTCCTGATGTGAAGGTGGTGGTTCTGGGCTCTGCAGGTGACCGGGCGTTCTGTGCCGGAGCTTCCTTTGACGAATTGGTGGCCATCTCCAACGAAGAAGAGGGTTTGCGCTTTTTCACGGGCTTTGCCCACGTGATCAATGCCTGTCGCCAGTTGCCACAACTGGTCATTGGCAGGGTTCAAGGAAAGGCCGTAGGCGGTGGTGTGGGCGTTGCTGCAGCGACAGATTACTGTTTGGCGACCCGTTTTGCTGCCGTCAAGCTCAGTGAGCTGGCCGTGGGCATCGGTCCGTTTGTCGTGGGGCCCGCTGTTGAGCGCAAACTGGGCGTGTCCGCAATGAGTCAGCTGGCCATAGACGCTTCTCAATGGCGCAGCGCGGAATGGGCTGAACAACACGGTCTCTATGCAGGGGTATTTGATGACGCCGCGGCCATGGATGCGGAAGTCGATGCATTGGCTGGACGGTTGGCCGCCTCGAATCCGGAGGCCATGGCCGAGCTGAAGAAGGTGTTCTGGGCGGGCACTGAGCATTGGGACGCCCTGCTCGCCGAGCGCGCCTCCGTCAGTGGTCGATTGGTTTTAAGTGACTTCACCCGAGAGGCGATTGCCCGCTTCAAGGCCGGATAAAGAGAGGAATTGCACATCGGGGGGTTGACGACCCATGCCCCGACCCTTGCAGGAGGCATGGAGTCTTTCCCAACTTGCAAAGCATGCAAAAGGTGACGAGGAAGCGTTTCCGGTGGGATCGCATCGGAATGGTAGGAGGAGTGGTGCTGTTGGCGTCCCTTGGTATCGCGGCCATGGTGCCGGACGACGATTCCTTTGACGGAACGGAGACCGAAGGCCGCATGGCATCTGTGATGCAGGACGATGCCCTCCCCTCCGAGTCTGCGGTTGTGGAATCCTCGGGGGTGCCCACAACATCGGACCAGGCTGTTGCTGAGGAAGTGGAACCCGAAGCACTTGAGGTTGCAAGTGAGGCTGTGGTTTCGCCATCGGTGGGTCCCGCTCCCACGGGGCCGCTTCCGCGAAAGGGCATTGCGCCGTGCAGCTGTTCCAAGCGCACCATGAAACTGTCGCGGAACCCATACACCCGTCATCAACAGCGCGCCCGCACCCTCCCGGGAAGTTTCTTTGTCAAGAACGATGCGGAGTTGCAGGCGGGTTTCAAGCGAGGTGACCTCATTCGTGTTCCAGAGGTGGGGCGAGGCTTTCATTTGGATCGACTGACCCACAGCGAGCCCTTCCTCCTGCCATCCGCCATGAAGGTCCTGGAGAGCATGTCACAGCGGTTCGCGGATGCCATGGAAGGGACGGAAGATGAAGGCGTCAGCATTCGCATTACCAGTTTGACCCGCACCCAGTCGCAGCAAAAGCGACTGCGCCGTCGAAATGCCAATGCCTTCAACGGACAAAGCACCCACAACTACGGCGCCAGTTTTGACATCGCATTCATCGATCGGCCCAACAACGACATCAAATGTGGGGGGCCTTCCTGGGCCCTTCAGAGCATATTGCAAGACATGCAGGAGAAGGGCGAGATTCTGGTCATTCCCGAAGGAAACTGCATGCACATCACCCCAAGGAACTCCTGATGCTGGCTTGGTATCGTTTCCTCAGCGCGTTGAATAAGGCCATGCTGCCCAAGATTTACCGCAAGCCGAATCTGGAGAATCTGTCGGGATTCGAGAAAGCCATTGTGGGTTGGAAGATGTGGGTGACCTATCGTCGACTCGACGCAGAAAATGCGCGCCAGGTAGCCAGTATGGATGCCAGTGCCAGCGCTACCCAGAGCAGGTAGTTCACGCCGAGTCCCGTGGCGACCAGCGCTGCGGTCGGTGCAAATGTGAGGTCTACGGCCCAAGCCAATATCAGTCGTCCCCTTCCCCATCCTTTGTTCCAGAGTTCGCCTACGGCGGCCAGGGCAGCGAATACCCAAAGGAGGACGGTGGCCAATTCAACGGACGTGAGCACGTCTTTCCGCTGGAGCACGACAAAGGCGACGGCGAGCATGAGAACCCAGCGGAACACGAGCAAAGCGGCCTTGGCTCCTCTTGGGCGCGGGTCGAATTTTTGCTCCTCGCCGGTGATTGCGGGCGGGGCCTGCGGTCCGCCGATGCTCTCCGGGTACCATCCGGGCGCGGCAAAGAGAAAGCGCAAGCGGTCCCACCAGCCCGGGATGCGGCGCAGGTCGTTCCAGAGATCCGCCACGGGCTTCCATTGCGCATGGATGGGATTGAAGGTGTCCGTAGGCCGGGTAATGCCGTAAGTGGGCTTGACGAATTCCTCTTGAAAAGTCCCGAAAATGCGGTCCCAAATGATGAAGACCCCGGCGTGGTTGCGGTCGATGTACTCGGGATTGCGCCCGTGGTGCACCCGGTGGTGCGACGGGGTATTCATGACCCATTCGAGCGGGCCCAACTTGTCGATGAGCTCGGTGTGGATCCAGAACTGGTAAAGCAGGTTGATGGCCATGCAGGTCAGGAAAACTTCAGGAGGGAACCCCATGGCTGCGAGCGGCCAATAGACCCACATCAAAAGCACCTTCTGCAGCACGCTTTGCCGGAGGGCGACCGCCAAGTTGTAGTCCTCGCTTTGGTGATGGACGACGTGACCGATCCACAAGACGTTGACCTCATGGCTCAAGCGGTGTGCCCAATAATATGCGAAGTCGGACAGAACGAATGCGCCGACCCACACGCCCCAATGCGGCCCCATGGTCCAGGTTCGCCAAGGCTCCGACAAGTGAAATACGGCGGTGTAGGCCCCCACCGTTATGACCTTGGCAAAGAGTCCGCTCGATTGGTCCATGATCCCACACCCGATGTTGGCGAGGCTGTCCCCCAGGCGGTACAGCCTCTTGCCTTTCCATTGGTCCCATGCCACTTCCAGGGCAATGAGGCCGAAGAAAATCGGGATGGACAAAACGATGAGATTCATTCTCTTCGAAAAATAAGGAAGGAGAAGGCTCCTTGCCCGTTCGAAGGTGTGGATGTCGGACTTACATTTGCAGCTCACCGGAGAGATGGCAGAGTGGTCGATTGCGGCGGTCTTGAAAACCGCTGTACCGCAAGGTACCGGGGGTTCGAATCCCTCTCTCTCCGCAATTCAGTCCTGGACTGGACTTCGGCGCAATGGATTGTGCCGGCCCACCACCGCATGAACATAGGGGTATGGCTTGTCGATGATGACAGGTCGTATCTTCGCGGTCCGTTTGGAGAAGTGCCAGAGTGGTCGAATGGGCCTGACTCGAAATCAGGTGTGCCCTTTAGGGTACCGGGGGTTCGAATCCCTCCTTCTCCGCTGCTGAAACCCGGGTCTGATGGCCCGGGTTTTCTTTTCAAGTCCCCGTAGAAATATCGTGTACCTGCTACACGAGTTGCTTGAATGTCAGTAAGTTGAATGCAACTTATCCCCTTTGTGCAGCGAAGATGTGGCGATGGTGAGGTTCTTTGTTCCATGACCATTGGCGTACCCATTGAAATCAAACCCTCCGAGAGCAGGGTGGGCATGACACCCGCGGGTGTACTTGAATTGACACGGCGCGGCCACACCGTGATCATCCAGTCCGGCGCCGGAGGGGGCAGCGGGTTCTCCGATGCCGATTATGTGGGAGCCGGAGGCGAAACCCGAATGACCATCGAGGAGATCTACGCGGAGGCGGACATGATTGTCAAGGTCAAAGAGCCCATCGCTGCGGAATACCCGCTCATCAGAAAAGGCCAGGTGGTGTTCACCTACTTCCACTTTGCCTCTTCCTTGCCCTTGACGGAAGCGATGGTCGCCAGTGGCGCGACCTGCATCGCATACGAGACTGTAGAAACCGAAGATGGCGGGCTGCCCCTCCTCACCCCGATGTCCGAAGTGGCAGGCAGGATGGCGATTCAGCAAGGCGCCAAATACCTGGAGAAGCCGCGCAAAGGCCGCGGGGTTCTGCTCGGCGGTGTCCCCGGCGTCCCTCCCGGCAAGGTGCTGGTACTCGGTGCTGGCGTGGCCGGCACGCAAGCGGCCAAAATGGCGGCGGGTTTGGGGGCCCATGTGACCGTCATGGACATCAACATGCCTCGACTTCGTCAGGTGAATGACATCATGCCTCATCATGTGGTTACCGAGTACTCCAATGCCTACAACATTCAGCAGGCGATCCAGACCCACGACTTGATCGTGGGTGCGGTCCTCTTGAAGGGAGGAAAGGCACCGCACTTGATTACCCGAGAAATGCTGTCGGACATGCGTCCAGGGACGGTTATCGTCGACATAGCTGTGGACCAGGGAGGTTGCATCGAGACCACACGTCCGACCACCCACAACGACCCGGTGTACATCGTGGACGATGTGGTCCACTACTGCGTGGCCAATATGCCAGGGGCCGTGCCTTATACCTCGACCCTGGCCTTGACGAATGTGACCCTCCCCTATGTCATCGCCCTGGCCGAAAAGGGCTGGGAGGTGGCTTGCGCGGAAGATCCGGCGTTGAACAAGGGATTGAACGTCCACGCTGGTCGCATTGAATACGCGGCCGTGGAAGAGTGGTTCGCCACGGCTTGAATGTGAGGCTGCTTCCGGGCAGACCCAAGGCGGATTCCCAGGAAGTTGTTCGACTTCAAGGCTTGTGGCCACAGTCGGGGTTATCTTTAGGATACCCTCATTGTGATGCATCGAACTCTCTTTCTCTTTATCCTGTCTTCTCTGGTGGTTGGCGGTTCGGCCCAGACCTGGTCGCTTTCCTGGAGCGACGAATTCAACGGCAGTTCCATCGACAATTCCAAGTGGGGCTATGACATCGGTACCGGTGCGGCCCAAGGGCTTTGGGGATGGGGCAATGGTGAGCTTCAGTACTACACCGATGAACTGGACAACGCCCAAGTGGCGAATGGAGACCTGATCATCACCGCCCGGCAGGAAAATTTCTCAGGCAGCAACTACACGTCCGCGCGGATGGTGACGCGCGACAAATTCAGTCAGACCTATGGCAAATTCGAGGCGCGCATCGATTTGCCGACGGGCCAAGGCATTTGGCCTGCGTTCTGGATGCTGCGGGAGAACAACCCTTGGCCGGGAGAAATCGACATCATGGAGATTGTGGGCAACGCGCCCGGCAGTTGTCACGGCACGGCCCATTGGGGAGAGGTGGGCAACGTACAATCCATGGGGGGCGTGATTTACGGTGCGGATTGGACCACGAACTACCACATCTACACGGTGGAATGGTGGCCCGACCACCTGCGTTGGTCCGTGGATGGCCAGGTCTATTTCGAGCTCGACCGCACGCAGGTGACGCCCGCCAACCCTTGGCTTTTTGCCGAGGATTACCACATGCTGCTCAACGTGGCGGTAGGTGGAAGCTGGCCCGGTTCGCCCGATGCATCAACGGTCTTTCCCCAGGAGATGCGGGTGGATTGGGTGCGGGTCTATGAGCATGTGCCGGATCCCCAGCCGATCACCTTCAGGGTGGACATGAGCCAGCAGGTTTTGGGCCCTGCCGATCAGGTCTATGTGACCGGTGCCTTCGATGATTGGGCCGGCAACACCCACGCCTTGACAGAGGGTGCGAATGGCATTTGGTCCACCACCCTCGACCTTCCGCAAGGGCTTCAAGAGTACCAGTTTACGGTCAATGGATGGGGAGGTTCACAAGAGACCCTCGCTCCGGGATCGCCCGGAACACTGACCACCTATGACGGCCCGAACACATTTGTGAACCGCTACATCGATGTGCTATGGGACGGCATCGTCACCGACGCGGATTGCTTTTCATCCACCGACGGCTGTCCCGGAACCGGTGGCAGTGGATGCACAGATCCCGATGCTTCCAATTATTTGGTTTCGGCGACTTCAAACGACGGAAGCTGTGTGTATGCCGTGACCTTTTCGGTGGATTTGAGTGAAGAGAGCGCCGCGGGCCAAACCGCATACCTCAACGGAACCTTCAACGCCTGGTGTGGCATTTGTGCGCCCATGTCGGATCCCGAAGGCGATGGGGTTTGGAGCTTGACCGTGGACCTGCCCCCCGGCGACCATGAGTACAAGTTCACCACCGAAGGATGGAATGGCCTGGTCGAACAGTTTGCCGTCGGAACGTCCTGTACGAACACCACTTATGACGGCTCCAATGTCTACACCAATCGCGTGACGACGGTGGGCACTTCCCCCCTTGCGGTTCCCGTGGTGTGCTTCAACCAGTGCGGTGCCTGCACACCGGTGGATCCCATTTACTATGCCGTGACGTTTCGCGTGCAGATGCCGGATGAGAGCATGGAAGGTGTCCTTGAGGTAGCCGGTGTGGAATACCCGATGCAAACCGGACTTTGGGGGGCCAAAGAGGCAACGGTGACCGTGCAGGGCGAAGTGCCCTTTGGGTATCGTTTCGGTACGCCTGCCGGCGGCTTGGGCATGGCTTGGGAAAGTTTGCCGACCACCTGCAGCAGCAATGGAACGAGGATTGAAACGGTCAATGACCACGGCGCCATCCCTGTGGTTTGCTTCAGTCAATGTGGCGCATGTCAGGGATGTGCTGATCCTTTTTCTGCCAATTTCGACCCCTTGGCGGACCCTTCCTCCCCGTCATCCCTTTGCTCCGGAGATGCGCAGGCAGGTTGCACCTATGCCTCGGCAGCCAATTTCGATGGAGCCGCGCAATGGGACGACGGCAGCTGTGCGTTTGAATCAGCCCCCACAGACTGTCCTGATATCGACGGCGACAATATGGTCGGGGTTACTGATGTGCTGTTGTTGCTTTCTTCCTTCGGCAATGCCTGTCCTTGAGTTCCCGCCGCTTTAGTTTGGCGCACGATGTCAAGCTCGTTGAAAGGAAGGTGGTCTTTCCTTCTCCATTTCCTGAAGCACCCTTTGAGAAATGCTTCGGTAGCCCCCAGCAGCCGTGTGGCTTCCCGCAGCATGCTCAGCGGTATCGACGTTGAAAACCTGAAATATGTAGTGGAATTGGGCCCCGGCACAGGATGCTTCACTCAGGAGTTGTACGATGTGCTGCCTGCGGATTGTCAAGTGCTGGTGATTGAATTGGAGGCGGATTATGTCGCACAATTGCAAGCTCGATTTGGCCAACGGTTCCAGGTTGTACAGGCCAGTGCCCATGAATTGGAGGCGTTGATTGCAGAGCGGGGATGGCCGCGGGTGGATTTGGTGCTGTCAGGGCTGCCTTTCGTTCTGCCAAAGCCGGTTCAGCAGACACTGTGGTCGACCTTGATGCGGCTGACGAGTCAAGGGACGGTGTACCGCTTCTTTACCTACATGCCCCCGATCATGAAGCGTTACTATCGGGACTTTGACCTTCGGCTCGTTCGCGGTGTAGCGGCCAACCTCCCTCCCATGTGGATTTACTCGGTGAATTGACGTCACCGTCTATTCGCTGAATTCTTTGGCGTCCACGGTGGGGTCATAATCCTGGGGAGATTGCAGCGTGTGCAACTCGCTTTGCGGATCACGCGAGCGGATCAGCGGAAAGAGCAGCTGAACGTACCAAGGTTCCACCACGCGGTTCCATGCTCCGAACTTGACCGGATAACTTCTTGTGATGTGCGCAGTTCCGAACAAGACGTCCCATAAGAACAGGAGGTTGCCGTAGTTTCCGTTGGGGTTGGAAACGCCATCTGTGGCGGTTAGACCATGGTGGGCGAAATGCGTAGCGGGGGTGGAAATGGTGCGCTCGACTGCCCATGCCAGGGGATGAAGCCATGGGTAGCGGTACAGGAAACGGTCCCACTTGGTTTCGCTGTGCGCCCCCAGAATCACAATGAGTTTGATGGTCAAGTAAACCGCATACACCTCTCCCATTCCCATGAAGACAAGGGCAGCAGAAAGCCAGATGCCCGGCATCAAAGCGTAGTACAGGACGGCGTTGCGATAGGTGACCAGCACCCCCATTTCCTCTACGACATGATGGGGCCTGTGCAACTTCCACAACAAGGGATGTCGATGAGACAGGCGGTGCCATGCGTATTGGGTCAAGTCGTCGAAGATGAGGAAGCAGGCAAATTGTGCCCCGAATGCCCAGTGGATGCCGCAATTCTCCCAGCCGGGGGCGAGCCCCATCAAAGCTCCCAGCACAAC
>JBDQOI010000004.1:61145-93435 GCA_040261275.1 Flavobacteriales bacterium | reverse complement strand
CAGCACAACAAGGAAGATTCCCGGTTGAATGAGCGTGGGGAGTATGGCCAGACTCACCAGCTCCATGGACCAATCGTTGCGGCTGCGGCGGTCATGCAAGTAGAGGCCACCAAGGGCCTCTATGGCCCCAAGGATGACCAGCGTTAACAGCGGAATCCACTTGCTGTAGTCCATGATCATCAGTGGGGCTTGGTGCGGGCCGAAACACCGTTTTCGATCCAGTCCTTGAAGTCATCCATGAACCGCTGGCTCGTCTTGCGGAACATTCCGGGCATCAACCGTCCCATGATGCGCATGGTCCATTGGGAGAATTGAAATTCGGTTTCGCCTCGCCAGTGGGTGGTGCCGTCGCCGAGGTCCTCGAAGTAATGGCGCTGGACATTGTGTATACCGGGCATGTCATAAAGCCCATGAAAATGGTGAGGCAGGCTGTTGTCCTCAATGGTCTCCGTCATGATCATTTCCTTGCCGCGGTTCAAGTACAGAAGCTCTGCGGTGGAGCCGTTGGCTCCGGGATGACCGGATTTCACCTTCAGAGAGACGAATCCTCTCTGCCAATCACCGATTTGGTCTTTGTCCGAGAAGACGGAGGCCACATGCGCCATGGGACAAGCGATCACAATTTCATTGGTGTACTCCAAGGCCATGTTCGTCGGTTGAAGGTTCAAATTAATGGGTATCAGGCAACCTCTCACACAGGTGTTGTGTTGTGACTCCGTAACTTGCCAACGCAGTGGATTTGAACCGAAACCTACTTTTGCTCTTCTCTGGCCTGTTCGGTCTTTTGTTCCCGCTTTCAGCGCAAGTGGTGATCAATGAGTTCTCATGCTCAAACTACTCGCTCAATGTAGCGGGCAACAACGAGGACTTCGTAGAGCTCTACAACGGGACCACCGACCCCGTGGATATTGGTGGCTGGCACTTGTCCGATGATTTGGACAACCCCACGAAATTCGAGATACCCGCAGGCATTGTCGTTCCTCCCAACGGTTTCCAAATGATCATGTGCAGCAGCGAGGCCCAGGTGGGCAACCTGTATGCAGGGGGATTCCTCAACACCAACTTCCGAATCCACCAGTGCAAGCAGGAAAGCGTGGTTTTAGCGGATGCGTCCGGCAATATTCTGGAGAGCTACACCTATGGCACCGACGTGTCGACCAACCAGGAAGACCACAGTTGGTCCCGCGACGTCGATGGAAGTGGCGATTGGAAGGTCTGCACGGCCCCTACCCCCAATGCGACCAATGCCGGTGCTGCAGGATTCCTCTTTGACGGATACGCTCCCATGCCACTGATGGGCGAGGCCCCTGGGTATCATGCCAATGCCTTCTCGTTGGACATCAGCGCTCCGGCGGGCATGGAGGTTTACTATACCCTCGATGGCTACAAGCCAACGGACATGAGTCTCCCCTATTCCATTCCGATTGGCCTGTTTGAGACCACCGTGGTGCGTGCCGTTGTCATTGACCCAAGCGGTGTGCTGGCCCCCAGCTTCATTGAGACCAACACCTATTTTTTCGGTGCTGATCAGCATGCGATTCGCGTGGTCAGTGTGAGCGGTCCCGGACTGGAGGACGGTGCTTGGTTCGGAGATGAGCCCATGCACATTGAGTTCTTTCACGAAGGCGGCGAGTTCTGGGTGGAAGCCGAAGGCGATTCCAACGAGCACGGAAACGACTCCAACGCATACCCGCAGAAAGGATTCGACTACATCACCCGGGACCAGATGGGCTACGATGATGTGGTCGATGCCGAGCTGTTTCACATCTCGAACCGCGGCAAGTTTCAACGCCTGATTTTCAAGGCGGCGGCAAACGACAACTACCCGTTCTCCGGAGGGGGACACATTCGGGATGCCTATTGTCAGACCTTGAGTGGCGTTTCGGATTTGCACCTCGATGAACGGACCAACGAGAGCTGCGTGCTCTACATCAACGGTCAGTATTGGGGCGTCTATGAGTACCGTGAAAAGGTGGACGACAGTGATTTTACGAACCGCTATTACGATCAGGGACGTTACGACATCGACTTCCTCAAGACGTGGGGTGGCACTTGGACTGAGTATGGCAATGGGGGGGATTGGTATGACCTCGTGGACTTCATCACCGGCAATGACATGACGGTGCAAGCCAACTATGAGGAAGCGATCAGTGAGCTCAACGAGATGTCGCTCATCGACTACTTCATCTTGAACAGTTACGTGGTGTGTGCGGACTGGTTGAATTGGAATACCGCATGGTGGCGCGGAAGGAACCCCGATGGAGATGGCCGCCGCTGGCGTTACGCCTTGTGGGACCTGGACAATACCTTCGGGCACGGGGCGAACTACACCGGGCTTCCCGACACGGGGGCTGGAGCGGACCCTTGCAATCCCGAGAACATGGGGAACGTGGGCGGACAGGGGCACATCCCTGTGTTGAACGCGCTCATGGACAACGATGAGTTCTGGGCGACCTACATCAACCGTTGGGCGGACTTGGGCAATACCCATTTCTCCTGTGACAACATGCACGCGGTGCTCGACAGCATGATTGCGGTCATCGATCCTGAAATGCCCCGGCAAATCGATCGCTGGGGGGGCGATTACGCCACCTGGCAGAATGAGGTGCAGCAAATCCACGACTTCATCGATACGCGGTGCAATGAGACCGTCCTGACCGGTATGGAGGACTGTTATGACGTGGTTCCGGTGGGATTGACGCTGTTGATTGATGGATGTGGCGAGGTCGAATTGAATTCGTTTGATGTGACCCCCGCCATGGTGCCGTTCTCAGGAACCTATTGGGAGGGCGTTCCCATTTCGCTCGAGGGTGAGGAGGAATGCGAAGGCGCTGAATTCCTCTACTGGGAAGTCATTTCAGGTGACCTGGTCATCGACGATATTCAGGACAGCGTGATTTCCATCGAGATCAGTGGAGATGTGACCATCATGGCCCATTTCGGTGAGCCGGTTCCTCCTGAAACCTTGGTTTTTTCGGTGGACCCCCCAGGTACGGGATCCCTGTCTCTGGATGGTGTGACTTTGGGTCCTTTCCCCTCTTCGCAAGAGCTGTTTGACGGCGAATTTGATCTGGAAGCCAATGCCACACAGTGGTGGTCCTTTTCCCATTGGGAGCTGGACGCGAATTCGGTGGCCCCCGACCTGACAACATCCGATGTGGTCCTCACCGTGGATACCGGAGGCACGGTCGTTGCCCACTTCGAATACGTTGAGCATGTGGACCTGGAGGTGCGCGTCTTGCCAGCAGGGGCAGGGACGGTGCGCGTTGTTGACCTGGCCACCGTATCAGACTATTGGACCGATAGTTTTGTGGCGGATGGGCCTCAAGCCTTCGAGGCCACGGCAGGTGGGGATTGGAAATTTGACCGCTGGGAAGTTCTGGGCGGATTGTCAAATTCCAATCTGATTGCACCCGAGCTCGAGGTCTTACTCCCTGAGGATGGTGCGGTCCGGGTTGTGGCCCATTTCACCGAGATGGATTTGCTGCTTTTCGTGCCCAATGCCTTCTCCCCCAACAATGACGGCGTCAACGATGCTTTCCTTCCCCTGGGACAGGCGTTCGGCACGGAGGATTACGTGTTCAGTGTCTTCAATCGTTGGGGAGAAACGGTATTCACCTCCACCAATCCGCAAGAAGCATGGCTGGGCCAGGACCAAAGAGATGATGGCCTTCACTATGTGAAGGACGGCACCTATGCCTGGAGCGTGCAGGTGCGATGGGCGCACGGGAATTACCCCGAGCAGTTCAGCGGCACGTTGACCGTGGTGCGTTGAGGGTGGAGCGCCCGGAAAGGGTCAGTCCTTCTTTCCCCCCACGAACCAATCCTCTTTGCTGTCGAAGAGAACGTTGAATGTGGTCAGTGAGCCATAGCAGCGGGTGATGTATTGCTGTAGGTTGACCTTGTCCTCGTCGCTGAGCTTGCCGTGGCTGTTGATGTTCTGCTCCAAAACGCGAAGACGATCGCGGAGCATGACAATCTTGTGGAAGAAAGTCTCGATGGGAATCTCCTTGGATTTCAGTCCTTCCTCGCCGGGCTTTAATTCCATCGTGCCTCCCTCCCATTTGTCACCGAGGTCGATGGGCTCAGGGGATTCCAGGTATTGATCGAACACATTTTCAACGGCGCTGATCACGTCCTCGATATCGATGCCCACGGAAGTTTCTGGGGCGGGGTCTATGACCTCGTAAGATTCGTAGGTCTTGGCCAATTCCTTTTCGCCGTGCTCTTGGAAGAAAATGCGCCAGGCGGCTCCAGATTCTCCGAAAATGGCACCCTCTCCGTACTTAGGATGGGCGATGCGGGCTCCTATTCCAATCATGAAGGCGAAGATGCACGGTGGAAGGGTGCGACCTTCAGCGTAGTCTTCTCTGAAATCAACATCCGGTGGTCGAAGGCGTAGATTTGCAAGTCATGCATGACGAAGCCCTGAAAGTCCTTCCCAAAGTCGAATTGCACTGTCATCTGGAATTGACGGCGCGCCAGGCCTTGCTCAAAGAGTTGTTGCAAGCCAAGGGGCGAAAGCTGGACGAGGCGACTTTCCGAAGGGATTTCCTGATTACGGAACCGGTCGGTGATCTGCCGACACTGCTCAACATTTTCTTGGGACATCGGGACTTGTTGGACTCCACCGAGGTCATCGAGCGCATGACGTACGAATGCTGTGAGGATATGTCCAATAACGGTGTCCGCTTGCTGGAATTGCGGTATGCCCCCAGCTTTTTGTGTGATGTCCATGCCTCATTGACACCCGATTCCATGCATGCAGCGGTCATGCGGGGCGTGCAGCGTGCAGAGCGCGATTTTCCGTTGGCAGTGGGATTGATTTGCTTGCTTCAGCGGATCAAGACGGTGGATGAGAACCGCTACTGGTTGGACTTCGCCATCGAGAAGAAAGAGGATTTTCTGGCCATCGACCTGGCCGACAATGAGCTGGCGGTAGGCCCCGAGCCCTTTGTCCCCTTGTTCGAGAGGGCCAAGTCAGAGGGCTTCAAAGTGACCATCCATGCGGGAGAGGCGGAAGGGCCGCAAGCGGCAAGGAACATTCGCCATTCGATTGAAATGCTGCACGCCGACCGCATCGGTCACGGTGTGCGGATATTGGAGGACCCGGAGGTGTTGGAATTCGTGCGGGAGCGCGGTACCGTGCTCGAGTTGTGTCCAACGTCGAATTGGCTGAGCGGCGTTTGTCCGACCCGAGAGTCGCACCCGTTCCGGAAGATCATGGAGGCAGGAATTCGGACCACTGTGAATACAGATGACCCCGGCATCATGAACATTGACATCATGGACGAATACCGCCTCCTCCGGGACGGTCTGGGGTTCACGGAGTCAGAGTTCGTGCAAATCAATGCGTGGGGCAGGGAGGCCTGCTTTATTCCGGAGGAACGCAAGCAGGCGGTCTGGCCCGTTTGAGTGTGCTCAAGAAATCAGGTCGGGGCGATACCACCTGAGCAAGGGCCGCAGCCAGGCTGCCGCCCTGACGATCTTCCACTTGGTCACTTTGACAGCGCCGAATTCGGCGTAGAAGCGGTCAACGCCTGTGTCCATGCTGCCGCCGAAATCAAAAATGGTTTTGCCCGTTTTTGATGCGTGTCGCATGGCTTCCGCAATGAGCATGACGCTCGCTCGGCTGCTTTCACCGGGAGCGTCCGTCCTGAATTGACCGCCGAAGCCATAGATGCAGCGGTTGTCTTCAGCGCCGTGGAACACCCCTCCTGCCAAGGGTTCGCCCTGGCTGTTCTTGACGACAAGAGCGCAAGTGTCAGACTCCTGCAACAGTTCGGTCAGCAGGCGCCGCAGCATGATTTCATCGCTGTTGAGCCCTTTCCTATGGCGGGAAGCTTGATGAAGATTGACCAACAGGTCCACATCGCTGGCAGCAGAGACGGCCATTCCCTCCCTTTCGGCCCTGCGAAGCTGCTTTTTCCTGTGACTCGGCCAACTTTCAACGGGATCCAATTCACCCAACGTCAATTGGCGGGTGTGGCGTTCAACCGCCCAACAACGCGCCGGCAATTCTTCAGGAAGAGCCGCCCCCGCAGGAAGGTCGAGCACCATCAACGAAACTTGGCTTTCGCGAAGACTCTTCAGCAGCGCTTTCACGTTCGTATCGCTGCCCGCATCCTGGGCCCAGGGTGGGGTAATGGTGGCCGAAACCCCCATCCGCAGAGTCACCGGTGTACGCCTTCCGGCGGCATCGTGGACACAGTGCGGGAATGCCCGATCCCATGCGGCGTTCATGTGGCAAAGATGGACTTTGCGACCTTCACGGCATGTCTTTGATTCACGATGAGCTCACACTGACCCCGGGATGTTACGCCAGTATCTTTCTGTCCGAACGTCCC
The DNA here is from genome assembly GCA_040261275.1 of Flavobacteriales bacterium. Lineage (GTDB taxonomy): Bacteria > Bacteroidota > Bacteroidia > Flavobacteriales_D > Sanyastnellaceae > UBA8752. The sequence goes on along the minus strand of JBDQOI010000004.1, from coordinate 87,088 downwards.
CTTGACCCTCCCGGCTACCAGGAAGCCATGGAACATGTGTTGGCTGAAGCCCGGCAAATTGAGGGTTACTTGGGCTTTGAATCACTGCGCAACGGGCGTAATGGGATCTTCATCAGTTATTGGCGCGATGCGGAGGCCATAGGGGAATGGAGCAGACACAGCGACCACCGAACGGCCAAGCAACGGGGCGTCAGTGAATGGTATGATGCCTTCCGATCCGTGACCTGCTGTGTGGAGCAAACCCGATTCTTTCGGCGGACGCTCAATCCAGAATGAGGGTCAACTCCCCTACTTCCTCGATTTCATTGTCCAAACAACCGTGGTCGGCATTGAGGATGTAGTAATACGTGCCCGGGGCCGCCACTTCACCACCAATCCGGCCGTCCCATCCGGCACCCACTCCCTCGGATTGATGAACGCGTACACCCCAACGGTCATAAATCTGCAATCGAAATTGGCTGAAAGACGCCGTATTGGTGGGAATGACGCCATTGTCATCTATTCTCCGTGTGCCTACCCGAAAGCGGTCGTTTTTTCCGTCGGCATTGGGCGTCAGGACGTTGGGGATGACCAACTCCAGTTCTGAAACCAACTCGGGCACGTACACCTCAAAGTCGGAGGTCTGCTGGGTGCCGCATTCCTCGTTTTCAATCGTGAGGCTGACGGGAAAGGCCCCAGAGGTCTCGAAGTCGAATGTGATGGTATCCCCAGAGGCACTTCCCGCGGATCCGAAATCCCATGAGATGGTGTTGGCGTTGTTCCCCGTAAAGATGAAGTCCACGGTCGTTTCCATGGAGCACGCCAGGGGTTCTGTGGCAGAGAATGACATGACCAAGGGGTCCTCCGGATAAACGTTGACGGTCGCGGTGGTGGTGTCTGCACAGGCTTCACCTGGCTGGGCGATGAGCTGTGCAGTGTAAGCGCCGTAATCGGCGTAAGTCCAATCCGGGGACTCCGAGGTGCTCTCAGGCCCCACTCCCGTTCCCGGGTCGCTCAAGTCAAAGGTCCACTGGAAACTCACCGCGTCCAGAGATGCGTTTGAAAAAGAAACGTCCAATCCATTGCAGGGGGGCGTAGAAATGGCAAAGACGGCTTGAGGCAAGGCATCCAATTCCACGTCCACATCAAACTCTGCGACACAGCCAATTTCATTGGTCAATGTGGCCGTGATGGTGTGGTTGCCCGGAGGGACCAGCAAGGGAGGTGTCGATGTGCCGGTTCCGGCCTCATTTTCATCAACGTACCACACCAATGAGCCGGAACTTCCTGGGGGATCTCCCGAAAACACCACTTCTTGATTCCATCCGCCTGCTGCACATTGGGCGCCGAGGAGCTCGAAAGTGGCCTCAATGGGAGCGCCGACGAGAATGGTTTGTTGCAGACTGTCCCCGCAGCCGCCCAGGTCGAAAGCGAGCGAGACATTGTACTGTCCCTGCTGGTTGTAGGTGTGTGATGGCGCAGTTTCAGCGCTTACATCTTCCTCACCTGTCTCACCGAAATCCCAGGAGAAAACCCCTTGGTCGGCGTCGACGCCAAAATCAACGGCCAATCCCGTGCATGGCTGAGGCCACGTGATGTTGGGCAGCTCCAGTTCACAGGCAACCACGTCAATGGTGAAATCGCGAACCATCTTGCCGAGGTTCATCCAGTTTCCATTGCTGTCTTGCCGGAATTCGTTGACATAGATCCCCACGACGTATTTGCCGACCTGATTGGGGATCCCGGTGACGGTTCCCGTGGAGGGGTCGATGGAGATCCAATCGCTTTCAGCAGTGCCCATTGGATATTGGGCGGTGAAGCCACTTTCCCAAGTGACATTGTCGAAGGGAGGGCCCAATGGTGGATTGGGAGAGGGTGCCGTAGGTGTCCCACCAATAAAAAGGTCTCCCAGGGTGAAAAGAAGGCTGTCCCCATCCAGGTCTTCCGCCGGATTGGCAAGGGTAAAGGGCTCTCCCAGGCATACGTATGCCTGAGGAAGGAAGTCGAACCGAGGTGAACTGTTCTCGTCCACATTCAGATCGGGGTTGCCCAGGACCGGCGGGACGGTTCCAAAAATGCTGAACCCTGTGTTCATGGGGTCAATCAAGTTGATGACCTGGGGATTGCGGCAGCATCGCTGGTGAACGATGGTGTAAGCTTCCTCGCTCGGAGGCAATGTGATGATGGTGTTGTAGAGGGCGCGTTCGACACAGACACCCGGTGGGAGTTGCGCACATGGATTGCCGCTCTGCAGGTCAATCTCAGTGACGGTGTTGAAATCCAGTGGTACCGTCAATGTGCTAAAGAGCGTATTTCCCTCGTAAATCCCCAGCGCTGCATCTGTGTCAAAACCTGTTCCATTGGTATTGGTCGGGCCGCAATCACGGTAAATGATCAGGTGCACTTCGTATTGGTCGTTTCCGATGTAATCGTAGTACATCTCGCCACCGACCAAGTGCGTCGCATGCGCCCAACCGGACCACAACAACATGAGGCTACATATGAGAAGTGCAGACTTTCCCACCGATGTATCTTGCCATTCCATGATGCTCATAGGGCTCAATTTAACGCAAGTTCAGAGGTGTTGGTTCCAGAAGGTCGTCTTCACCCTACTGACATTTACGGTGTTGTCTTCGATTTTGTCTGCCCAAGATCAAGGGACGCCGCCTTCGGTTCGACTGGCGACACGCCAGTTTCAATCGCCTGACGCCGGGCCGTTTTTGGAAATTCAAGTTGAATTCCTTTCGGAGGGCGCGACATGGGCACCCGTTACCGATTCGACTTTTCGGGCGGCCGTCACGTGGACCGTGGTGGCTTATGACAGCACGGGGACGGTAGCAGGGTTTGCGAAGTCCACTGCGCGCACCGGTGAATTGCCGGGGCCAGGTGACTTTGTGGACATTGCGCGGATTCCATTGGGGGCGGGCCCCTATGTCCTGGAGTTGGAAGTGGAAGACTTGGGAGAGGCGGGTCGCCCCCACCTGACGTATGAAACCGTGGTGGAGCTAAGTGAGCCCAGCAGTCTGGATATCAGTGATTTATTTGTTGTGCAGGGTGTGGCTCCGTTGTCCAGCCCTCCCTCTCCCCTTTCCCGTTCCGGCAAGGACATATTGCCGCTGGTGGACAGGAGGGTGTCATCGGATGCGGAGCGGATCGCCTTCTACGGCGAGATCTACGGGACAGCGGAAATTTTCGGCGAGGGAGGGTCTTTCTTGGTTGTGGCCGGTTTCCGAACTCCCGGCGAAACTGGCCAATGGATTGAAGGGACCAAACGTTTCTTCCGGAAAAAGGCATCCTACGTGGTGCCGTTGCTCGAAGCTTTGCCTGCCCCACCTGCAGGACTTTGCGAGTTGGTGGTTCAAGTGATGACACCTGAGCAGGAATTGTTGGTGGCAGGAGCGCTGATGTTGGAGGGTATTTCGTCCTCTGAGCAAGACGCGGCACAGGCGGCCGAAATGCTTTCTCCATTTGTCTTGCAGTACAACGACAGGGACAGTCTGTTCGCCGCGATTCAGACCTTGATCCCGATTGCGAATGCGGGCGAAAGGCGCTCCATTGAGTATGTTCTCCAAGGTGCGGAACTGCTTCAACTGCAGTCCTTTCTCGACCATTTTTGGATTTCTCGGTCGGCGGAAGACCCAAAGGGCGCTTGGCTGGAATATCGGCGTGAAACAGCCGTTGCAGACCATCAATACGGAGGATGTCCGAACCGGGAAGGCCATGAAACGGACATGGGATGGATCCTATTGAGGTATGGCCGGCCCAATACCGTGGTGCAGCGGCACCATGGCACCCAGTACTACCCTTATGAAATCTGGCATTACTACAAGGCGGGGCAGTTCAACAACCGCAGGTTCCTTTTCTATGCTCCTCAAGTGGTGGGAGAATGCTTTGAATTGCTGCACAGCGACCACCCACAGGAACTGCGCAACTCCGATTGGCTGGACATATTGAAGACGCGCGAATTGGGTCACTCCGTTGTCGAAACCAACTTGAACCAATTGGGGCGCAGGGATACGTATAGCCGTGAGGAACCCGAAGACTTGTTCTTCAATCCACGCTGAATGGAGGACATGGAACGCATGAGGTGCAGGGTCTCCGTTGCCATTCTCAATTGGAACGGAGAGGCACATTTGAGGCGGTACCTGCCTTCGGTTTGCGAAAACACCGGGGCCGAAGACAAGGTGGTGGTCATTGACAACGGCTCAACGGACGGGAGTAGGCAGTTGCTTGAGGTTGATTTCCCGGAGGTTCACGTAGTGGCCCTCAATGAAAACCACGGATTTGCGGGAGGCTACAACCGGGGGCTCGCCGCATGGGAAGAGCAATGCAGTTCAGAATGGGTCCTGTTATTGAACAGCGACGTAGAGGTGACCGAAGGATGGACGGACGGTATGGTGGACGCCTGTCTGCGCCAGGGCTGGGTCGCTGCCCAGCCGAAGATCCGCTCATGGGAACGCCGTTCAGAATTTGAATATGCGGGCGCCGCAGGGGGGTACATGGATCGCCATGGATTCATGTTCTGCGCCGGACGGATTTTCGACGTTTTCGAGGAGGACCAAGGGCAGTATGATGAGGAGCGCGAGGTTTTCTGGGCCTCGGGAGCGGCATTGCTGGTCCAGGCAGATGCGTGGCGCGAGGTAAATGGACTGGATGAGGACTTCTTCGCTCACATGGAGGAAATCGACCTCTGTTGGCGCTTGAGAAACCGCGGGCATGCCATTGGTGTCGCAACTGCAGCCCTGGTTTACCACTTGGGGGGTGGAACCCTCAACGCATCGAGTCCAAGAAAGGCCGAACTCAATTTCCGCAACAACCTGTTTCTGCTGCTGAAGAATGACCACCGCCATGGCATTGGGGTCCGCATTTTTTGGAGGCAGTGTCTGGACGGACTCGCTGCGGTGCGGTTTTTGACAGAAGGTAAAAGTGATTTCTTCAAGGCTGTGATCAATGCCCATGGCGATTTCCGTAGGCAACGGAAGGCCATGGGTGCGAAACGGAAAAAGGAAATCCAGGTTTGCTCTGGATTGGAGGCCCCGGCCCGCACAGCAGGTCACTACCGCGGCAGCATCGTTCTCGACTTCTTCCTGAGGGGGCGCGGCAAATGGTCCGATCTCCCTCCCCATCGCTTCGTCTGAAAACACGGGCAAATTCAATGGGGGCGTGGGAAGATCCACAGGGTGTGGTTAGGGGCCAACGGTGCACATTGGGTGCATGCAAAGGCCGGTCCTGCTCGAGAATTTGGCATGGGGCACAGTACTGGGTCTTTGTGTTTCGATGCCGGGCTCCCATGGCGGCCAAATTTTAATGGTCCTGATGGCCAGCGTATGCGGCGCGCATTTCCTCATGCGGTATGGCGATGCCAGCAAATGCGCATGGGGAAGCCAATGTATGGGCCTTGCCTTGGGATGGGCTTGGGGGTTGATGCCTGCGCTGAGCTCAACGGATTTGAATGCATGTGGAGCGCACGGAGCACTTCGGGCCTTTCAGGTGACATCCCACATGGGCAAGTATCGAGGCCGACATCGGCTTCTGCTCGAGGGCCCAACGGGTCAGCCCGAAGTACTCACCGCGGCTGACTCCATCCCCGTGGGATTTCGGTTTCTGGCTTGGGTCAGGATGGAACCTCCTACGGGCCCCAAGGTTACAGGTGGTTTTGATGAAGCCCAATGGCTTGCGGGCAAGGGAGTGCGATACAAATGGAAGGCGGACTGGGTGGCGTCGATGGGAAGAGCCGACGGGAGAACCGCCCGATGGCGGCAACGCATGGCGGGGTATAGGGCGCGAGTGAGGACCCGGTGTCAAAGGCTGGGAGATCAGGCATCTGCGGGGTTGATGCTGGCGCTGACCACGGGAGACCGGAGCGCCATGAGCAGGAAGAGCCGAAGTGCATTCAGCGACTTGGGGTTGGCCCATCTGACAGCGGTTTCGGGCTTTCATGTGGGGTGTGTAGTGGCGATGTTCATGGGCATCTTGTCATGGGTAGGATGGCCCAGAAGACGGAGGTTTTGGTTGATGATCCCTGGGATTTGGATCTACATCGCATTGTGCGGCTTCCCGGGTTCAGCCGTTCGAGCGGGCATTATGGCCACATTTGTTGCGGCCGCCGACGGGATGAGCCGCAGGCCTGACGGCTTTACCCTTCTTTCGGGCGCTGGACTTGCGATGATGGCATTTTCGCCCCACGTGGTGCAAGACCTCGGGCTGTGTTTGAGCTTTTCCGCCACAGCTGGAATATTGCTGTGGGTGCGCTTCCTCCAACGCGCTGAATGGACCCGAAATAAACAGCGCTTGGGCCTCCTATTGGGGGTGCCTGTGGTGGCGACGGCCTTTACGTCGCCTTGGACATGGCCCGCCTTCGGGAAATTCCCGACGGCATTCCTTTTGGCCAATGCACTGTTGACCCCCACCGTGCCCATTCTCGTGGCTTTGTCCGGGGTATGGGTGGCCTTTCCAGCCCTGTGGATGAACCGAATCGCCGCTTGGATCTCCTTGCCTTTTGAGCTGCTCATCCAATGTGTGGAGCGGATGGTGGGGACATGGCCAGCTGTGGTGTTGCCGCTAGACCCCTTCATCTTGCGCTTGGCGGGGTTGATCTGGATGATCGGAACGGCGATGGCGATGGTGGGGCGCCGCGGCCTGTGTTGGTTTCTCGGGGGTTCCCTGATGGCCATGGCCCTGTTGAGGTGGCAAGGATTTCAAGAGTCGCAGGAAGGCGTTTGGTATTTCGGTTCGGATGTGGTCTGTGTCGACCGCGGAATCACCAGTGTTTTTACCCTCCCGCTTTCGGGGAAGCGAAAGGCCAGAAAATGGGAAACCCGCACCTTTTTGGAGCGGGTTTCCCATGGGACTGAGGCCCAAGTTCAATGGTGCGGTCGGCGGCTGGCTTTTTCACATTGCCGATTGCGCTACCTGCACCGGGATGGAGATTGGACGGTGGTCAGTTCATCTCCGTTACATTGCGAATCACCCGTTCTACATAGGCTTCCCAAGAGTCCATCCCCATAATGGGAAGGATGGCGTTGACGCGGTTGTTCTGCTTGCTGTAGATGGCCTCCACGTAAAATCCGTTGATTTCGAAAATGCAGAGGATATATCGGTTCTCAACGAGCCGTTGAGAAATGCAGTTTCCGTGGTCCCACATATAGTTGGTCTTCTCATCGAGGGGGAGCCGGTTGAAGGTGCGGAGGTCCATGTTGCGTGATTGACGTTGAGTTGAAATCGTAATCCCTTTCGGGGTCGGCTTCCAATACGCAAGGGTTTCTTTCGGGGTTTCATTTTGTCCAATCTTTGCGACATGATGGAGGATTCGCCCAAGGGAGACGCATGGTGCTTGACGGACTGTCCGCGGGATGCCATGCAAGGAAAGGCGGACTTCATCCCCTCTGATCGAAAAGTGGAATATCTGTCGGCCCTATTGCGGGTTGGATTCGATGTTTTGGATGCGGGGAGCTTTGTGTCCCCCCGGGCGGTGCCCCAGATGGCGGACAGCGGAGCCGTGCTGGGGGCGCTTCCGGAATCCAAAACGGAAATTCTGGCCATCGTCGCCAATGAAAGAGGGGCGACGGAGGCGTTGGATCATGGACGCCCGGACGTCTTGGGATTTCCTTTCTCCATTTCGGAGACCTTCCAGCAGCGGAACACGGGTGGGGGCATTGAAGAGGGCTGGCATCGACTGGAAGCGATTCGCAACGCGGTAGAGCGAAGGGGCAAATCTTTGGTCGTTTACCTGAGCATGGGATTTGGCAATCCTTATGGCGACGATTGGTCGCCGGAAATCGCGGGCCAATGGTCCCATAGGCTGCATCGTGAGCTGGGCATTCGAAGCCTCGCCCTCAGTGACACGGTAGGTGCAGCGGATGCCGCAACGGTTGAACCTGTCTGCCGCAGTGTGGTGGAGGCTTGTCCGGACTTGATTGTCGGTGCTCACTTGCACGGCAAGCGCGAAGATGCCGTGGAATTGGCAGCCGCGGCCTGGCGTGGAGGCGTGAGAAGATTCGATGGCGCCCTCGGTGGATTCGGAGGCTGCCCTATGGCTGTGGATGACCTTGTGGGGAACCTGCCCACCGAGCTGTTGATGCAATCCCCTGTTTCTTGGGGAGGCGAGCAGCGAGACTGGGATGATGCTGCCCTATCTGAGGCGCATCAGTGGCAGTCACAATGGATGTAAGGACCGGCTCAGTTCAAGCAGTGCTCGAACAAGCCGAAACCGAATTCATCAGCATTCAGTTCGATCCTCTCGAACTTTTTGATGGTAATGCGGATACGGAAGCGCTTCATGGGGACAAGCTTTGCCCTCACTACGAAACGCGCTCCGTCAGGGTTTCATTCTGCCACTCAATGCGGGTTGGCCAAGCCGGCCAACATCAGTCCCAAAAGCACAGTCAATAGCTTTTTTGCATTGAAATCGTGCCCATCTGCCGTTTCGAACAGGATGGTGGTCGAGATGTGGAGAAGGATGCCGACGAGCACTCCGTTCAAGGCCCCGAAGACGAGCGGTGAGGCAGGCAAGGTTCCCGCAATGGCCATGCCGACAAGGGGAACACCCGAAAAGACAGCGATCCAAATCCAGCGGCGCAAAGGGGATGTGACCGTGGCTTTCAGTATGGTCATCAGGGCGAGCGCTACGGGCAACTTGTGCATGGCGATGCCAAACAGCAGGGCCCATTGCCCGTCGTGTGCATGATGGTGGTGGCCGTGGTGGTCATGGCCGTGGTGTCCATGGTCGTGCATGAGCGCATCTCCATCCAGGCCGAAAGGCATGGCCTCGATGAGGGCATGGAGGCAGAGACTGATGAAGGCGATGAGCCCGAACCGGTTGCCATGAACATGTCCATGCTCCATTCCCTTGCTGAAGTACTCCAACCCGATCTGGAGCAGGAACCCGACGATGACCCATTGACCCGCGCCGCTGTGCATGGCGAATGCTTCTGGCAACAGGTGCAGGAAGCACAACCCCAAAAGAAAAGCACCACCAAAGGCCAGAACCAGCGGCATTTGTTTCTGAAACCGTTCTCCAAGCCACTCTCCGAGTAGGCCTCCAACCCATGCTACGACTACGAGTACGACGCCTGCAATCATGGTTTCACTGCGTATTGAATGAGCCGAGGTGTCTCTCCCCTCCTCCACGGGGACAGGGCGTAGTTGCCCCACTGTTGCTTCACCTCGAAACCTGACGCATGTAACATGTCAGCCAAGTGGGATGCCTCCAAGGCAGCCACCCTCTCCACATGCTCCGCTGTCCCTTCGGCAGTATCCATGGTGATGGATTTGATGAAGTGGGGCCACTCCTCCCCTTGAGCTTGCTCCAGCCTCCTTTCGATTCTGTACTCTACACCGTCCCTGGTGATGACATTGGACGGCACCAAATGCTTCATTGTGAATTCCGCGTCGAGGAAGTCCAGAATCAAAAAGCCGCCGGGGTTCAGGTGGGCGTGTATGCTCCGCAACACCGATAGATGGTCGTTCTTGTCCTGAAAGTAGCCGAAACTCGTAAAAAGGTTCAGGACGCCATCAAATGTCTTGTTCAATTGGAAGGACCTCATGTCGCCTTCGACGAACTCCAATTCAGGGGTGTCGGCGTAAAGACGTCTTGCTTCAGCGATGCTGTTCGCACTGAGGTCAAGCCCTGTCACTTTGTGGCCCAAGTTGGCTGCGGCCTTCGCATGGCGACCCTGACCACAGGCGAGATCCAACAGTTCCATCGGAGCCCATTTCAATTGCTGATGCAATGCCTCCATGAATGCAGTCGCTTCTGCAAGGCTGCGGTGACCATACAATTGATGGTAGTGCGGGCTGTCGAACCACACCGCATACCATTCGGATGAATCTTTGGTAGGTAGCATTTCGGAGGTGCGAAGATAATCTTCCGCTTTGGGGCAACCTCTGAGGGCTCCTTGTCGTAGAATGGAGCGATTCCGACTACTTCATATGGCCTCGCCTTCGTATTCCCCCAGCGATGTTCACTTGACTTCGCAGCCATGGTCCCGGGTACTCACTTTCTCGGGTCTGCCCGATCAGCGCAACCTGGATGGTTTGCTCCAGCGCATCGAAGACATTGTGGTCCAACGCACTGTAGACAGGCGCGCTTTCCGGGCCATCATTGAATGCGTGCAAAACCTGGAGCGCCATGCTGCACCGGGGAGGCCGGTTCGTTTTCGCCTTTCGGGCAGGGTATGCAAAGGGGAGCCTCAGTTCAGCATTCGAAGCTTGAATCCCATTCGCCAGGACGATTTGGAGGGTGTGGTCGATTGGATTCGCCATTACAGTGAGATGCATCGCATCGCATCTACGTCCATGAACCAGGATGAAATCAATTGGCGCGAACTCTACAGGAAATGGCTGGAGCAACCGTCCCGTTCGCGCAGAGGTGGTGCGGGATTGGGTTGGATTTCTCTCGCTCGATTGGCCATGAAATCCCCTCACATTCGGATTATCCACCTCAAGGGTGAACCAAACTTATACTTCTCAATTGAGGTAGCTTGTTGAGGTTGCCTATTTTCGAGGCATGGGTTCGCTTCACATCGCCGCTTCGGCGAAAACGCCGCAAATTGAATACAATGCCGTTGAGAGCGTCTTGGTGCTCTCCGGTCGTTCCATCCCAGAGAACGCCGTGGACTTTTATCGCCCTGTACTGGATTGGGCTCAGTCTTTTTCCATTGAAGAGAAATTGACCGTTCAGGTCCAATTGGAATATTTCAACACGAGCAGCAGCAAGTGTCTATTGGATCTTTTCAAGAGATTGGAGAACATCGAATCATTGGAAATCCAATGGTATTTCGATGCAGACGATGAGGACATGCTGGAAGCCGGTGAGGATTACGACCACATTGTCAGCGTCCCATTCAAGTTCGTGGAGGTCGACCCGGAGACTTGATTCGATCCTGAACGACGAGCACGACCATCATGAAAAATGTGGTCAGCCACAGCACCGCCCAATTGGCCTGATGCTTGGGCCATTTGACCCCATTGAGGCGCGAAGTGGCAGCATGAAATGCGCCCATGCCCGGGGCTGATGCCTCTGCGTACAGTGCGTCCCGGGTGTTCCAAAGCTTTTGGTCCTTCCATGCGATGCCCTTGTTGAGGACTTGATCCTGTGTGGTCCAATCCATGAGGACCTGATTGAATTGTTCGGACTTGATCCGTTTGGATTCCGCAGCATGTGCCCATCCCCTTTCTCGGAGCACTTCGTCCTGACCTTCCTTGGCTTTTCGCCATGCTTGGCGTTGGCCATCCCTGAATCGTTCCAGCTCAATGAGCAATGCGTCCTTTTCAGTTTCGTCCAGACCATCATGAAACGCCACCGAGACCTGAACCTCACCGCGCTCAAAGCGCGACTGCCATTCGTGCGCCACGGTTTTTAGCGCATCGGTATTTCCCCGGGCAGCCGAAAGGATTTGCCGGTCCATCTCGGGACACCATCGGTCCCTGTGATAGCTGGCTTGGGCCAGCGCCTGGTTGTCATCGAACAGGGCCTGACCGTATTCGGTCTGGGCTGTGTAAAGGGTGGTCAGGGATTCAAAGCCCCACCGGCTGATCATGAACTGTCCCACCGGCGAGACTCCTGAAGGGCGAGAGATCACCCGGTGCAATTGATCGAAGGTGACAATGGCACCGCCCAGCATCAGTTGAGGGATGATAAAGAGCGGAATGGCCAGATAGATGACCCTCACACTGTTGAATAACAGGGAGATGATGAGTCCAAATAGGTTGGCACTTGCCGCAACAGAGAAAAGGGTAAACCAATACGAAAAGAAATGGCCGGGCAATTCGAGCAAGGGGTATGAACAACCGGCAAACAACAATGTCTGAAGGGCACTGATTCCAAATAACACGGCGCATTTCGCGGTCAGGTAGGCTCCCCAATCCAGACGCAAGTGATGTTCCCGCTTGCGCATGAGTCGGTCGCGGAACAATTCTTCGGCACTGACCGTCAGCCCCATGAAGATGGCAACGATGACGGAAATGAACAGGAAATGCGGAATGTTGACCGCGTTGCCAAAGGTGTAGGCCGCACCTCCTTCAGACGCACGCAGCATGAAGGCCAGCGAAAGGGCGAGAACCGGGGCCTCCAGCAGGTTGATCAGCAGATATTGGCGGTTCTTCCATTTGCGCACCACATCCCGTGATGCTTGGATGCCCCACTGAGTGAACCAGTGGGGAGGCCGATGTCCAACCGATGGAGAAGTCACCGTGTCCTCACCGGCATTTTCCATTTCCGCTTCGACTTGCGGAACGAGCAAGACGTTGTAGAAGTCGTTCCACTCCTTAGGGCTGATGCGCCGCTCTCCCGTGGATTGTCCCCTGCTGTCCAACACGGGTACATCGATGATGTCAAAAATCTGCTCGGGATTGACATGGCCACAGATTCCGCATGCCACATGATCCGCATCAAAATGATTGACCATGCTTCGGAAGTGGGTCAGGGCATCGAGTGGCCTTCCGGTGAACACCGGATAGCCTCCGTGGTCCAGCACCCACAGTGCGTCGAAGCTGCGGAAAATATCGCCGCTGGGTTGGTGGATGACGGCGATGACCAAGGTGCCCCCATAGGTCATCTGCTTCATCAAATCCATGATCAGTTCAGAGTCCTTGCTGCTGAGGCCGCTCGTTGGCTCATCCACGAGGAGGACCCTCGGCTCCCTGATGAGCTCCATCGCAATGTTCAATCGCTTGCGTTGCCCCCCACTGATGGTTTTGCGCAGCGCATCTCCTACAGGCAGATCACGCGCCTCCCAAAGACCGAGCTGCTTCAGGCAAGCCTCCACCCTTTCCTCGCTCCTTTCCGTGTTGTCCTGAGCGAAGGCCAATCGAGCGGCGTAGTAGAGGTTCTCCTTGACGGTCAATTCCGGCAACAGATGGTCTTCCTGGGGGACAAGACCAATCCAGGAGCGGGCCCGCTCTTCGCTGACCTCAATTCCATCGATGGTGATGGACCCGAAAGTGGGCTGGGCAGTACCTGCCAACAGGTTCAGCAGGGTGGACTTGCCCGATCCGCTCGCCCCCATGACGCCGACGAGCATACCCGAACGCGCCTTGGCCCTGAAGGGGTGCAGTGCTTGCTGTTCAGGATACCGAAACCAATGGCTGACTTCTGAAATTTCCAGCGAGAGCTCCGGGATGTTGTCCTCCTCCATGAAGGACCGCTGGATGTCCACAAAATGCAATGGAGCTGCCCCTCCATGGCGCAAAGTGGAACCGGGGGTAAAGGGTTGAACCCGATCGGGGTCCAATACTTCACCATTGATCTGGATGTTCCCTGCGCCCATGGGCTTGAGAAAGACCACTTGGGACTCGGGATGCCGGAAACAGGCCAATGGTGTAGACCAACCCGCCTTGACGACGCCTCCGAGTTGGGGCTGGTCGCCAATGAGGAACGCCTCGTGATACCGCTGGGTCATCACCGGCCAATGAGGGGCGTTGAACACCAACGTCTCGTAACAGAGCTTTTCGCTTTCCCGGATGGCGAATACATCGCTGACCAAGTCTATGAGCTCCCGACTGAGTGCGTCGGATTCGCCGCCCTCTTCCAATAGAGCCTGTTCAAACTCGAGGACCCTGATGAATACCAGTGCCTTTTCACTGGCTTGTAAATCCCGGTTGATGTCCGTGCAGGTCCTGAGCACCTTTGTGGAGCGCAGGGCGGTGCGCTTGAGCCCCTTGACCTCGCGGGACTCCACGGCGCCTCCGAGGGTGCCGAGGTACCCATCAAAAACAGCAAGCCATTCCGTGACCGACTCCTTGGACAATCGGACCCTCAAGAAAAGGGCAACCACTTCCCTTCCCTTCTCCACGCCTTCTTCGCGAAGGGTGATCAGAGCGAACAGCCGCATCAGCGCATCGAGGATGTGTCGACTCATGGGTTGAAAATTCCGGTGGGTTCGTTCCGGATCGCCCGGTCATCATTGCCTTTCGTAGCAGCCTTTGTCAGGCCCGGTCCCGACCACGCGGGGGAAACCGTCCAAGTCTGTCGAGAGGAAGGGCAATCCAGCAGGTATGCCGACTCCATTCCATAGGTTGTTTCCACTGACCAGATGGAAATCCCGACTGAACACATCGGCAAAGGGCGGAGCGGCGTCGATGGAGCTTTCTTCCAGCCATTCGCCGGGACCTTCAGCATCGAGGTCCACGGCACAGCCACGGATGAGCAGGTCGTTCTCATTGCCCTCAAGGTCGACGACCAATTCATCAAATTCGTCCAGCTCCGCATTGTTTCCCCACAGGATGCAGTTCAGGAATCGCGTTTCGGTCAGAGGTCGAATTTGGAGGTTGCCGTCGAGGTCCTCGTAATGGTCGTTGATCAACACCGTCGGTGTGCCTCTTGTGCCTTCGGACCAATAGTTGGCAAAGGTGCTGTGCGTGAAGCGGTAACGCCCGCCAAGCGTAAAAGCGGCGCAAGCTTGGGCGCAATCGTAGATCAAATTGTTGGTGCCGTCAATATGGGCTCCTTGGGCCAGCAGGCCAATCGCACTCATGTTGTGGACCACGCAGTTTTCCATGGTCAGCGCTGCCCCCTCGGTTCCTGTGGTATCTACCTGAATGCCAATGGTTCCATTGCGGAAAATACCGTGGCGGAAGGTGCTTCCCGTGGAGCCATAAAGCCAAACCCCACCTCCAATGATGCTCGCTTGGGACACGCCGAATTCCGTCTGGATGAGGGTGTCCACTTGAATGCCCCATTGACCTGGAACATCGGCGTATTCAGGTTCCAATCTGTCCCCCTCAAAAATCACGGGTTGCCCCAGCTCGCCATTGACATGCAGTTCTCCTCGGTCCACGTAGATGCCCCCTCCGGCATGCACGTGGACTTCAGCCCCTGCCTCTATGGTCAGACTGCACTCAGGAGGAACTCCAACCACGCCGTAAATGACATGGGGCCGTTGGGCGGTCCAAACTTCGTCGCAGGAAAGGGAGCTTAACCCACCGGGAGCGCCATGGAAAAAGGCATCCTGCCCCCAGGCGAGCAGTTCGGCATATTGACTGAAACCATTCACAGTCACCCGGACCCTGTCTTTTACAATGAAAGGCAGGTCATAGTCTTCGGGGTCAATCGTCACCTCGACGAATACGTACACGGAGTCCCCTTCTTCCAAGGCAAGACCACCCACGCTCGGTCCGGGAATGCCATCCACATTGATTCGGAATTCGCTCTCCGCGCCATCTTCCAATGAAATGTCCTCCAGCAGAATACGCCCTGGACTGTCATTGACGATCCGAAAGGCTTGGCTGGCGCTGCCTATGGAGCTGAAAACCGTATCGAACCAAACCGTGTCCTGACTGAAGGATACTCGAGCATCCGCCCCGAGGTAGAACTTGTCTCCCCTGCAGCCGGTCATGGCGATGATGCTGAGGAGCAAAACCAACGTCCCTCCGAAGGCCCACGCCCCTGTCGTGTTGTGCGCAGGCGCAGGGGATTCTTCTGGGGGAGTGAACATGGCTCGAAATTAAGCCCACAACCTCAACCTACCTTGGTGGGTATGGACTCAATTAGTGGAACGACCGAATCACCTTCTTCTTTTGTGGAATGGACCTTTTTGGAGGCTCGGACTCATTTTTCCCGGGTCGATGTAGAGCTGTTCGGTCTCGTTTCGGGTCTTCCCGACCCCGTCTTCTCATCGTCTCCCCCGACTTTTGAGAGCCTTTCTCGCGCGATCGTGGGACAGCAGTTGAGCACCCGGGCGGCGGCGACCATTTGGCAGCGGCTGATAGACTACCACGGCGGAACCCTCGATGCTGCGCACGTTCTGGATACACAGCAGGAAACCCATCGGAGCTTGGGCGTGAGTGCGCAAAAGCATGCCTACATCCAAGATTTGGCGCTGCACTATGCAGAAGACCCCAAGGGGTTCGATGAAGTAGACGCGTGGGATGACGACGCCATCATTGCATCGTGGACCCGCGTCAAGGGCATTGGGAAATGGACCGTGCAGATGCATTTGATGTTTGCCTTGCGCAGGCCGGATGTTTTTGCTCCCGATGATCTGGGCATCCGGAGGTCCATGGAGCAATTCCTGGGTGTACCCCGCGATTCACCCAAGGGCACATACGTGAAACGGGCCCTTTGTTGGGGCCCGTTTCGCACGGCGGCATGCCGTTTTCTGTGGGATGCGTTGTCGAATCAGCCCAAGTAAGACTTGAGGATGCGGCTCCGGCTCGTGTGCTTGAGCCGGCGAATCGCCTTCTCTTTGATTTGACGAACACGCTCTCGCGTCAGGTCAAAGCGCTCTCCGATTTCCTCCAGCGTCAAGGGGTGCTCGCCACCGAGTCCGAAGTAGAGTCGAATGACATCGGCCTCTCGGCTGGTCAAGGTCTGCAGAGAACGTTCAATTTCCTTGCGCAGGGACTCCGTGATGAGCACGGTGTCGGGCGAAGGCGTGTCGTTGGTCTGCAGCACGTCGTACATCGTGCTGGAACTGTCGTCGCCATCTTTCAGGGGCGCGTCCATGGACACGTGGCGTCCTGCATTCTTCAGGCTTTGCTTGACCTCGTCCAAGGTCATGTCCAACACTTCTGCAAGTTCTGCCGGAGTGGGAGGCCGTTCGAACTCCTGCTCAAGGCGGGCAAAAGCCTTGTTGATTTTGTTGATCGATCCGATTTTGTTGAGCGGAAGGCGAACAATCCGGCTCTGCTCGGCCAATGCTTGCAGAATGCTCTGGCGAATCCACCAAACGGCGTAAGAGATGAACTTGAAGCCGCGAGTCTCGTCGAACCGTTGGGCTGCTTTGATCAAGCCCAGATTGCCTTCGTTGATCAGATCTGGGAGGGACAGTCCCTGATTTTGGTACTGCTTGGAAACAGAGACCACGAAACGAAGGTTCGCCTTGGTCATTTTCTCCAAGGCGACCTGGTCCCCTTGCTTGATGCGCCGGGCCAACTCCACCTCTTCCTCAGCAGTAATCAGGTCTACCCGACCGATTTCCTGGAGGTATTTATCCAAGGATGCGGTCTCCCTGTTGGTGACCTGTTTCGTGATTTTCAGCTGTCTCATAAGCGGTGCAATCGGTTATCCGGGGAGGAAAGTTACCCCTTACCTCCCCTTCAAACGTATTTTATCGATTATCGTTTCACTCGGGCTTGGGAAGGAGCACTTTCCTGCTCAGCTTGAGCTTGCCTGAGCGCGGGTCGCGGCCCGTCACCTTGAACTTGACGATGTCTCCTTCATTAATGACGTCCGTAACATCACTCACGCGGTGGTGCTCCAATTCGGAGATGTGCAACAGCCCATCTTGTCCAGGGATGATCTCAACGAAAGCACCGTAGGGCATGACGGTCTTCACCGCTCCTTCATAGACTTCCCCCACTTCCACGGTCGGCGGGAAGGCGATGGCACGGATGCGTGCCACCGCAGCGTCGATCTTCTGCTTGTTGTCACCGGAGACTTCCACAAGGCCTTTTCCGTCTGCATCGGCAATGCTGACGTTGGCGCCCGTTGTGTCTTGAATCTCGTTGATGATTTTACCTCCGGGGCCGATGATCGGGCCAATGGCTTCAGCGGGAACCTCGAAGGATACAATACGGGGAGCGTGGTCCTTGTAGTCCTCGCGGGGCTGGTCCATGGTCTTCATCATCTCACCGAGGATGTGGGCACGGCCCTCTTTTGCTTGGAGCAAGGCTTCGGTCAACTGCTCAAAGGACAGGCCTTTGATTTTGATGTCCATCTGGCAGGCTGTGATGCCTTCTGACGTGCCGGTGACCTTGAAGTCCATGTCTCCGAGGTGATCCTCGTCTCCGAGGATGTCGCTCAGTACAGCGTACTTGCCGGACTCCTGGTCGGTGATCAATCCCATGGCAATGCCGCTCACGGGACGCTTGATGGGCACTCCACCGTCCATCAGGGCAAGGGTGCCTGCACATACCGTGGCCATGGAGCTGGATCCGTTGGATTCCAGAATCTCAGAGACCAAGCGGATGGTGTAGGGGCATTCGTCAACGGGCGGAAGCATGGGCTTCAAAGCGCGCAGGGCGAGGTTTCCGTGTCCGATCTCACGGCGGCTGGTGCCTCGGATCGGGCGGGCCTCACCGGTGGAGAATGGAGGGAAGTTGTAATGGAGCAAGAACTTCTCGGTCTTGCGAACCAGGGCATTGTCGATCAATTGCTCATCGTCCTTGGTACCCAAGGTCAGCGTGGTCAAGCTCTGTGTCTCACCGCGGGTGAAAATGGAAGAGCCGTGGGGACTGGGCAGGTAATCGACCTCGCACCAGATGGGGCGAATGTCCTTGGTGCCCCGTCCGTCGAGGCGGATGCCTTCGTTGAGGAGCAGGTCGCGGATGGCCTTCTTCTGCGTACCCTTGAAGTAATCGCGCAGCATGTACTGCTTGGCCGCCTTGTCTTCGTCGCTCATGTTGGCGAGGAAGTCTTCCTTGATGGACTTGAAGGTGGCGCCCCGCTCCTTTTTGGAGCCGGCGTTCTTGGCGGCATCGTAGTACTTCTGGTAACAGGCGTCGTGAATGGCCTGCTTCAGCGTATCGTCGTTCTTCTCATGCTCGTACTCCCGCTTGGGTGAGGAACTGGGCACTTCCGCTGCCATGTCGAGTTGGGCTTGGCACTGCACCTTGATGGCGGCGTGGGCCGCCTCAATGGCGCTGACCATTTCTTCCTCAGACACTTCTTGCATCTCCCCTTCCACCATGACGATGCTGTCCATGGAGCCGGCGATCATCATGTCGATGTCGGCCTGTTCGAGCTGCTCGTAAGTGGGGTTGATGACGAATTTGCCGTCTATGCGTGCCACACGGACTTCGGAAATCGGTCCATCAAACGGGATGTCACTGACAGCGAGTGCTGCGGATGCAGCCAATCCCGCCAAGCTGTCGGGCATGTTCACCTTGTCGGCGGACATGAGCTGGATCATGACCTGCGTTTCCGCGTGGTAGTCCTCCGGAAAGGTGGGGCGAAGGGCCCGGTCCACCAAGCGCATGACGAGCACTTCTGTATCGCTGGGACGCGCTTCGCGCTTGAAGAAACCTCCCGGGAATCGTCCGGTGGAGGCATACTTTTCACGGTAGTCTACCGTGAGGGGAAGAAAGTCCACCCCTTCTGAGGCGTCGTTGTTGCTGACTGCGGCAGCCAGCAGCATGGTGTCACCTTGGCGCACGACCACGCTTCCGTGGGCCTGCTTGGCGAGTTTCCCGGTCTCAATCGTCACGGGGCGACCATCACCTAAATCGATGGTCTTGGTTACAATGTTCGGTTCCATAAAGGAGTTGTCAAATCGGGCGCCCGTAAAATCCCTGGGGCGTTTCCCCATGGAAGGTTCAGAGTTGGACGCTGCGACCGGGTGCCCGTGCCGCAACGAAGCTGTGTCGTGCCTTTTCGGGATCAGCGGCGGAGGCCGAGATCCTTGACGATGGCGCGGTAACGCGTAATGTCCTTGCGCTTGAGGTAGTCAAGCAACCGACGGCGCTTGCCGACGAGGGTGATCAGCGAGCGCTGGGTGTTGGCATCCTTGCGGTTCTTCTTCAGGTGCTCCGTGAGGTGGGAGATGCGGAAAGAGAACATGGCAATTTGGCCTTCGGCGCTGCCGGTATCTTGAGCGTCCTTGCCATACTTGGCGAAGAACTCTTGCTTTTTTTCGGGTGTGAGGTACATGTGGAAATCTCTTGGATGTTCTTGATGCGACCTGATTTTCAGGGGTGCAAAAGTAGTGAGTGTCCGTTGATTGGCAAAGGTGTGTGCCCCTTCATTCAATCCATGAGCATGCCTACCAGCAGGGAGAGCTCCTCCTGGAGTTTCGAACGGTGGACAATGCGGTCTACAAATCCATGTTCCAACAGGAATTCAGATTTCTGGAAACCCTGGGGCAGGTCCTTACCAATGGTCTCTCTCACCACTCTGGGTCCAGCAAAGCCGATCAAGGCGTTGGGTTCTGCCAGGTGCACATCGCCCAACATGGCAAAGGATGCGGTAACCCCACCTGTTGTAGGGTCGGTCAGAATGCAGACATATGGCAGGCCAGCCTTGGCGAGCAAGCTTAGTTTGGCACTCGTCTTTGCCATTTGCATCAAGGAAAGTCCGGCTTCCATCATCCTGGCCCCTCCCGATTTCGTGACGCACACGTAAGGCAGACCATTCTTGATGGCATAATCCACGGCCCTTGCGATTTTCTCACCCACTACAGATCCCATGGATCCGCCGATGAAGCCGAAGTCCATGCAGCTGATCACCATGGTTCGTCCCCCCACATCTCCCACCCCTGTTCGGATCGCGTCTTTCAGCCCCGTCTTCTCCATGGAGGTAGACAGCCTGTCTTCGTAATCCTTGGTGTCCTTGAATCCCAAAGGGTTCGCAGAGGTCATCTTGGCTTGAAGTTCGCGGAACTTTCCTTCGTCGAACAACAGGCCAAAATAGTGCTCGGAGCCGATGCGCTCATGGTGATCACAATGTCCGCAAACCCAGAGGTTGTCCTCATGCTCTGCACTCGCGATCACGCTTTTGCAAGAAGGACACTTGTACCAATTCCCTTCGGGGATTTCCTTCTTTTCTGCCGTCTTGGTGGTGATCCCCTCCTTCATTCGGCGAAACCAACCCAGACCTGAACCGCCATCAGGGCCATTTTCCGCTGGGGTCTGCGGGCGCTTTTCGTTTTCTGCCATGGGGGTCAAATTTAGTTAGGCTTCAGAAGGGTAAGGCCACGGCGGGATGAATCCGCCAACGCCGGACCGTGGGTTTCACTCCCCCGGGTTCAAGCAATGGAATTCCGGCGTCGCAACGCAAGAGGAAATAGCCGAAATCCAACCGGATGCCGGCGCCTGTGGACAGAGCAGTCTGAGAGAGGAAGGTGTCCCATTCAAAGTGGACATTGGGGCGGGATTCTTCAGGGCGGGTCATCCAAACATTGCCAGCGTCCATGAAACAAGCCAACTGCACCCACTCATTGACATATTGCCGGAATTCAATGTTGCATTCCATTCGAATGTCTCCGCGAACCCGGAGCCCGCTGGTGCCGTACAGTCCGGGGCCAAGGCCCAGGGCTTGCCACCCCCTCATGCTATTCGGTCCACCCACATAGAATTGCTTCTCCAGCGGGATGGCAACCCCCTGGATCGAGGAGGCCGAGACGCCCGCAAAGAAGCGCCCATAACAACCCGATTGTCCGTTCCAGGACCAACCGCCCCTGCCTTCAAAAAGCCAGCGCGTGTAGCGGGCAACCTGCACATCGGATATGGCGCCAAATGCGCTGGGCAAAGGAACCGTCGTCTCTTCAGGTGCTCTGGGATCCAACCCGTGAAAAAGATTGCCGGCGCCTTCGAATTCCAACCTCAACCCCCACGACCATCCGCCGTGCTTGTTTTGCTTATGCCCGATACGCCAGGTCAATCCGGAGCTGAACAGGGCACGGGATTGAAACGATGAAGTCACCACATCCGACCCCAACGTATCCAGTTGATATTGAAATGTGGGGTCGAGTCTGCTCGAAGTGACCGCAAGCTCCAACGGCCTCAATTCAATGACAGAGCCGTTTTGTGGGTTTTCAACGAAGCGCTCGACGATGCCCCATTGAACAAATGTCCTGCTGAACAAGGGTTGCGCCTCGTCCCTGACGGTCAGTGAAACGAGGCTCTCCGGCTTGTTCGATTTGGGAAACCGATCGGGGCCAAAAGGAATGAGCCGTCCGGCATTGTACGTCAATCCTGCATGCAAAGTGCGGGCATTGAGAGGCTTGGTTTCCGACGCGCCTTCATCTTCTACAGCGTCCACCGGGGTGACCGTTTCGAGGCCAAAACCAAAATCCAGGCTCAATTGCTCGGCGCGCTGACGGAAATCCTGGTCTGACAGGGAGAAAGCCAGCTCCCCCCCCAATTGCTGGCGAGAAGTCAGCGCTCCATTGACCCGGAGTACCCGCCGATCCGATGGGTAGGTGTCAAAATGAACATGAAGCGGGGTTGTGCTTTCCTCCGGTTGCCGTTCCATGGGGCGGATGTCCACCCTGACGTTTTCGATCAGTGGCAATTGCCGAAGCGACTGCCTGGCTTTGGAGAGGTCGGACGGAACATACCCCGATCCGGTCTTGAGGTGCATTCTGTGTTGCACGCCCCGCATATCGCGTTGCTTGGGCACGCGCCATTGGATTCCGTTTTCCGAAATGTTCACCAGTGGCTCAAGCCGCTTGGGGTGCCAATGGAAGCTGATGCTGTCAATTCGGGCGCGCCTGTGGGGTGTTTCTTCGTTCTCCGATACGATGGGAGCGATATGCAAGGACATGTCGACTTGGCCGGTAGCATGGCTGCCCGATGTGTCCACCCGAATGGCGATGTACCCCGTTGTCAGGCCGAACCAACCCCTCTCCTGCAGGGAAGAGGATATGCCTTCTCGCATGCGGTCAGCTTCGTCAAGGTCCAGCGGTTTGCCCTCCCACAGCTTCCATTCCGAAGTGAGTCGGTCCACCTCATTGGCGGACAAGCCCGATTGCTCGGCATGCACAGTCGCATTCCTACAGATCCTGCGCTTGCCAGGGTTCAGCCCTACGACCAGCAAGAGATGGTTCGGGTTTGCTCTGTGCGGCACGGTATCCAGCGACACCTGGCCGTCCAGGAACCCCTTTCTCACCATACGCGATTGCAAAAGGGCCTCGCTCCGCTTCAGGCTGATGGGGTCAAAGGGCGTAGCTGAACCGGTCGGCAATGGGCTTCCCTCGTTCCATGCTTTCATCCAACGTCCGTTCCATTGGGACCAGATCTGACGAAAGGGAATTCCAGCCCATCGCTCCGGCGCCTTGAGTACAATGGCGCCTTCGAGCCAATCTTTCCATGGCAGCGCATTTTCGGAACCGTGAATGGAGTCTGTCGTCTCCCATAGAATGTCCCAAATCAGCGGAGATGGGGCTTCATTCATGTCCAGGTTTGAACCCTGCGCATGGGTTGCCCCCATGCCCCACAAAGCAAATGCGAGGCACTTGGCCCATCTTGCAATGAAACGGGGTTCAACCATCATGCCTACGAAGAACGAGATTCTGGCCGTGCGCGCATTGAGAAACCGCAAGACGCGGCAAATCGAATGCAAATTCACTGTGGAGGGGCGAATAGGTGTGTCGGAGGCGCTTTCCAGTGGATGGCCCATTCACGGCTTGTATTGCACTGACGTTTCGGGTATACCTGAGGAGTGGAAGGCCGAACGGGTGACCGCCCGCGAAATGGAGAGGATGAGCACGCTGACCTCTCCTCCAGGAGTACTGGCTGTTGTGGGAATGCCCGACGCCACCGCTTCGGTGCTGGATGTGTCGAGTTTGAACTCCCCGTCGCTTTCTCTCGTTTTGGACGGGCTTTCTGACCCGGGAAACCTCGGCACCATCATCCGCACAGCAGATTGGTTTGGCTGCCGTCAAATTTTTGTCTCTCCCGATTCGGTCGACGCTTTCAATCCAAAAGTGGTTCAAGCCACCATGGGGGGCATTTTTCGGGTGAAAGTGACGGTGGTGGAACTCGAGGGGTTCCTGAAAGAGTGCAGCAGAGAATCCATTGTGATCGCGGGATTGGACCTTCGCGGCGAGTCGCTTCCCGAGGCGCGGCGCCGTTTGTCTGAATCGCACGTAATGGCCGTGGTGGGGAGCGAAAGTCATGGGCTGAGTGTGCCGGTGAAAGAAGCTTGTACGGACTTCATTCACATCCCGGGAGGTGGCGGAATGGAATCACTGAACGCCGCCATGGCCGCGGGCATTGTCCTGGCGCAGTGGAGCCTTCATTGATGGTTCACCTTACTGCCACATCCGCATCCATCCCCTCCCGGTAAACTTCACACAGTGCGGAGATCAAGGCGCCCTCTTCTATCGATGCCAGCATGGGGCCCATTGATTCTTTGACCAAGTCCAGCCGCTTCACCAGTGAATCCGGCAGGGAACCCGAAGTGGAGCGGGTAAGGACGCGATGTGCATCTTGGGCCCATTGGCCGTGAATTCCGGTGCTGCGGATGGAGGCGTCCACAGTCAACGCCAGCTTGGGCCAGTCCCACGAAGAATCTGCTGTCGGAATGGCAATCGACTCGGTTTCTTGGCATTGGATTCGGCCTTTCCAGCCCTCAAGCCCTAATCGCATGCTGCGTTCGTCGTCCTTTTCCTCCTTTACTCCAGTCAATTTTTCCCGGACCAACAGCTGGTCACACGGATTGATGTCATAGCGTATGACCACAGGGCGCAGCAGGCCACTCAGCACCGAAGGACCATCCTCTTCTCCTCCCCATGCCAGTCCCAACATCCGGAGCAGACTGGGACTGGTTTCATCCATGCCGTTCTTGCTTCTGCCCGGACCTTGCGCAATCCAAACGTGCTCACCTGACTCTACAATTTCCCGGATTTGTCTGCTCAACTCGAGTTGTTGCTGAAGGGCAGCTCGGCCCGAGAGAGTGCGGTCAATGAAAATGGCCTTGTTGGCCATCATCAGACTCCTCACCCACTCCGTTCCCGCCAGGTTGCTTCCGAGGACAATATGGGTAGTGGGTCGCCCGGACTCTACCCTGGCGAGGTTGTAAAGCGCGGGATCACAGACAATGTCTCTGTGCGTTCCTATTCTTATGCCCGGGGGGTCACTCTCGGGAAACCGGCATTCCATCCGAGAGGAAGTGTTTTCTACCACCCAACGCATGTAGGGAAGGCTCCAGTCCTCCTGAATGTCCTTTGGCTCCAACGGCAAATGCAACCCCAGATTCTGCAAATAGGCGTGCACGCGTTGCACGCCTGAAGTGCTGGCCTTACGGGTTTCAGTGGTTCCCATGCGTTGCAAAGGAAAGGAGGATGACGCAAACCGAGTCCAATGTCTTAGTTGGGTTAATCTTGCAGCATGACTTTCGGCGACCTTAAGGTCACAAGACAATACCTGGATGTTCTGGAGAACATGGGGATTTCCGACCCGACAGAAATCCAGAGGAAAGCCATTCCGCGCATTCGGGCGGGACAAGATGTCATCGGAATTGCCCAAACTGGAACGGGCAAAACATTGGCCTTTTTGCTTCCCGTGATGGCCATGCTGTCGCACGCACAGGGCAAGGGCCCCCGGTGTGTGGTCTTGACGCCTTCCAAAGAGCTGGCCTTGCAAATCGCAGATGTGGCGGGCAGACTCGCCTCTCCTACCGATCTCAGGGTACAGGTGATCTATGGAGGTGTAGGTCATCGTGCCCAGCAGGAGCGCATGGAGGCGGGGTGTGATCTCGTCGTGGCCACCCCGGGCAGGCTCATGGAGCTATACCTGCGAAAAGCATTCCAAACCAAGGAGTTGACCCATCTGGTCCTCGATGAGGCCGACCGGATGATGGACCTCGGGTTCATGCCCCAGCTCAGGAAGTTCCTCGAAATTCTCCCGCGCAAGCGTCAGAACTTGTTGTTCTCGGCCACCTACCCTCCAAAAACCGAAGAGATGGCGGATGAGTTTCTGTTGTGGCCCACGCGCGTCGAGGCGGCGCCGCAATCCACAGCAGTCAAGGCCATTGAACAATCTGCATACCGGGCCCCCAATTTCGGGACCAAGCTCAATCTCCTTGTCCAGTTGCTGTCTCAGGACGATGCACCCCAACAAGCTTTGCTCTTTGTCCGCGAAAAGGACCAGGCAGAACAAATCGGGCGAAAGATTCAGGAGGAATTGACGTCATCGGTACGAACCCTTCACGCGAACAAGGGCCAGAACAGTCGAATCAATGCGATGGATGCCTTCAAATCGGGCGATGTGCGATATCTCGTTGCCACGGATGTCGCCAGTCGAGGAATCGATGTGCCTCAGCTGGACCTCGTCGTCAACGTGACGGTACCCCGGGATCCTCATGACTATATCCATCGCATCGGCCGCACGGGAAGGGCCAAACGTTCGGGTCAAGCGATCACGCTGGTCGACCCCAGTGAAAAAGCCGCTTTGAAAAGGGTGGAAGAACTGCTGGGCGCCCATCTGGACGTTCAACCGATTCCCAACGGAGTGATGGAAGTCCCCACCCCCAAATGGGAAGCGCAAGCCATGGCCCGTGCGATTGATCGCGAGAAACGCAAAGC
>JBDQOI010000004.1:0-61135 GCA_040261275.1 Flavobacteriales bacterium | reverse complement strand
CGAGAAGAAGAGGAAACCATCTGCATCCGGCAGCCGAAAGTCAAGCGGCAAGGGCCGTTCCAAAAGGCGCTAGCGGTCAGGATCGGGCAACGGTTCCACCCGCCCGTTTTTTTCCAAGCGATAACCCACTTCGTAGCACCACACTTCGGTGCTGCCATCGCCATATTGGGCGACGCGGGTGTGATAGTCAAAATCGAACCCTTTCTCCCTCATCCATTGCAGGGCGCCGATATCGTCCATGACAGGGGCTTTCCGGCGCCATTGTCCGAATGCTTTCAGGATGTGACAGTTTCTTTCCAGGATTCGGGCCACTGTCTCTCGCGGTCTTTCGGGAATGTAGGCGCTTTCGGCTTGGGCCAGCATCGTGCGGGCCTGTCCCGGATAGCTGGAAAAGCAGAATTCAGAACAGAAGTCTCCGGAGTAGAGTCTCGATGCCCGGACGGAGATGCGCCCTTTGCAAGTCAAACATTTGGTCATTCGTGCAGCAGATCTGTCGCAATGATGCCAAGGCCTTGGAGGAAAACCGAATTTGGATGGTGTGGCTTTCGTCGGCGTTCGTCTTTCCTTTGCCTGTGCTATGAAGGATCGATTGACTGTTGGCGTAGTGGGCGCCGGAACGATGGGCCGGGGCATTGCCCAAATCGCTGCTGCTGCAGGCCATCCGGTTTGGATGCTGGACAGGGGCGATCGCGAATTGCAGGATGCGATGGGTTTCCTGCAGAAAATCCAGGACAGGTCGGTTTCAAAGGGGCGCACCACTCGAGAAGCTGCCGATGCGCTGCTCGGGTGTATATCACCGACCACCCGTGTGGACGACTTGTCCGCATGCGATTTGGTCATTGAGGCCATCGTGGAAAAGGAAGAAGTGAAGGCCACGCTTTTCCAGTCTTTGGAGGCGGTGATTTCAGATGGGGCCATTCTTGCTTCCAACACGTCTTCCCTTTCGATTACTGCATTGGCTTCGCATTTGAAGCACCCGGAACGGTGCATCGGCTTGCATTTTTTCAATCCCGCCCCCCTCCTTCCGCTGGTGGAGGTCATTCCCGGATTACAGGCGAGAAAGGGGCTGGCTGAGGAAATGCTGGCCCTCATGCGTCAATGGGGCAAGCGCCCCGCATTGGCAAAGGACACACCGGGCTTCATTGTGAACCGCGTAGCTCGCCCCTTCTACGGAGAGGCCATTCGGATTCTCGAAGAAGGGCTGGCCGATGAAGCCACCATCGATTGGGCCATGACGGACCTGGGTGGTTTTCGGATGGGGCCTTTCGCCTTGATGGACCTCATTGGGAACGACATCAATTACGCGGTGACCGAGAGTGTCTGGACCGCATTCCACTTCGATTCACGCTACCAACCCTCCTTTGCCCAAAAGCGGAACGTTGACGCTGGCTGGTTGGGCAAGAAATCCGGCCGTGGCTGGTATGCTTATGGGGAGGACGCATCTGCTCCAAAACCCAGAATGGACAAGGACCTCGGGCAGGATGTCCTTTGGCGCATCCTCGTGATGTTGATCAACGAGGCGGCCGATGCGGTGTTCTGGGGGGTGGCCTCCGCCGAAGACGTGGACCGGGCCATGCAAGGCGGGGTCAACTACCCGAAGGGATTGCTGGCGTGGGCTGAAGAAGTGGGGCTGGACCGATGTGTGGAGACCCTCGATCGAATGCGTTTGCACTATGGAGAAGACCGCTACAGATGCAGTCCGCTGCTGAGGTCTCGGGCTGCGGAGGGCCGGGGGTTCTTTGCGTGACTTAGGTCAACAGCCTTCGCCGAAACCGCCGAGCAGCTCCAGCACGTCACTCACGGTGACCGCGCCGTCCCCATTGACATCGGAGCCACAGCCGATCAAACATCCAAAGTCGGCCAGCACGAGCAAGACATCTGCCACCGTGATGAAGAGGTCCTCATTCAGGTCCAGGTTCAAATTGATGGCGCAGAGAATCTCCTCCAAGCTGATGATGCCGTCACAATTGTTGTCCAGACCGGATGCGGTTCCGGGAGCTCCTGGAAAGATGCTGGACTCGGAATCGTCGCAATCGCAGATGACACTTTCCCCGTCACCATCAGTGTCCACGATGCCTGCGCAGTCTTCGAATTGGGATTGACAATTGGCCAAGATGCACGCCTCGCAGTCTGCAGCACTCCCAAACCCGCAAACGAAAAAGCAATTGTCCTGAGCGCAGGTGCTCTGTTCTGCAAAACATCCCACACAACCCTCGCTCATTGTGGTAATGGCGGCAGAAATGCAATTGGAAAAGCAAGTGTTGAGGTCTCCGGCGAAAATGCAATCGAATCCACAAGCGAAAATGGCATCATTGACCAGGGCTCCATCCTCGCAAAGCAGATTGAAGTCCAAGGAGTCACATTGTGCTTGAGCCGTTGGCGTGATGCCCAAGGAAAAAATGATGGAGACCAGCGAAAGGGCCAGGGTTCGAATGGAATTCCGGTTCATGACAGGAGAACATTTGGTGAAGGTTCAAGTTCGGAAATTCAACTCAAATCCGCCTTGGTCCACAATTCGACCTGCATTTTTGACGTCTTGGGGATGCGTCATGTCCAAAAAAGCACCTTCCATGGGAAGCGCCAGAAGGTCACAGCGGCCTGAAGCTTGAAGCATGGAAATGGCCGTGGGGATTTCCTTCTCTCGGCGGACAGCATGCTCAGGAACGGTGCGCACGGCATCGAGCAATGCCGGGTAAGGAACCCTGAAATAATTCATACTGACCCGAACTTCACCGTCGTTCCATAGGGCGGCCTGCACTTCTTGTTGGCTGGGCTTCTCTACAATGCGCGTCATTCGCCCTTGTGCATCGGCCTCAATGACAGCAAAGGCATTGATCCTGCCCGATGGAAGTCCGAGGAACTGAGGGTGGAAGGCGGGTAAGGCGGCCTTGTGCTCAAAAAGCCGGGTGAACATCCCCTTGGGTGGCAAATTGTCGCCATTGGCGATGGTCACGGATTGATTCTCCCATTCCGGATGGGCTTCCAATGCCAGCTGCACGGCATGTGCCGTTCCCAAGGGCTTACTCCTGTTGGGGGGTATGCCTTGTCGCACGAAGGACAGCTTCATTCCAGGAATGGGGACTTGCTCGAAATGTTCTGGTGTCAGGCTGTCATCCTCGGCGATGACCAGACCGGCATTTTCGCATCCTTCTTCCTTCAATTGCAACAGCAAATGCTCGAGTAAGGGACGGTGGTCACAACCGATCCTGATCATGGGCTTCGGACGGGAGCGCACTTCCGCCAATATCTCCGGTGCCACCGCGGCATCGGCCTTCATGCGGCTCCCCTTTCCTGCGGCCATGATGATGGTGGGATTCACACTTGACATGCTACACCTTGGTCCATTTGCACTGGCCACGCGCCTGTGGCGCCCGCGCCCAGCATTGCCTTCACGATGTTTTCTACCCGGCTTTCTGGCGCGAGCACAAAAGCGCAGCCTCCCCCACCGGAGCCGTTGATTTTGCCTCCCCAAGCCCCGGCCTGCAAGGCGGCATGAAGGATGTTTTCGATTCTTGCCGTTGACAATCCAAGTGCGTCGCGCAGCACTTCGTGGTGCCGGGTCAAGTCGTGACCGAAAGCTTCTGCACTGGCTGATTTCTCCAGCATTTCGCGGCCCCATTTGGCCTCCAGATCCCGGTTGGTTCGGGTCCCATTGACCAGTACAATCTCATCCGTCGTACGCTGTATGTCATGGCGATGGAGGTCAGCCATCAAGGGCAGGCGCGCATCCTTGCATCGGCGCAGATGACCTTGTGTGTCTTTGGGTTGACCCGAATCTGCAAGGATGAAAACACCTTCGGGCACACGAAGGGGTTGTGGCGCTCCTGCTCCGAAGCGATGGAGCCCTCCGTGCCCACAGGCAAATTGATCCATGTCCCCGCCTGCCCCTGTGAAATCCAAAACCTCATACTGATGGCATCGCCTGACAATGTTGGACGTATCAAAACCGCCTTGAAGAATTTGAAGCCAAGCTGCGATCCAGGCGGTCATCAAGGCCGTGGAGGAGCTGCACCCCGCTTGAATGGGAATGGTGCTGACCACTTCCACATCCCAACCTACTCCAGAAGTCGAGCCGAATTCGTCGATCAAGACCCGCATGGCATGTCGCAGCGGACCCTCTGTTTTTTGCTCTTCCCGAACATCCAGGTTCCAAGAGGCCATTTCGCCCAATGCTTGACTTACGCATCGAACCTCGCGGTCGCGACGGGGCCTGAAATGCAGGTGGCATCTGCGGTTTATCGCCATGGCGATCACCGGCAAGCCGAGGTAATCTTGGTGCTCACCAAACAGGCAGAGCCGCCCAGGGGCAGAAGTGGAGAACGGCTGCGTCATGCCGACTTCCGGAGTATGCGCAGCCCTTGGATGGCCAATCCTGCAAGCGCCCCGTAAAAGAGGGCAATCCAACCTCCGTCAAATAAAACGGCCCCCATGCCGAGGAGCAGCGCGTAAACGGCAACGCATCCCAAGAAGGCCATCAGGATGGAACGCGGAACATTCCACTCTTCCTCCACCGTACGCGTGGTCGGGAACCGACTCCATCCGGGGCCGCCTGGCTGAACCTTGTCCACGAATCGCTGCAGCACCTCCCGGGTTTCTGGTGGGAGCACAAAAGCTGCCAACACCCAGCCCATTGTGGTCAGCAGGCTCCCGGCCACGAGTTTGGCCCATGGCGCCATGGCGGGTACCAAGGCCACCGGATCTGCAGCCAGCGCATCGTGCACCCATGTGAAATAGACGGCCACGGCAAGGGATACGACCATGGCCACGATTTCCGTGCCCGCTGAAATGCGCCACCAAAACCACCGCAGGATGAACAAACCTCCCGTTCCGGCCCCCAACAATAGAAGGAGGTTGAAGGCCTGTGCTGCCGAAGTGAGGGAAAGGCTGAGCAACGCTCCGGCGAGCAACGAAAGCAGGCTGGCCCAACGACCGGCCCGAACCTTGGCGGCCTCATCCGCATCGGGCCTGATGAAACGCGCCCATCCGTCGTGAACGAGATAGCTCGCCCCGAGATTGACCTGCGTACTCATGGTCGAAATAAAGGCAGCCAAAAGAGAGGCGGCGACCCAGCCCAACAAGCCGGCGGGAAGCAGGCTCAACATGGCTGGATAGGCTACGTCGTGGCCCACCTTGTCCGCTGCCAATTCAGGGAATGCCAATGCGATGTCCGTGAGTTCCGGATAAACGATGAGAGACGCCAAGGCCACCAAAATCCAAGGCCAGGGGCGCAAGGCATAATGGGCCACATTGAACAGGAGTGTCGCCCCGACGGCGTCATCTTCGCTGCGGGCACTGAACATCCTTTGTGCGATGTAGCCTCCCCCACCGGGCTCCGCTCCCGGGTAATAGCTCGCCCACCACTGCACCGCCAATGGCACCAGCAGGACGGGAACCCAAACGCCGGGATCATTGAAGTCCGGCCAGACGGAGAGCTTATCGACCACAGCAGGATGGGTCATTAATCCTTGTAAACCGCCCACTTCGGGCAGTCCGAGTACATACACGCTGGCCGCAATGGCGCCCCCCATGGCCAGAAAAAACTGGAACAAGTCGGTCCAGAGAATGGCCCGCAAGCCTCCATAAACGCTGAAGAGCAGCGTGACGGAACAAGTGACAAGCAGGGTCAACCACCCCGGCCAGCCGAGCAGAATACTGCCCAGCTTGATGGCGGCCAGACTCACGGTCGCCATGACCAGCACATTGAAGACAAGCCCCAGATAGACCGCTCGGAAACCGCGGAGAAAAGCCCCGGCTCTGCCCCCATATCGCAGCTCGTAAAAGGCGATATCGGTCAGCACTCCGGAGCGTCGCCACAACCGGGCATAGACAAATACGGTCACCATGCCCGTGAGCAGAAAGGCCCACCAGGCCCAGTTGCCCGAAACGCCTTGTTGACGGACGAGATCGGTGACCAGGTTGGGGGTGTCTGCGCTGAAGGTGGTGGCCACCATGCTTGTGCCCAGGAGCCACCAGGGCATGTTCCGACCTCCCAAAAAGAAATCATCGGCATTGTCATTCCCTGACCGACCTGCCCACAATCCAATGGCAAGAACGGTGAACAAAACACCACCGATGACGGCAAAATCCAAAAAGGCCAATTGCATGGGCTTGAATGTAGCACTTGAAGTTCGAGGCACGTCCCGTTCAACCCATGAGCTCGCCATTCGTTATCTTCAAGCATGCCACGCTTGTTGCCCTTCCTTTTGCTTCTTTTCCATCCTCTTCTGGAAATAGAGGCGCAGACCGTGACCTACCATGAGAATGTGGCACCCATCATCTACAACCATTGCACAGGTTGTCATCGTCCGGATGAAATTGCCCCCATGCCGTTCACTTCATTCTCCGAAGTGGCCGCATACGGTGAATTCATTGCCTATGTGACGTCCATCGGCTACATGCCGCCTTGGTCGCCCGATGCCGATTACCGCCATTTCGTGGGGGAGAATGTGCTCACGCCCGAGCAGAAGGCGACGCTCCAGGCATGGGTAGACGCAGGCAAACCAGAAGGTGACCCCGCTGACAACCCCGGACTTCCCGACTTTCCTGACGGGAGCACGCTGGGGACGCCAGACGCTGTTTTGGCCATGCCTGAGCCTTACACGCACGAGGGTGACATGACCGATCAATACCAGGTCTTCGTCTTGCCTTCTGACTACGCACAGGATGTGGCCATTCGGGCACTCGAGGTGGAGCCGGGCAATGGCAACGTCGCCCATCACGCCATCCTCGGTCTCGATGTAACGGGAACAGCGGCCCAACTCGATGCTGCTGAACCGGGTCCCGGATACGAGAGTTTCGGCGGATTTGGCTTCGACGCCGAGAGCTCGTTCTTCGGTGCTTGGGTTCCGGGCGCGTTGACCGTGAGCTACCCGCCGGGCATTGGCCGGACCCTACATGCGGGATCCGACCTGCTGATGCAAATGCATTACGGCCCTACTCCCGTGACGGAAACCGATTTGACCCAGGTGAACGTCTTTCTGTCCGACGTACCCATCGAAAGGGAAGTGATTACGGCCATCATGGGACCCCAGCATTTGGATGCTCCCTTCATCCTCCCGCCAGGCCAAGTTTCCCATTTCCACGGAACACTTCCGGTCACCGCGGATGTCAGCCTCATGAGCATTGCCCCGCATTGCCACCTGATCGGTTCATCCTGGCTGGTCTACGCCACATCGCCAGACAACCTGGACACCATCCCCTTGATTTCCATACCCTCATGGGACTTCAATTGGCAGGGGTTCTTCACTTTCACCCACCTGACCAAGGTGCCGGAGGGATATACGCTGCATGGAGAGGCGACATATGACAACACGGCGGAGAATCCCTTCAACCCCAACGACCCGCCTCAATGGGTCACCTTTGGTGAAGGAACAGAGGACGAGATGTTTTTCATTTTTCTCGATCTGGTCCCCTACCAGGACGGAGATGAGGACATTGCGCTCGGCCCTGATGCCGCGGAATGTCCGGGAGACATCTCGGGTGACGGTATCATTGGCGTGAGCGATGTCTTGATGCTGCTCGCCAACTTCGGTTGTCTGTTGGATTGCGTCGAGGATGTGGATGGAGATGGAGCCATCACGGTCTCGGACATCCTGACCCTGCTGGGCAATTTTGGCGATGACTGTTAAACGGATGAACGTGTCCTCCCCTTCTTCCGTTTTGTACCGCGTCCTGGTCTTTCTGGCGCCGCTGTGTCCGATTTGCCAGGACATGACCTACGACCTGCGCTTGACGGAAAAGGAATTCGTGAATGCCCCCGTTGAGTTCGTTGGCTTGTTCCCCAACCTGTCCACCCGTGCGGAGCAGATCGCGGAATTCGACTCCATCTATGGACTCTCCATGCCTCTGCAACCTGATACTTCGGGATGGGCGGAACGGCTCGGGGCCCGATGGACACCCGAAGTTTTCGTACTGGATGACCAGGACTCGGTGGTCTACCGCGGGCGCATCAATGACAGATACTTCGCTCCCGGAAGGCGAAAGAGTCGAACCCGCCGCCGTGACCTGCATGAAGCCCTGAATGAGTTGATGGCAGGCGACCCTGTGAGTGTTCCGCATACCGATGCGGTGGGATGCCCCATTGAGGGAATACAAGTTCCACTGATGAATGATTGATTCAGGCGCAGTCATGCGTACCCGTTTTGTCTTCTACATTCAAGCCCATGATTAGACTTCCGTTTGTCAGCCTCCTTCTGTTCATGTCGGTCACGGCCTCCACAGCCCAGGTAACCTACCATGCGGATGTGGCACCCATCATCCACAACGCGTGCACGGAATGCCATCGCACAGGAGAGATTGGCCCCATGCCTTTCACCACGTTTGAGGAGGTCGCAGCGTATGGGCCCTTCATCGAGTACGTGACCTCCATTGGCTACATGCCACCCTGGACGCCCGATGCCGATTACAGTCACTTCGTGGGAGAGCGCGTCCTCTCTTCAGAGGAAATCGAGACCTTGAGTGCATGGGTCGATGCGGGGATGCCGGAGGGAGATCCTGCGGAAAACCCGGGATTGCCGGTGTTCCCGGAAGGCAGCCAGGTGGGAGAACCGGATCTCGTGTTCTCCATGTCAGAGCCGTACACGCACGATGGCGATATGACCGACCAATACCAGGTCTTTGTCATGCCTACCGGATTCGAAGAAGACGTTCATGTGCGCGCACTGGAGGTGAGGCCGGGCAATGGCACCATCGCCCACCATGCCATTCTGGGAGTGGACATCGAAGGGGTCGCGGCTGCATTGGACGGACAGGATCCCGCCCCGGGGTATGAGAGCTTTGGGGATTTCGGGTTTGAAGCCTACGAGAACTTCTTTGGCGGATGGGTTCCCGGCACGCAGACGGTCGTGTATCCCGAAGGGTTGGGCCGAGTGCTGCCCGCGCAGAGCGACTTGCTTGTCCAGATGCACTACGGTCCCAGTGCTGTGGAGGAGTCGGACCAGACGGAGATCAACGTATTTCTGACCGATGGCCCCATTGAACGGGAAGTAACCACAGGCATCATGGGGCCTTGGGCATTGGGCGAGCCCTTTTTCATTCCCGCCAATCAAGTCAAGACCTTTCACGGGACCTATGACATTCCCGTGGCCTTGAGTCTGATCAGCATTGTCCCCCATTGCCACCTTGTGGGGGTTTCATGGGAAGTGTTCGCAACAGGTCCCAACGGCCAGGATACCATCCCTCTCATTTCCATCCCGGCATGGGACTTCAATTGGCAAGGCTTCTTCACCTTTCCCCATTTGACGCTCATTCCCGCGGGCTACACCTTGCATGGAATCGCCACGTATGACAACACGGCAAACAATCCCTTTAACCCGAGCGATCCACCGGCTTTGGTGCAGTACGG
Source organism: Flavobacteriales bacterium (assembly GCA_040261275.1). GTDB lineage: Bacteria > Bacteroidota > Bacteroidia > Flavobacteriales_D > Sanyastnellaceae > UBA8752. The sequence goes on along the minus strand of JBDQOI010000004.1, from coordinate 51,792 downwards.
AGACCATACCGAGGACGAGATGTTCTTCGTGTTCTTCGACTACGTGTTCTATCAGGTGGGAGATGAGGACATTTCACTGGAAACTCCACTTCTCTCCAGCGTGGAGCCGCTGAAAGCACCCGCCCCTGAAATCCGATTGCAACCCAATCCTGCCTCGGGCCAGGTGCAGGTTTTGGTCCACCCCGAATTCGTGGGTACGGATTGGTCCTTGTTCGATTTGGGAGGGCGACAAGTGTTGGCGGGCACCTTCCGCTCTGCCAACGACAGAATCAAACTCGACGGCTTGTCAGAAGGCGTCTATCTCTTCCGCAATATTGCAGAAACCCAGCGTCTGGTCATCCAGCAGTGACCGGAATGCGGGCAGCGCCAGACCAGTGATGGGTTCTCTTGCCTTGGCGCATGATTCCGCTCTCATTCAAAATGTCAATGCGCACCTCTCCTGATGCGTGCAGGACGCCCATGGGCTGGCCATCGGGCTGCCATGCGAATCCCACGTGGGTAATCTTCTCAGGGCTGACTTTGTGAAAGAAGACCAAGTCGCCGTGCTCCAGATTTTCGAAGTGGACTTGTGAGGATTGCAGAAGACGCCACTGATCGGAAGCGTCGCGGGGCAAGTCCATACCACAGAGGTCACAGCTCAGTTGGGTCAGTCCACTGCAATCGATACCCAATACACTTTTGCCTCCCCACAAGTAGGGCGCGCCGAGAAATTGTGTGGCTACTTCCACCGGTGATTCCACGTGGGGAGGAGTGTGAGGCCAAATGGATTGCGGTACCCGGGATCCCGCCGGAAGGTGGTGCGGCCTCCCCTGCCATTCGATCATGGTCAGCGGGGCGCGCAGGGTCGCGGTTTCTTCACCAAATGCACCCAAGGCGTCGGGTGTTGCGGAAATCAGTTTCTCGTCGGTGAATCCGGTATACCCATCACGGGTCAATCGAATCCGGACCCAGCCGGGTGCTTCCGCAGCTTCCCATTCCACAGCCTCCCCGAAGAGTCCCTGCGTGACCATTTCCGATCTGTCGTCGGCTTCCGCACGGATGGGAGCCAAGGGAACGCTGATGATTCCGGGCTGCATGGGTCAGATGCGCTCAATCACCATGGCGCTGGCCCCGCCTCCGCCATTGCAAATGCCGGCGGCCCCATAGCGCTTGTCATATCGGGCCAATGCATGCGCGAGGGTAACCACGATTCGGCTGCCTGAATTTCCGAGGGGGTGACCGAGCGAAACAGCTCCACCATGGACATTGACCTTTTTCGCGTCCAAGCCGAGCAACTTGATGTTGGACAACCCCACGACGGCAAAAGCTTCATTCAACTCGATCAGGTCCATTTCCTCCATGGTCATACCCGCGCGCTCCAAGGCAATGGGAAGGGCTTTAGAAGGCGCCGTGGTGAAACGATCTGGATCGTGGGCGGCATCTGCATTGGATAAAATGCGCGCCAAGGGCTGGATGCCCATGGCTTGTGCGGTTTCTTCGGCCATGAGAACCAGCGCGGAGGCCCCGTCATTCAGGGTGCTGGCGTTGGCAGCTGTGACGGAACCTTCCTTGTCGAATACAGGGCGCAGTTGGGGGATCTTTTCCAACTTGACATTCCGGTATTCCTCGTCTTCCGCCACCATGACCGGGTCGCCCTTCCGCTGGGGCACAGCAACTGCCGCTATCTCAGATGAAAAGGCACCTGTTGCCCAAGCTTCTGCAGATCGGCGGTAGCTCTCAATGGCGAACGCATCTTGGTCCTCCCTCGAGAAATCGTGCTCCTTGGCACACAGCTCGGCACAGACCCCCATGTGCTGCTGGTTGTAAACGTCCGTCAGTCCGTCGTGTACCATCCCGTCCACAGCCTTGATGTTGCCGAGTTTCACGGATTGGCGGCCCTTCAAATAATGGGGCACCTGAGACATGTTCTCCATGCCGCCTGCCACTGCGATGTCGGATTCTCCCGAAGCGATCGCGTGGACGGCCATATGGATGGCTTTCATTCCCGACGCACAAACCTTGTTCACTGTGGTGCAGGGAACCGTGTCGGGGATTCCCGCACCCATGGCGGCTTGCCTGGCAGGGGCTTGTCCCAGTCCGGCCTGGAGGACATTCCCCATGAAGACTTCTTGAATGTCTGCTGCTTGGACTCCAGCCGACTCGATGGCTGCGGAGATGGCGGCACTGCCCAATGCAGTGGCCGGAACGGAGGAAAGGTGGCCGAGGAATGACCCCATCGGGGTTCGGCGGGCGGAGGCGATAACGACTTTTCTGCTCATTTCAGAGGGTTGCGTTTCGCAAAGATACCAAGGGTGAAAGCACGTTCATTGGCATTCATTGTGAGTTCTGTGGTGCGACCTATCTCCCTCTTCGTGCGTTTTGGCATAGAAGTTGGAATACACTTCACAGCTGAAAGCAGCGATTTTTTTGGTTCAATGTACCGGCGAAGACCCGGTACAGATTTGGTTAAGGTTGAAGCGCCCCGAAACGTCGGGGCGTTTCTCATTTCACCACCCTGAGGAATTCCTTTGGAACGCGGGTCTTTATCTCCCACATGGCGTCCATCTCATTGTCCGTCAACACGATTCTGAACAGATGAACGCCTTGTCTACCCAATGGGTCAGGCGCGTCTGGCCCTAGGCCACACACCATGCAATTGTGATGACGTAAACCGGGCAGAATGTCCGGAATGTCTTGCACACCTGCTTGCACTTTGAGGATGCAGAACCTCCCTCCCGTGCGCATGCGTCGGAATGGAAATTTCTTGGCGGAGTATTTCTCTCCTGGTTTCCTGCGGGCACTGAATTCACCATCCTCCGGAATTTCTCCCTGCAGCAGGAGATAGGACTCAAACCGCTGGGAGGACCAATTCTCCTGCAATCGCTTGCGCAAGCCCATGTCGCGAACGACCACGGCAATGCCGCTGCTGTCCCGATCGATCATGTTCACAAAGTGCACCGCGCGTTCCGGGTTTCCGCCGGCGAGGTCACGCGCCATCAAATATTCCTTGACCCTCGTAAAACTGGTGTCGACCCTGGGATTCGGCGATGCGAGGACCCAACCTGCTGGCTTCAGGTAGCAGAAAATGTCATCATCCTCGTACAGGACTTCGAAAGGAAGGTCGTCTGCCGGACGGATGGACTTGGGGGCATCAGCTCGCTCCGTCTTGCGCGCCTCGCGCTCTTCCGGAACAGAGATTTCCTGTCCTAATGGAATGACCAGTGATGGAATCTTCACCACCTCGCCATCCACGCGCACCGCACCGCTTTTGATCAGGTTGCGGGACGCCGTCGTGCTGCCCAGGCCGAGTTCGGATCGGACCAGTGCATGCAAGGGAGCCTCGATTTCAGAGATCCAACGGCGAATGTTGAGTTTGGGGCGGGGAGGTCGAGCGGCCATGGCGGGCGCAAGATGCATCCGGAATCCTCATTCAGCGCACGATTCGCCGTACAATGCCAACAGTGCCAGGACATCATTGGCAGATACAGTACCATCGCCGGTAAGATCCCGTAGACAATCCAAAATGCATCCGAATTCAGCCAGAACGGCCAAGATGTCGGAAGCGCCGTACAGCCCGTCGCCATCCATATCTCCCGGGCACGTGCTTCCTACGCAGCCAAAGAGACAGGAGCCGTTATCGATGCCCGCAGCCGGATCGAAATTGCACGCCAGAATGGAAGTGCATCCTTCCGCTCCGTTCACCGGCAAGCAAAATCCGCCTCCGGGACCTGAAGCGAAATCAATGCCGGCAGAGTCGGTGACTGACCACAGCGTATCCCCAGCGGTAGACAGCAAAACCAGGGCGCCTTCCATTCCGCACATGGGTCCCGCGAATCCATTGGCCGAACCATCATGGAGCTGAACGTCATAGCATCCGTGTGAAAGGCATAGGGTGTCCAGTTTTGCAGATTCGATGGGGAAATGCTGTCGTGCGCCCCAAGATGAGCCCGAAGTGTCCAGGACGTCCCATGCCGATTCCCGTGGGGTGCAGTCCGCCAAGGTCGACATGACCACCGCTCCTGATGCTTGCCTGTATGGCCAAGACCGACCGAGCATGTCGTTTTCGGGTACGGCATCGGTTCCAAGGGTCAATTGGCCTCCGGCGAGTCCGCCTGACAAACCCGTGATGGAAAGAATGCGAACGGTCAACGTGCCACCGGGGTCCACAGATCCGCGATGGGCTTGGTCCCAATCCAAAGGGGTTTCAAGACCCGGTGGGAGGATAAAGCCGTAATCCACGGTGTCGACACCGTGCCAAACCAATGTGGCGGCCACCAATGTGTCGCTGCCCGCGTTTCGAAACTGTGCCGCCACGTCGATGGGCCCGGAACACGGAGAAGCATGATGAAACTCCAAGCCCACGATGGCAGCGTCGTGCTCGGGAGTCGAATACAGTGGGGCCTTCCAGATCCCGCGTCCATAGGTGGCGAGGAGCAATTCTCCGGTCGGATGCCGGATGCCCAGATCCGAGCAGATGACCTCGGGCAATCCCGATTTGTAGGGGATCCAATCTTCGCTTCCGAAGGGCAGAACGTAAACGCCGGCATCGGTGCCGGCAAACAGGTCCCCGGCCACCGTATCATGGGCCAGGGCATTGACAGGCAGGGCTGGCAGTCCGGAGCCTGCCGCGTTCCATGTGCCCCCACCGTCTTCCGTCTTCCAGACGCGTGCTGCGGGGTCGTATCCGCCGAATGAGGCCCAGAGGTGATCAGTATGCCCTTTTTCGAACAACAGACCCAGCACAGGCAAGCCGGGCAGGCCCGTCAGCGGTTGCCAATGTTGCAGGTCCACGGTGAGGAAGGCCGTGGTTCCCTTCGCCACTGCAGCCGTGCTGTCATGGGAAGGAGAAAGGGCCAGCACTTCGATTTCGGGTCCGGGCAAAGCGTTCGTCTGGTTCCAGATGGCTCCATCATCATCGGTCCAATACAGCCTGTGCTTTGCAATGAAGTAGCGATGGGGTTGGGTGGGTGAAAAGGCCATGGGGGTGTTCCAATCGCCTTGTTCGTGAACCCCTGCCCCATTGCTCGCCACCCAAGGAAACCAGCTCCAACCGTCGTCTTGGGAGCGCAACACCTTGCCGTAGTATTCCGCTGCCAGCATTGTATCCGGGTATTGCGGAGCGAACAAACAATGGAAACCGTCGGCTCCGGCCACTTGGGCGTGAATGCCCTCCTTCAGGAGGTTGATCCCGTTGTCCTGCCATCCCGAAATCAAACGGTCCGGTCGAGATGAGGACCAACCCAGCTTATAAATTTGTCCCACATCCAATCCGTGGCTGAGGTCGATGTATCCCCCGGAAATTCTGCGTGACACGCCACCATCGTGGGCACTCACCCAATGGGAAGACCCCGGAATGAAGGTGACGGCATGGTGATCCGCATGGACCGGTGCAGCATCCCCTCCTCCGAACCAATGTCCGATGCATTGCCATTGGGTCCCCCCATCCCATGTCTCCCAGAGGTTGACACCGCCCGCGATGATATGATCGGCATCTTCCGGATCAATGGCCAAGGACAGGTCGTAGAACCCTTGCCCCCCAAAATCAACGCCATCTACGGTCCAACCCAATATGTTGGGCAGGTTGGATAGCGCTGTGAAAGTCGCCCCGCTGTCGGTGCTCAGATAGACCGCTTGAAGCCCCTGTGTGCCGCTCTTTGCCGCGATGGCGGCCACCCTGCTTGGTTGAGTGGGTGAGGTGGCCAAAGTGTAACGGGATACCGTGAAAGGCGATGGCAGTCCGTCCAACGCGCTCCATGTGCGTCCTCCGTCTGTGGAACGCAGCAATTCACCCGGGCGCTTTGCCGCATGCCAAATTGCCGAATCGCCCGGGTGGGGCAACAAGTCCGAGAAAATTCCTTCCGATTGCTGGGTGAAGGTGACCCCGTCATCCTCGCTCATCCAAATCCCGTCTGAAGTGGCGGCCAATATGTGATGAGGAGCCCCTTCCTTCCGGTGCACGCGGCTGCACGTCATTCCGTCTGGAATCGATTGTGAAAGCCCCGTCGTTTCCCAGGAAGCCCCCCCATCCGTCGTGCGCATGATGCCCACGCCGTATGCACTGCCGAAATCACTGTCTCCTGTGGCCACCAAGAAGCAATCGGGATCTTGAGGGTGGAGTGCCAAGTCAGAGACGCCCATGCCCGCCCAATCATGGGTGTTCATCAGGGTCCATGAGGTTCCGGACGAAGAGGAAATCCACAATCCGCCGCTGGGTGCGCAGGCGAACCACCGCGAAGTGTCCAACGGATCGATGACCACGCGGTTGATGCGCCCCGCCCCACCAACGAGGGGCACTCCCTCGGGGGTGGCGCGTTGCCACAAGGGTGCAGGTTCAGTCAACCTGCTCTGGCGGGCCATTCTTTCCCATTGGGTAGCGGACCAAATGACGCCTGGCTTCAACGGGGTACTTCCCTCAAACGCGAAGCGGGCCTCTGCAAAATGTCGCCAGCGGTGAAAGGGTTTGAACCCCTTTCCTTTCTCCGGGACACTGTCCGCCCATGTCAGTTCAAAATGACCGATGGCCTGCTCCCACTCGGCGCCTGGAAGCATCCCGTCACTCCAATGCTGTGCTTCGATGGAATCCACCGGGGTGCAAAACAGCACTGCCATAAAAATGGCGATACGGGGCCGCAAAGGCCGCGCATGTGAGGGGCGGCGGAGCATGGTGGTTTCGGTTGTCCGCCTGAAGGTATTCCCTGATTCATTCAGGTGGCTGCACCGGGGTCCCAGACGGCAGGACCCCGGTGGCCATATGATTCAAAATTATTGGGGACAAGCGAGTCCGAAAGTGGAAAGGGCCACCAATATGTCAGACGCGCCGACGTAGCCATCGCCATTCAAGTCCGGATCCCCGCAGGTTCCAGTGCATCCAAATGCACTCAGCATCACAAGGATGTCAGCCGCTCCGCGGAGACCGTCTCCATTCAAGTCACCCGGGCAGACCACTTCGAATTCATCACAGATTCCATCTCCATCCTCGTCGTTGAGGCAGCGCCCGAGGCAATCCACTGCACTGGTTCCGTCGTGAATGGCATCGGGATACAGGTCTTCCGGGGCCAAACAGGTGCCATTGTCAATGGTAGCACCTGGATTGAAGTTGCAGTAATCCGGGCTCGTGCACCCAGCGCAGCTCGTGTATTCACACGACCCATCGTCGTCCGTCGCCGCGGCATCGTAATTGCAGGCTCCGGCTTCCATGCACCCCGATTCTTCTTCCTCATCACAGATGCCGTCACCGTCCGCATCGCTCAAGCATACCGCATCACAATCCACATAGGGCTTGTTGTACAAATCCACCGGGAATTGGCAGGATCCATCATCAATGGTGGCGGCCTCAACGTAGTTGCACGCATTGGCATCCATGCACCCCGAACACGATTGGTAGTCACAGCTGCTATCGGTCAGAAGGGCTTCACTATCGAAGTTGCAAGCGGCCGGATTCGTGCACCCGGCACAGGTGGCGTAATCACATCCGCCATCATCCAGCGTGGCGGAGTTCAGGAAGTTGCAGGCGCCTTCATCCGTGCAACCGCTCACTTCCTCCTGGTCGCAAATTCCATTGGCATTGTCGTCCGTCAGGCAGTTTCCGTCGCAATCGACGAAGGTGGACACATGAAGGTCTTGCGCATAGAGGCAAGTCACGTTCGCGGGCTGTGTATACGCCGCGTCATAGTTGCATGCCACATCATCTTGGCATCCGTAGCAATCAAAAGAGCAACTTCCATCGTCCGTGTCCGCATTCGCATCGTAGTTGCACGCCTGGGGAATGGTGCAGCCAGCCAGGGACATCATTCCTCCCCTCGCGCCATCCGAACCGGTCATGCCCGCGCCCTCGCAACTGGTGAACTCGCAAGCCTCCACTTTGTACAGTTCGGCTTCAGGGTCGTAGTTGCAAGCGAAATCAAGCGGGCATCCCGCACAGGTTGTGAAATCACAGGTGCCATCGTCGGTATTGGCGGCTGCATCAAAGTTGCACGCCTTGGGTGAGGTACATCCGAAGTAGATGCATCCTTGAGCGATGGTCGCACAAGTTTCGTAATTGTCCGCACTCGGGTCCGTGCACCCGCTGATGCGCTGTGACGGTTCAAAGGTGTTGGATGCGCAGAGGTCCAGTTTCTCATCGCGACTCAAACCCGATGTCTGCAATTCTGAGTTCGTAAAGGTGTTGCCTGAGAGGTTCAATTGGGTCTCCCCGTCTCTTTGGAAGGCCGTGGTGTGCAGGTTCAGCACAGCGCTCTCCATCGTGAACGTGTCGGCGGCATCCCCTGTGTGAAGCACCACGCCGGGCGCACCCGTGTTCTCGAAATAGGTGTTCTGTACCAAGGTGGAGCCTACGCTGGCAGCGTCGTGATGAACCGATAGACCCAGTTCATTTTGCTCCAACTGACAGCTGAAGACATCGAGTTGGCCGGACCATTGACGAATGGCCTCTGCAAACCCTGAGACTTTCACATTTTCCACCACCACATCGTGGCGGGTGACGATGCCAAACCCTTCGCTATCCACCCCGCCATGGAGCACGGTGTTGCGGACCGATACGTTGGTCGCTCCGGATTGAACTTCCACTCCATGTCCAGCGCCGGCATTGATTCTGAATCCGTCAATAACGGGAGAACCTCCCGTGACGATCACACCGCTCAAAAAGCTCTCTGCAGATCGAGAACCTGTCGCGGGCACACCTGCATTGGCTCCTTTGAGCGTGACGCTTGAAGAAATCGAAAGGGGCGCTGCGTCGTAGGTGCCTGATTCTACTTCGATGATGGCGTTTTCGTCTGCTACATCAAGGGCACTTTGCACGGACATACCAGGAAATACGACCATGTTCTGGGTAAACATATCATAGGATACCAGGGGCGCAATGTTGGCGCTCAGGGTCTGGGCGATTTGACGAACATCGTCGTTGTGAACCAATATGCATCCCGTGAGGTCACCGGGGGCTTCGAGCAGATAGTCATACCCCGTCGAATTGATGCTGATGGGAAATCCGGTGCCGGTTCCCACGGGCACATCTGCGGGATCTACCTGAACCACCACTCCGCCGCCGCCGAGACTCTCCGGCCCTTGTAGGTTTAAGTCGCCCATAAAGACGATGTCGTGAATTTCTTGGTTCGAGTAATTCGATGTCATGACAGCGATGTCTCCATAGCCATTGTCTTCACTGTCCACATTTTCTACAAGCACGTATGCACAAGCACTGAGTGCAACTCCGAAACCGATGCTGCTCCCGGAAACGGTAATGTCCCTCAATGTGTTCAAGGAAGGCCCCGTCAGCCCGTTCAGGTCGATGCAAGTCCTGATGGAGTTGTATACCGAGATCCTCTCAAGGGTCAAACCTGTGATGCCCGGCTCGCTGTGAATGGCATATGCTGTGTTGACATCACCTGAAACCACGGTAATGTCTTCCAAAGTGATGTTATCGCTTGAAAGGGTGATGCCCCATCCGTCTTCTTGCGAGACGTCGATGATGGTTGTCCCATCGTCAGCTCCGGACAATGTAATGGGCATGTCCAGGACCACATGTTCGACAAAGCGATACTCCGCGAGTTCGAGATGATCACCGGGCTGAGCATCGGCCAGTGCGTCACTCAAGGTCTCGTGTTCACTTCCGGTGTTCACATTCACCACGGGTGAATCCGGAATGATTTGAGCCCTGGCGGTAAGAGCAAAGGCGGAGAGGAACAAGAAAGTCAGAATTCGTCGCATGATTTCACCAATTCGTCTACAAATATAAAGTAAACGTCGGCTTATTCCTACTATCGAGCTACATATATATTGTGTTCGTCGAATCTTAGGCAATAAAAAAGGGCCGCTGACGCGGCCCTTTTCAATGTGTTGAAGTTGGGGGTTAATTGTTCGGACAGAGCGTACCGAAGTAACTCAGCATCGCAAGAACGTCAGATGCAGTGACGAATCCATTCCCATCCAGGTCAGCTGAACCACAATCGGTGTCACAGCCATAAGCAGCGAGTACTACCAATACATCGGAAGCGCTGCGAATACCATCCCCATTGAAATCTCCTGGACAGACATAGTCATCACAAAAGCCATCATTGTCTGCATCTCCATCGAAGAAAACATTGTCTACACAACTGTCGCAATCGTCTACCACGTATTGACAGGAGCCATCATCATCAGTTGCGGCAGCATTGTATCCGCACGCCGTAGGATCGATGCAACCCGATACTTCGATTTCATCGCAAACTCCATCTCCATCGGTGTCGTTCAAACAATTGCCATCACAATCCAAATAGTCCTCTGCGGGGAAGAAACATGAACCGTCGTCTGTAGCGGGGATCGGGTCGTAGTTACAGGCGGTAGGGTCGGTACAGCCCGACTCCTCCTCGTCGCAAATACCGTCTCCGTTGGCATCGTTCAAGCATACATTGAAGCAGTCCACATAGTCCTTTCCGTACAATGTAGACGGGTAGCTACAAGAACCGTCGCTGAACTCGGCGCCTTCGTTGTAGTTGCATGCGTCTTCATCCAAACAACCTCCGCAGCTCGTGAATTCGCAGGAGCTGTCATCGATTTCTGCTGCGGCGCTGTAGTTGCATGCGGTGGAGTCAGTGCATCCACTGATCTCCAATTCGTCGCAAATTCCGTCTCCGTCCGCATCATTCTCGCATTCTTCGTCACAAGTCAGGTAGTTGACATTGAACAGATCCAAGACATAAATGCAGCTGCCGTCATCCGTCGTGGCTCCTGCAATGTAATTGCAGGCCTCGGGGTCCGTGCAGCCCTGGCAGGAGGTGTAATTGCAACTGCCATCGTTGATGGTCGCCGTATCGTCAAAATTGCATGCCCCTGGATTGGTGCAGCCCGCACAGTCCAAGTAGTCGCAACTTCCGTCGTCCTCTGTCGCGGTTTCTGAGAAGTTACAAGCTTCAGCATCCTTGCAACCTACCACTTCATTGGGGTCGCAGACGCCATCTCCGTCGGTGTCAACCAAGCAGTTGCCGGCGCAATCGAGGTAGTCCTCTACGGGATAGGTGCAAAGGTCATTGTTGGTGGCCGTCGCATCGTAGTTACAAGCCAACGGGTCCAAGCATCCTGCGCAGCTCACATAATCACAACTCTCATCCGGGCTGGTGGCCGACGCATCGAAATTGCAAGCCGTCTCATCCATGCACCCCTTGCAGGACAAAAGGTCACAGCTCCCATCATTCTCAGTTGCAGATGCATTGTAATTACAGGCGCTGGCATTGTCGCAGCCCAAAATTTCGTCGCCATCGCAGACGCCGTCACCGTCTGTGTCGGAAAGGCAGTTCCCATCGCAATCGACAGCATCGCTACCATGGATGTCGACAGGGAAGGTGCATTCTCCGGAAATGGTCGCGGTGGCATCGTAATCGCAAGCTGCAGGGTCGGTGCATCCTGCACAGATGTTGTAGTCACAGGACCCATCATTCAGGAGTGCATTCGCATCATAATTGCACGCTCCACTGTCCGTGCACCCTCCACAGGACGTCGACTCACAGGATCCGTCGTCCTGCGTAGCTGCTTCGTCATAGTTGCAGGCGGCCTCGTCCGTGCAGCCATTGACTTCATCTTCATCGCAGATACCATCACCATCGGTGTCATTCAAACAGTTGCCATCGCAATCCACGTTGGCATCGCCGTAAATGTCCATGGGGTACACACAGGTATTGGTGCTCAGCGACGCAGAAGCGTCATAATTGCAAGCTGCGGGATCCGTGCACCCCGCGCAGGAGTCAAATTCGCAAGAAGCATCGGCGAGGTAGTTGCATGCGATGGGCAAGGTGCACGTCTCAAGGAACGCCATACCTGCGGCGCCTCCATATGTGCATCCGAAGGTCAACTGCGGCAGAATGGCGGCGTCATAGTTGGTGGCAGCAGGATCGCCACAGCAGCTGAGGTAGTCACACAAGCTGCCGTCGTGAATGGTGACATCGGGGTCGTAGTTGCAGAACCCCTCAATGGCACAACCGGCACAGGAGGTGAATTCACAGCTGCCATCGTTCACACTGGCATTCGGATCATAGTTGCAAGCTGTTGCGTCCAAACAACCGCTGAAAATGCAGGATCCGTCATTGATGTTGGCATCTGCGTCATAATTGGTAGCCCCAGCATCGGTACAACCTGCAATGCGGCAGGAACCGTCATCCACCGTAGCAGACGGGTCATAATTCAGGGCGTCGGGATTGGTACATCCACGGCAGCTCGTGAAATCACAATTTTGTGTGTCGATAGTAGCCGTTGCATCGTAGTTGCAAGCCCGGGGGTTCAAACAACCCGCACAGCTGGTAAAGTCGCACGTGCCCAGATTGAGGTTGGCTGTGGGATCGAAATTACAAGCTCCTGCGTCTGTGCAACCGTAGAAGAAGCAGACTCCATTATCGAAGTTGGCGTCGGCGTCATAGTTGTCGGCTTCAGGATTCGTACAACCTGGGAAAAGACAAGATCCGTCGTCATAGGTTGCACTGGAAGCATAGTTCAAGGCTGTCGGGTCGGTGCAGCCACGGCAGCTGATGTACTCGCAAGAACCGTCTTCGATGGTGGCGGTATCATCATAATTACACGCAATGGGATTCGTGCAACCCGCGCAGGTCTGGAAATCACAGCTGCCATCGTTTTGCGCGGCATTCTCATCATAATTGCAGGCCCCGATGTCGGTACAACCACCGAATTGGCAATTCCCGGAATCGATGGTGGCACAGGGCTCAAAGTTCACCGCAGTGTTGTCCGTACAAGCGTCAATGACAATGGCGGGATTATTGAAGTCGTTTCCTTCGCAGAGGGCGATGCGCTTTTCGGTGTTCAAGCCCAGGATTTGAATTTCAGATTCGGAGTATACTCCTCCCTCTATCCTGTAGCTGCATTCTTGGTCGAACCGCAACGCATATCCGTGAAGGTTGGCCGTGCCTCCTGTAATCACAAGGCTGTCTGCCGCATCCGCCGCTTGGATTCGGAATGCATCGGCTCCGGCATTCCTCAGCGTGCAATTGCTGAAACGGGCTTCATCACTGCCGCCGTTGCTGCTGTTCATTTCAAAACCGCCCCGGTTGTCCGTAATGATGCAGTCGGTCAATGACGCGGAGCCCGAATTCAACCGGGCTGCAATCGGCCAATTCCGCAGAGAGCAACCCGTCAGATCCACATTGCCTTCCACAACCAAACCGACAGGAGTCAAATTCCCTGATTCTTCGAACCAACCTCGAATGACCGAATTGCTGATGGAAACGTTGTCCGCTCCGGCAGTTACCTGAAGTCCTGTTGGTGCATCGTTCTTTCCGAGGATGCGAATTCCATCAATGGTAACGTTTGAGGCGCTGATGTTCAGTCCACCGGCAAATACGGCTTCGGTATCCCGCAATGGATCATCGGGGAGCACCCCCACATTGGGGCCCAAAATGGTGATGGACTTGTTGATGGAGACGGAAACCGTGTCATAAACACCGGGTTGGGCCACACGAATGATGTCCTCGTCGTTGGCTGCGTTTACGGCCTCTTGAAGGGACATTCCCGGCCAGATCTCAACTTCTCCTGTCAACAGATTGCGCCCCAGCAAATCCGAAACACCCAGACCCTCGGTCAAATTGCTCGATAGACTGGCCACCACATCGGACTTGCAGAGGAGGAAACCCAAAGGATTTCCGTCGTAAGTCGTGGTTCCCGTCAATTGGTGAATGAGCCCCGCCTGCATGTCAATGTCAAAGGACAAACCGATACCCGGATCGATGACGGTCGAATCGGATTGAATGATGATGCCGCCGAGACCGTCTCCTTGAGGGCCACTCAGATCCATGGATCCTTCAAAGGTCAAATCCAGTGAGCGGTTGCTGGTGTATGCGCTCTCCAAGATGCCGATATCACCGTATCCGTTTTTGGAAGAGCTGAAATTGCGGACCACCACATTCTGACAACTGCTCATCGCCAAACCGAACCCCGCACCAGAATTGATGACTTCGCAGTTCTCGATCAGGTTTTCGCCAGGTCCTACCAGGCCATTGAGGTCTATGCCTGATGTCGCATTGTTGAGTACGCGGACATTCTTCAGCGTCAAATCCGTCGTTCCCGGATCACAGTGAAGGCCGTAGCCTTGGTGCAAGTTGTCGGAAAGAACTGTGATGTTCTCGAGTGTGATGCCACTGCTGCCCAGCCAAATGCCCCAACCCACCTTTCCGCGAATATCGATGACAGTACCACCGCCAGGATCGCCCAAGAGAGACAGCGGCGCCTCGATGAGGATGCGCTCGTCGAAAGTCACCGCGGCGAGCGTGATCACATCCCCTGCCGAAACATTGTTCATGGCCTCGATGAGGGAATTATGATACACCCCTGATGTGGTGTTGAAAATCGGGGTGGTCTGCCCAAAAATCGGGACAGTGGCGCCAAGCAAAATGATGACAACCAGTGAGAGGTTCTGGCGAATTCGGTCCATGTCCTAAAATTAATCGCTTTTCAGAAGCGGAAACAAAAAACTAGCGGGCAAATTCCGCAGTTTTATAGTGTTATATTATATTTCAGTGGTTATTACAAGCATTACATGTATTGATTTAGCGCCATTTCTTGTTTTGACGCCGAACTGAACTAAATTCATTTCACCAAATTATCCAGCATGCTCCGAAAGGTATTTTTCACCCTGTCCCTGATGGGGATTTCCGCCTCTTTTTTCGGTCAATTGTCCATTGCGGCGTTGAGTTATTCCACGCGCTGCAATGGAAGTGCAACAGGTATGGTGGAGCTGATTCCCACGGGCGCCATTGGAGAAGTGACCTACCTCACCAATGTCGATTTGAATGCACTTGCTGCAGGTGATTATGTGCTCTCGGCAGAAGACGAGGGGGGGCAACAAGCCTCGGTGAGTTTTACCATTCTTGACCACCCTGCTCAATGCGGATGCACATATCCGACCGCATTCAATTATGTGGCCGATGCAGATGTGGATGACGGCTCTTGCGTTTTCTCCACGGATCAAAGTTGTTTGGCTGACATCGTGCCCGACGGAATCGTGGGTACCAATGACCTGCTCCAGCTCCTCGTCGAGTTTGGGGTCGTTTGCGAATAAGCCGCGGACGGTATTACCCGTCTTCAGAGCTCGAACTCATGGTGTGAAAGACGTTCTGGACGTCCTCGTCTTCTTCGAGCTTTTCAATCAGCTTTTCTACCTCAAGGGTCTCCTCGGCCCCTAGATCCTTTGTGGTTGCCGGAATCCGGTCGAATCCTGATTCCGCGATTTCAATTCCGTCCTCCTCCAATTTTTTCTGGATGCCACCAAAGCTCTCGAAGGGCCCATAAATCACGATGGAATCCTCGTCCAACCCAATTTCTTCCGCTCCGTAATCAATCAACTCCAGTTCCAATTCCTCCGCATCCTGACCTTCAGCGGAAATTTTGAAATGGCAGACGTGGGTGAACATGAACTCGACACTGCCATTGGTCCCCAATGAGCCATTGCATTTATTGAAATAGCTGCGCACATTGGCTACCGTGCGGTTGTTATTATCAGTGGCAGTTTCCACGAATACCGCAACCCCATGAGGGCCATATCCCTCGAAAGTAACTTGCTTCAGGTCTGCTGAATCCTTGTCCGTTGCCTTTTTGATGGCCCGTTCGATGTTGTCTTTGGGCATGTTGGCCGCTCGACAGTTCTGAATGACGGCACGCAAACGCGCATTCAACTCAGGATCAGCTATGCCCCCCCCCTCTTTGATGGACAGGATGATATCCTTGTTCAGACGGGCGAATGTCTTGGACATGGCAGCCCACCTCTTCATTTTCCTCTCCTTGCGAAATTCAAAGGCTCTTCCCATGCAGTCAAAGATAGGAGGAGCACTTTCTTCCGCATGTGCGAAACCCAGGTGCGTATCAGTGCGTATCAGGGGAAAAGTCTTCGCCCATGTTGTGCCGTTTCTTCCTTCCTGTTTTTTTGCTCACCTTCCTCTCATTCGCGGCAGAGGCTCAAACCCCGGGCCTGGCCGAGCTCCATCGTCCTTCCTCCTTTGACAACAGCTTTTCAGGCTCCCTTCCTGATTTTGGCCCTGCCCGGTCAGGCGAAGATGGGAGGTATGGTTTCGCCGCCATCTTCGAGTGGAGGATAGCGCCAGGTGTAGTCAAGACCTTCGACGTACGGCAATTCTATTCCACTGAAGCTCTGGCAGTTCAGGGGTTCATGCGGGTACAAAGTGCTTTGCCTTCAGGAACCGATTTGATCCACATTGAATGGATGGCACCGACCACAGGCGACGCCCAAATCGGAAACTGAACTCACCTCTTTACCCGGAGCAGATACAGTCCGACGAGAAGGACCAGAGCCCCTGCTCCAATGGCGAAGTACATGGGGTCATCGCTGGCCGTACTCAATGTGCTCCCAACGCCCAACGTGCCCAGAAAAAGCAGCACGTAAACGAAATCAGGCACTTTTTCAGTAGCCTCCGCCAGTTTTTCCGCTCTTTCCGTCTTGACCAGACGGCTCAGAGCATCCTGCATGTCCCGCCCGTAAGCCGGCATTTTTAATTCCGTACCATCTGTTTCACGGATGGTGATGAAATACTTGTTGAATCCCGGTGCAGAATTGCTGTCTCTCTGCCATTCGGCCTTGATGGCCATGCGCCGGGGCTTGTTCGACTTTGACATCAGTATGTAATCGAAGGACAAAGATGGTGCTGCGGTGGGAATTACCCACCGACTTGAACCACCTCTTTTCTGCGCGCAACCCCATTGGCGTCAGGCCCTTCCATGAAAAGAATGCCTCCTCCCCCGACGGAAAGGTTGAAATGCGCATCTCCGCTGGGGCCCGAGATGACTTTGGCGCGTTCTCTTCCTCGAGCATCGCAAAGTCGAATGACCGCCCCCGGCTTCCATCCCGCGGAGTGCAACCGATCATTGAAGGGCACGGGCCACGCCACAATGCCTTGCTCAGGGTCGGCATCCCCGACCCCAGAGGCCACGTAATCGTGAATGATCAAATCGTCCACCGCGGCCTCAATCAGTGAGCCTCCGTCGAATTGCAATCCTTGGTCGGGCCTCAAACTGTCCGATGCCGTAAATCGGATTTTGAACTCATCGGTCAGGGGCACGTAATCGGAGATGGCGAAGGCATTTCGCCGCCAAGAGATGTCTTGGGTGAGGGTCTCTTCGACCTTGACCCAGTTGTTTCCATCATCAGCACTGACAAACACTTGCCACCAATCGGCACCGGGGTTGGCCCCGCTCGCCGGTGCGTTCACGTACCAACGCCAATAGCTCAATACAGGGGTCGTGAGTCCGGTCAAGTCAATGGCCTCGGACTGCAAAGTGGTGCTGCCCTCATCGACATCATTGGAGCCAATGCCTGCATCCGCACCGGGGCTGACGCCCGTAATAAAGGCGAATATTCCGTCGCCCGGGGTGTGGTCCTCATCGGGTGCACAAATGGTGGACGGATCACCCGGGTCGCTAAAAGAGCCCACGGGAATGGTGGATTGCCATTGGCCCGTGGTTGCATTGTCTTCAGGCAACCCTATTTGCCAGAATCCAAATTCGGAATAATCGTCTTGATCGTCGATCATCACGGGAGACAAGCCCACGATGGTATTGAAGGGCAGGTTCGGGTTGTTGGCGTCGTCAGCGCTGTAAGGAGTAACGGCACTTGAATTGCCGTAGACGTCGGTGATGCCGAAATGGTATTCGATGACAGTTCCCGTTTCCTGAGCGGGAATGTCGACCGAATAGGTGCTCCCTCCTGTTTGGACCATTGGGAGTTCTGTCCAAGGTTCGTAGACATGTGTACGATAGAACACGTTGCAGCTTTCGAAGTACTGGCTGAAGGGAAACAGAATCAAGGCATTGGCGTTGAGCGAAATGGGGTCTCCAGCTGTGCTGTACTCCTCGGCATCATGGCCGATGTCCACATTGCTGAACAAGGTGATCCCGTGGATGCCAAACCCTTCGAGGATGGCCGATCCATTGGGGGTGCCATCGGAGAGGTCAGCGTTGTCATCATCGGCTTGCAGTACGTCCAGCAACACCTCTACGTATGCCTCCCCTTCGTTTCCGTCAAAATTGGTGGCCTGCAGGCCGGCATAGGCCTCCACAAACAGATCGCGGGTCTGGTCCCAATCCGCTCCCATGAGCAAGTGCGTGTCGTACCATGCTCCGCAAATGATCTCACCGTCGGCGTGCACCTGCCCTACCAGATCCTGCGGGTAGACCTTGGGGTCAACGTCATAGCGCCGGATGTAGGACTCGGGATCATCGCTGTAACAACCTTGCCCCAAAACAGGATTCTGATTCAGGCTGATGGCCCACAGGTCTGCATACCCCTCACCCATGGCTCCGTTGATGAAAGAACTGCCCAGACTCTCGTAGTACAGATCGTTGATTCCATGCCCGTACTCGTGAAAGACCACATCGGCCACCAGCGAGAAAGCATTGCATCCATCGCCATCGGAGTAGAAATTGATGGTGGGTGTTCCGGGGGTGTAGAATGCATTACAAGTGCCGCTCACATCCACGAGTGTGGGCAATGAAAAGTCCAGCCCAGTGAATTCCGGCAACCAGGATTGCATGTGATCGTGAATGCGATTCACACTGTGGTAAGCGCTGAGTTCTCGAATGTTGGCTTCGTCATCAAAACTCACGACCGAGTCTGTGTTCAATGTCACTTGGAAATCCGGGGTAAGACCGTCCGTTGTCACCGTGCTCCAGAGTCCTTGCAACTGCAGACCCAATGTTTGAGGCCCTTCGCCTTCCAGCAACAGCATGCCTCCCGGACCTGTCGACGCGCTGCCTTGTTGCGTTTGTGTGAGCAAGTTCTCCAGTCCTACTTCCACTGCATCTTCGAAGGGCTGGGTCAGGTGGACCGTTCCCGTGATTTGGCAGGAGAGGGATTGCATCAAAGAAGGTGGCCCCATGGGCAGCACTTTTCTCTTTTTCGGTGAAGGGGGGCGCCCCACATGCCGCACTTGATTTTGGCGGACCAAGACCTCTCCGTTTTCAAGGTCCACCCATGTGGAGTAATCCACCGGTGTTCCATCTCCCCTCCTGCCCTTGACCCGAACATTGCGCACGGGTCGAAAATCCATGCCTTGCCATTCTCCTTCTGCTTTCGCGAAGGGCATCAAGGCTTCTTCCCCCCATTCGGTCGTGACTTCCTGAAGCGCGAGCCCATCCAGGGAGGCGGACAACACTTCTTCCGAGTCCATCATCATGACATCAGCGGGCCATGCCGCATTCGGGTAGCATTTCGCTCCCCACATCACCATCCCTTCGGAGTGGGTCTTGATGGTGAACTCGGTCCCCAATACAGGCCGCCCTCCAGCCGTCTGAATGGACCTGTTCAAGACATGCTTTCCCATGGGAACAGAGATCCAAGGCGTTTTCTCGACCGACCAACCTGCCGCATTCATCCAAGTCTCGAAAAGCACTGTCGCATCGTCGCATGGAATGGCGGGACCAAATGCCCTGTGTACCGTCCGGGTTGAGGGATGGAATTGCACCTGCCATTGGGGGTGTTCCTGTTGGAATTCCGTCCAGAAGGGCCCGCTTCGCATCCAGCGCTGGTCCCCTTCGTTGGGCGCCGTCCAAGTGGATGGAACCCGAATTTCATTGTCGTCCAAATGAAGGAAGGGGTCAGCCCACTGGCCCTCTGCCAGAAGGGATGACATTAGAAAAGCAGAGCAGGCGAAGAATCGAAGTGTCGAAATCATGGAAGCAAATAACAGGCAACCGAGTTGAATGTTGCTCTTGGAGTACTTGAAAGGGCATGAGGGGTGCCGTCCAAGGAATTGAGATTAAACGTCATGATCCAGGGATGCCGCAAAGCAATACCGCCACCTTGTTGATTACTTCATCCCCTTGGGTAAACGGCCTACTGGACATGGGTTCAACTTTGCATTGCTCGTCTGGTACGGGCTTTTTTATTTGGAATGAAGGTCGGCATACAAGGAGTCAGGGGTGCATTTCATGAGGCGGCAGCAGCCCTTTGGTTCGGCGACGATATTGTGGCCCATCCTTGCAGCGACTTCAATACTTTATTGGAGGACCTTTTAGAAGGCCGCTGCGACCGAGCGGTCATGGCGGTGGAGAACACCATTTCGGGCACGATACAGCGCAATTTGAGGTTGCTGGCGGAGAGGGACTTGTGCATTGTGGGCGAGGTTCGCATGCCCATTGTGCAGAATTTGGGTGTGTTGCCAGGAGTTTCACTGGATGAACTGCAGGAGGTTCGTTCCCACTACATGGCCTTGAACCAATGCCGTCAATATTTCGCGCCTTATCCCGCGATCCGTTTGATTGACGACGAGGATACGGCCATTGTGGCCCGGCAAATACAAGAAGAAGAATGGCGCCACATCGGATGCATTGCAAGTGCAAGGGCCTTGGAGCTTTACGGTCTCGATTGTTTGGGTGCCAACATTGCGGATGACAAGGCCAACCTGACCCGTTTCCTCGTCTTGGACCGAGGCCGAACAATGCAGGCTCCCCCCCATGCCGATCTCGCCACACTCACCCTTGTGTTGCCCCACCGCACGGGAAGCTTGAATGGAGCACTGTCTTCGCTGTTTGAACATGGGATTTCCCTGTCAAAAGTGGAGTCCATGCCTTTTGTTGGAAGGCCCTATGAATATGAGTTCGTGATGGATTTGGAGGCAGAGAATGCCCAACAGTTGACCGAGGGGTTGCATGCACTGGAAAGCCACGCTGACCGGATCACGCTCCTGGGAATGTACCAACGGGACCGATCTACGGAGTCATGATTCGCATCCATTCAGCGCGTCGGGCTTCCCAGGCCACCAATTATTATTTCGCCGACAAGCTCGCCGAGATCAGGCGCCGCATCGCGGAAGGCCGTGACGTCATCAATTTGGGCGTAGGTAGCCCCGATTTGCCTCCAGCTCCCCATTTGAAGGAGACCATCGGCGAGGATATGCAACGTCCGGGGGCCTATGGTTATCAGCCTTATTCAGGAATCCCGGAATTGAAGGAGGGCTTTTCCGCCTATTGCAAGGCCCAGTTCGGTTTGGATCTGCAGTCAGACGGAATTGTTCCCCTTCTCGGGAGCAAGGAAGGATGTGGCTTTCTGGCTTTGGCTCACTTGGATCCAGGGGATACCGCCTTGGTCCCCAATCCTGGCTACCCATCCTATTCATCCGTGACGGCGTTGGCGGGGGGGCGCGCCTTGCCTTTTTCACTGCGGGAGGCCCAGGGATTCTTGCCCGATCTCGGCGAACTGGAAACATTGAGGTCGAGAAGCGAAGCAGAAGACAGCCCGGTACGGATGATGTGGATGAATTACCCAAACATGCCCACCGGAGCAGCGCCGAATGCCCTGCGCATACAAGAAGTGATGGCTTGGGCTGCTGTGCATGGAATCTTGGTAGTCCACGATAATCCCTATGCGCGCATTCTGAATCCAGGACGACCCTTCAGTGCTCTGACCCTTCAAGGGAGCGAGGCGGTTTGCATTGAGCTCCACTCCTTGAGCAAGTCACACCGCATGGCAGGCGCTAGAATGGGATTCGCAGCAGGTCATCCCGAATTGCTGAAGCCCATGTTCAAAATGTCCACCCAGTTCTCTTCGGGAAGCTGGAGGCCCCTTCAAAGGGGGGCGATTGCTGCGCTCGAATCTGGGGAAGCAGACCTCGATCAAGCCAATGGGGTCTATTCGGAACGACGCATTCGGGGCCGGCAACTTTTTGACGCTTTGAATTGCGATTGCCGGGAAGATCAGGTGGGTATGTTCCTCTGGGCCCGCGCCCCTGAAGGTTGGGATGGCAATCGACTTTCGGACGACCTGCTCGAACGTTGCGATGTCTTTCTTACCCCCGGGAGTGTCTTCGGATCTGAAGGACTTTCCTATTTGCGACTGTCCTTGTGTTCCCCTGTATCCCGGATTCAAGAGGCCTGTGAACGCATAACAGCCCACCCCCCGACCTTACCATGACGACTTCTCTCCCCCCCCTTTTGATTGCTGGGCCTTGCAGCGCTGAATCGCGCGAGCAGGTGCTCCAAACCGCCCGTGGGCTGTCCCATTTGGACATCGCTTATTTCAGAGCGGGCATATGGAAACCCCGAACCCAGCCCGGCGCATTCGAGGGGGTAGGCATGACCGGGTTGCCATGGCTCGCAGAGGTCAAATCGGAGTTCGGAATGAAAGTCTGCACCGAAGTGGCCAATGCGCGCCATGTGGACGATGCATTGAAGGCGGGAATCGACATGCTTTGGATTGGGGCCAGGACCACCACCAATCCGTTCCAAGTGCAGGAGATCGCCGATAGTCTTGAGGGTGTGAAAGTGCCCGTTGCCGTCAAGAATCCTACGCACCCCGACTTGGCATTGTGGCTGGGGGCCTTTGAACGCCTGGAGCGGTCCGGGGTGAAGGATGTCATGGCCATACATCGCGGATTTGCGGTTCACGGACAGAAGAAATACAGGAATGCGCCCTTGTGGCAAATCCCCATTGACTTCCGCAACCGTCTGCCCGAGGTGCCCCTCATCAACGACCCCAGTCATATTTGTGGAAGACGGGATCTTCTGGCAAACGTGGCACAGATGGCAATGGATCTGGCCTTTGACGGATTGATGGTGGAAACGCACCCACGGCCCGATGAAGCCTGGACCGATGCCGCCCAACAGCTCACCCCCGACGCTTTCTCGGAGTTGGTTGCGGGCTTGATCGTTCGGGTGAAGAATGCGGCCTCGGGCGGGGATGATCTGGTCTCGCTGCGGGCAGAAATCAACATGATCGATGACGCACTGATCGAATTGTTTGCGCGCCGAATGGGGGTCTCGGGCAAAATTGGTCAGCACAAGAAAGACCACGGTTTGACCATCCTCCAGAATTCAAGGTGGAATGCATTGCTCAAGCGCAATGTGGACCTCGGCGTGGAACAGGGCGTTGACCCCGGGTTCACTTCCGATGTCTTCAAGTCCGTTCACCAAGCTTCCATTGCCATTCAGAAGCGCATCATGCAAGAGGGCAATGAGGGCGATCATGTGAATTAAACCGCGAACGAAAAAGGCGATTCCCTGGGAACCACCTTCTTCAAGAGTCGGGATGACTGGACTCGAACCAGCGACCTCGTCGTCCCGAACGACGCGCGCTACCAACTGCGCCACATCCCGTTTTCCCTCCCTGGCAGGAGTGGGCACAAAGATAAAGCAGCGCTTCCTGTGAAAACGACAGTGGCTTCAACTTGACCCCGTGTGCAATCCCAACGGTATCATTAACACATTGGGCACCTGCAGCCACTGCTCTGTCACCCATCTTGCGCTCACATTGATTCCGTGGTGAAAATTGCATTCCCCTCCCTCCTGCTTACTTGGTCCCTTTGGCTCGGTCTCGGGCTGGAAGCGAGGGGGCAAGACGCGACATACACCTTGAGCGGTTATGTGCAAGACGCGGTGAGCGGAGAGCAATTGCTGGGGGCCACAGTATGGCATGAAGCCAGCACATCGGGGACCTCGGCCAACACTTACGGGCACTACAGCATAGAACTTCCAGCAGGTCCTCAAGAGGTGCTTTTCTCTTATCTGGGTTATGCCCCGCTGAAGATGGAAGTTGACATGCGCACCAACACCAAGCTCGATGTGGAATTGACAGCGGGCCTGGAATTGGGGGAAGCCGTAGTGGAAGCGGGAAAATCCGATCGCATCGAGGAGCAGGTGCAGATGTCCCGGATCGAAGTGCCGATTGCGCAAATCAAGAAGCTTCCGGCATTGGCAGGGGAGGTCGATTTGCTCAAGACCTTGCAGCTGCTGCCCGGCGTGCAGTCCGGCAGCGAGGGGTCCAGCGGGATTTACGTTCGGGGCGGAAGTCCCGATCAGAACCTGATCCTGCTCGACGGCGTTCCGCTGTACTCCGTCAGCCACCTGTTCGGCTTCTTTTCCGTGTTCAATGCTGATGCGGTTCGAAACATCTCGATCATGAAGGGCGGTTATCCCGCCCGCTATGGCGGTCGCTTAAGCTCTATCGTGGAGGTCACCATGAAGGAGGGACACAAGAAGGAGATCCACGGAGCGGGATCGATTTCGGTGTTGGCATCCAAACTCACGCTGGAAGGCCCCATCGCCAAGGACAAGGCATCATTCATGATCAGCGGTCGGCGCACCTACCTCGATTTGCTTGTCAACCCCATCATCCGCGCGTCCTCCCCTGAGAACAGCCAGGTCGACCCCGCTTACTTCTTCCACGATCTGAACGCCAAGGTGAATTGGCGGTTGGGGGACCGTGACAGGCTGTACCTCAGCACGTTTCAGGGGCTAGATGACTTCGGTGTTCGGACCAGGGAGCGGTACGGGAATATCACCGACGAGGTCGATGTGGGTCTGGATTGGCGGAACGCGGTCGTCGCCTTGCGTTGGAACCACGAATGGAAATCAGATCTGTTCAGCAATGTCACGCTGATGAAAAGCCGGTACGATTTCAATACCGGATTCGACTTCTCGGAATCGTCCACCGCACCGGGCGGGGAGTACACGAATCGGTTCGCTTCGCTCTACACCTCCGGCATTCGGGACCTCGGGGGGCGGATTGACTTCGACTACACCCCAAACAACCGTCATTTCGTGCGCTTCGGTGCGAACTTGACCCGTCACCAGTTCTACCCGGGGGCCACACAAGTCATATTGGATGGCGGGGACGATTTCAATCTCGATACGACCCTCGGTTCACCCGACCTTTTCTCTACCGAGACATTTCTTTACCTCGAAGATGAAATCGACTTGACCGATCGGCTGAAGGTCAATGTGGGCGGGCATTTTTCCACCTTGTTCGTGGAAGGGGTTACCTACACCTCTCTGCAACCGCGTTTTGCGCTGAACCACCGCTTGGGCTCCGGATTGGCGCTCAAGGCATCCTACGCTGAGATGACGCAATTTGTGAATCTCCTTACCAATGAGGGACTCACCCTGCCGACCGACCTGTGGCTTCCCTCCACGGCACGGATCAAGCCCCAGGACAGTTGGCAGGCCGCTGTCGGCTGCGCCAAAAGTTTTGGTGACTTTGAGCTCAGCCTCGAAGCCTACTACAAGAAGATGGATGGGCTGCTCGGTTACAAGGAGGGCTCGAGTTTCGGAACGGCTGCCTTTGCTTTTGAAGGCTCTACATGGGAGGACGAAGTGACACAGGGAGAAGGAAGGAGCTATGGGCTGGAGCTGCTGTTGCAAGAGAAAATCGGAAGTACTTCCGGGTGGTTCGGATACACCCTGAGTTGGACGGACCGTCGCTTCGACGATGTGAACAACGGCCAGCGCTTCCCCTTTACCTATGACCGGAGGCACGACTTTTCCCTTGTCCTTGTGCACGAGCTGAACGAAAAATGGACCCTGGGCACCACCTTCGTCTATGGCACGGGCAGGGCGTACACGCTCAATGAGGTAACCTATCAAAGTGTCATACCCGGTTGGGAAGGTGGATTGGATCCCGTGAGCTTCGATGTGCCTTCCTCCCGAAATTCTTTCCGTCTGAGTCCCTACCGAAGATTGGACGTGAGCGCTACCCGAACCAAGGTCAAAAGGCATGGAGAGCGGGCATTGGTGATCAGCGTTTACAACGCCCTCAACAACGTGAACCCCTTCTTTGCCTTGCCCGGAACGAGCACGGAAGGCACTTCCATCATCCGGGAATACGGATTGTTCCCCTTCATCCCCTCCATCGCATGGCAATTCAATTTCTAAAGCCCCTGTTTGCCGTCCTCTTGGCCGTGGCACTGGTCGGCTGTGAAAAATGGGCCGATGGCGTCATTCGGGAGGTGCGTTTTCCAGAGCACCAATCCGAGCTGGCCGCCACGGTCGTGCTGACAGGAGAAGAGTCCAAGGCCATTGCGTCGCTGTATGCCACCGCCAGCACTTTGGATGTCGACGGGTCGGTCAGGCCTGATGGTGTGGAAGCTCGGGTATGGCGAAACGGGACGGAGGTCCTGCATTGGCAGCCGGGGGACACTGGTTTGGTCGGAGAAGAATGGGACCAGCAAATGATGCATGTCCTTCATCTGGATTCCCCATTGAATTTGCCGGAAGGACTTTATTCCATCGAAGTGACAGCGCCGGGATTCGAGACATTGACAGCCGAAGCCTTGCAGCCGCCTTTGATCGACATCAGCATGGAGGTGGCCTTTGGGGTGGATACCGTGGTGGAAAATGACAAGTGGAGCTATGGCTGGCTCGATGTTCGGGATGAAATCAGTTTCGACCTCATCAATCGATCGGGTCTTCAGGATGTCTATGGATTGCGCATCACTGAGGCCTATGTCGAGGACGGCGCAGACACCTCTTGGTATACAGCTTCCATCGGAGAGGATGGCATCGATATCGACCCTCGCTTGGACTTCAACGGTGCTTGCAACTGCTTCATCATTGACGACCAAAACATGGACGGAAATCCCCTCACGGATTTCCGCATCGACCGCATGCGCTATTTGTACGATGACCCCTATTTCAGCGAGGCCTCGGTGCTCCGGGTGGAAGTCATCTGGATGTCACCTGGTCTGGGAGATTTCTACCGTTCCATTGACCGTCACCGGCAGGCTTCCGACAACCCCTTTGCCAATCCGTCGACGGTGTTCAGCAATACGAGCACGGGTTTTGGATGTTTTGGCCTGGCATCCCGTGTGTTTTTCACGTTTGAGTGAACCTAACATCTGCGGTGGTAAATTGGGCGAATGTCACCATTGTCCCGCTCCATCCTTCCCATCGGCTTACTGCTCTTCTCCTGTCTTCTTTCGAATGCCCAAAGCGTCGCGCTTCACGTTTTCATTGAGGGCCTGAGCGAAGGTGCACCTGCCACACTTACAGCTGAGCGCGGTGTAGGAGGACTGTGGGACGCGACGGTCATCGGACAGGGCGAGTCCGCCGTGGTCGATCACGTATTCACCCTGGAATCCGGTCCCTGGACGTTGTCTGTGGATGCACCGGGACATGCGTCGCCAGCTGCGCAGACAATTGATTTGCAACAAGATGTAAACATCACGCTGGATGTTGCGGCACTGGTTGGCGACAGTACGACCTACACCTTCACCTGGGAGGAAGACGGCAGTTTTGCCGGGCATGCCACAGAATTTGTGCCCGCAGATCCTCCGGTGATCGATGTACTGGGTGAGGCGTACGAGGTGCCGGAGGGATTCAGCGCCCAGACCCTTTTCCAGCAGTTCGGCTTTGTACTGGACGACATGGAATTGGCCTGGACCCCGGACGACGCCTTCAAGTTGCACCAGACCATCAGCTCCCTGCCCTATCCGCGGGTCAATGCGGATGAGAATGGCACCCCGGTCACCGCGGTGTGGCGGTTGACCTCCGACATGCTCGATGGAGACTACATGGTGGAGAACATTGCGGGAACCGAAGTGGTCACGGTTTCCAAGGACGCGTTCACCTACGCAGAGCCGCTCGTGGTCAACTTCGATGGCGATCAGGGACAGTTCTTCTCCCGGCGGCTTTTCAAGGCGCTGCTTTCCCACTTGACGGAGGAGGGAACGCAGTCCGGATTGGTAGCGGAGATCGCCGATGACCGTTATGGGATTGAATTCATGGTGCCCGGCGCTGAGCTCGAGGCGTTGATGAGTGAGACACAGACGAATTTCCAGCCCTTTCCCGCGTGGGAAAAGCTGCAGATCATGGGCATGCTCGAGGAGTTTCCCGCCGGTATGCGGAAGCAGGATGGGCTTTCCAAGATGGTGCGCCGGATCAACGGCCAGCCCAACCCCTACTACCCGACCGCCCCGGCCATCGCCTGGACGGGCATGGAGACCATTGAGTGGATGGAGAGCGGCTTCAGCAACTTTTCCATTGACTACATCCACCGATTGGTGCTCCACGAAAAAGCGCATTTCCTGTGGGAATACACGTTTGATCAGGATTTGCGCGATGACTGGACGGCCCTCGGAGGATGGTTTGAGGACCCCGATGCGCCCAGCGGTTGGAGCACGACGCTCACCACCGAATTCGTCAGCGCTTACGCCCACGCCATGTACCCCAACGAGGACATGGCGGTGAGCATCGCCTACTATATCTCCAACCCGCAGGTGCTCTTGACCCACGCCCCCGACAAGTACGACTTCATCCGCGACCGCGTGATGCACGGCGCCCGATATGTGGCCATGATCGCCGAGGATCTGACGTTCGAAGTGTTCAATCTGTTTCCCGACTACACCTACCCGGGCAAGATTGTGGGCACCGATGTGCAGGTGATCGGCAACCCTTCCGATGACAAGGAATTCACGCTGACCGTGACGTTGCACAGCGACGACCCAGCGCAGGATGGTGCCGCATCGGGACAGGTGCGTTTCGTAAGCTCGGTGGGCACCATCTTCGACATGTGGTTGAGCCCGGTGAACGGAACGAGCGACTCGGTGCTGACCGGCACCCTGACGCTCAACAAGCACATGAAGGCCGGCTGGTGGAACTTCGATGGGCTGCACCTCTGGGATGCCGTGGGCAACGATCGCTACGAAAGCCCGGCCACCATTGGACTCCGGTTGTTCCTCAACAACCCGTTGGAGGACATCACACCGCCCGAATACATCGACGACACCTTCGTCATGGAGCCGATTGCGGACATTCCGGTGGGTGACGGCTCCAATGGCCCGGCCACTGTGGATGGGATTCAGGTGGAATACGATACGTGGGACAAGATTCCGCTGAGCCGGGGCCTGACGCGGGTTTCTTTCCCCACCACCGATCCGGATTACGGCCACCGGTATTCCATGGACATCCAATCGAATCAGTTCGACAGCAATGGCTATGAAGAGGTGAAGCACCACAAAATGGAGTTGCCCGTCCCCCACTATTTTCCGACCGGACACTACACGGTCAACTTCGCCGCAGCGGACGACGTGGCGGGGAATTCGAGCCTCATCTACTTCACGGGGGACCCGAACTACAGCAATGCGGATGGCGTTCACATCTTCGCCGAGGACCGGGATTCGGTCTACATGGAGACCGCTTACCCCGACCTGTTGCACCCGGTCGTCGACCTCAACAGCTTTTCGGTGGAGGCTACGCCGAGCAATCCGGATGCCCCCAACGGCGAGACCTTGGTGGAGTTCACCCTGGCGGTGCAGGATACCAGTGAATTCGATGATTTCACTTCAGGTGTGCAGCACATCACCTACACGCTGCGCAATCCGCTGGGTGAGGAATTCCACTTTGATGCCTGGGAGGAGCTCGGAGGGGCCAATTTCTACTATGACGTCTACCCCCCTGCCGGAGCCAATGAATGGCAGACCTTCACGTTGAGCACTTTCCTGCCTGCAGGGTCGGCTCCGGGAACATGGGGCATCAGCGCCATTGCCATCCGGGACCGTGCGCGCAACATCAAGCGGTACAGCTTTGTGGAGTACGTTCAGTTCGTGCTCGACGAGGCCGTCTGTCCTGCCGACCTCGATGGAAACGGCTCCATCGGAGCCCCGGACCTTCTGCTCATCCTGGCCGAATTCGGTTGCATGTCCGATTGTGGCATTGCGGACCTCGATGGGAACGACCAGGTCGATGTAGGGGATGCCTTGATATTCCTTGCCGATTATGGAACACCTTGCGATTGATGACCGTGACCGCCATGCACAAATTATTCCCTCTCGCTTTCATGTGTTGGCTGTCCCTACCGTTGGCAGCGCAAACGCCCTCCAGCATTGAAGCCGCTGAATACGACCCCAACGGTGATCGCTGGTTTGTGAGCAATGGCAGCAGCCTTTTGGTCAGCGAGGACCAGGGAGAGAATTGGTCCTTCTTTGGTGAAGCCGAAGCCAGTCATGGCATGGAAGTGATGA
Organism: Flavobacteriales bacterium; assembly: GCA_040261275.1. Taxonomy (GTDB): domain Bacteria; phylum Bacteroidota; class Bacteroidia; order Flavobacteriales_D; family Sanyastnellaceae; genus UBA8752. Next base: position 22,108 of record JBDQOI010000004.1, on the reverse strand, counting down.
ACGGCGCGCTCTATGCGATCGGTCAGAACGTCATTCGTGCCTATGCGCTTCAGGATGCCAGCCTGCTGGGCAGCCTCGCCATTCCTTCTGTGGGCTTCCTCAATGGATTGGGCAACAATGGAGCAGGACTTCTCGTGGTCAGCGATTTTTCTGGTGGACGCATTTACACGGTCAATGCATCGGATCCCACCCAAATGACCCACAGCCAGTTGACCGGAAACCTGGGACTCACTCCCAATGGGGTCGTGGTAGATGCGGCCAACAACCGCGCCATCGTCGTATGCTGGGGCAACAATGCGGACATCATCGCCATTGATCTGGAAAGCGGGGAAGTCAGCACGTTGGTAGACGGGACCGGGCTTGGCAACCTGGACGGCATCGACGACGACGGGAATGGGCAGTACTATGTAAGCTCCTGGTCTCCCAACCGCATCACGAGGTACAATGCCGATTTCTCTGAATACGAGACCGTGGTGACCGGTGCGGATGGCTTGTCCAGTCCTGCTGACGTCAGCTACGCCGTGGAGCTTGACGTGCTCGGCGTGGCGAATTCAGGCAGCGACGAGGTCACCTTCCACAACTTCGGTGACCCCACCAACGGAGTTTCGGAAATGGCCCTGTTCTCAGCCCTTCACCAGGGAAATGAGGTGGTATTGACCCTGCCCAAAGGACAGGATGTCGAACTGGTGGCGTATGATGTGTCCGGCCGTGAATGCTACCGGAAAACGGAATACTTGCCTGCGGGCCGATTCCATTGGCCCTGGCCCTTGATGGACCGGGCAGGTGTGGTTTTGGTTCGTTCTGAAGGCGTCACGGAGACCCTTCGCTAATCCTTGTTCAACCCTCCTTTGAAGCGGTAGCGCCATGAAACGCCCACCGTCCATTCCACCCTCCCATTCAAGCGGAGATCGTCGATTCCTGCGCCAATGACAGACAAGGGCACACCGACTCCCGCCGGATTGTATCGGGCCTCCCAGTCGCGCTGCACGAAGACCTTGATTCTCTGGCGCTTGCCCCATTTGTTTGAGGTCCCCAACCGCAGGCGCCAGGCACCGTCGGGAAGCCAGCCCTCCGGGACATCCACCAAGAAGCGCTCCACAGACATCACAGGGTCCCACTTCCATCCTTTGATGTTGTAGCCCAGCTCTCCTTTGATCCGGTTTTGGATGCGGGCGACATCATCAGCGGGATCCTCGCCGCCTTTGAGTTCCACAGCTACCTGGTTCTGGTGTCGCAGTCTGGCTTCCAGGCTCCATCTGCCCTCCTCCCATTCCACGCCGTACTCGACCTGCCAACGCAAGAAGCGGTCGTCGCCTTGCACTGCGCCTTTTCGATCAGGTCTGGTGGAATGACGCAGCCCGACCCCAATGGACTGCGCCTTGCTCACTTTGTTCCAGCGCGGAGACCATGACACACCGAGCTGCTGGAATTGTTGATCAAACTCACTGAAGTCCCCTTCCCAGCGCCATTGCTGTTCAAAGGAAAGGTGCACGGACTTGACGGGCTTCCAATCCAAGGTCACACCCAACCAGCCTCGCCATTCCGCAGTGTCCGGGTCCACTTGGGTACCCGGCGGTGGGTTGATGACCTGGGCAGCCGCGGGAAGGGCCATGGCGCAGATCAGGAGGAGCGCCGATGCCCGCATCACACGCCGTCTGTGGGGTCAATGTGCTCGCTGATGTCCTCGCCCCGGTAGGATACTTTGATCACTGCGGTTTCACGGAGGAGGTCCACATTGCCGATTTCCATGCGCTCGACGGTTTCCCCGATTCTGCGGCTGAGGTCCTCACGCAATTCTTCCCTGCGTCCCTCCTGAAGCAATTCGATGCGGTCATAGACCACGCGCTTGGTGACCATGTGCTCCACAAAGAGGATGCGTTCCAAGACAAAAGCCAACGACCACAGTGCTGCATTGCCCGCCGCTACGACAAGGAAGTCCAGCGACAGGGGGGCCAGCGCATTCATTACGGCGAGACCAATCACGAGAAACAAATACGTCATCTCCCGAATGGGCACGGGATTCGTGCGGTACCGAATGATGCCGAAAATGGCGAACAGTCCCAGTGCAAACGCCAGGTCGAGATTCACGCCCATCAACATGCGGCACAGCAGGAATACCGATGCGCTGACCATGGTGAATGTGAAAACGAAATCCCGCCGCTTGGCTTTGGATTGATAGATCAACCGGACAATGATCCAGCAAGAGAGCAAGTTGGCTGCGAAATGCAGAGCGATCTCAGTCATGGTGTTCAGGCTTGCAGGTGCTCAGCCCAAGACTGCGCGTCCTGGAGCTGGCGATAGGTCGCAAGGTAAGCGCGACCGGCGATGTCGGGGTCCTGGTCGAGGCGTGCCATCGTGTATTTGCTCATGCGCGTACTCCGACCAATCAACCCTTTGCGCCTGTCCTGGTTGCGCAGCCATTTCTGCACCGGGCTATATCGATCCGGCCGGGGCTGCTTGACCTCAATGACGGCCAGCCCATTCAGCAGGGGTTGTTGCCTTCCGCCTACCATGCCGGATTCCAAATCCCGGTCTATGGTCACGCGCTCTTTTCGGTCGAAGTCCACCAAAGTAGTCCGGAGGAAGAATCCGTTCAGGCGGGGCTCCAAAGCCTCCGCATCGCGGACGTGAGGCGCGAGGAAGGCCAACTCAGCGGCATCGATTGTATCCATGGCCTCATGGCTTCTCATCATGCGTTGCTTGAAGGTTCGCCCCCCGGGCTGACGCTGCTTGACCTCGAGAAAGGATATACCATTGCTGCCGTATGTGCGGCTGCGCACTTTTAACCTTCTCGCCTTCCCCCGGAGGTGGTCCTGAAGAAAGGGGTCGCCTGGCAACTCGAAGTAGAGATTGGAGTAATGGCATTCGCGTTGACCCGACACGGAGAGCACATGGGCATGGGGGGCCATGGCCTCGATGAGCTCTGGCAACCAGATGTCTGGCACCACGTATTTCGTGTCGAATCGGCGCATCAGCTGTACCGAATTCAACGCATCTAAATTGGTCTCGGGCAATGCGGCTACAGCCGATGCCAGCGTCTCAGTCAAGGTGTTCTTCCCCACAGGTTCGCTGAAAATACAACCCGAAGACGGGGATGGTTGCTTGTGGGACTCAAGGATTCACATGAAGCTGGTTCAAAGCCCAATCCCGAATGCGGAATCCCGTTTGCTTGTCGAGGTAGGAAAAACGCTTGGCTCCCGAAGCGGTGTGAAAGGTCAAATGCCCCACTCCCCTGCGCTCCAAAAGGAGGTGGCGCTTCCATTCCACGCCCTGCAACTGGCTCATCTTGAGGATCACCCGCTGACGCCAGAACCAGCCTTTTTGCAAGACCACGGCATCGCGGTACACCGTCAAATGGAACGAACGGTATCGCTTGAGCGTGGTCCACCCCGTGAACGGAAGCCACAGCGCCATGAAGGTCCATGCCGCCCAAGGGCTCCAAAACGAGAAAGGCGCCATTCCGGGAAGCAGGGCCGCAAACCACAGTAGCCAGCGCAATCGCCCCACCGGTCGTCCCGTCATCACGACACCCTGATCCAGATCGGGATAGAGCACTTCTTCCATGGTGGCCCTGTGTTCGGGTTCCATCGCGGGAATGGCCAACCTCACACCGACTCCAGAGGCTGCATCACCTGCCTGGGCCTGTCTGATTCGGAGGGTTTCAAAACCCAGGGCGCGCTGCAGCGCATTGCTCCGCCAATCGGTCAACTGAATCTTGTCGAAGGGAATTTGGAAGGTATTTCTTCGGAGCAGTCCACTCTCCATGAAGACCCCTTGCCTGCCGATTTCACTGTGAAACCCAAAATAGCGGAGCACTGTCGTCACCAGAGAAACCCCGACGCCCGTAAGCAACATGAGGATGAAGCCGGGAACAATGAGCAATACCGTGGCCGCTGCGATCAAGGCTGTGATGGGCGCAGGGAGTCCTGAAAGCCAGGACTCGATCTGGTGCTCCAACCCACCCACCAAGGAACTGATGACCGCCAAACCGAGCAACCCATTGCGGAGGTGGTTCTGGGTCAAGCCCACCTTTACGAGTCGGGCGATGTCCAAGTCCACCATCGTCCGCCCTCGATAAGCATGGCTTGAATCGACCGGTCCTGCTTCAACGGTCATTGCCTCTTTCCCGGGATCGCGGGTCCCATCCGGTGCGGCGCCCTGCTCTGCCAACATGAGGCGAAGGGACTCGGCCGCTTCGCGTCGCATGGCCACGATCTTGAATTCACTTCCCGAGGATCCCGCCGTATCGACCTGGATTCCGGTCAGTCCAAACACCTGCTGGACAGGACCTTGGAATAGATTGATGGCCTGGATCTTCTGGAAGGGAACCTGCAGCCTCTCCCGTTGGATGACACCGCGCTCCACGATGATGGATCCTTCCTCCACCCAGTAGGTAAAGCGCAAATAGTAGAGAATGGCCCAGGCGACTCCCAATAAGATTCCGAAAGGGATGAGCAACAATGTCATCCAATCCAGCTGGGTGAGGGATACCCCCACGATGGCCGGCCAAAAGGACTGCACGCCCTTGATGAGAAACTGGATGGCGAGGATCACCACCCCGAGGGGATGCTGCCGAGCGGGGCGATGAAAGTCCATCAGACCTTGCGGGTGCGGGTTTCCAAAATGGCGCGAAGTGTTTCTGCCTGTTCTTCATCCAGGCCCGCGATGCGCAGGTTGCCGCTACCGCCGGCCGTGAAAAGCCTTAAGTGCTTAATCTTTAGCCATCTAGAAACCGGCCCCTGAACCAATTCCGAGTGTTGGATCATGCCGAAAGGAACGGTCGTGGTCGTACGGAACAGCCAACCGGTGCGATAGGTGATGTCGCGCTCCCTGACGGCATAACCTCGGCGGGGAAAACCCTTCCATTCTTCCAGAAACCAGCAGGAGCCCATCAAAAATTGCAAGCCCATGGGCCACCACCAAGCCTGGAATAGGCTCAAGTCCTCATCACCCGTGACTTTGATGAAGATGAGGGGGGTCAGCCATGCGGCGGCCAGGACCACTTGAAACCCCGCCCACGTGGTCAACCGCAACTGACGGTATTTCGCGCTGACGGTTTGAAATTCAATGTCCTCAAGTCGGGGAATACCCGATAGGTCCAACTCCGGGTTGGCCGCAACGGTCACCTCCATGGTTACTCCGCGGAAAGGCGCTTCTCGACGCTGCCATCGGAATACTGGATCAAGAGCAGCACGCCCGGCTCGGGCCTCACCTCCCTGCCCAACATGTCTGTCACGCGCACCACCGTGCGGTTGCCAGAGGGCAAGAGCTCTCCCACGGACATGGGCTCGCTGCACGCTTGGGCGAAGAACTGCCAAGCCTCCAGCGAGGCGTCGATGTCCTGGTTTCCCCAGGTGCCCGGCCAGCTGTGGCCACCGCCCTGAACCGTGTACAGCCAAACCTGTGGACAGGCCCCGGCGAGTCCCCATTTCTGGTCGTCTACAGTGGACTCATCCCATGGCACGACATCCTCAAAACTCCCCGACTCCTGCAGGGAGATCCCGAAGAGGTTGACGAAAAAGGCCATGGCATCGGGGGTGCTGGGATAGGAACCCCAACCGTCCATGTTCTCAAGGTCACCTTCATACAGGCTCACGTCGTCTGCCGTGCCATGGATTTCCAGGATGGGCACCATGTATTCCGGACTGCACTCGGCTTGAATGTCCGACATCAGGATGCCTGCGATGGGGGCCACTGCCGTGAACTCCGTGGAGGCCTCGCACGCGAGCAAGTAGCAGAAGTCCGCGCCATTGGAGAAGCCGGTACCGTATACGCGGCTGCCATCCAATCCATAGGTCGCGATCAGCTCCGAACGCAGGCCCGAAATGAAGTTGACATCGTCCACGTATTCATTTTGATGGAAGGCATACCCCACATTCCAGAAAGCCTCACCGGTAGCATCTTCCGTGCCTTGGGGGTAGCATACAGCGAACCCGTACTCATCCGCAAGCTCATTGAATCCGGACCATTGGATCATGCCCTCTGCACTTCCGCCGTATCCGTGGTAAACGAAAACCAGTGGGCAGTTATCCGGTGCGTCTGAGGGCTCGTAGTAGTAGTAATTGCGCAGCTCCTTGCCGTCGGGATACTCGCCAGCGAAAATGGCGACCACATCCACGGATTGGCTGTTGTTGGAAGCCACATCGTCTGCCGCGCCGTTCACGGCCACCACTTCCACATCGATGCTGTATCCACCGCTCAGGTCGAAGGGCAATGCGCCGGAGAGTGAAAAGGTGTGGCTATCGGCCGTGCCCAAGGCAATGCCGTCGACCGTTGTCTCTCCGGACTCTGCGCCCATGCTCCAAGCCACGGTATAGGAGTAGACGGTGTCCGAGCCCAGGTTGACCACACTTCCGGACAGGTCTTCGGTGGAAGGAGCCAGCACGACGTTGTCGATGTCCAATCCGGTGAGCGTCAAGTCCAGGCCTCCGGGCTCCATGATGGCCACATCGTCGATGGCCCATCCGTAAAGCCAACCTCCCCCATCGTTGTACCGGAAGGCCAAGTGAACGGAGGGCTCACCCACCACGTCCTCGAGATTGACCACTTCAAAATCCCATGCGCCATCTTCGGAACCGATCAGGGCCTGCATCAGCATAAAGGTCTCACCACCATCGAGGCTGTATTCGATAAAGGCCCCTTCGGTCGTTCCCTGATAGGTGCCCCCGTCGAAGTAGGTCGAGAAAGCGAGGATGGCCGATTCCACCCCACTGAAGTCGAGTGCGGGCGTGATCAGGTAGTCTTCGCTCTTGTCGCAATCGCAGCCGTCATCGTTGGTCGCCATGATGTTGCCGTGAGGAGCAATGGGCCACCATTGGCTTTCAAGCTCAGCGCTTGTACCGGCGAGCCAGCCCCCATCGGTAGCGAGGGTTTGTTGGCTCCAATCAGCGGGCAAGCCCGCATCGAAGTCCTCTTGAAGCAGTACAGTTTGGCCGATGGCAATCGAAGCCCAACCCCAAACAGCGGCCAATGCCGCCATGCGAATCGTCTTGGTCATGCCCCGAAGATATGGGGCGGGTACAGAATGGGCGGCAGCAAAAAGCCCGGACCAAGGCCCGGGCTCTTTAAGATCGTAGGAGGGTCTGGTGATCAGACGCCGTCAAACTCCACGTAGACAGAGTCGCCACAGGCTACCGTGACGGAAGTGTCGAGGGCCGTGCACAGTGAGATGAACGCGAGGTCGAACTCGATGTCAATCGTTCCAGCGTCCACCTCCACGCTTTGCGTCGCGAGGATGCCCATATCGGCAGCGATTTCATCGCCACCCACACTCACGTCCGGTGTGCAAAGGGAGTTGTTGAAAATGGTGATGACGGCCTTGTTGCCTTCGTCACAAGCTTCGGTGTTGTCGTCACATCCCGTGACGAGAACCAATGCGGCCATCAGGCCGAGCAGGTTTTGGAATTTCATTCTGATTCGGTTTTTGGGGCAAAAGTACCTTTCCAAGGCATAGACTTCCCTTGCAAAATTTTGGTTGCGTCACGGCGGCAATATCGCGGCCATAAACACGGTTGGAAACATGGAGACACTTTGTTTCCGCTACCCTTCACATCCATGGCCCGTCATCCCCTGCTCCTTCCCTCCGTCGCCGCCGTTCTGGCCGTCTCCATCCTCGCCTCCGCCTACCTCGTAGCGCGCAACGGCCATTACTTCTTCAAGAGCCAGGCGAGCGACATCGAGGTGACGGGATCGACCTCCATGGATTTCACCTCCGATCTGGCCGTGTGGCAAGGCGAATTCACGCGCAAGGCCATGGACCTCAAAGAGGTGTATGCGCTGATGAAGCAGGACAAGGAGGTCATAGAACGATTCCTGAAAGAAAAAGGCATCGCCGAAGACGCCTTCGCCTTCCTGTCCATTGACATCCTGCCGCAGAACAAGACGGTCAACCACTACAATGACAAGGGCGACCTTGTGGACCGCGAACAGGTCTTCAACGGTTACCGCCTCAAGCGGAGTTTCGAGGTCACGTCATCCGACATCGACCTGATCGAACGGCTCGCCAATGAGGTGACCGAGCTGATCGAGCAGGACGTCTACATCATCTCCTACCCGCCGAAGTACTACTACACCCAGCTCGGTGAGCTGAAGATCCAGATGATCGAAGCGGCCTCACAGGACGGCCAACTCCGCGCCCGCACTGCGGTCCAAGGCGGCGGCGGCAGCCTCGGCGACCTGCTCGAGACCAGTATCGGGGTCTTCCAAATCCTCGGCACAAATTCCGACGAGAGCTTCAGCTGGGGCGGCACCCTCAACACCTCGAGCAAACTCAAAACCGCCTACGTCAATGTCAAGCAGCGCTATGCCATAGAGTGACGATGGAAGCCGGGGGCAAAAGTGCATCGCCAATGAGGTGGTCTGGTCCTCCCATTCATACGTCTGCCCATTCGCGATGAAATTCGTGACCGATTTGGCACCCGGCCCTTTGTTGTTGAACTTGTATGCATGAACCGAATTGCACTGATTATCAGCATTCTGATAACGGCAATACAGGGAGGTCAAGCCTCAGCGCAGGTACAGGACATTCCCGGTTGCACGAATCCGGAGGCATGCAACTTTGATGCTCAAGCCAACATCGATGATGGGAGCTGCGGGTTTGAAGAGCACCCCCTGATTCCAAATCAGGACCTCACCTTCGGTGGTCCGGTGCTCTACTGGTGCGGTCCTCTTCCCGATTGCAGCAATCCCTCTGTGGGGTGCAGTATTCCCTTTGGATACATTCCTGCTGACCCGGATTGTTTCGATGCCGTGCTGGCTCGCCTCCCGTCATGTCACCAAGAATGGACGAGTACTTGCTGGATGGTCTATGTCGAATGCATCCTGGGAATACCTGGCTGCACGGACCCCTACGCGTGCAATTATGTGGACACGGCCTCATTCGATATCGGTGACTGCGTTTATCCTGGATATCCCTGCGAATTGCAAGACCCCTGTATTACGGAGACGCAACTCGACGAAAATTGTGAATGCACCGGTATTTTCTATGACAATGATGGCGATGGCATCTGTGGTGTCTATGACTGCAATGACAGCGAACCAGGCGTCCCCGATTTTCTGGGCAATTGCCCTTCACACGTAGCGGGGTGCCCGGATCCTCTGGCCTTGAATTTCAATCCGGAAAGCATCCATGAATCAACTTGCATCTACGAAGGAGATTGCGACACATGGGAGATTTCCGAAGGATGGACCTTTGGGCTGCAGGGATGGCTTGACAGCGAGCAGTGGTCACTCTCCGACCCGGATCTCGTGAGCAGGGACGACCGCTCACTGGTCATCCGAGGCAAGGATCAAGGCATCCAGGATACCACATGGGCATCCATCACGGCTCCGACCTCCATGATGCTGACATTCACCTTTGGATACCATACGTTGGACGAAGGTGCCATCTACGATCCGCCTGTCCTTGAGGTCAATGGAATTCCAACGGGTTTTGTGGACTACATATCGACAACTCCACCACCCGGATTCATATTGGCCCCACTCGATACTTGGGCGCATGGTGAGGACATGCTGGCGCCGGATGGGGTTGGCACGGACCCTTTTCTTCTCCCCCCTGACCAACTTCTCCCCGACCCATTCCTACCGGAAAATGAAGCCAACTGGAGCTATCCTTATCAGGTTCCCATTGTATTGAATCTGGACAGCGGTGATGTCATCCGTTTCGGCGTGGCTACGGTTGATGGCATCTATGGACCAGCATCCATGGTCTTTTCAGCTTTTACCCACCACTGGTTCTGCTTGGGATGCAAGGATCCGGATGCCTGCAACTTTGATGAACTGGCCACGGACTCGGACGGTTCATGTGACTACAGTTGCTATGGCTGTCCTGACGAACTCGCGTGCAACTTCAATCCATCAGCCGAGTTGGAAGGGGGCTGCGATTACTCCTGTTATGGATGTCTGGAACCCGAGGCATGCAACTTTGACGCGGAAGCAACACTGCCTGATTCTTGTGAATACTCCTGTTATGGTTGCCCAGACCCACTGGCATGCAATTATGCATTGGACGCACTGATTGATGACGGCAGTTGCGAGTACTGCTCATGTTCGTTTCCCCCGGACATCGCCGCTGCCACTGGAATTCCCAGTCCCTTTGAGGATCCAAATACCATTTACACTCACCAGCAAGCCACTCTTTTGACCACAGATGGTTCTCTGTTCGATTGTCCGTTCATCACACCCTCTCCGCAAATCGTGCCCAGCCCTTGGGGGCAGTCCATCGCCGTAGATGCTGGCGGGACGTTCATACTCATACTGGATGCGGACTCCATCCTTCACGGCTTAGGAGACAATGAATTCGGGCAAATCAATATACCCGAAGATCTCGCGACGGTCCAAGCTTTCTCGGGTGGTGCCTACCATTCCGCAGCCATAACGGGAGATGGCAGCATTGCGGGCTGGGGATTGAACGAGCATGGCCAACTGGATTTTCCCGAAGTGGGCAACCTCTCCGGTGTGGAAGCGGGCAGCAGGCACACCATTGCTTGGGATGCCTTGGGTCACGTCGTGGTAGCGGTGGGGGCCAATGAATTGGGCCAGTGCGAACCGCCAGCAGGTTTGGTCATCAGCAAATTGGCCTCTTCAGAGCACAATGTCGCCTTGACTCCGGAAGGCACGGTCGTGTGTTGGGGAAGCAACACCCACGGTCAATGCACTCCTCCTGATTTCAACCAGGCCGTCATCGATGTAGCCGCATGTCCGGGCACCAGCATGGCATTGCTTGCTGACAGCTCAGTAGCGATGTGGGGGCGACTTCCTATGCCAAATCCGATCGGTCATGTACAAGCCATTGACGGAAATCCACTTTCAGGCAAATTCGCCCTGCTGGATTATGATGGACGGGTCCATCAAATCGATCAGATGAGATATCTGGTCATGCAGGGCATGACAGGAGGAATCCATGCATTCAGCCGCCCCCGCTGTACGGAATGGTGTCTCGATCGGGACGAAGACGGGCTTTGTGATGTCGAGGATCCCTGCGTGGGGGAAGTCATTGAACCTTGCGGATGTATCTGCACCAATGACGAGAACGCGAACGGAATCTGCGATGAGGAGGAAGTGCGGGGTTGCATGGACAGTCGAGCCCAGAACTTCAATTTGTCGGCGACGCTTCCAGGAGATTGTGATGAAGTTTTCATCCAAGGGTGTATGTCCCCATTGGCTTGCAACTACAATCCGGAAGCCAATGCCTCCGGTCTTTGCACCTTTGATGGATGCGCCGGCTGTACCGACCCCAAGGCCTGCAACTTCGAGAACAACGCCGTTTGGGATTCCGGGAGTTGTGAGTACACCTCCTGTGACGGGTGTGGTGATCCCCTGGCCTGCAACTACAATCCGGCGGTAGCCTCAACCGGGGAGTGCGATTACTGTTCGTGCAACCAGACCCCTCCCAAACTGCGCACCCATTATTCCTATCATTTGTTGATTCAAGCACAGGGTGAGGCTTCTTTTGGTGGAAGCATGGCTGCGAGCAGCTCTCTGGGCATATCGGAGATGGACCTGTCACCGCTGCTGGGCTCGGTTTGGGACAACGTCATGGATGGTTCAATCTCCCTCACCGGCGTCGTTTTGTTGATGCAGGATGGCTCCCTCCAAAGTCTGGCTCCTTTTTCGGATGAAATCCTGATGCTTGTGCTCAATATGACCAGGACGGCTTGGGAGGACCTTTACGGTGGGGCCGTATACGTGGTTCTTCTGGAGGAAGATATCGAAGTACCAGGAGGAAACGATTTCATCGATGTTGCGGCCAGCTTGGACATGTTCATGGCGGTTCGGTCTGATGGAACTGCGGAAGGGTGGGGAATCCGGGCGGCAAGACTGAATCGCAGCGTAAATCCCAATTCAACGTTGTACCCCAATGAGGAAGTGGGATTCGAACAGTGGACGGACCAGCTCACTGGCGTCACCGACGTAGAAATATCGGGAATGCTGAATTACCACGCACTCTTGGAAAATGGTACCGTGGAGAGCTATGCCGATGGCGTTTGGGCACTGCCCGAAGGATTCAACAGTGGCATTACCGAAATTGTCTGTTCGGATTTCTCTTGCATCCTGAGAAAGGAAGATGGCACCGTATTCGCTGTGGAGCCCACGCTGAATGGAGGCGGTGACGGCAGTGGGGAGCCCACATTGGAAATGGTACTTGCAGACCCTGATTTCATGATGTGTGGCACATGGGAACTGGGAATACCGCCCGAGATTCTGGCTTATGATCAGATTGTCCAATTCGATACGGATGTTGTTTCTGCCGTGTTGTTTTCAGATGGGTCCGTTGGTGCTTGGATGGGCCAAAATGATGCATCGGACAATGACATTGTTCGCATCCTCACTCCCGAAGAGCTGGGCCCCCACCCTGTGAGAGAGGTCATCGGGGGGATTCAACTCCATTTCATTGATGACCATGGGATTTTGAGGCACATCGATCTGCTGGACCTCTTCCCGGCATTGTATGACTATATGGAAGTGAATGGGCTGGACGATCCCCTGGGCGGCTTGTTCTCGACATCAGTACCAGACAGCATCATGGTGGACCACCCGGTGGACTGTGGCGAGGGATGTGTGGATGAGGACGGGGACGGAATCTGTGATGGGGCGGACGATTGTTTTGGGGAACGGGATGCTTTGGGCGTTTGCGGTGGCGAATGTTTGCTCGACGCGGACGGCGACGGCGTGTGCGATGTTCTGGACAGACCGGGATGCACCTATGTGGAGTCCTGCAGCTACCTGCCGGAGGCCACTTGGGACGACGGCAGTTGTGTCTTCAGCTTCATAGGTCCGGATGCGGACCTCTCCGCTTGGCTTGACCCGTGCCCCGCGGATGTCGATGGTAACGGCACGGTCCAAACACAGGATCTGCTCCTCCTGCTCGGCAGCTTCGGCCTAGCCTGTGAAGCTGGCGAAGACCTGTTCGACCCTTGTACCGATGAATTGCCCTTTGTTTGCGGTTCCACCGTGGAGCACCATGGCCATTCCTACGCCACTTTGGAGATGGGCAGTCAATGCTGGTTCCAAGAGAACCTGAGGAGCGACTTCTATGCCAATGGTCAACCTCTCGAGACTGGCCTTGCGGATACCGACTGGACCAATTCGCAGACCGGCGCTTTCACGTTGGCTGACGGCGACAGCGCTGGCTATGAGATTTATGGTCTCCTCTACAACGGATATGCCATTCAAGATCCCCGTGGCCTCTGCCCTTGGGGCTGGCATGTGCCTTCGGATCAAGACTGGATGGCAGCGGAGGTCTTTGTTGGATTGGACCCCGCAGAAGCGGAAGAAACGGGGTCACGGGGTGAGGATATCTCCATTGCCAGTCGGTTCAAGGCCAATTCCAACCTCTGGACTTCCATGGGCACAAATTCATCCGGCTTCACTGCGCTGCCGGCAGGACGGAGAATGTCCAATGGCGACCTTCAAGGTGTCAGCCATTCCGCTTGGTTCTGGTCATCCTCTCTTGATCCCAATGGCGGCCAATGGTGCCGGGCACTCCTATCGGGCAACGACGGAATCAACAGGGTTTCTCCCGCCAGCTTGGAGGGATATTCGGTGCGTTGCGTGAAGGATTTGTGATGGCACCGGGGATTCCGGGGCCAACCCGGCTTCGACGTGACCTTCACGGACGGTCAACTTCTCGCCCGCACCGCGGTAAAAGTCGGCAGCACCCATCACACCTGGAGCAAACTCAAAACCGCCTACTTCAACGTCAAGCAGCGCTACGACATCGACTGACCCTGTGCACTGTCGGATGGAACTACTCCTTCGTTGCCTTGAGCACCAGTGCAGAACCCGATATGTTTTGGGCCGTCCCGACCAATCCAAGACCGACTCCTGCATACACCAAGGGTAAGATTCCACCACTTGAAACCGTGCCCACCACGACAAGTGCAGCTCCTGCAAAGGACACCAATGTTCCCTGAGCCCGTTGGCGAAGTCCCCGCTTCAGGAGTTCTGGGTCCCCCATCTCTCCCGATTCACTCATACACGCCCGGTACTCAACTTTCAGCAGCCTGATTTCACCTTCAACTGCCCTTATCTCTTGGGCAATGGCCTTTTTTTGGTCGTATTCAGACGCCTCATCCATTCGGGTTTGGAGAACATCAATATCAGCTTGTTGCGTATCAATTTGCTGCTTCAACGCTTCGCAATCTTGAGCTTGCAAGCCAAGGGAAGCAACAATGAAGAAAAGTAGGGTTAGGACTCTCATGGTTCTGATTTTATGTCGAAGCTATGGCTCAATCCAATTCAGCGCCGCAACGCATCGCGAATGGCCTGCCTAGCTTCTATGGCGTGTTCCGACCCGGTGTGGTTCAAGACGACCACCGCATCGAGCAAGACAGCAGGCTGGAAGGCCCCATCTCTGACGCATCTCCCCCTACTCCATTCATGCTCCACCCCCGGCATATTCTCTGCGACCAAAGGAGTCCATCAGCTTGGCTCTCAAGTCTTTTCAGGAGACAGGGTCATTCCGAACAGGCATCGCCGAATACGCCGAGTATGATGAGCAAATCCGCTACGGCAATGCTCCCGTCACCATCGATGTCGGCAGGGCAAGGATTCGGGGCGTCATCGAAAATGCACGAGCCGTCATCATAGTCGGCCGAGACGTCAAAATTGACCGCAAGCGAGTACGTACATCCAGATTGAAGCCCCGACACGCAACTCCCATCATCATCCGTGGCATAGGGGTTGAAATTCATAGCATCCGGGGCTGTGCAACCCGGTATTTCCAATGCGTCACAAATGCCATCTTGATCTACGTCGGACGCGCAGTTGCCGTTGCAATCAAGTCCAGGTTCGGGGAATGTGCAGGACCCGTCATCAAGGTCTGCAAAAGGGTCGAAGTTGCATGCCGAGAGGTATGTGCAGCCCCAATTTTCCGTGTTGCCGTAGTCGCAAGTGCCGTCGTCCAATGTGGCGGCGGGGTCGTAGTTGGTCGCGGTCGGATCCGTACAGCCGAAGATGTCGTTGTTGCCGTAGTTACAGGAGCCGTCGTCCAATGTGGCGGTGGGATCGTAATTCACTGCAGCCGGATCCGTGCAACCGAAGATGTCGTTGTTGCCGTAGTCGCAGGTGCCGTCGTCGTCCGTTGCTGCGGGGTCGTAATTGTCTGCGGTCGGATCCGTACAGCCTGCGGTTTCGAAAGAATCGCAAATGCCATCCTGGTCCGAATCATCGAGACAGTTCCCCGAACAATCGTAACCCGATTCCGGATATTCGCAGGAGCCGTCATCGAGCGCGGCCAAGGGATCGAAGTTGCAAGCCTGTGAATCTGTGCACCCCGGCATTTCTCCGTAATCACAGCTCCCATCGTCAAATTCGGCGGCGGAATCATAGTTCAAGGCTAGGGGATCGGTGCACCCCGTGTTGTATTCGCAATTCCCGTCGTCCACGTTGGCCAAGGGGTTGAAATTGAGTGCCTGGTTGTCCATACAGCCATAGACCGGTGGAATGCAGGTGCCATCGTCCAAGTTGGCTTGGGGATTGAAATTCGGAGCCTCAGGGTCCGTGCATCCCAAATACTCGCACAGGTAGGGATTCGAATCGGTGGCTAACGCATCGAAATTGTCCGCATCGGGGTCCGTACAACCCGACACCTCCTCCCCATCGCATATGCCGTCCTCATCCGCATCCAGAAATTCCTCCACAATGCAGTCGCAGTTGCTGTCCAATACGGCGACCGGAGTGCATGCAGGGTCTGCACAGGAGTCACCGGGGTATGCGCAGGTCCCATCGTCCACACTCGCAGTCTCATCGAAATTGCACGCCGCAGGATCCGTGCAGCCCGATGCGAACTGGCACGAGATGTAGTCGTCTTCGCACCATGCGAACCCGTACCCCTCGTCGGCACCGGCATTGGGAGGCTCGTTCCATCCGATATATATGCAATCGGGATGGTTTGAGACCACCGCCGCCACGCAGAAATAATTCCCGATGATGTAGCCGGCGGGCAGATCATTGGGGTCCCCACACCAGGGTATGGCACCTCCCGGTTGCTCGAATTCCGGGATCAGCCAGTAGTCCGCCTCTATGCAGCTCCCGTCATTGGCACTGGCCGTTGGGTCATAATTGCAGGACATGATGTCGGTACATCCCCATGTGTCCTCACAATCTCCTTCAGCAGGAATCAATGGATCGCTTTCGTCACAGTCCTCGAAAGCACAGTAGCCGTCACCGTCCAAGTCCGTGATGCTGCCCTCACACTCGCATGCCGAGTTCCAAACCGAATTGAAATAACAGGGTCCCAGCTCGTAGCAGGGTTCCCCTTGGAAAATGCAGGTGCCGTCGTCAATCGACGCGAACATATCGTAGTTGCATGCCGCCGGTTCAATGCAACCGGGTTGCGGAGGAGTTGGATTGCCATTGCACACCTCGATCAGGGTGACGGAACCCGACCAGATGGCCGTATCGCTGAACGTATTCTGAGCATGGAGAAAATGGAAGGACCACACACCTTCGCCAGCAAGTCCGAAAGTGGTCACGTCCAGCACTGCTGAATAAGTCCCATTGTCCGGAGTGGACCAGCTCAACGGCCAAGGGCCAGCTTCCTGGAACCCCAAACTGAGATTGTATCCGCCGATCTCGATGCAATTGCCCGTGGGGGCGCAGATGCCCAATGCCAGGTCGCCTGCCCAGGTGCCCTCGACCTGCTCGAATTCCAGAGAAATCAGTACGCTGTCCAGACCGACTGGCGTGTATGCTTGGAAGCTTTCCACAACCAAGTCACCGCCACCGAGCGGCCCCGTTTCGAAATCCCAGACGCTGAAACATGGACATCCAATGCCTGCCAGAGGGTAATCGCAACTGGCATTCGACAGGGTGGCTGAAGGATCGTAATTGCACGCCATGTCATCCATGCAGCCGATGCAACTGTAATCACATAAGCCTTCGACCGAAGCCTCCGCGCTGAAGTTGCAGGCTTCCGGGTCCAGACAGCCGATGCAGCTGTAATCGCAGTTTTGGTCCTGTATGGTCGCCAAGGGGTTGTAATTGCATGACTCCGGATCCAAGCAGCCATAACAGGAGTAATCGCAGGTTCCGTCGTTGATTTGGGCAGTGCTGCTGTAGTTGCAGGCTCCGGGTTCCGTGCAGCCTGGAGTGAGCAAGAGACAGGCCTCATAGGCATCCTGACAGATCTGATCCCAATTGAAGTTGATGCAATAGTCATCGTTGTCAATGACGTTTTGAGCGCAAGTCTGACTCACCGCCAGGTGATACCCGAGCGGTGCGGTTTCCGGACATGCCATCTGGGCAATGCCACCGCCCGGTGTGTCGGGCAACCACCAACCACAGCCCGAGGGGACGCCATTGTAATGAACATTGGCACCGCTGCCGATGGCGTTTCCACACTCGTCCTCCGCAGTAAACAGGATGTGCTGGTAGAAAGTACCCGAATCCGTGAGTGCCACCGCATTTTCATACCATGTCAAACTCGCCGATCCACATTCGTCCTCAACCACTATGCTGCCTCCGCTGAAGCCCTCAGTTTGCGCGAGGGCCATGAATGCATCAAGGTCACTGTACTCGCTGCTGTTCAAATCGAAGAACATATTTTCCGTCACAGTGATGGAAGGCGGCGCGGGATCGATGATCTGCGCGTTTGTCTCGAAGGTGGTCGTCAGGCCTTGATAGTCGGTGTATTGGAATTCGATCATGAGGATTCCGGTCACACCACACCAAGGTGTCCACTGCGTCGTACTGGTCATACGCACTGTTTCAGGACATTCGTCGATCACCTCGATTTCCGCGGCGATTTCCTCCACCATAGCGTCGAGGATGCCATCGAAGTACTCTCCACAGTACACCGTCAATGGATTGGCGAAGAAATTCGGATCGGGCACCAGTTCTGGCGGCGCATTGGAACCATCCGCAGGAAAATCACAAACGCAGTCCGCGTATTGGTCCTCGCACAATTGGTCCCATAAAGTGATCAGGCAGTAACTGTCGGTCAATATCACATTTTCCACGCAGGCGTAATCGCCCACCTGATACCCCTCGGGCATCGAGGATAACGTGCCGCAATATGGAATCGCCGGTCCCCCAGAGATGACTTCGGGAATCAGCCAGTAATCTGGAAGCTGACAATTGCCGTCATCCATGATGGCTTCAGGGTCATAGTTGCACATCATCGGATCCATGCATCCGTAATCTTCATAGAAGCAACCATCGTAGGCCTGTTGGCAGCCCGTACTCCAGTTCAGCATGCAGTGGTCACTCCCGTCCACTGCTGACAGGAAGCAGTCAATCGAGGCCGAAATGTAGCCGTCCGGTGCCGGCTCATCGCCACAGGGCACAATGACGGGCTGGCCGATCACCTCCGGGATGAAATATTGGCTGGTCGGGTATTGACAGGGTCCTGGCGTAGACGCCAACGGGTCATAATCGCACGCCAACGGATCCATGCATCCCGTCACGGCACCGACGAAATAGGTTTGGGCATGGGCAGCGGCCTGCTGGCCGATGACAATGCCATTCTGCCGTGCGGGATAGTCGTCGATGAAAGGGTGAATGCCTCCCCAAATGCGCGAAAGGGCGGACTCATCGGCGGCGTCACGGTAAGTCGCCCATTGCAGATTCACATCCACACTGGGGCCCACATCGAACCCGAGAAACTGCAGCTTGGGCGCACTGAAGGTGCCCATCCCACTCGGGAAGTAGGCGTCGCCCGTGACGTGGGTCAGTACCTCCGCAGCTGCCCGGGAAAAGGTCGAATGACCGGACAGGTATCCCGCGAAGGGCGGCGTCATGAAGAGCTGTGGTTGGTAGGAAAGCCAATTTCGGGCAGTCAACCATTTCACACCCCATGGTTCTGCCATGTTGCAGTAGTAATACTGATCATCACAGAATCCGTCCCAGCAGTAGATATAAGGGATGTCCGCCGCGTTGCCGAGAGGATTGATCTCGATCCTACCTGGAACCAGTGGTAATCCTCCAGGATGGTAGCCCGGAAGATTCGGATCACTGCGTTGACCCAGAACACCCATGGCTCGGATCGCACTGAGGGGTCTGATGAAATCGTACCACCCCTTGATGGACCAGGTTGCCACTGCGGCATCGTGCATGGCACCTCCCAGGGAGAAATACGCCTTGATGTCCCACTCGAGTTCATTGAGTACATCGCCCTGCCCGGCATAGCGGCGCTCGAATTCCGGCTGGTCCATGACATAGTTGAGGATGGTGAACCAATGTCCCGGCGGCGTTTCGGATTCGGGGCCATCGGCCCAATACTCGGCCAATACACGGGCATAATCGGCCCTTGGCACCATGTTGGGTTGATAAGGCTGCCCCGTGGAGGGGTTCACGGGGTGTCCCGGACTCTCGGACCCTCCGTTGAGGAAGTCGTAGAATTCAATGGCCTCGTCATAATTGGTGGGTAGGTTTTCGCGATTTCCGATGGATGCAGGCGAGATGTCCCAGATGGTAGCGTTGTCAGGATCAAGGTGTGCCGACCAGATGGCGGTCATGGCAAAGGCATTTGCGTACTGATCAGAAATCACGCTTCCCTGATCGTCCCATAACGGGGGTGGTCCGGGATCGAGGTACATGCGATAGGTATTCCCGTCGCGCAGGTGATAGGTCGCCTGATCTTCCGTCAGCGAGAATGGGGTCACATTGCCCCATTCAGGCGTAATGAACTCCGGTGTTGTCGATTCGATGATGTTGGAGCTCTGATCCTCGAATATCGCGAACTCGATGGGCTGCCATCGGTTCATATCCTCCGGCATCTCGAAGGTGTAAGGGGTAATCTGCGTTGCCGGGTTGACCGGAACGTAGTGTTGGCTGGCATAGTCATTGGCCTCATTGGCACCATCCTGTGCCCCGAATTCGATGTAACACTCGGCGATGGCATTGCCGAGTGCGCGACCATCCCCTCCGCTGTAGTCGGTGCCGGTGAAGGCCGGGTCCAGCCCTTGCAATTCGAGGTGCAATGGAAAGGCCGATTGCAGGGCCGGCCATCCCGGGGCGTTGTTGAACCTGTGCTCCAGGATGCGGCATGCAGCATAAGACATGGCCTTCTCTCGCTCGGCTTCAGCCACAAGCGCATCGGGATCCACAGGAAAGTCCGAGAAATCGCATGCAAAATCATCCACGGTCTGCCCGAGCAGGTAGGGCGTGGCCTCCGCGTCAAAAACCGACCAGGCGTCCCACATCGCAGAGGAAATGTGGAAGAGGTTGCGGGCATGGACTGTCGGGCGGGAAAAGTCATGCCGGATGCTCGCCAAGGTCATCTCGATCCATTGGCGCGCCACGGAATGCGCCAGGTCAATCTCGGGCATTTCGTGGTTCTCCTCGCAATCAGGAGTTGCATTGAATGGGCAAGGATCACAGCCATCGAACAAACCGTCGCCATCGGTATCCCCTGTGCCGGCCACCACATGGCAATTGTCATCGATGAGCAATTCAAGACCGGTACACCTTCCAATGAGCACATCAGGCAGTCCGTTATCATTGAAATCCCCTATCGCCAGATCGTTGAAGATTGGCGACCATCCGCCATCAAGGCCATCTGGAGCGTGGTCTTCGAAACCGTTTTCTCCATACTGCAGGATGTGCGCCCCTGCACCCGCCATGCAGGCTCCTCCTGCGCTGTTTCCGAGGATGACATCATCATGTCCGTTGGCATCAAGGTCTGCCACCCAGACCCGGTCATGCTCATCCGATGCCGAAGGAATATCGACGGTATTTCGGAGCAAGGTGTGCTGTCCGAGGAACATGAAGCCGTGCTCCACCCATTCGTCGGTCCCGGCAGCAGCCACGTAAATGTCCAGTCCAAGGTCTTCATCGAAATGGCCGACTGCGAAATCCTGAACACCCGATTCAGCGGATAGCTTTTGCCAATCCGCACCGAGGTCATTCCCATCATTGTACAGCACGAATACACCGGAATCGTTCCAAGGGGTCACATCAAACCCTATCGATGTCTTCACCACATCCAGGTGACCATTGCCATCGAAGTCCACCAAGGCCACGCGCTTTCCGATGGCCGTCCGACTCCGGATGAAACCAATGACGGCCTCGGTATCGTCATCGAACGTGCCATCACCATTGTTGAGGAGCAAGTAATCAATGGCATAGCTGTCATCTGTGGAACTGGCCAGCATGTAGATATCGAGGTGGCCGTCCCCATTGATGTCCCCCACCGCCACATCTCCGAAGTTCCGCTCGTTTTGAAAGAAGGCAGGTAGCCGATCACTTTCATCCAGAAAGCCATCAAAACCATTCATGAAATGAACGGGATCAAGGTTACCGGTATTCCTGAGCAATCGCGGATGGGTGTCATCGCGGCCCACAAGAACAAGATCATCCCATCCATCCCCATCGAAGTCTCCAAATGCACCGGCAGTGAAGTTTCCAACCGGACTTTCACCTTCCAAGTGCCATACCCTACCGGACTGGACCCAGCCCCCCCCATTTTGCCTTCTGCCGAAAACGTTTGTTGGCGGTAACCCTGATCCTTCGGGAGCACAGCGCAGGACCATGAAATCGAGGGCGCCATCCTGATTGAAATCATGAGCCAATACCCGCTTTTCATAAGTATCGGAACTCATGAGTTCCTGAAAGGCAGTGTAATTAACTTCCAACCCAGCAAGCTGAGCGGTCCAATCCAGGGGCAGGGTTGATTGGGAAAGCGAAGCGATTGGTACCATCAACCACAACAAGGCTGCGAAAAAGGAACAAATCCGAGTACAAAAAGCACTTATCCTTGAAAGGTCGAAAGCATGCACGGTGTGGCAAATAAGGTGTTGAGCAATGGAGTTGCGCCTATAATTTACTGTGAATCAGAGCCAAAACAAAACCGAACACCCGGTGTCGAGGGGAATGTCCATGGCTGTGGCCTTGCAGATCCTCGGCGCCAACTCCGACGAGAGCTTCAGCTGGGGCGGCACCCTCAACACCTCGAGCACGCTCAAAACCGCCTACGTCAACGTCAAGCAGCGCTGCGCCATCAAGTGAGGCACAGCACCCCTTGACTACCGCAATGCGTCGAGGATGGCCTGCCCTACTTCAGTGGCATGTTCCGATCCGGTGTGGTTGAAGACGACCACCGCATCCTGCCCGTCCAGCGAGCGCCACCACCAGGTGCGCGCACCCAGCCAGCCGCCGGAGAGCGCCA
>JBDQOI010000049.1:0-12539 GCA_040261275.1 Flavobacteriales bacterium | reverse complement strand
CCGTTGAGGAACTTCCATTCGAAGCCTCCGGGATTGGCTGTGATCGTAGCGGTGTAGATGCCGTCACCATCCGCGTCCTCCATGGGGGTGCAGCCGCACCATCCATCAAAGGTTCCGCTCATGAAGACGCCACCGGATACAACCTGCTCGCTCATGTCCACCTGGAAGGTGACATCTGCAGCGCCGCCAACAGTCTGGCAGCTGCCATCGGTGGTGCACTGACCGAAGCAAGTGTTGATCACCGTGTTCTCGGTGATGTTCTCCAACTGGCGGTCATTGTAGTTCTCGGGGTGCGCGCAGTCTTGGCCTGCGATGTTCTCCTTGCAGCCCCAGTCTGGGCAGGCGCCGTTCGTGAAGGTGTAGTAGCCGGTGTATCCGACGGCTACATCCACGGTGATGGTCCAGACGTTGTCGCCGTCAGGATCGCTCATGGGGTTGTCTCCGGGGAGGCCGAAATCTGCACCGCCTGCGAGATGGGGACCATCGGGAGACACGGTCTCATTGGCCATGTTCAAATTGAAGGTCACAGAGACCGTCTGGGCCTGAAGGCCCGCAGCGCCCAGAAGAGCAGCCATAAAAATGTATAGGTGTTTCATTTTGATTGGGTTGTGATAGGAAATGTTATGGAACCAACAGAAATACATCTGTCTGATTCTGAACGCGGAAGCTGAATTTTCCCGGCTCCACGATGTATTTGTTTTCTATACCGATGAATCCGAGGTCCTCGGTGGAAACAGCGAGTTCTACTTCCACGGTTGAGCCTGCGGGTACCACGACCTGTTTGAAGGCCTTGAGTTCGTCCACAGCAGGCGTGATGCTCGCTACATGGTCTTGGCTGTAGAGGATGACCGTCTCAGTGGTGCTTCGATTTCCTCCATTTTCCAAGGTCACCTTGATGTTGAGAACATCGCCCATGGCCACAGTGTCCCCGTTCAGGATTTCGAGGCCTGTGGTTGAAACTTCGGAGTAGGACAAGCCGTGTCCAAAGGGGTAAAGCGGCCGCCACAACTCTTCAGAGTCGCTGATGCTGTCGTTTTCCGTGTGCTTTCGGTCGTGCGTGAGGTGCGAGGATGCATAACGTGGCCATGTGATGGGCAGCCGTCCGGAAGGATTGAAGTCACCGCTCAATACATCGGCAATCGCACGGGCTCCATAATCGCCGGGGAGGTAGGCCATGACAAAGGCGTCCAAAATGGCGTCCGTATCCGCCATGGTGCGCGGCCGGCCGCCGACGTAGACTCCGATGACCTGCGTGCCTGCGGCTTTCAAGGCCTGAGCCAGTTTCTGCTGGTTGTCGAAAAGCTCGAGGTCCTCAATGTTGCCCTTGAATTCGGTGTAGGGCATCTCACCGAGGAAGACCACGGCGCATTGAGGTCGGGTGCGGGCGGCGTGGGTTACAATCCGATCGATGTCTTGTTGCACCATGTCCATTCCCACTTCGTGGAAATCGATTCGGTTCTCACCGAAAACTTCGGTCATGGCTTCCACTGCCGTGGGACGACCGGGGGTGTTGTACGCGGGGTCATTGCCCTGCCACGTGCCCGTCCAGCCTCCGTTCAATGCGTTCAAGCTGTTCGCTGTGGGACCGGTAACCAGGATTTTGCCGGTACCGCCAATGGGCAGGATGGGCTGGTCCGTGTAGATGGCGTGTTGTCCTTCGTTCTTCAGGACGGTGATGCTTTCGAGCGCGGCGCGGGCTGCGGACCCTTCGAGGTCTGACTTCTCAGGGTAGTCCGCCAATGCGGGGGGCATGCCTCCGTTTTCGAACAGGCCGAGATCGTATTTCAAGCCCAGGATACGGCGCACGCTTTCGTCCAGACGGGCTTCGGAGATCCTTCCCTCCCGAACCAGTTCAGCCAGCAATACCGGGAACTTGTAGTCGGTCGGCACCATGCTCATGTCAATTCCTGCATCGATGGCCATCACGATGGCGTCTTTGTAGTCCTCGGCCACCTTGTGGCGTGAATAGAGGTACTTGATGTCCTCCCAATCCGTGACAACCATGCCCTTGAAACCGAGGTCGTCCCGCAGGATGTCCTGGAGGACGAAGGAGTCAGCGTGGACGGGGATGCCGTTCATCTCGCCGCTGTTGACCATGACGCTCATCGCTCCCGCTTCGATGGCGGCAGCAAAGGGCGGAAGGAAATACTGGCGCAGTTGGCGTTCGGGTATCCATGCAGGCGTGCGGTCCTTGCCTGTCAGCGGACGGCTGTAGCCCACGTAATGCTTCAAGGTCGCCGCGATGGGGGATGGGCCTTCCTGGTAACCTTTGACCATGGCAACCCCCATGTCGGATACGAGCTTGGGTGCTTCTCCGAAAGTCTCCCACAGGCGCGGCCAACGTGCGTCCCTGCCGACATCCAATACCGGTGAGAAGTTCCAAGGAATGCCTGAGGCCCTGACTTCCTTGGCCGCATTCTCGGCAAACTTCCTGACCAACGCTGTGTCCCATGTGGCGGCCAGCCCAATTTGCTGGGGGCCGAGCACGGCGCCTGAGGTATACGTGGCGCCATGAATGGCATCGATCCCGTACAGAACAGGCAGCTTACTTTCTTTGGTGGCGGCGGCGGTCTGAATGGTGCCGATGAAATCATGCCACTTGGCAGGGGGGTACGCGTGGCCTCCGCAGTTGAGAATGCTGCCCACCCGCAGGTCGACGATGGCCCTCCTCAATTTCGAGGTGTCGATTCTGTGCGGCTCTTCCAAATGATAGGGTTTGCCCACGCAGACCATGTCGAGGGTGAGCTGTGTCATTTCGCCCGCTTTGTCTTCGAGCGATAGCGTACTCAGTACACTGTCCACGAAAGCAGTGCGCACATCCGCGGGGGATGTTGTCACCCCTTCTTGACATCCTGCTAGGATGCACAAGCCCATCGAGCACAAACTCCATGGCAGGGTGGTGAAACGGCGCATGACTTTTAAAAAGGAGTGCAAGTGTACGAAATACACTTACCATTTGCACAGGTTGGGGCACGGAGTTCAATGGGCAAGAAGAAGAAGGCTTGTTCACTGGACTATGTCCTATTGGAGTCATTGCAGTTGTGTACATTTCCCGGTATGAAAAACGGGTTGATTTCCTTACAATTTTGGGCCGCGTTCACGATGCCTGTGTTGATGCTGGCCGGATGTGCAGGATCCCAAGCAGAAGCTGTAGAATCAGACGAAGAAGAGAACCGGATGTATTACGGTTCCGTCATTGACTTGGACGACGCTCTGGATGCCGCCGGATTGCGCACTGCCTTGGAAACCGATGGAAGGGCAGCCGTGCGTTTTGAAGGTGAGATTACGGCCACATGCCCCAAGAAAGGGTGTTGGATGGATGTGGCATCTGGGGAGGACACGGTATTCGTGCGGTTCCTCGACTACGGATTTTTCGTTCCCACGGAAGGGGCTGAGGGGAAACGCACGATCATGGAAGGAGAGGCATTCTTTGATACGCTGACCGTGGATGCCCGCCGGCATTACGCGGAAGACGCAGGTGCCAGTGAAGAGGAAATCGCAGCCATCACAGAGCCCGAGTTGAAGTTGGCTTTCACGGCCACGGGTGTGATGATCGAGGACTGATGGATACTGCCGAAAAAGGAGCTGCGAGGAAACTCCTTGTGGCGATGGGTCTTGTCACTGCAGTCATTTTGATGGCCCAATGCGGACCGACCCGAGGCAAGGCGGAGCCTAAGTTGGCCCCTGTCCAACCCAACAGAACATCAGAATTGGCGGAAGCCATGCGCCAGCTGGATGCGGAGTTGGTGGTGTTTCGGGACCGCTTCCTGGAGGGCGACAAGCGTTGGGCCGAGGCTTCATTTACAGAATATGATCTCAACGACCTCGCTCCGACGGATTCGAGCATGTTCGTTGAGGGTTACACGGCTTTTGCCATGGCTTTCCACAAAAGGGTGTCTGATTTCAATCGGGCGCCAGGTCCTGAAACCTACGCGGGTGTGGTTTCCGGTTGTGAGTCCTGTCACCAGAAGGCGTGCCCGGGACCGCTCGAGCGCATTGCGAAGCGTCAACTTCCAGAATAATGAGGGGCACTTCCCGTTTCCGGATCATGCTCTCATGCCCGGACCGAAGAGGCATCGTTGCGGAGGTCAGTCAGGCCATCGCCGCCCAGGGAGGCACTGTGGTCACGGCGGCACAATTCACGGATCCTGCTTCGCATCAGTTTTTCATGCGATACGAAGTAGAAGAGGACGGAGTCGAGCTGACGGAGGAAGGGCTGAAGAGGGGATTGGAATCGGGGTTGGCTCAGCTATTGGATGCTCCGAAAACCGAACTCACCGTCAAACAGGATGTCCAAAGACCACGGGTGGCTTTGCTTGCATCGAAAGCCAGTCATTGCTTGGTGGATGTCCTCCAGCGTTGGCGAACCCGTGAGTTGCCTTGTGACATTGTTTGCGTCATTGCCAACCACGTCCACATGCAGGAGTACGCGGGGTGGTTCAAGGTGCCTTTTCACCATGTGGATTTCACGGGAGACAAAGCGGCGGCCTTTGCTCAAGTGGACAAGCTGCTCGATGACTACAGCGTGGATTTGACGGTTCTCGCCCGCTTCATGCAGGTCTTTCCCGATTCCATCTCGACCAAGAGGGCAGGGGCCATGATCAACATCCACCACAGCTTTCTTCCCTCTTTTGCAGGAGCTCGCCCATATGATCAGGCGCATGC
The DNA here is from genome assembly GCA_040261275.1 of Flavobacteriales bacterium. GTDB lineage: Bacteria > Bacteroidota > Bacteroidia > Flavobacteriales_D > Sanyastnellaceae > UBA8752. Next base: position 7,874 of record JBDQOI010000049.1, on the reverse strand, counting down.
ACGGGGGGTGAAATTGGTGGGGGCTACATGTCATTACGTTACAGCGGACTTGGACGAAGGGCCCATCATTGATCAGGAGGTCGTTCGGATTTCCCACCGCGATACGCCGGCCGACCTCCGGCGCAAGGGGCGCATATGCGAACGAGAGGCCCTCGCCCGCGGGTTGCGTCTGCACTTGGAGGACCGGGTATTCGTCCACGGCAACCGCACGGTCATCTTTGACTGACCCTGGCAAGATCAGCTGACTTTTCGGGTTCCTTCGATCTGTTGGCCCCCGGTCAAAATCAGGGTAAAAAAGAAATCCGCACCTTCCGCTTTGGGTCGAGACCCTCTGCATCTGATGCGGATTCTTCCGGGCACGGCCCACCCGAGGGTGTCCTGCTCATGGAGTAACGGGGGGTTCTCCATGCTTCGCCATCTTACCGGCGATCCGAACCTCCGAGCGTCGGAAGAGGCGTGGTCTTGCAACCGTCTACTTGTCCTGGGTGCACCCGGCCCTCCTTGCGGCTGGCTCGGTCCGTGACGTGGGCGTCTCGGGTCGACCTGTCGAGTTGCCTCGTCGGGTCCAAGCACCCCGGGGTACACTGCCTTGCGGCGCGCCATTCCCTGGGCTCTTCGGTACATCGCACCCCGAGGGGTCCGACGGCGGTCCCTCCGCCTCTCGGCTTTGGGCCCTTCCACAGCACTTGCGGACGAATCCGTGTTGTGCTCACCGCGCTTTCCTCCGAAGAGTTGACCTTGACTCGCGTCTCGGTCCCCCGCTGCCGAAACAGTTCCGGTTGCCCGGTGGGGTGCAGTGCCTCCTTTGATCAGGTCCGGGATTGCTCCTGGGTAGCTGGGCTCCATCCATTCTCAGGATGCCTTTTCGCCGTAGGGCGGCTACTCCAACGCCTTCGCGCCGAAGGTCAGCAGATCCCGAAGGTTCTTCCCGCTTCCCGGCCGAGGCCGTTCGTCGGGGGTCCGACAGAAGGTTGCCCTTCCCCCCGAAGGGGTCGCGTCACCGAAGTGCTGCGTTGTCGTTGCTGACAGGACAATAGTGGGGCATAAAAACGGAACGGACTCCATCTCGGAGTCCGTTCTCGTTAACACTGTGGTAACAATGGTTATCCACAATTGTGAATAGCTGTTTCGCTATTCGGCGCGAAGGTATTTTCTCTGCTTGATCTCTTTACAAGGGGGGAGGAGAAATTTGTCAGCGCAGCGTTTAGTGCGACACGAGGACCTTGCCCGTCGCTACATTCTCACCTTGCACACCCTCGGCAGTGTAGATGCCAGCCGGCCAATGGCGGACATCAAATTGCCAGGCGGCCGGTCCTTCGGAAGGCAGGATGGAGCGCTCGGCCACCAGCTTGCCCATCATGTCCTTGATGCGGACCACCACGGGGGATTCGTTATCAAATCCATCGCCGAGGATGTTCACGATTTCTCCTGTTGGGGTGGGGTAGATGCTCAAGTCCACCGGGTCGTCCCAACCGCTCATGCCGGCATTGGTGGTTCCACCCGTGGCGCCTGGGTCGTCGTCGCAGTCCATTCCGATGCCCATGGACATGGAGTTTCCACCCAATGGGTCAAAGGAGGCTGAGGCGACCTGTTCATCTGCGGCCCAGACCTCGACCCAGCCTTGATTCCATCCATCGCCGGATTCGTCATGCAGCTCCATCTGGTAACATCCCGCAGCCAAGCACAAGGTGTGGGTATGTACCGAGAAATCGTCAATGTCTCCTGCTGAAACCACCACTGAATCTCCATCAGAAGAAGTGCTGGATAAAGTCCAGCCCATTTCGCCGGCATCAGAGAAGCTGTAGCTGACAATGACGACCTCTACGAGCTCGCAGAACAGGTAGTCACAGGAGCCGTCCTCTGCGTTGGCGTCGGGATTGAAGTTGGTGGCGCCCGGATCGGTGCAGCCCCAGATGGTCAGGGGAGATCCGCCGCATCCTTCACCCACTTCGAAGGGGAAAGAGGCAAAATCGCCGTCATCCAAGGTGAAAGTCAAGGCCAAGGGGTCGGCCGTCAAAATGAGCAATCCGCCTCCCCAGCCATCGCCAAAAGCGTCATACAATTCCACGGTGTAGCAACCGTCGGGCAGGCATCCTTGGGCAACGCCGTCGAACGTGCCGTTGCCCGTGCTGCCGCCGTCTCCGGTCAATACCGCATTGCCGAGGGAGTCCAGGACCGCCCAGCTGACCTCATTCAAAAAGGCGTCTCCGGGGAAGAAGATTCCGGTGACCAGGTTGTCCCCACCGCAATCGAGGGAGTCGGTTCCCCCGTTGTCGTAGATGCAGGAACCGTCGTTGGTCGTGGCGATCGGGTTGTAGTTCAGGGCCGTGGGATCCGTGCAGCCATAAACATCGCCTCCAATGTCATCCCCGCAATCATCGGCCATTCCGAACTCAATGCTATCCGTGGAAGCCCCTTGCAAGCTGCCGTTGACCCATTCGTCCCAACCCGCCTGAATCCAGAAGTAGCCGCCATTCCACGAATTGCCACCGGCGAGGTTGGTCATGATGGCCGTGTAGCATTCTTCGGGGTCCAGGCAGATGTCGATGTAATCGATGGTGAGGTCTGGGTAGCCATTCTGGCTGTAGATGGTTTCACCCTGGCTGTTGACAATGGTCAAAGCGACTTCGTTTCCTGCGGAGAAGGTGCAGACGTAGAGCTGACCTGCAATCTGATCGTCCTCGCAACTGAAAGGGTATGCGCATGAACCATCGTCCTCTGTGGCGTTGGGATTGTAGTTGAGGGCTTCGGGATCCGTGCAGCCTGGAATGAAGACCTCGCATCCCGTTTCATTTACTCCAAAGGGGAATACAGCGCTGAATGCATCGGCACCGATCACGAAGCTTTCAGGGGTGCCACCGTCCAGTGTGACTTCAATGGAACCACCACCTGTCCAATTGTTGCTGTATACGTAGAAGTTGTAGCAACCATCTTCCAGGCAACCGATAGAAATCTGGTTTCCTTCGGCGTCCACGTAGTTTGAGAAGGTGGAGTTCACCCCGTCACTGCCCTGGAAGTAACCGGAAACAGCCCCATCGATGACGTTGCCGAAGAGAGAGTCCACAACAGACGCATTGCTCGTCATGCTCACGAGGGTGCTTCCATCGCAGTCTGGCAAGTACACGCACCAGCCGCTGTCCGATGTGGCGTTGGGGTCGTAGTTCAAAGCATCCGGATCCATGCAGCCATAGACAGGCTGGTCGGAGCAGTCGCCTTCCCATTGCAGGTAGGCACCGGCGCATTCCAGTTCGCACAGATTGTCATAGGTCGTAGTCTGGCCCGTGAAGAAGTCATAGCCGCAGACCGGGTCATACACTTCCGGACAATCGCAGGGCTCAAGGCAGGATCCATCGTCGATGGTCGCGTCGGGGTTGTAATTCGGAGCCTCGGGGTCCGTGCAGCCTTGCACATTGAATATGCATCCTTCCTCATTGATGCCCAGGCCATCATAAACGACGGCCACATCCGCACCCATGGTGTAGGTCTCCTGCAGTTCGCCATTGACCAAGATGTCTACGGTAATGGTTTCACCTGCAATCGCATTATTGAAAATGTTGAGGTTGTAGCACCCATCTTCAATGCAACCCTCCAATATCCAATTGCCTTCGTCATCCACACCGTTGTAGGAGGGATACCAAGGGAAGCCGTCTTCGCCTGCGATGGTGATCTGTGCAAAACCAAAACCACCCCAATTCCCCTCCATGGGCTGGACAATGGTCAGCGTGTTGGACGCGCTGCAATCCACAGGATAGGTGCAGCAGCAATTCACGGTGGCGTCTGGGTCGAAATTGTTGGCATCGGGGTCCATGCAGCCCCATACGTCCGCGTTGCCTCCGCCACCGGTGCCATCCAATGACACCCCGTTGCATTCGGAACCATAACCCACGGCGAAGGAGGCGTAGCTGCCAGTGGACATGGACAGGGGGCCGATCATGACACCTGAATCCGCGAAGTTGACCGAGATGGAACAACCGTTCCAACCGTCGCCGAAGCTGTCGAGCAATTCGAGGGTGTAGCATGAATCGGGCATGCATACTGTGGTCGTGTAGACACTGTAATCCGCGTAGTTGCTTCCCGAAGCCACGATTTCTCCTGCCTCGCTGTAGATGTTCCAGGTAATCTCATCAGCCCATATTTCGGTGGCGATGACGATTTCTGCTTCTACTGCACAGTCCGTTTGAGCGGCTGCGAGCGCAGAAATTCCGAGGATGGAAAGGAGGAGGAAGAGTCGGCCCATGGTTGGTGGTGTTGGGGTATTAACCCCTGTGGTTCAACAAAGTTGCACGGTTTCATTCAGGATTACACCACCAGAGACGAAAATGTGACAGTGCATCAAGGCCGATCATGCTGCGGTGAGGATGCGGCGCAGGTAGTTGGCTTGACCCGTGTGTCTGGACAGATGGCAGCTCAGTTGCATGAGAAAAAACCGGATGGTGCGGCCCGCGTGATGCGGAGGCGGATGGGGCATTTCCTGGTCGAGCCTGTGCGGTTCGAGTTGACCGAGGACGGACTCCACGGTCGCTTGGGCGTGGCGTATGGCGGAGATCACGGTCTCCTTGGGGATCGGCTGTCCTGAGAATTCCGCCTCTCTGTCCCGGTGATAGCCATTCTGGCCGATTTCGTGGCCGATGAAGTGTTCGAGGTTGCCGCAGAGGTGGACGGCGAGGGTGCCGACTGAATTCGTGACCCCATCAACCCTCCGCCACAGCGCGCGCTCCGGAGTGGACTTGACTTCTTCGGCCAAGGCGCCCAGGTCCCGGACGAGGATGTGGCGGAGGTGATCGAGTTCAGGGGCGGATGCAGCGCTGTTCATGCAGCCAAGTTCGCAAATCCGCGCGCTGGACCTTGGGCTTTACAGAACACATCGGGTGCATCCATGGCGCCCCATTTCTGTGCGGTCTTGGCGTTGATCGCTGCGATGGCCGCTTCGGACAACTGCTCTTTCCAGTCTTCCGTCTTGCCGGAACGGAAGAACCGGTCGGGGTTGAAGTGGAAGCTGCCCGGATTCTTCCGGATGCTCTCCTTCATGGTGTTGAATTCGGTGCTGGCGGCCACCTCGAACACCTGCTGTTCGGTGAAAACGCAGTCGGGAACGAGGAATGCTGCGAGGGTCTTCACGGAATTCATCTTGTCCTCCACCAGGTCCTCAAACCGCACGAGGCACATCTGCTCCTTGCGTACACCGTAGGCTTCGGGATTGAAGTATCCGGCTACGTGATCATGGTAGTCTCCGAAGTAGAGGTCGCCTTCCACGAAGTGCTCCACGAACTGGGACATCTTCATGTCGTCGGAGACGCCCAGGGTGGGGTGGCTCTTGTAGAAGTGGTACTGGGATACGGCAGCGCCTTTCGGGTCCCGGTAGGTCATGATGATTTTGGTCTCGGGGTGCAGGTTGCGGACGGGAAGCTCGTCGATGTTGCCATGGGTGTAGAATACCCGGGGCTGGCCTTCCGTGCGGATGAGGAATTCTTCAAAGGCTGCGTATCCCTTCTGGGAGACCATGACCTCGGGCCACGGCACGGCGGATTTGCCGATGTCGCCGTCTGCGGCAGGATGTCCGCCCATCAGTTTGCCGGCCATGCGCAGGATTTCCACGGCGTATTTCTTGGTCAGGTGGGTGCCTACTTTTTGGTGTGTGCAGATGATGATGTCTTCTGCGCTGGTGTCCCAGGAGTTGCGCAACAGTTCGATGGCAGCGGGGTCGATAAACGCGGGGATCATGCGTTGGCCATAGCGGCTGTGAAGGAAACCATCACGGGAGCACTTGGGAAAGGCGGGAACGACGGGGAGAATGGCTGAACTCATGGCAAGGGTATTTATGGCTTGGCCCCACAATGATTCGGCTTTTTTTGACCTTGTGATGTGACGATCGTCATCGCTTGGTTTGACTTTTGTTCGGCACCTGTTGTGGTGCACCTTTGGCTCAATCCGATGGAAATCCGGATTTTTGAATCATGACTTCAGCTCACAGCGCGCTTTCACTCGTTTTATTGGCGGCCATGATCATCTTGGGTGCCGCGACAAACTGGTCGGGTGCGCAGGAGTGTCCTCCGGGTTGGAAACCGGTCGTTACTTCGTTTCTGCGTCATCAAGCGGAGCGCGATGCGGTGGACGCCGCGGTATTCGTGGCGCCCGATGAACGCGCAGCTTGGACATCATGGCGCACCTGGGACTGGGACCGCTTGCGCCAGCGCCTGGCCGAAATGCCCGAAGCGGTGCAATTGCGGGACCGCGAAGAATCCGCAAGGAAGTTGCAGCAATTGGAGGTTTCGGTGCTGACTTGCCGAGCCTTGGAGGTCGGGAACGGCAACCGATACATGGCACAGGTCGATCCCGATGGGAGGTCCTTCCAGTCGATCGCCTTGCGCCTTGAGGAAGGGCAGTGGTTTGTCCATACCGCTGCAAAACTGTTGGATGCGGAGCAGCGTCGGGTGGTCACAGCTTATTTGAAGGCCATCGATGAAGAAAAGTGGGACCGCGCTGAAGCTTGGGTGGCCAAACAGGCCTTGCCCCGGTTCAGTGCTTACCGAAGCGAGGTCCATGCTTTTTTGACAGGGAATGCGGAATTCTCTGAAGCGAGAAACAACCGGGCAGCCATGCGTGCTGAGGAATGGAGCGCGATGAAGCTCTGGAGCCGCATCGAAGACGATGGTGTCATGGTCGTGAGTGCCCAGTTCCCGACTGCGCCAGAGTTGGCGTGCGAGTTGATCCAGGTGGATGAGACCTGGCGGATTCTTCACCGATGAACGCCGTGAATCGGGGAGAAGTGGTTGCGGCGCTGGACGCGGCCATGCAAAGGGAAAATCAGCGGGCCCGCGACGCTTTTGAAGCGTTGCAGCGCAGCTTGGAAGGGGAGGCCAAGAGCACGGCCGGGGACAAGCACGAAACAGGTAGGGCCATGGTCCAGCTCGAAATGGAGCAAGCGGTGGCGCGGATGTCCCGATTGGAGTCCATGACCCGCCAATGGCACGCCCTTGATCCAAACCTCGGACGCACCTCCATACGGCCGGGTGCCGTTGTGCTGACGGCAGCGGGAGGCTTTGTCATCGGTGTGGCGTGGGGTGCTTTCAGCGGCCCATCGGAGGTGGTGTGGCGCGGTATTTCATCGGATGCGCCACTGGCCTTGGCCTTGATGGGAAAGGAGGCTGGCTCGGAGGTCACATTCAGGGAGAAGAACTGGCAGATATTGGACGTGGCCTGAGTTTGGTGGACGCTGAATCGTGGAAAACAGTTCGTAAACGAGGCGGCTTGAGCGTTACAAGGGGCTAACTTCGCGGCAAATTCAACGATTTGGGACGATCTCAGGAAACATTCGGCAAGCGCGAAAGGGAAGCAAAACGCGCCAAGAAGAAGAAGGAAAAGGACCTCAAGAAGCAAGAGGCCAAGGGCAACAAGCGCACGCTGGATAGCCCTGAAATGTTTGCCTATGTGGACGAATTTGGTCGGATTGTGGATACGCCACCTGATCCTGCGGAGCGAGAGGAAATCAACCTCGAAGACATCCAAATCAGTGTTCCCAAGGACGAAGACATGGAGCCCGTCGACAAGACCCGTCGCGGAGTGGTCACCATGTTCAATCCGGACAAGGGCTTCGGTTTCATCCGAGATTCAGAGAGCCGCGACAGCATTTTCGCGCACATCACCAACATGAAGGAGGAAGTCTCCGAAGGTGACAAGGTTCAATTTGAGGTGGAGCAGAGTCACAAGGGCCCTTCCGCCATCAAGGTGACCATCGTCAAATAAGGCTCAGCACTGGGCTATTTCCTGCAGCAGTCGGCGTCTTGCAATGGGCAAGAGTGTCGGCTCTATGGGGATGCTCCATTCCATGTGGGCATGAAATGTGGCGGGCTGTGGCAGGTCACGGTGGCGCCGGA
>JBDQOI010000048.1:1180-13517 GCA_040261275.1 Flavobacteriales bacterium | reverse complement strand
CGACCAACCACACAGAAGATGCCATGACGGTCACGGCTGGAGTGGAAGGAGTGATCGTGGGCGAAACAATGGCGCAACATCAAGGGAAGTCTCATTTTCACAGAGCCCAATTTGACAGAGCCCAATTTGACAGAACCCAATTTGACAGAACCCAATTTGACAGAGCCCAATTAGACGGAGCCCAAGCAGGAAGAGCCCAAGTTCACCGAGCCCAACCAGAACGAGCACCAGGAGAAGCGTCTTTGCCCGAACCGCAGAGGGGCCGGCATCCCGATGCGGTGCTTGGGTTTGTCCTTTCCGCGGGTTGGGTTTACGGCCTTCTCGGCGCCATTGCACTTGACTATCTCGCCGCCTTTTCCCTCGTGGGGTTTGCCTTTGCGCTCGGGTTCATACTCAGCATCCTGGGCTATTCCCTTTCCAGAAGGGCCTTCCGAATGTCGAAGGCCAACCCCGACCGTTATCCCCGATCGGGGTTGGCCTCGGCCGGACGATGGGTCGCAGGAGCCATCATCATGGCGGCTCTGCTATGGTTGGCGTTCGTCCTTTTCTTACTCCTCACTTGGTGACCGGAGGCGTTAAGGACAGGGCTCTCCGAACGCGGACAGTACAATCAGAATATCCGTGACCCCTGTGATGCTGTCTCCGTCGAGGTCCGCCGTACAATCACCGGCGCATCCGAAGTCGCCCAAGCAAATCAGGATGTCCGCGACCGTGATGATGTTGTCGTCATCAAAGTCAGCAGGACAGGGTGCGGGATACTCACAAGAGCCATCGTCGTCGGTCGCGTTGGGGTTGTAGTTGTCGGCCTCAGAATCGGTGCAACCGGGCACTTCATCCGCGTCACACACACCGTCCTGGTCCACATCTGCGGTGCAATCACCGCCGCAAACCCCGAGGGCATCGTCCTGAAGACAGGAGCCATCGTCCACAGTAGCCGCTGAATCGTAGTTGCAAGCTGTCGGATCCGTGCAACCGCTGAGGTCGACCTGTTCAAGACAAAAGGTTGTACTCTCTGTGTCACCGAATTCACCTCCCGAAGCCACTACGTTTCCGTCTGCGGTCAAGCTGTAGTCACCAGTTCCAAATGCGCAGCAAATGCCGTCCCCAAAACTGTCATTGATCGTGAGGGTGAAGCAATCTCCATTACCGGCACAAATCAATTCAGAGGCCGTGATCGTGGTGTTTGCCGTGCTGTATGGACCTCCTGACATCACGGTCTCTCCCGATTCAACATTGATTACCGACCAAGTGGTCTCGGCGGGGTAATTGTCGGTGGTGAGGGTCATCTGGAAGGTGGTGAGAGCACCATTCACGCAGGACCCATCGTCGATGGTGGCGGCAGGGTCGTAGTTGCAGGCCGCCGCATCCGTGCATCCGTAGCAGCTGAAGTCACAGGACCCGTCCTCGTTCAATGCGTTGGGGTCGTAGTTGCATGCGGTCGCATCGGTGCATCCGCAAGCCACCTCACAGGGAGGAATGATGTTCGGGCGAACGATGTAGAGTCCTTCTTCGATGTGGCTCACGATGACGTTGCCTGAACCGAAGTAGGGATAGTTGCTCCAGGTTCCGTTGAACTGAGCGGAGTTGCTGGCAGGGTAGACATCGAAGAAGGCGACCTCTTCGAGTTGTCCTTGGGCCACGTTGGCCAAGTCCAGGATGCGCAGTCCAGCACGGTAGTTCGACTGGTACACCAATCCCTCGTGGATGTAGAGGTTGTGGTCGATGGCATTGGTGGAGCCCAATTGCGCGTCGATCAAGCTCACATTGTTGAGGTCCTGCACGTCAAAGATGTAGGTCCGCGTAGGCTGACCGGACTGCTGCTCGTCGAGCTCGTCGTTGACCAGCAGGTACTTGTGGTCCTCGGTCAACCAACCCTGGTGGGTGTAGCCGGACGTGCTGTAAGGGGTGGTACTCACCAACACGGGGTCGGTGGCATCGGTGACGTCCACGATGGTCACCATATCCTCATTGAAGCAGAAGGCGATTTCGCTGCCCGCATACTGGGCGTCGGGCCCGTTGTAGTTCACGATCTGCGCATCGTGTGAGTAGCCGTCTTCTGCGAAGCTTCCAATCAGGGTGGGGCTCAGCGGATTGCTGATGTCGATGATGTTGAGACCACCTGAGAAGGTGCTGGCACCGATGGGGTATGCGCGGCCCGAAGCCTCGTTGATGGCGATGTTATGGCAATTGCCGAATCCGCCGTAATGGGCGTCAGAATCGAAGGTGGCCGGGGGATTGGCCACATTGCGCAAACGCGTCAGGTCAAAGACCTGCATGCCGTGACCGGAAGCTTCCGATACGATGAAGGCATGGTTGGCGTAGACTTTGATGTCGCGCCAGGATGAGTTCGACGTGTGGGTGGGCAGCTCGCCGAGGAAGACCGGGTTGACCGGGTCGGAGATGTCGATGAAGGCCGTACCCGTGGTCTTGCCCAGCAGGGCATATTCCTTGCCGTCGAGCGGGTCGGTCCATCCCCAGATGTCGTTCATCTCACCGCCACCGACGCCAGCGACGGTCATGTGGGCCATGAGGTCAACCTGGTCGCAGGGGTAAATGCCCGCAAACCCGTCCACGCACGGCTCGGCCGGCGGAACGGAGGGGTCGCAGATGCCGTCGCCGTCGGTATCAAAGGCACAGTCGCCATTGCAAACACCGATGGCATCCAATTGACCTACGCAGTCATCTACGTCATCACAGATTCCGTCGCCGTCGAGGTCGGCCGCGCAGCTTCCACCACAAACACCGATGGCGTCGAGCTGGGTGCCATCGCAGTCGCAATCACCCTCGGGAATGTCGGAGCAGCCGCACTCCAGAACCTCTCCGGGGCCGCCGCACACACCACAGGCGTCCACGGTAGCGCATGAGCCGTCATCGACCTCTGCATCTGCATTGTAGTTGCATGCCGCCGGATCCGTGCATCCCTCAATCGTCGAGGAAGTCACACAAAAATTGAAGACGTCCGTATTGCCGAATGCCCCCCCCGAATAAATGACGGACCCACACTGGCTCAAGGAAAAGCTTCCATTTCCATAGGAGCAGCAAATACCGTCGCCAAAGCTGTCGTTGACAGTAAGCGTGTAGCAGCCGATATCCAAGGTGGCTGATGCCGTGATGGGAGTGTTGTCATTGTTCGAGTAGGGGCCTCCAGATAGAACGGTGTTTCCGTTGTCATCCGTAATGGCCCATGTCGTTTCAGAACCGTAGTTGTCAGGGGTCAGATTGAAGACAATCTCACTTTGATTGCCCACCACGCAGCTGCCATCATCCAGGGTGGCGTCGGGGTCATAGTTGCATGCGGATGCATTCGTGCAGCCATAGCAGCTGAAGTCGCAGGTGCCATCGTCGTTCAGGGCAGCAGGGTCGAAGTTGCACGCTGCGTCATCCGTACAGCCACAATCCACTTCACAAGGGGGGGCGCAGCCGTTGGAGGTCAAGAGGCCCTCGCGGGCGCCGCCGGGCTGAAAGAGCGCCTGCATGCGCACCGCCTGCCCTGCCGTGAACAGGTTCATGCAGGCGTCATCGGAGTAGTCCATGTAGTTCTGGACCATGTCTTCTGTGGAGCAGCTGACGTGTCCCAGTGCACAGCCGTAGTTGGCACCGTCTGATTCAGGCGTATCACTGACGTCGTCGTCCATGTTACATAAACCATCACCCCAGATGTGGCGCAGGTTGAGCCAGTGGCCGACCTCGTGGGTCGCGGTGCGGCCGAGGTTGTAGTTGCCCGCTCCCGGGCCGTTGTTTCCTACGAATGGGTATCCGCATACAATGCCATCCGTGGCGGCTGGTCCTTCTGGGAATTGCGCATAACCGAGCAGTCCCCCCCCCAGATTGCAGACCCAGAAATTCATGTACTGGTCGGCGGGCCAGGCATCGGAGCCACCTGAGCTGGAGAATTTCATGTTGTCATCGGACCCAAAGCTGCTTACCGTAGTGGGCACGCGTAGGATGCCATTGGTGGGCGCCCCATCCGGGTCAAAGGAAGCCAGGCAGAATTCGATTTCCGTATCGGCAGCTTGCGCCCAGATGTTGTCCTGATCGCTGTTGAGCCGGCGGAAGTCGTCGTTGAGGGTCTGCATCTGCTCCAAAATTTTGGAGTCGGGGATGTTCTCCGTGCTGTTGGCGTAGATGACGTGAAAGACCACGGGGATGGTCACGACGTTGCTCTGACCGGCATCGCGCTGTTGGGCCACGATCGGAGCCCACTGTGCAGTGTGCGCCTCAATTTGCTCGTGGGCATTTGCATATTTCTGGAAGCCCATCATCTCCACGTGCTTTTCGTGCGCGGCACACGTGCGTTGCATGGGAATGTCTGAGGCGACATCTGAAGTTGAGAAGGAGTTGGATTGCCCCATCAAGCCCAAGGGGAGGGCGCAGAAGAGCAAGTGAAAGAAGCGATTCATTCGGGTGATTTGGTGGCCGCAGAAATAGCGACTATACAATTTACGAATTCCACGTCGATGAGGCAGAATGAGATTTGTCATCGCAAATCGAACCCGGGGGCTGCCCAGACTGAAACCCGTTAGTTTGGTGATCCGTATAGGGCATATGCCCTTGTTCTCTCCGTCCGGCCGTCGTCCCTTGTTCCTATTGATTCTCCTCTCTCTAGGGTTGGGGGAGGCTATTGTGGTGATGGCCCAACAGGACACGTGCTCCATTGAAGCGGGTGATTTCCGCACGCAAACGCAAGGGGGCTGGGGCATCGATGCTTGCTCGGGAAACAACCCGGGCTGTTACCGGGACGCATTCTTTGATTTGGCTTTCCCGGATGGGGTGACCTTGGGTTGCGAGGAGGGAAACCTCTGGACCTTTACGAGTTCCTCTGCCGTAGCGGCATTCCTTCCTCAAGGTGGGACAGCGTCGGTGTTGGGCGCGGATACCATCGACCCTACCGGCTCTGCAAGTGTTTTGGCGGGCCAGTTGTTGGCGGCGAAACTGTCCATGGGTTTTGATTCTGCGGATGGAGATTTCGGGGGAGCTGACTTTCCGGTGACGGAATTGACGCTCAACAGTGGCGCTTATGAGGGCTGGACCCTCGCTACCGTGGTCATGCTGGCCGATTTGGCCATTGGCGGATGCATGCCGATGGAAGGAAATCTCTCGGGTTTGGTGGAAGCCTTGACGGCTTTCAATGAGTCTTTCGTGGACGGTGACATGGTCAGTGGAAGCTGGACTTTGCCGGGCTGTGGTGGTGATGGCGGCGGTGGTGACGGCGGCGGCGGTGATGGTGGCGGCGGCGGCGGTAATGGCGGTGGTGATGGCGACGGCGGTGACGATTGTGAGGGAGAGAATGTGTGCGTTTTTCAAATCGCCTGCCCGGTCGACACCCTCTTGGGTTGTGGATCCGACACTGCGGCTGCGACTCTGGGCTTTCCAGAAGTAGCGATTGTCTGTTGTCCAGCTGGGTCGCCCATCGGGTCTTCCGAGTGCACCACCGTCTTGCCCGAAGCGGTTTGGACTTGGTCTGATTCTGAATCTGGTCAATGTCCGGTGACCATTATGCGGATGTTTAGCGCCACCATCAGCGCCGAAGGGCTCGATACGGTCATCACCTGCAGCCAGGCCATTTCAGTGGTGGATACCACCGCACCTGCGGTCACTTGCCCACCCGATGTGAACTTGGCATGCGGCGACTCCATGGCGCCCGAATTCACGGGCGTGGCGACCGCGACTGATGGCTGCGGAACCGTTGTGGTGGCTTACTCGGATTTCACCCTGACCGAGGCCTCAGGCGAGGAGGGCATCTCGCGGTTCTGGACGGCCACAGACGCCTGCGGAAATGTGGCTTCCTGTCTGCAGACCATCACGGTACCGGATGCAACGCCGCCCATTTTGGAATGGTCATGCCCCTCCGACACCACATTGGAATTCACTGGCGATTGTGAAGCTCCTGAATTGCTCCCCCTGTTTGGTGAGCCCGAGGTCGTGGCGTCAGATGGTGTGGACCCCGAGCCTTGGGTCCAGGTGGATTACACCGATCTAACCTCCGCCGAATGTGCTGGCGAAATCACCATTACCCGAACCTGGGAAATCTCTGCATCGGATGCCTGTGGCAATGTCGTTTCGGCGAGCTGCGCCCAGACCATCGTCTATGTGGATGCAGAGTCCCCCGTATTTACAAACGTATGCGGATTGACCGAGGGTGAACAGATCGAGTTGTGCTGCGCTCCAGACGGCACCACCGACATTCCGGTACCCTGCCTGGTCCTGGCATCCGACAACTGTGGGGTGGACGTGACATTCTCGGAGAGTTACAGCTCCCATGCTCCTGAGCCGGGGGCCCAACAAGCCTGTGCGGCCATGGAGCCCATTGCATTTGAAAACGGATTGACCTGTGAGGGCGACACGACCCATGTGTTGCGCCTGTTCTGCTTTCCTGGGACAGACGATCAGGTCGCCTATTTCACGGCGGTCAATCTGGGCAACATCCAATTCCTTGACGATGCCACCTGGACCCTGAGTTGGTCCTTGCAGGCCTTGAGAAACCCCAATGCCGGTTTCAATCTGGCCGTCACCTTCTCCGATGGTCTGGACTGGGCGGGTTGGAATGCCCGGGGCGTTCCTTCCGGATTCAAGGGAGAATGCGCCGACTTGGGTCAGGCCCAAACGTGGATGTACTATCTGCTGACTGAAGGCACATTGACCGGAACGGGGGAATATGAGGGGTCGACATTCAACCTGTCCCATCAACCGGAGAGCACATTTTACGGAACCCAGTTGGGAGAAGGGGCCAACCAGCACAATGCTCAATACGGGTTCGGCAGCACGCTGACCTATTCCGGCACCTTCGTCGAAAACGGAGTCACTGTTGCATCGGACATCCATTGTTGCGGTGACCTGCACGGTGAAATCGAATGCTGTATGCCGTTCACCATTACGCGAACCTACACGGCTACGGATTGCGCGGGCAATGCCACGGAATTCAGCTATCAGGTGACTTCTGATGGTCAGCCTTGTCCCGAGGCAGAGGGTGCCGTGGCTGAGGGGACGGAGCCGCTGCCGGAAGGCCGCACGGGAGCCATTACCCTGACCGGAATGTCTCCCAATCCGGCGGGTGGAGACGTCAGCCTGCGCTTTGCTGTGGACGAAGACATGGACGTGGAGGCTTCCCTTTTGAACCTCTCGGGACAGGTAGTGCAATTGCTGGGCGGTTGGTCTTCCGAGGCGGGACAAGAGTACACGATCGAATTCCACGTCGGCGACGTGCCCGCAGGTCTGTACCAGCTGAGGTTGGCCTCATCCCGGGATCAGGCGGTCCAAAGCCTGCTTGTCGTGCATTGATTCTGGGTCTGATTGGTTGAACTTCGCGCCAGTAAAACCGTTCCATTGATTGGACCGGAACGGAAACTGCGCGATGATCAAAAATGTATTGAGGGCCCTTGCGGGCCTGGCCATTCTGGCCGTTGGGGTGTTCGTGATGAACGGACTGATCGGAATGAAGGAGACGCCCCCTGTGAAGCCTCGACCTGCGGTCGCACGCACAGTGAAGGTGCTGTCTGCCGCACCCGACACCCTGACGCCCACCGTGGGCATTGAGGGGAGGGTGCAGGCTTTGAATCGGATGACGGTCCTTTCCGAGGTGAGTGGCATGTTGCCTACCGGCGGAAAGGAATTCCGCGAAGGGGTCCGGTTCCGCCAAGGCGAAGCCATGTTGCGCGTGGACGATGCAGAACTCCGTGCCAACCTCGTGGGGCAGCGCAGCCAGTGGCTCCAGCTGCTGGCCGGGTCGCTCGCTGACATTGCGGTGGACTTCCCGGATCGGGCGGCGGAGTGGCAGGCCTACGTGAGCAACTTCAACGTGGAACGCACACTGTCTGCTTTGCCCGAACCCGCAACGGACAGGGAGCGACTTTATCTGACGGGACGCGGCATCGTTGCCGGCTACCACACCATTCGATCGGCCGAAGAGCGGTTGGACAAATTCTCTCTCAAGGCACCCTTCACGGGGGTTGTCACGGGTGCCTTGGTGCAGCCCGGCTCCATGGTCCGAGCGGGCCAACCGCTGGGCACGCTCGTCGGCACAGAGACCTTCGAGGTCAAGTCAGCTGTGCACGCCCGGCACCTGGAGCGGCTGGCAGAGGGCAATCCGGTTCGCCTGATGGATGAGTCGGGTGCCGTCGTCGCCACCGGCAGGGTCGCCCGGATTTCCGGCACGGTCGACCCCGCGACTCAATCCGCCAGTGTGTACAGCGAAGTGCAGGCGGTGGACGGAGGCGTGCTGCGCGACGGCCGATACTTGAGCGGAACCGTATCCCTGGATCCCATGACCGCAGTGGTGGCGCTGGACGCCGCTTTGCTGGAAGGAATGGAGGACTCCGAGGTGTTCGTGGTCCGGGATGGCCGCTTGGAAACGGCAGCAGTGGATGTGGTCCACCGCGATGCGGACAAGGTCTTGATCAGAGGCTTGGAGCCGGGCACCCCGTTGCTCGCGGAATCCATTTCAGGGGCGTACGCGGGCTTGCTCGTGGAAGTCGTGAACCCTTAATCCGACCGCAGCATGCGCAGCCTCATCGAAACCTTCGTCAAGTATCACATACTGGGCGACCTCCTCGTTTTTGCCCTGCTTGCCGCAGGCTGGGTCGGCATAGGGGGGATGGAGAGCAACTTCTTTCCGGTCACCGAGTCCAAAACCATTCAGATTCAGGCCGTGTATCCCGGCGCTTCTCCGGCTGAAATCGAGGAGGGCATCGTGGCCAAGATCGAGGAGAACCTGCAGGGCATTGCCGGTCTGGATCAGGTGAAGTCCGTGTGCTCGGAGAATGCGGGCAGCATCACCGTATCGGTGCTCGACGAGAAAGAGACCGATGAGATCCTGCAAGACGTCAAGAACGCCGTGGACCGCATCGCGTCCTTCCCCGTGGGGATGGAGCCGCCCATCGTCTTCAAGCAAGAAGCCATCGGGGTGGCGATCACCTTCGCCGTGACCGGGGTGGACGACCTGCGGGCGCTGAAGACCGAAGGCCGCCGCATTGAACAGGACCTGCGGGCGCTGGACGGCATCAGCCAAGTGTCGCTCAGCGGCTTTCCCGGCGAAGAAATCGAGGTGGCCTTGCGCGCTGACCGACTCACCGAACTCAACCTCACCATCGCAGAGGTGGGCGCCGCCATCCGGGCCTCCAACATCGAGACCACCGGGGGACGCCTGAAAACCGACCGGGAGGAGCTCATCCTGCGCGGCCGGTTCCGTGGCTACGACGCCGATGCGCTGGGCAGTACCGTGTTGCGCGCCAACACCGAGGGCGGTTACGTGCGGCTTTCGGACGTGGCCGAGGTGCGCGACCGCTGGGCCGACAACGACCCCTCCCGCAATTGGTTCAACGGCCGCCCGGCGGTGGTCGTCACCGTCAACAACCTGACCACCGAGAGCATCCTCGAAGTGACCGCCTTGGTGCGTTCCTACATGGAGGGATACAATGCGCAGGCGGAGGAGGTGGGGACAGGCCTTCGCTTGGACGTCATTCGCGACAGCTCGGTGGTCCTCAACCAACGGATTGACCTCCTCGTGAACAACGGCGTGGTCGGGTTCATCCTGGTGGTCATCCTGCTCGCCCTGTTCCTCAACATCCGCCTGGCCTTCTGGGTGGCCCTGGCCATCCCGGTTTCGTTTGCGGGCATGTTCATCTTCGCCGAGATGGCGGGAGTGACCATCAACGTCATCAGCCTCTTCGGCATGATCCTCGTCATCGGCATCCTGGTGGACGACGGCATCGTCATTGCAGAGAACATCTATCGGCACTACGAGATGGGCAAAGGGCGCATGCAGGCGACCATCGAAGGCACCATGGAGGTGTTGCCCGCCGTGTTCGCCGCCATCATCACGACCATGGTCGCCTTTTCCTCCTTCTTCTTCATCGAGGGGCAGCTGGGTGACTTCTTTGGCGACATGGCCACGGTCATCATGCTGACCCTGCTGTTCAGCCTGGTGGAAGGGGCGCTTATCCTGCCGGCTCACGTGGGGCACAGCAAAGCGTTGCGAAGGGATTTCAAGCCCAACGCCGTCGAGCGGGGGATGCGCGGCGTCATGGGCTTCATGCGGGACCGCCTCTACGGTCCGGTATTGCGCTTCACGCTGGACCAGCCTTGGATTGCCTTCAGCTCCATCGTGGCCCTTTTTCTGATCACGGTGCCTGGTTTGATCGGCAGTGGCCTGGTGAAGACCACATTCTTTCCCTTCATCGAGGGAGACAATCTGACCGTCAACCTCTCCATGGTCAGTGGAACCCGTGAAGGGGTGACGCAGGCAGAACTCGACCGCATCGAAGAGGTCATCTGGGAGGTGAACGGCGAGCTTTCCGCCCAGCGCGACGACAGCCTGGAGATGGTCCTCGCCGTGGACAAGCGGATCGGCCCCAATGCCCACACGGGTTCGCTGAACGTTCAGTTGCTCGACGGGGAACGCCGGAACATGCGTTCCATGGACATCAGCGCCATGGTGCGGGAACGGGTGGGAACGGTCTACGGGTCCGAGAACCTGAGCTTTGCCGCCTTTTCGCCCTTTGGGCGTCCGGTCTCGGTGTCGCTGCTCGGAAACGACCTCGGTGACCTCGACGCCGCCACAGCCGAGCTCAAGGCGGCCATGCTCGAGCGGGAGGACCTCAAGGACGTCACCGACAACAACCAGAAAGGCCTCAAGGAACTCGAAATCCGGCCGAAGCCGAGGGCGTTCCAGCTTGGAATGACCCGCGCTTCCTTGCTCTCCCAGGTTCGCGAGGGGTTCTTCGGCAGCGAGGTGCAGCGCCTGCAGCGCGGGCGCGATGAGGTGCGCGTCTGGGTGCGGTTGGATGAGAAAGACCGCGGCTCGGTCTCGGACCTGCAGCGCTTCCGGGTTCGGACGCCGTCGGGAGGGCTGGTGCCCCTGGAGGAGCTCGCGGATGTGGCCTTGATCAATGGCATCACCGCCATCAACCGACTCTACAGCGCACGCGAGGTGCAAGTCAGCGCCGACCTCGCCGGCCCCGAGGTGAGCGCTTCCGACGCCAACGCCGACATCAAGGCCAACGTGGTTCCCGGAATCCTGGCCAAGTACCCCACGATTCGGGCCAGCTACGAGGGCCAGAACCGCGAGGTCGCCAAGTCCCAGAACAGCATATCGGCCATCATGCCGCTCATCTTCGCCCTGATGTTCTTCATCGTGGTGCTGGCCTTCCGGTCGCCCTTGCAGGCTGCCGCGGTATTCGGACTGATTCCGTTTGGCATGGTGGGCATCAGCCTCGGCCACTGGATGCTTGGCGCTCAGATCAGCCTGTTCAGCATCCTCGGTCTCATCGCCCTCATCGGCATCCTGGTCAACGATGCCCTCGTTTTTGTGGCCGCATTCAACGGCAACCTCAAGGAGGGTAGCGATGTCCGGCAGGCCATCTGGGACGCGGGCATGAGCCGTTTCCGGCCCATTCTGCTCACTTCGGTCACCACCGTGGCGGGCCTGACGCCGCTCATGCTCAACAAGAGCTTCCAGGCGCAATTCCTCATCCCCATGGCCATTTCGGTGGCGTTCGGTCTGCTCTTTGTCACAGTCATCATCCTCATTCTGCTGCCGGTTTACCTCTTGTGGATCAACCCGCTCCACCGTTCGTGGGTGTGGGTCAAGCAGGGCGATTGGCCGAGCCGCGAAAGCGCCGAGCCCGCCGTCCGCGAGGAGCAGGGCTTCCGCGATGCCGCCCCCACCGCCATGGCTGTACTGCTGCTGATTGGACTCGGGGTGGCACCGCTTTCGGCGATGGCCCAGTCACCGGATGTGGGCCCGCCGCTTTCTCGCGAGCAGGCGGTGTCCCAAGCGCTGGAGCGGCATTACGGCATCCGGGTGGCGCGTTTGAATCAGGAAATCGCCGAAGTGGGCGATGATTGGGGAGCAGCGGGCGCCCTGCCCCAGGTAGGGGTCAACCTCGGACTCGGAACGGCGGTCAACGACCAGACTGAGAACCCGAGCACGTTCCTCCCCATCGCCACCCAGAACCGTTCTTTGGCGCCGGGCGCGCAATTGCAGTGGACGCTCTTTGACGGCATGGGCATGTTTGCCGCCAAGGACCGGCTGGGATTGCTCGCCTCGCAAGCGGAAGGCAACGCCGAACTCGTGGTGGAGGCCACGGTACAAGCCGTGATGAATGCCTACGATGCCGTGCTGGTGCAGGAAAGGAGTGCGGACGTCTTGCGTGCGGCCCTCGAGCTGACCCACCAGCGGCTGGACCGCATAGAAACAGCTTCTGCGCTGGGCACCGCGGGTACGTTCGATCGGCTCCAGTTCGAAAACGCCCTGCTTGCGGACAGCACTGCGCTGTTGCGCCAGCAGTCGGCCGTCCGGGCGGCACGACGCAACCTGAACCTGGTCATGGTGTACCCCGAG
>JBDQOI010000048.1:0-1170 GCA_040261275.1 Flavobacteriales bacterium | reverse complement strand
TTGCCGGAGCCCTCGGCAGCAGGCAACCTCGAAGACCTGCAGGCGCTGTTGATGGAGAACAACCAGAACGTGCGGAACGCGGTGCTTTCCCGCGAGATCGCGCAGACGGGCGTCCGCCAAGCCAAGGCGCGGCTGTACCCGGTGTTGGGGCTGGCCACGACCTGGGGCAACAACCGCGGTGCGTCCGGCACCAACTCGCTGATCCCCGATTCGGCCTTCTTCAATCCGTACCGCAACGGCGATGTCACCACGAACGTGACCAACTATGGCGCGACCTTGACGCTCAATTTCAACCTGTTCAATGGAGGCGCCACGCGGCGTGCCATCCAGCAGGCGGAAATCCAGGTCGAAATGGCCGGCTTGGAGCGCGACCGGCTCGAAACCGAGGCCCGGCATGCACTCGCGCAGGCGTGGGACCGCCGCACCACCTCGGCTTCCATTCACGCGATGGCCGCTCAACGGACCGCCAATGCCCGCCTCGCAGCCGAAATCGGCGCCAACCGCTTTCGCGACGGCGTCCTCAACGCCATCGACTTCCGGGCACTCGATGTGGCCGTATTGCAGGCCGAAGCCGCTGAACTCGCCGCCCAGCAGGAGTGGAGTGCCGCCCATTGGGAGGTGCTCCGTCTCATCGGCGGCCTCCGCGCAGGCGACCTGTCAGACGCGCCCTGATCGCCGTTATTCCCGGTCGGAGCGCTGGGTGTTGGGCGCGGGGCTTGTGCCGCTGTATTGCATGGTGGACAACAGGTCCCCGTTGGCATCCATCAGGCGCAGGAACAGCGTGCCGTCGCTGGAGGGGCGCCACGACGTCCAGGGTCCGGTCAGCGGTACGGACTCCAATCGCGCTCCCCGCGCATCAAAGACGACCATTTCGGCAGGAGTGGGGCCGGACCACTTGAGGAGGGCCTCGCCATCGGCCTTGCGCGTGATGAGCAGGGGAGCGGGTGCCGCACCATTCTCTGGCACGCCGGTGCCACTCCACCAAGCGTCAAATTCGGCCTGGAGAACGTCGATGGGCTCGACGCCTTCCGGTGTGATCGCGACCACCAGGTCGAGGGTCAGGTTCTCCGCATCGTCACCGGGGTAGGCGACCCGAAGGAAGGCACTGCGGCTGCTCACGCCTTCGTCGAGGCAGCGGGTATCCGCACCGGCCACATTGGCGCCTTGCAT
>JBDQOI010000047.1:0-13842 GCA_040261275.1 Flavobacteriales bacterium | reverse complement strand
AACGAAGGCTCGGTGATGTTCGGCCCGATGAAGCTGGACCCGAAGTGGTACTCGATCACGCCTGTGGCCTCGTACACGCGCAGGGCACAGTTCACGAAGCTGGGGGCGATGGAATCGGAGAACACCTCTTCGTAGAACCCGCAGTTGTGGAATTCGAGCGCAAACACCTGTTCACCCGGTGCCCCCGTGGTCTCCCAGCGGATGAGCGAGGGGTTCTTGGGATTCAGGAAACCCAGGTCGGCCAAGTCGTACAAAGTGGGGATGTACCCCGCCGATGGCTGGGTGAGCGCAAAGAGGACGGTACCCGTCCCGATCTGGGTCACGCTGTTGAAGGAGATGCCGTCGATGTCCGTGGTGAATCCCAGCTGTGCCGTGAATTCAGGATCGTCCCATCCGTCTTCGTAGTCGTACATGTCGAACTCCAAAGCCGGCGCGTTGTCGAGTGGCACATAGTAGCTGCTCAACGCTTCGAAGTCATAGGGCGCCTGGGCGCAGAGGAAGAACGGGGTCAGGCCAACCAGGCCCAGGAGTCGGTAAGGTGTCATGGCTGCGAAGTTACCGAGGGGTCGGCAGGGGCCGCAAGATGACCTTACTCGAAATCAACAGCGCTCAGGTTCAGCGTATGGTCAAACCGGATCCAGCTGACGCCCTCATCGGTCTCCGTCGCCCAATGCCCGTCGTCCCGCCCGGGGTAGATCGCCCACGTTTTTCCTTGAACTTCGAGGGTGTCGATCCAACGGGTGGGGGAGTCGAGCCCGAAGCAGTCGTGGCATTTGCCCCGCATGTCGTAGGTGTAGACCGTGTGGGACTCGCCCGGCCCCAGCACGACGGTCAGGCTGTCGTACCACGGCAGGCTGTCAAACCGCGGCACCAGCACCAGGCTGTCCTCCATGTGGTTGTGGAAGGTGTGCGACATCATCGTGCTGCCCTCACAGGCGGTCAGCAGGATGGCGCTGGAGAGCCAGGCCCAGGCGGTATTGAAACGAAACATGCCCAATGAACCGGATTGCGGCGCCCTGGGTTACGTTAGAAGTTCGGCTTGAGCAAGAAGTTCTCGTAGAACTTGTTGAGGACGGCCACGGCTTCCTCGGCGGTATCCACCACCTGGATGAGGTCCAGGTCGCCCGCGCTGATGGTCGCGTTTTGGGCCAGCAGTGTTTCCTTGATCCAATCGACCAATCCGCCCCAGAACTCCGACCGTACCAGCACGATGGGGAAGCGCTTGGACTTGCCCGTCTGGATGAGGGTCATGGCTTCGAAGAGCTCGTCGAGCGTTCCGAAACCACCGGGCAGGACCACGTAGCCCTGGCTGTACTTCATGAACATCACCTTCCGCACGAAGAAATAGTCGAACTCGAGGCTCGTCTCCGGATTGATGTACGGGTTGTGGTGCTGCTCGTGGGGCAGGTTCATGTTGAGTCCCACGGATACACCGCCGGCCTCGTGGGCGCCCTTGTTTCCGGCCTCCATGATGCCCGGGCCTCCGCCGGTAATGACGCCGTAGCCGTTTTCCACCAGCAGGCGGCCCACTTCCGTGGAGAGCTTGTAGTCCGGGTCGTCCGGAGCCTTCCGGGCCGATCCGAAGATGCTGATGCAGGGTCCGACGCGTTGCAGGCCGGCAAAGCCTTCAACGAATTCGGACATGATTTTGAAGATGGACCAGCTGTCGTGGGCCTTGATGTCATTCCAGCTCCGCGGATCCAGATGCGATTTTCTGACCATGACTAACCAATATACGGAATA
The DNA here is from genome assembly GCA_040261275.1 of Flavobacteriales bacterium. Taxonomy (GTDB): domain Bacteria; phylum Bacteroidota; class Bacteroidia; order Flavobacteriales_D; family Sanyastnellaceae; genus UBA8752. Next base: position 12,099 of record JBDQOI010000047.1, on the reverse strand, counting down.
TTATATAGACTTCCGCATGTCGAGGGTCGATTGTATGTGGGGGGCGGTGGCGCCATGTTCGGTTTTGGCCACCGCCTCGGGGGTGCCCTCGGCCACGATGGTGCCTCCGCCGTGCCCACCTTCGGGCCCGATGTCGATCACGTAGTCGGCGTTGCAGATCACGTCGAGCTGGTGCTCGATCACCAACACGGTATTGCCTTGATCTACCAGCCTGTGCAGCACATTGAGCAGCATCTCCACGTCCTGGAAATGCAGGCCGGTCGTGGGCTCGTCGAGGATGTAGAACGTGTTGCCGGTGTCCTTCCGTGCGAGCTCTGTGGCCAGCTTCACGCGCTGCGCCTCTCCGCCGGAAAGGGTAGTGGAGGGCTGGCCGAGCGTGATGTAGCCGAGCCCCACATCGCGCAGCGTGCCGCACACCCGCTTGATCTTGGGGTAGGCGTCGAAGAACTCCAGCGCTTCCTCCACCGTCATGCCGAGGATGTCCGCGATGGACTTGCCCCGGTAGCGCACCTCCACCGTCTCGCGGTTGTACCGCTTGCCGCCGCAGTCCTCGCACGGCACGTGCACGTCCGGCAGAAAGTTCATCTCGATGGTGCGCAGGCCGGCGCCCTTGCAGGTCTCGCAGCGCCCTCCCGCTACATTGAACGAGAACCGACCCGGCTTGTAGCCGCGGATCTTGGCTTCCGGCAACTGGGTGAAGAGGTTGCGGATCTCGTTGAACACACCGGTGTACGTTGCGGGGTTGGAACGCGGGGTCCGGCCGATGGGGCTCTGGTCGATGGCGATCACCTTGTCCAGGTGCTGCAGGCCGTTGATTTTCTTGAACGGCAGGGGCCGCTTGGTCTCCTCGTAGTAGTGGTTGTGCAGCGCCGGGTGCAGGGTCTGGTTGATCAGGCTGCTCTTGCCGCTTCCGCTCACGCCGCTCACGCAGATGAGGGTGCCGAGTGGCAATTTGAGGTCGACCGACTTGAGGTTGTGCCCGCTGGCGCCGAAGAGGCTGAGCTTTTTGCGGTTGCCCTTGCGGCGCTTCTTGGGAATGGCGATGTGGCGCCGCCCGTCGATGAACTCCGCGGTGACGCTGCCTTGGGCGAGGTGGTCCGAGGGCGGCCCTTGCGCGACGACCTGGCCACCGTGCTTTCCCGCGCCCGGACCGATATCGATGAGGTGGTCGGCCTGCCGCATCATGTCCTCATCGTGCTCCACCACGATGACCGTGTTGCCCACGTCGCGCAAGGTCTTGAGGCTGTCGATCAGGCGTTGGTTGTCGCGCTGGTGCAGGCCGATGCTCGGCTCGTCGAGGATGTACAGTACGCCCGTGAGCTTGGAGCCGATCTGGGTGGCCAGGCGGATGCGCTGGGCCTCTCCGCCACTGAGCGACCGCGCCGGGCGGTCCAGCGTCAGGTATTCGAGCCCCATGTCGAGCAGGAAGCCCAGGCGCCCCGCGATTTCCTTGAGCGGTTCCGCCGCGATGGCGGCCTGTCGGCTGTCCATGCCCTGGGCGGCCGTGGTGGCCCATTCGGCCAGGCTGCGCAGGTCCATGGCGACCACATCGGGCAGGGTGGCTCCGGCGATCTTGAACTGGTGGGCCGTGGGCTTGAGCCGCGATCCGCCGCACGCCGGGCAGGGACGCTTGTGCAGGAATTTCTGGGCCCACCGGCGCAGGGGCGCGCCGGAGCCTTCCTTGGCCGCCCGCTCAATGGTGGCGATGAGTCCGTCGAACCTCACCTTGCGCTCCTTGGTTCCGGCCTTTCCGGGCAACGTCACCGGTTTCTCGGCTCCATACAGAATGGTGGACAGCGTCACTTCGTCCACGTCGTCAAAGGGTGTGCGGGCGTTGAACCCACCGCTGCCCAGAATGGCCTCGATGACGTCCTTGGTCCAGCTGGCCTTGAGCGCTCCCAGTGGAGCGAGCCCGCCCTGTCGCAGGTTCTTCCCGCCGTCGGGGATGATGAGCCCACGGTCCGCTTCGGCGACCTGCCCCAAGCCGTTGCAGGTGGTGCAGGCCCCGTAGGGCGAGTTGAAGGAAAAGAGGTTGGGCTCCGGCTCGGGGTAGCTGATGCCGGTGGTCGGGCACATCAGGGCCCGCGAGAAATGCCGGGGGATGGCATCGTCCACCGGCAGCAGCATCATGCTGCCCTTGCCCATGGCCAGGGCTGTGCGCAGGGAACGCATCAGGCGCTCGGTCTCCTCATCGCCCGGCTTGCCTTCCGCGTCGATGACCGGTGCCTCCGGCATCACGATGCGGTCCACCACCACCTCAATGTCGTGGACCTTGTAGCGGTCCACCCGAAAGCCCTTTTCGAGCTCGACCACCTCTCCATCGACCCGGGCCCGCAGGTAGCCTTGCTTCTGTATGGTCTCGAAGAGTTCGCGGTAGTGGCCCTTCCGGCCGCGCACCAGCGGGGCCAGCAGGAGCAGCCGCTCCCCAGCGTGATCCTGGGCAATGCGCTGCAAGATGCCTTCGTCGGTGAAGCGCACCATCGGCTCGCCCGTGGCGCTGGAGTAGGCCGTGGAGGCCCTGGCATAGAGCACCCGCAGGAAGTCAAGCAGCTCGGTCACCGTGCCCACCGTGGAGCGCGGGTTGCGGCTGATCGTCTTCTGTTCGATGGCGATGACGGGACTCAAGCCCGTGATGCGCTCCACCTTCGGGCGCTCCAGGCCGCCCATGAACTGGCGCGCATAGGCACTGAAGGTCTCCAGGTAGCGGCGCTGGCCCTCGGCGTGCAGGGTGTCAAAGGCGAGGCTGGATTTACCCGATCCGCTCACGCCGGTGACCACCACCAGCCGGTTGCGCGGAATGGTGACGTCGATGTCCTGCAGGTTGTTCTCGCCCGCCCGCTCCACGCGGATCACGCGATCGTCCTGCAGGGTGGGATAGACGTCCTGTTCCATGTCTGATTGCAACAAACGACGGGGCCTTGGGTTCCCGCGTTATGCGTCTGCGTTTTCCGGCTTGGGAATGCGGAAGCCGATGGCCGCGACCAGCAGCGTCATCAGGGGACTCACGTAGTTGAAGACGCAGTAGGGTGCAAAGGCCAACACGCCCACGCCGAGCACGCCGCTCTGGGCCACGCCGCAGGTGTTCCAGGGGATGAGCACACTCGTCACCGTTCCGGCGTCTTCCAGCGTGCGGCTCAGCAGCTGTGGAGCGGCTCCGCGCTCTTTGTAAGCCTCCCGGAACATGCGGCCCGGCACCACGATGGCGATGTACTGGTCCGCCGCGATGATGTTGAAGACCACGCTGGAGAAGGCGGTGCCGAAGACGAGCGAGAAGGTGCCGTGGACTGCCGTCAGGATGGCTTGGGTGATGCGCTCCAGGAACCCGGCCGCGCCCATCACCGCGCCAAAGGTGAGCGCGCAGATGATGAGCCAAACGGTGTTGAGCATGCCCGCCATGCCGCCTGAAGACAGCAGGTCGGTGACCACGGGGTTGCCGGTCTCGATGGTCGTATCGAGGGCGGCCGCCGCCATCAGGGCGGTGAAGGCCGTCCCGAGGCGGGTGGTGCCAAATCCTAGGGCCGGTCCGAGGGCGTCCTCGGCGAGGGTGGCGAGCAACTGGGGCTGGGCGATCGCAGCGGCCACCGCACCCCCCAACACGCCCAGGAAGAGGGCGGGCACCGGCGCCACGCGGCGGGCGATAAGGACGATGACGCCCACCGGGACCAGGAACAGCGCCCAGTGCAGGTTGAAGTGCTGGGCCAGCTCAGCCTGCATGATGGCCGCTCCACCGAGATCCGCCTCGCCGCTTCCGGACCCGAGGCCTGCGAGCGTGAAGACGATCAGGGCGATCGTGATGCTGGGCACTGTAGTCCACAACATGAAGCGGATGTGGGTGAAGAGGTCCGTTCCCGCCACAGTGGGGGCGAGGTTGGTCGTATCCGATAGCGGAGAGAGCTTGTCCCCGAAATAGGCGCCCGAAATGATGGCGCCTGCAATCCAGCCTTCGCTGAGCCCCAGCGCTTGACCGATGCCAATCAGCGCGACCCCCACCGGTCCCACCGGTCCCCAGCTGGATCCGGTGGCCAGGCTGACCGCGGCGCAGAGGATGCAGGCAGCCGGCAGGAAGACCTCGCGGCTCAACACGTCCAGGCCCACGTCGATGAGGGTGGGGATGATCCCCGACACCAGCCAGGTGCCCGCGAGGGCGCCGATGAGCAGCAGAATGAGAATGGCCCCTATGGCGTCGCCGAGGGTCTCCTTGATGCGCGACTCGAAATGCGCCCAATTTTGTCCGCGGGCCATGCCGATGGCCACGGCCACACCCGACCCGAGGAGCAGGGCGATTTGATTGCTGCCGTAGCTGCTGTCCTCACCAAAGGCAACCACATCTGCCGCCAGGAGCAGCACCAGGATGCCGATGGGCAGCAGGGAAAGGCCGAGGGAAGGGCGGGATGCGGACATGCGTCAGGGTTTGGAGGGTTTGCGCCGAACGTCGATCGCCAAAGTAGCCGGAGTGATGTTCTCCACCCGGGCAGAGGAGCCGATTCGGTTCTCTATTTCGCCCGCCAACTGGGCCGAGGGAACTTCGGTGCGCGGGGTGCGCAACCCTTCGACGAGCAATCGCACGGGGTCGCGGTTGGGCATCCATCGGGCGAGCAGATGATCCCAAGGACTCACGAGCACTTGCGCACGGGCAATGGAATCGAGAAGCTCGGCCTGCAGGCCGGTATTGGCTTCGGCGCCGACCAGCTCGATTTCAAAGACATAGGTGACTTCCCTGTCGTCCTCCATCGTCCTCAATAGCCACAGGAAGGAGGCCAACGCCAAGCAGATGGCGAAGGTCCTCCCTTGGAGGGAAGTCCATCGGATGCCGGGTTTATTCTCCGCCATCAGCGGGCAGATTGCAGGGCCTCGCTGTCGGCAGCTCCTTCGGCGGAGATTCCGGCGAGGTCAACCCGTATTTCCCCTTTGGAGACCTGGAGCAGCACGGTTTTGTCATTGACATCCAACACTTTTCCGTGGATGCCGCCCACCGTCACGACCTTATCGCCTTTTGCGATGTTTTCCCTGAATTTCCGGGCTTCCTTCTGCTTCTTGAACTGCGGGCGCATGATGAAGAAGTAGAACACCAGCATGGTGCCGATGATGAAGACGAGGGTGCTTCCGCCATCTGCGGGGGAAGCCTGCGCGAGAATGAGGTTCAATACGTGCATGGTGGTAATCTACGGTTGTAGGTCGGTTTCAGGGCCCAGTACCCGGGCGGTGAATTTCAATTCCGAAGCGGAGGGGACAGCGTTGGTGACGACCGTCGCTTGCTCCTCCACAGTGCCGATGCGGTCTCCCGCATCAAACGACAAGGTGAGGGTCAGGCTTTCTCCCGGCTCCAGGGTGCGGTTTTCCCAGCCTCGGGAAGCGGTACATCCGCAGCTGGGCTTGACCTGGGTAATGACCAAGGGAGCGTCTCCCGCATTGCGGAGGATGTATGGGATGTCCACCTTTTCGCCGGCGGCAATGAGCCCCACATCGATGGAATCGGCATCCCACGCGACCTCCGGCATTTCCCCGAGGGCGCCCTCTCCCGGAATGTGGATGAAACTGGCGTCGATCTCGCCATCGGCTGCATCCGAGCAGGACCCCAGACTCCACGCTCCAGCGGAAAACATGAAAAGGAAGACGATCTTCGATCGGGGACTCCTCATTCGATCAATCCCCTTCCGGTCTTGACGATGGTGCCGTCCTCCTTCATGGCCTTGAAGATCTTGTCCAGCAGCCCATTGACAAAAGCGCTCGATTTCTCTGTGCTGTAGAACTTGGCGAGGTCGATGTACTCGTTCATTGTCACTTTGAGGGGGACAGTCTCAAACGTCCGGGCCTCGGCCAGCGCCATGCGCAGGAGGAGCAAATCAATGGTGGCGATGCGCTCCAGGTCCCAATTCGAAGCGGCCTCCTCAATGCGCTTGTCGTGTTCTTCCGCCATGGCCAAGGTCCGACTGAACAATTGCTCGAGGAATTCCTTGTCATCGCCTTCTTCCTTCCACATTTCGCTCAACACAAGGTCGTCCGAGTCTTCCGCGATGGTTTTGACCGTCTTCAGGACGATGGAGCAGGCGAGGTCCAGGTCATCGCTCCACAGAATGCTTTGCTCCTCCATCCAATCCTGGATGAGTTCGTCGTTGGCGATGTGCTTGCGAAACATGCGGTTCAGCGCCTCCCGGTCGTGCTGGAATCCCCGCTCCTCATTGTCCATGTAAGCGATGTACTCCTCGCTTGCTACCAGCGACTTGAACAGGCGCTTGATCATGGTCTGTTCCTGCCCCCAACCCAGGTTGCGGTTGGCCGCTTCCTTCGCCAAAACCTTGCTCTTTGTGATGATGCGGAGCGGCTTGTTGTTGACGAACTTGGTGTTGGGGTGGAGGTCCTCCTTCGTGGGTTGCTGCTTCATCCGGCCGGCCTCGATGCGCTCGATGGCGGCATCTTGAAATTCGGCAATGAGCAGCAGCAACAGCAGGTAGAGCTCGTAGGTCTTGTCCAGCGAGTCTTGGAGAAGCTTGTGGATGCTTTCAACGGTTCCTTCCTCATCGGAGTGGAAGGCGTAGAGAGCATGCAGCACTTTGATTCGAAGCTGGCGGCGATTGAACATGGTACAGAACGTGCAGCCAAAGTTCGGTCAATCGACCCGCGAAATGAAATGTACGTCCCATTTCGAGGGCATAATTTTGAACATGGGTCGGTTTTGTGCGTTACTCCTCCGGCAAGTCCATGTGCCATGAAAATCGTGAATTTCTCCACTCTTCCTTTTTCGGCCCTGCTGCTCCTGATGGTGACTGCGGGCTGCGAGACGCCAATCACGGTCAGCATTCCCGATGCCGAGCCGCTGCTCGTTGTGGAAGGGCGCATTGAACCGGGCCTGCCTCCTGTGGTGCTGCTCAGCCGTTCGCAGGACTATTTCGCCCCTGTCGATGCCAGCCTTCTGGGGTCCCTGTATTCGGGGGGAGGGGAGGTGTGGTTGACTGTGGATGGGGAGCCTGTTCAGTTGGACGAAAAGTGCGCGGATGCCCTGGGTCCGGACGAGCTCATGCTCGCCGCCGCATTGCTGGGGGTTCCTGTCGAAGTGCTCATCCTGAGCAACCTCTGCGCGTACACATCCTTCGCCATTTCAGGTGAAGTGGGCCGCACTTACGGCCTGATGGCCGTTCTCGACGGTGACACGGCCTACGCGGCTTCCAAGCTCAATCCACCGGTGGGGCTGGACAGTCTGTGGTTTGAGGCCCCGGGCAATGTGGACACCCTTGGGTTCATCTACGCTTCCTTCACGGACCCCGATTCGTTGGGCAATGCCTATCGATGGAGTGCCATGCGCGTGGGCAAGGACGGAGGGTTGCTTTATCCGCCGCGTTCCACGGTGGACGATGCGCTCTTCAACGGCCTGTCCTTCAGTTTTTCGCAGTTCCGTCCCGTCACCGCGGACGATTTTGACGAAGACGCCAACCCCGATGAAATCGGATTCTACAAGGTCGGGGATACGGTGATCGTACGCTGGGACCACATCGACCGCGGCGCTTACGACGCCATCACCACCATGGAGGTTCAGTTGCAATCACAGGGCTCTCCCTTCGCCAACCCCGCGGATGTGGAGACCAACATTGAGGGAGGACAGGGCCAATGGGTGGCCTATTCACCTTTTGTGGATACGGTGATTTGCATCCCCTGAAGAGAAGGAGCAAATTGCCGCCATGCAAGCGCTTCGCATCATAGCGGTGGTATGGTCCGCCCCCTTTCTTCTTTTTTCCGCCTCCAGTTCCGCCCAAACCGTGGAACGCGTCGATGTGTTCCGCGATGCGGCTGTGGTGACGTGGAAGACCCCGGCCACCCCTGGCTCCTGTGTCGTGGCCCGCAGTTTTCATGCCGCCATTCCGGCGGACGTCGTGGTGTACGACACCCAGTACATTTCGTCTCGGGGAAGTGTCCAGAGCGAGGAGGATCTGTGGTTTGAGACCGGTGGAAAGACCCGCTTTACGGAGGCGGAGCAGGCGCTGGAATCTGCGCGGCTGGAGTTGGATCTCAAGCGCGCCCAGCTCGAACTCGTGGAGGAGGACCTGGCATTGCTCCGCGCCAACCGGAAGGTGGGCGGAACTTCGGAATCGCTTTTGGTAGAGGACCTGGAGCAGATGGCCGATTGGGTCCACGAGAAGTCCAAGGACCTCCTTTTCCGGCGCGTCGAACTGACCACGGAAATAGCGGACAAGGAGGAACTGTGGAACAAGGCGCGTGAGGCGCGCGAACGGGCTGCGCCCCGTTCGGTGTTCCTCTGGTCGGTGAATTTGCCGCCGGGTGCTACCGGAGAGCTGAGGACGCAGGTGGTGGAGTGGGACGGGCAGCAGCAATGGGCACCCTCCGATGTGCTTTCCCTGAAATCGGGAACCTCGCCCAAGTTGACCTGGAGAAGAAGGGCAGAGGCCTACTTGGACCTCCCCTGGGCGAAAGGCGGGGTTCCGGTGCGGTTTCACGATGCGAATTTTGCGGGCCTTTCGGAGCGCCCCGATGCGCAGCCCCTCATTCTCAGTCAGAGGGTGACATATGGAACGCCACGCAAGGACTACAGTGCCGTTGCTCCCGAGCCGAGCTCGTCCTGGCCAGGTGTGGGGTGGACGGTGGACCAAGGGTTGAATCCCGGCTCTAAATGGCACCGCAGCATCGGCCTCGGTGAGGTGGAGCTTCCGGTCAAGGTCCAGCATTACGCCGTGCCAGCGCAGCATCCTGGGGTCAACATGCGCTTGAGTGTTCCGCGTCCTTCAGAACCGGTGGCGGAGGCCGACCGCGCCCGTTTCATGATCGACGGTCGACCGGTCGGCGAAGTCTGGCTCACGGAAAAGGGAGACAGCATCGTCATCGACGCGGGTGTGGCCCGAGACTGGAGTGTGGAGCGCGAACGGGAAGCCGCCTTGTGCAGCAAAGCCATGCTCGGCGGAAAGGTCAAGCACCACAGGGCCTACCGCATCACCGTGACCAACCGCAGCACCTTTCCGGGTGAGCTGATCCTCGCGGAGCCCCTGCCGGTGTCGCGAAATGCGGAAATCGAAGTGGTCCCGGAGTCACTCGATGGCGGCGTTCTCGACAACGCTTCCGGCATCCTTCGCTGGACCCTTCGGTTGAAGGCCGGGGAGAGCCGGACCGTCCAGTTCGCTTACGACCTGAGCCATGGCAAGGACCAGGTCATTCCCGGCTTAGAGTAGGCGAGCCCCTGCCGCTCAATCGTTATGGCGCAGCAGGCCGCGGGCGACGGCTTCGGCCGCGCCTTTCTTGGACAATGCCGCCCGAAGCGCGGCTGTGTCCCGTTCCAATTGTTGTCTTCCCTTCGGTGAGCACACCCCGCGCAGCGCGGAGACCAGCGCTTGCGGTGTGCACCCGCCCTGAATCCGCTCGGGCACGGCCTCTCGGTCCAACACGAGGTTGACCAGCGAAATGAAACGCACATTCGTGAACCAACGGGCGAGCCTGTAGGTCAGGCCACTGGTGCGATAGGCCACCACCTGAGGCAGTCCCTGGAGGGCGGCTTCGAGGGTGGCGGTGCCGCTGGTGATGAGGCCGGCCCCCGCCCAACGGTACAGGGCGGCGGTTTCCCCAAAGAGCACGGGCAATGCCGTGTCGTAGTCTTCGCGCGATCGACCGGGCGCACCGGCGATGACGGGAACGAACTCAGGGAGCGACGCAGCGGCTTCTACCAATCCGCTGAGCATCCGGTTGATTTCTTGTGGCCGGGAGCCCGGCAACAGGGCCAGCAGGTCACCTTCGGCAGGCAGCCCACAGCGGAGTCGCCATTCCGACTCCTGCTCGCCCTGTGCCGTCCGGTCGACTTCCGCCAGCGGATGCCCGACGTATTCCACCTTCAAATCCACTTCTGCGTAATGGACAGCCTCGAAGGGCAGAATGACGTACAGACGGTCCAGGTCCCGGGCCATGCGGTGGATGCGTCCCCGCTTCCAAGCCCAGACCTGCGGGGCGATGTACATGTCCACGGAGTATCCCTTCCTCCGGGCCCAGCTGGCCAGCCGAAGGTTGAATCCGGGGTAGTCCACGATCAGAATGCGGTCCGGGTGGAACCGCTCCACATCGTCCTGCACCCTGCGCATCAACTTGCGGATGAAGCCAATCTTGGCCACCACCTCCGCGAAGCCCATGATGGCGGTGTGGCGCACGTGCTCTACCAATTCCACGCCCTCTGCCTCCAGGGCGTCTCCGCCCATGCCCCGAAAGGCCATCCCGGGTTGCAGGGCCTTCAAGGCGCGCACCACAGCCGCGGCGTGGGCATCTCCGGAGGGTTCACCGGTGACGATGTACACCCTTTCGGGTCGGGAGATGGACGGGGGAGTCATTCGCCGTATTGCAGGAAAACGATGTAGAGCACCATGAGGATCATGACCAGCAGGGTGCCCCGCGCGAACCTGTCCTTTTCCCGGCGATAGGCCAGGTGGAAGGCCGGCACGATGGACAGCACGCAGATGCTTATAATTCGGTCCTTGTAGAGGGGGCTCCCCAGGAAGACCTCCCTGTGGAAGTAGGCGAGCGACTCGCCTTGCGTCCATCCCCAAGCGGAACCAAACAGAATGTACCCGGCCACGGCCGACAGCACGCCGCCCAGGAGACCGGCCCAAAGGGTATCGGGAACCCTAGCCTTCATCGCCGAGGTTCCATCCATTGAGGGCGCCGATGGTGTGGTGGGCGGTGAGGTCGAACTGCACCGGCACGACGCTCGCATACCCTTGGCTCAGCGCATGGATGTCGGTGTCCTCTCCCTTGTCGGGGTTGTGGAATTCGCCGCGCATCCAATAGTATGGGCTCCCTCCGGGCGTTTCCCGCTTGTCGAAGGTGTCCCGCCAATGCCCCATCGCCTGCCGGCAGATCTTGATGCCCTTGAGAGCGTCGGGACTCACCTTGGGGATGTTGACGTTCAAGCAAGTTCCCGATGGCATACCGCGTTCGAGAACGGTGGCGGCGAGGGTGCGGGCGACCTTCACCGAGGCTGAAAAGTCCGCATCCCATCGTTCGTCCAACAGGGAAAATCCAATGGACGGAATGCCGCACATGGCCCCTTCCACTGCGGCAGACATGGTGCCGGAGTAGATGACATTGATCGATGCATTGCTCCCGTGGTTGATGCCGCTCACGAGGAGGTCCGGCAGGTTGTCTTCGCCGAACACCTCTGCCACGGCAAGCTTTACACAGTCCACGGGGGTGCCGGAACAGGCGCGCGCCTCTACGGTCCCCCTTTCAAACTCAAAGGGGTGCAAGCGCAGGATGCGGCTGAAGGTGACGGCATGTCCCATGCCGCTTTGGGGGCTGTCGGGGGCCACGATGTAGACGTCCCCGAAGTCCGTCATGGCGGAGGCGAGGGCCTGAATGCCCTTGGCGGTGATGCCGTCGTCGTTGGTGACGACGATGCGGGGCCTGCGTGTTGGAGCGTCTGACATCAGGCGCGCTTGGGGGTGCGGATGAGCGCCTCCTTCAACCACGCCCAGTACTTGAGCGTGGAAGAAACCGAAGCCCGTTCATCGGGACTGTGCGCCCCGAGAATGGTGGGCCCGAAGCTGACCATGTCCAGCCCGGGATAGCGGCTGCCCAAGATGCCGCATTCCAAGCCGGCATGGCAAGCCAGGACGAGCGCCTCTTCGCCGTGGAGCTCGCGATAGAGTTCGGCCATCATCTGAACGACCTCGCTCTTCGGGTCGGGGGTCCACCCGGGGTAAGCCCCCCCTCGCGAGGCGACCAGTCCGGCGCGTTGGAAACCCGTTTCGATGCGGCGCGCCAGGTCCATTTTCTCCGTGTCGACGGAACTGCGCGTGAGGCAATGCACCTCGACCTGACCCTCCGATAGCTGGATCCGCGCCACGTTGTTGGAGGTCTGCACCAGTCCGGGGATGTCCGGGCTCATGCGGTCGATGCCATTCGGGCAGCAGTCCAGTGACGCCAGCAAAGCCTGGCCCGCCTCGGCGGTCAGCACACGCTGGGGAGCGGAAGTCTCGAGGAATTGGATGTCCAAGGCCGGATCGGTGGTGCGGTATTCGGCACGGATGTGGCCCAAAAGGTCGGCCACGCGCGCTTTTCCGTCCGTTGCCGGCAGGCTGAGCGCCACAGTCGCCTGTGCCTCGCGGGGGATGGCGT
>JBDQOI010000046.1:0-13880 GCA_040261275.1 Flavobacteriales bacterium | reverse complement strand
GTAAAGCTCAACCGGCACACCGCCCACGAGGAAGTCCACGGGGGTGTTCCAGGTCTTGTCCGGACCGAACTTGGCGTTGGCAGCGTCCGGCGTCATGCCATCGGCACCCCACATTTCATTGAACTCCATCGTGTAGGCGCGGGCCAGGCTCTGGTCCTCGAAGACGATGGCGTTGTTGAGGTCCTGGACCAGGTTTCCGGTGGTCAGGTTGGTGGAACCGGTCAGCACGAAGGCCGACTCGGGGTACTCCGCATCGCCTACGATGAACTTGTTGTGCATGCCGCTGCCCTGGCCGTCGGTCCTGGGATGGGTCACGACGGATTCCGGAAGGTTGCTCAGGCCCACGTTGGCGTTCTGCCCCTCGTAAATCCAGCGGATTTGCACGCCATTGTTGGCGGCGGTCTCGAAGGCGTCCTCCAAGGTTTGGTCGTTGAAATTGTAGGCGGCCACATCAAGCGTGTGCTGCGCCGAAGTGATCCATGCGGCGACCGTATCGTTCATGTCCACACCGAGCGACTGGGCTTCCTCCATCGTGGCGACCGCAGTGTTGACTGGACCGTTGAAGTAAACGTGGATGTTACCGGAAGAATTGGACACGGTGGCATAAGGACGGATGGGAGAAACGGCACTTTCTCCATCAGGCAGGCTCGAGATGGCCCGGGCGAAATAGATCTTTCCGGCTTCGAGTCCTGTGAGGTCCACGCTGTGGTCGGTGGTGCCCGAGGCACCCGTGGCCGTCATGCCAAGGGCATCGGTCAGTCCGTATTCCACCACACCATCGGAGTCGAGGTCGGTGCTCCAGGAAAGTGTGAATTCCGTGGTCGTCATATTGGACTGGACCACAGGAGAGGTGTAGCAGATGCCCGATGCAGGCAGCAAATCCACCGGACCGCGGGGCAGCAATTGGTAGCCGCCTGCACCGTCAAAGGAGAACTGGCTGACGATGCCGATGAGGTCTACCGCGCATCCCGTCAAGGATTCACCCACAAGGCTATTGCTCGACCGGACGTACATGATGCCCGTCTGCCCGTCTGCGGTGAAGTCGTAGGTATTGTTGCCTGTGATTTCAAGCCCAGCCAAAGGGAACGTGGCTCCGTTTACCCGCACGAGTTGCCCTTCAAGCGATTCATCCATGTCGGCAGCGCCGATGACCAAGGGCTCTGGCAAGGTTCCGGGACCCTCGAAGACGACCGCAGTCAGATTCGGTCCGACCTCAAGCAGGCCGTTGTATTCGGTGATCTCACCGGTCACGGTCAGCGAATCTCCAATCTCCGGAGTCGCATCCCAATCCGTCCAATCACCTCCTGGGTAGAGTGCAATTCCCGCGGTGGCATCCTGCAGGTAGCGGACCGAGCCGAGGTTGTCGTCGCTGGTCACCACGCCGGTGACGGTCACGACGTCGCCAATGCCATAGTTGGTGCGGGCGTCGAGGATGTTGTCCTGGGCCTGCAGGCCGTTGGACAGGGCCAGTGCCATCAGGGCACCGGAAAAAACAAGCTTGTTCATGGTCGGTTCTGGAGTCCCTTGAGTTCGAGGACCGCACTGAGGCGGATCATACGCGGTGGGCCAACGAAAATCTCGGCCTGTCCGCTGCCCCCATCGGGACCGTAGGGGTAGGGGGCATACTGTGAATTGTTGTTTGCGTCGGTGATGAAGAGCTCGTCGAGCAGATTTGTCACACTCAAGCGCACACGGAGGAGAGCGTTGTCGGAGACATCAAAGCTGGTTCCCGCATTGAAATTGATCAGGTTGTAACCGGGTGTCACCCAGACATCCTTCGGCTCGCCCTCGGTGATGACATCGCCGGGGGAGAAGTTGGCGTAGTGTTGCCAGAACCAGGTGCTCCGCAAGGAAAAGTAGGTGCCACGCTTGGGCCGGTAACTCACCGCAGCAGAAATCTGGCGCTGCGCCGCATCGCCCACCTTGACCCCATTGAGGTTCACGAGGGTGTCCGCCACAGCTCCATTGTCTGTGCGGGTGATGAATCCGTTGTCGGAGCTGTTGATCAGGTCTACACGCTCGTTGCTCGTCCACCTCCAGTTGCCCCATGAGAAGACGCCCTGCACATCCAGCTTGGAAGTCACATCGTACGCGAAGTCCAACTCCACTCCGCTGTGCACGGCATCCGCGTTGAGCAGATTGTAGCCCAAGTTTCGGTCCACCTGTTCGATGATGGTACTGGCCTCGGTTCCCCAATCGACGTCTTCGATCAGGCGGTCGTCCTGCGCCAACAGGAGCAGATCCTGTCGCCCTGCCGTGGTCGACGTATCGGTGTATACACTCAAGCTGGGGTCCTGCCAAAGGTTGGACACACTGTAAAAGCGGTTCACGGCTTTGTTTTCCCAGCCGGTCCGGTAGGCGTTGATGTTCGAGGCCAACCGTCCCTTGGCATATTTCACCCCGAGCTCCAACGCCTTTACGTATTGGTTTTCGTAGCCTTGGATGAGTTCATTGCTGAGGTCGAATACCGAGTTGAACAGCGGCGCCCGGCTCAAGTAGCCAATGTTGGTGTAGGCGCTCGTCCACTCGTTGAGATTTTTGTTGCCGCCGGCCTTCACCGTGAAGCTGTTCAATCGCTCCCAGTCTGTCGTATAGGTCTGCAGGTCCGGGTGATCGGCCGTGAGTACCGTCCCGTCGGCCAAAGCACCGGTGGACCAATCATCTTCACCAAGGACCCTCCATTCGTCCGTAGAGCGCACCTCATAGGTGGTTCCGTCCATGGTCAATACCCGCGGACGGAAATAGTCGATTCCCCTGTACCAGCTCTGCGCACCTGAGACGTTGACGAAGGCGCTGTGGTTCAATTTGTCCCATTCGAGTTGGACGTAAGACCCACCCCAAGCCACTTGACCGTCGTCGTAGTAGAAGTACTTGTCGCCTTCGCGCAGCGGAGCATCGAAGTCGGCATTCTGGTCACGGCGGTCGTCGGGGGCATCGTAATAGTCGGCCCCGAACATGTCGCCGATGGTTCGGTAGTGGCTTCCCGTGTAGTGGCGGGCGTCGATTCCGGCACTGAAGTTCAGCTCATCGCTCACGTCCGTGGTGAAGTTGGACAGGGCGCCGTACCAGCGGTGGTCGTTGTGGGCGATCCGAATGAAGTTGGAACCCTTGCGCTCCCCGTTGGCATCCACATTCAGACCGTTGGGGCCGAACTCGAAAAGTTGGTGCGAATCCCAGGTGGGCTGGAGGTCGAGCGTTCCATCTTCCAATCGGGTGCCCGGTGTGCTGGCCAGCGCCTCTCCTCCACCGGTGCCGAAGCTGGCATAGGCGGTGGTGGTCAAGGTTGACTTGTCGCTCATCGCCCACACGTCGCGCGCGGTGAAAATCGGCTTGAAGTAGTAGTTCTGGCGGGCGTTGTAGCGGCGGTTCTCACCGTAAGTCGTGTCGACCTGACCGGTGGCCTCGTTGTAGTCGTAGTAGACCTCTTGGTAGTTGACCATGAACTCGTTGAAATCCCGTCCGCGGGAAACGAGGTCCGTCGCGTCAGCACCGTTGATGATGCCCTGCAGTTGGTCTTGGCCTTCCGATGTTGTGAGCTCTCGGGCAAGGTCCGCATCGAATTCGTGGACCTGCATCTGGTAAGACCGCTGCCCATGGCGCTGGGGGGCGCCAAAGGCCGTGAAACTCACGTTGTGGTTGCCTATGGTCTTGCGGCCCTTCAAGTAATACGCCCAAGCCTCGGATTCCAGTCCCGAAGCAAATCCTTGGTTGCTGCGGTAGGATCCCACAAAGTGAAGAAACCCCTTTTCCTGACTTCCGAACACCCCAGCCAAACTGTTCCGGTAGTAGCCATAGTTGCCGATCTCGGACAGGAAGGTCAGGCTCCCGTTGCCGCTTTCATCGCCGCCGGTCAGGATGTTGATTGTCCCCCCGACGGAGGGGATCGCGAGCTTGCTGGCTCCCAGACCCCGCTGCACTTGTGTGGTGCGGACGACCAGATCCAGGCCGGCCCAATTGCTCCAGTACACCCAGCCATTCTCCATGTCATTCATGGGGACACCGTCCACCATCACAGCGAGGTTGGTCTGGTCGAATCCACGGATGGTCACGCGCGCGTCCCCGTCTCCACCACCTTGCTGGGTAGCGTAGACACCCGGTGTGGTGTTCAGGATCATCGGCAGGTCGCGTCCGGCGAGTTCTTCTTGGATCTGCGCCGGAAGAACGTTGGTGAAAGCGACCGGTGTTTTGCGATCGATCGCGAGATCAGCGGCCACAATGGCCTCCTCCATGATCAAGGATTCCAGATTGGCATTGATCGTCTGGGTCGCACCGGTCACCGTAACGGAAACCGCCTTGGCAGCATAACCGATGTAGGAGAAGGTGAATTCACGGGAACCGGTGGGCACAGACAGCTGGTAGCGGCCGTCGATGTCGGTGGCGGTGATGATGTCACCGACCTTGACGTAGGCTCCGATGAGCGGGTCACCGGATAGTCCGTCGCGAACGAGGCCGGACACTGCGCAATTCTGCGCATGCGCACCGGCCATGCCCAGCCCGAAGGCCAGGAACAGCGTGAGCCATTGCTTCATGGGAGCCTTTTTTGAGATCAGTTCTTGACCGTTTGGCGACGGGCCACGGCGCCATCTACCATGCGGGCTTCGATGAGGTAGGCACCCGCAGGCAAGTCTCCGAGATCCATGCGCAAACGCAGGACACCAGCGGCTTGGATGCGGCGCACTTCAGCACCGGAAAGATCGCGGATGACCACGGTTTCCAGCGGCTGGCCCGTGGTCAAATCGAGCTGGTCATTGAAGGGATTGGGGAAGGTCTGCAGGTTGGCAGTGTTGCGCTCCTCCACGCTGGTCACACAGTCACAGACGTGGAAGCCGAGCTGATCAAAGGTGTTCACCTCGAGAGAATCCCAAACGGCGAGAACATCAAATGCATCCGTGGCGGCCATATCACCACCGGTGACTTCTGCGCGGCGCACGAGGGTGTGGTTCTGGGTAATCTCATCCCAACCGGCAGAACCGGGATCCTCGCCGATGACACCGAAGATGTCGATGGCGCTGTTCGTGGAAATCTTGCGCAGCACCATGGCGTCGTTGCCATTGAAGTACATCGTGTTGTTTTCCTCGTAGACCGGGCAAAGCCAGAGGTCTGCCACAGCGGCGAGCTCGTCCCAGACCGGTGCTTCGAAATCGACACCGTCGGGGTCCTGCTTATCGAGGACACACACCACTACCTCTCCGGATTCGAGGGTGCCTGAAAGGTCCACTTTTTGGTTCTCCTGTGCGGATGTGGCGCCGTTGGAGTAGCGCTCCAAGCGGTAGTCCGACAAGTCGATGGCTGCTCCGGTAGGGTTGTAGATCTCAATGGCCTTGTTGTTGGACCATCCTTCGATGTACTCGGAGATGAACAGTTCGTTGCACTGGGCCTGAGTGGCGGATGCGGAAAGGGCCAAAGCGGCCAGAAAAAACAGCTTGCGCATGGTGTTGGGCTAGAGTGAATCGGCACAAAGTTAGACGCGATTCCGAACCCGCAACCTTGATATCGTCAACACCCCGTCAACCTCGCAGTACTCCCCTGCGGGGAGAAGGGGACGCCAACCAGTCCAATGCTTGGGCCATCCCGTGGTGGTAATCCTGCAAAAGTTGCCCCGCAGTGATGCGGAAACCGTCGGATCGCAAAGGCTCGACGGGTGCGATCTCCTCCCATTTCAGCCGGCCTTCTCCACCTTTGGCCAAACGGTCCACCGTTTCGTTATACTGGATGTGGCCGTGCGTGTAAAGTTTCACGATGGCGGGGTTGTCCCGGTACCAATATGTTCCGAGTGTATCGATCCACCCCTTATCGATGTGTTGTCCGGATGGCCGCGTGCGGATGACCAAAACGCGCCGGGAGCCCCGATCCAATGCAGCTTGCAACGGGAGTGCATCGGAAATGCCCCCGTCAAACATCCACTGGTCATGGACGCGAATCTTGCCGCGGGTCACCATGGGGAGGGTGGCGGAGGCCCACATGATCCGCAGCCAATCCCGGGTGTTGGGGCGGAGGTACATGGGCTTGCCTGTCGCATGTTCCGTGGTGACCATGCGCACGTCTTTGGCCCTTGTGGCAAATGCAGCAGCTTCGATGTCCAAGGGGCGATTCCGACGGACGTGGTCAAACAAATGGGCGAGGTTCATCAGCCCTTCTTGACGGAAGGCGGAGGAGAAGCGGATGAATTGACCATCCTCCACCACATGGCAGGCCACATCGATGAAGTGCTTGCGCTGTCCCGACAGAAAAGAGGTCAGCGCCATGGTCCCCGCAGAAACGGCATAGTAGCGTTTGAAGCGGTTGTAGCCGACCACAGCGAAGGTGTCGAGCACCCCCGCGGTGAACGCACAACGCAGGCTACCTCCTTCGAGGATGAGGGTGTCGAAAGCGCGCTTGGACCGCATGGTGGAAAGTACGAGGGAAGAGGCGATCAGGTTGCGCCTCACACGGTTTCTAAAGGAATTGAGATATTGACCCCATGCAACAGAACGCTTCCATCCTGATCGCCGCTGCCTTCACCATGATCGGTTTTGCCCTTGGACGGGTGACCGCCCCGGAATGTCACCCCGGGCCCTCCGGACATGGGCACCCTGCCGTCCATCATATGGAGTGGATCGGAGAAGGAGCCGGTACTGAAGACCTCCAGGTGATCATTAAATCTCTTGAAGCTGCAGATTTTGAAGGGGATACCGTCATGGTGATTCCCGGTGGGCAGGTCCGCATGGTCAAGACGGGTGACGAGATCGAGGTCGAAGTGGAAATGGAGAACGCCGATGGGGCGCAACCCGGAGAGCAGGTGGTTGTCAAGAAGCAAATTATCGTCACCTCTGAAGAGGATTGAGAACCCGACTCATTACGTCAGGTGGGACATATCCTACCCAAAGTAAAGAAGGGAAAAATTTTGAAGCTTAAACAGCTATAAAACAGTATGTTGATTCATAAATAAGGGGTGTTTCGATGCCCAGAATGCCGGCTCGCCTTTCGATGTCCTATCCACTGGGCTATCGCTGCAATAGATTGCAAACACAAAACCCCGTGGGAAGAGATATATGGTTGTTCATCAATTGCCGCAAAATGGGCCAAACTCCATGCTTGAACCGCTTGAAGTTGGACCCCGTGCAGACCACTGGAAACGTTTCGCTCTTCTTGTTGCCCATGATTTGAAAGAACCCCTCCGGAACACGGCGAATTGTGCCCGGATGCTCTCCTCCATGATCAAGGACGAAAGCGCAGAAACGAAGAAGATCATGCAGTGGTTGTTGGAATCATCAGAACGGCTTCAGGACATGGTGGACGGGTTGCTCGAGCACGCGCGTCAAGGCCATGAGCCGCTCGAAGTGTTGGACTTGAATGCCATGGTTCAGGATGTCATGTCTGACTTGAGGATGCTCCTGATCAAATCAGGCGGCACGGTTCAAGTGGGCGACCTTTCCCCATTGAAGGCAGGGCCTCTGGGCATGCGTCTTGTCTTGCTCAACCTCATGGAAAACGCCATCAAGTACCGCAGACCGGACGCTGCGCTCGAGATCGAAGTTTCAACCGAGCAACACAAAGACGGATGCCGCCTGTTGGTCCGTGACAATGGTAAGGGGATGACACCTGAACAGATGCAGCAAGCCTTTGATCCTTTCCGCCGGTTTGACAAGGAGGTTGACGGACTCGGCATCGGTTTGAGCCACGTTTACAAAATCGTTGAGGCCCACGGCGGGAGCATTGAAATCACCAGCGAAGTAGTAAAAGGGACCACGTTCACCTTGGATTTCCCCGTCGGATAATTCAGCAGGACCCCCTCAGAATGGGCTCGAAAAGGCGGGATTTCCCTGTATGGTAGTGTCAGAGAGGGTGTGCAGGAAAGCCACCAATCCCTCCCGCTCGGTCTCGGTGAGTTCCAACCGGTAGGGCTCCTGTCCAGGAGGTCCGATGCCATTGTCGGAGAAACGTTCATCGAGGTAGGGGTGCGGTTGGATGTTGTCGCTGTAGAAGTCCACCACGGCCCGAAGGTCCGCGAACCGACCGTCGTGCATGTAAGGGGGCGTCAGTCCCACGTTGCGCAAGGAAACCGTCTTGAACCTGCCGTCGTCGTCGGCATCTCCCGTCAGCGCACCGATGCCGCCGTCGCCTGCGGCAGCATAGTCGACCTCAAGGCCATTGATGAAGGGCTGAGTGGAAAAGAAATTCAACCCGCTGTGGCATTGGTTGCAGCGGCTTTCCCCATTGAAAAAGACCCCCTTTCCCAGCAGCTCGCTTTCCGTAAAATCGGCAAATCCATTCGCGAGCCCGGCGTCATAGCGGCTCTGGTATGTGCGAATCGACATGAGGAATTGAACGAGCGCGTCCATGATGCGGTCGAGGTTGATCTCAGGGTCCCCAAAGGCATCCTCGAATAGATGCGGATAGTAGGTTGTTTCCGTCAGCCTGCCGGGCAAGGCGTCCAAATCCATGCCCATTTCGTCGGGATGACCGATGGGCTGTAGAACCTGGTTTTCGAGTCCCACCACGCGCAGGTCCCAGAACAGACGGCGCTGGTAGCGCAGATTGAACAATCCCGGCGCATTTCGGGACAAGGGAACACCGGAAATGCCCACCGAAACCGGATCGCCGTCGGCAAAGGCATGCGATGGCTGATGGCAAGTCCCACAGGAGACAGAGTGGTCCGCGGAAAGTCGGGTGTCGTGGAAGAGCACCCTTCCAAGGGTGGCGCCGGCATCCGTGATCTCGACGTCTCCTCCTCCGCCAAATAGCCCCAAAGCGGGATCATTCAACCAATCGTCCGGAAAGTTCCACTGGGAATAGGGCAGGGGAGGGTCCGGAAGCACAGGGTTCACAAGCATATCCGGTGAATCGGGCCCTGTAGGCGGCATCACGTCCTGTCTGCATCCGAACAAAATCAGAACCAAACAGAACATAGGGGAAAGTTTTCCAAGTGCGTTCAAGCACCCAATTTAACGAAAGGTGAATTTTGCAGCGCATTCAATGAATCATGCACAGAACCTGCGCTTTCATACTCTCCATGGTGGTGTTTGCACTCGCTGCCCAGGATTTCCCAGACCCCATCCCTGCAGCACGGGGGATGCTCGTCGCCACTGGATCGGAGTCCCCATCCCATGTCCCTGCCCCGGCCCTCCTGCCGGCTGACGATAGAACCGCCGATTTCATCGTCAACTACTCCGGCTTTTCTCCTGAAGCGCAGACGGCGTTTCAATACGCCGTGGACATTTGGTCCGGTCTCATTACCAGCGACGTTCCCATCGTCATTGATGCCCAATGGGAGGACCTGCCCGGGAATACTTTGGGGTCGGCTGGAGCTGCCGGCCTGTGGTACAATTTCACAGGTGCTCCTTTCAACGGTATTCTCTACCCGTCCCCGCTCGCGGACAAACTGGCGGGCACCGACCTCGATCCAGGCCAAGCCGATATCAACGCCAATTTTGACAGCGGCACGAACTGGTACTACGGATTGGACGGGAATACCCCTTTCTCGCAATTCGACCTCGTCTCCGTGATTCTCCATGAGATCGGTCACGGCCTCGGATTTGCAGGCACTGTCTACGTGGGTTCGGACGGGAACGGCTACGTGTTGAATGGAAGTTTGCCGGGCGTGTTCGATGGTTATGTCTGGACGGGAAACAACGAATCGATTCTGTCATTCGGAGATGGCAGTGCGGCGCTGGGAGCCGCACTGGTCTCGGAAAACCTCTACTGGGGCGGCATACAGGGCAACGCATACAGCGGTCCGGTCTCACCCAAGATGTACGCCCCCATGTTCTGGGAACCGGGGTCGAGTTTCTCGCATTTCGATGAAGACCTATACCCGGCCGGTTCCGATCATTCCCTGATGACACCTGCCATTGGCAATGGCGAAGCCGTGCACTCACCGGGCGCGATGGCGCTGGGGTTATTGGAAGACATCGGGTGGACGGTAGACTATGCGGCATTGGGTACCGGAACACCCGGGTGTACCGATGAGGCGGCCTGCAACTACAGCGCGGAAGCCAGCCTGGGGGACGGCAGCTGCATCTATCCCATAGCAGATGAACCCTGCAGCGATTGCACTTCAGTGTGGTCGATGACTGCTGATTTGGGGGCCGGGGAAGCGGAGATTTTCACCTTTGGTGGTGTGGGCACCGCAGGACAGGTCGACATCTCTGTTCAGTGGTCAGGAGCATCCGGAGGAGGGGAATGGGTTTCCGATTTGCTCGTTGAAATATGTGACCCGAATGGAGACTGCTATGAGTGGGGAGGCTTTGACTTGACTTCTGGATCCCCCAATGCAGGCGTGGACTGGCCTGTGGAATGGGACGTGTCTTCTGGCGGCTCCTATACCGCTTCATTGGATTTGACGCCCTTGGACCTCTCCGGGGTCGGGACGTGGACGGTGACCCTTTTCAACGGGTATCAGAACTCATTCGGAATGGCCCTTTCCGATGTCACCTTCTCGGTGCCCTTTGTCTGCGCCTTGTCGGGACTCACGCCGGGATGCACGGATTCGGCCGCGTGCAACTTCGATGCCGCTGCGGATTACAACGACGGGAGTTGCGATTACCTGTGTTTCACATGCGGAGAAACATCGGTCAACGAGACCTTTCAGGGCTACAATGCCGACCAGCCCCTGACGGTTCAATCCAGCGCGGGTTGGGAGACTTGGAGCGGGGGAAGTGGGACCGCTGAAGACCCTTACGTGGTCTTTGAAGGACCCGATGGAGCCTTGGCCATTGTGGCTGCGGATGTCGATCCTGCGCAAGGTTCGGATGTCGTTTTGCCCATAGGGGAGACTGAGGGGACCCACGTCGTTCAGTTCGCCCTGAAAGCCGATCCAGGGAGCAGCGTTTACTACAACTTCCAAGGCGACGTGGTGCCGGGCCAGGAGTGGACCTTCGAGAACTATATTTTCCCGGATGGGACCCTTCGGATGTACCACGGGACCGACTCCACCATCGCAACTGGATTCCAATGGGGGCAGGACAATTTCCTTACCCACCTCTTCGATTTGGACAACAACGAGTTGCGGGTGGTGCTCGGTAGCTCGCTGATCGCCCTGATTCCTTATCCCGGTGACCTTGGGGGCGTCAATTTTTATGGGTTCAGTTTTGGCGGAGGAGCGGGTGAATACCTGCTGGATGATGTGACGGTGTGCTCCACCACGACATCGGTGCTCGGTTGCACGGATGCTGCGTCCTGCAATTACAATCCCGAGGCCGAAGTGGACGACGGGTCGTGCTGGACGCCGTTGGATTACGGCTGGTGCAATTGCGAAGGTGACGTTTTCGATGTGGTGGGCATCTGTGGTGGCGATTGCCTCGAGGATGCGGATGTGGATGGTGTTTGCGATGATGTCGACCCCTGCTTGGAGCCCGATCTGACGCCGCAAATCCTGCCCATTGTGCCGGTCACGTACATCGCTGAAATCACCCTTGACGGATCACCGGCCCTGGGCATGACCCTGCTCGCCGTCGTTGCGAACAGCACAGCAGGCGCGGCGGAGACCTTTGACTTTGAGGGTGGGAGTTGGGTCAGCATGTCTATCTACGCGGACGTGGGAGAGACCATTGGATTCCAGTTGTTCGACCCCGGTGCCTGCGCCCTATTTGATATCGATTCGACCGTGGTCGTATCCGCCGGCGGAGAAGAACTGACCGACTTCTCCGCCCCCGGTCAACTTCCTTTCGGTGAAGTCCCCATCTCCGGCTGCACGGACTCCGAGGCGTGCAACTTTCTCGTTGAAGCCTCTGTCGACGACGGTTCTTGTCTCTACGCGTATGATCCATGCGAGACGTGCAATCCCGATGGCACGGTCAATCCCAACGACGATGACGGAGACGGCATATGCAACGGCGATGAAATTCCCGGATGTACGGATGACGGGGCGTGCAACTTCGAAACTTCGGCGACGGACGACGATGGGTCATGCTCGTACTTGTTGGCCGAAGAACTCATCGGGGCAACAGAGTGTCAACACGGGGACACGTTGGTCTATTTTGTCGAGCCCTACAGCGCCAACAATGACTACACATGGACAGTCGCAGGGGGTGAAGTCCTAGGAGGCGTGGGTGCGGATTCATTGGTGGTGGTATGGACTGCAGACACAATTCTGACTGTCGGTCTGATTACCTTGGTTGAACAGGCGCCAGGCTGCGATTCAAATACCATTTCCATTCAAATTGAGCTGTTGGTCAACGATGTGGGCGAATGGACATTGCCAGCTTACAGGTTGGCGCCCAACCCCGCACGTCGCGGTTTTCAGATCATGGGAGCCCGGACGGACGTGCAGTCGGTAAGGCTCTTGATGATGGACGGGCGTGAGCTGAAAAAGTGGTCAGGAGGAGTGCGGAACGTGTACCCCTTGGAAGGCTGGGCTTCCGGCCGTTATCTCGTTGAATTGCGCACAACGAGAGGCCGGAAGGTGCTGCCGCTTCTTATTGTGGATTGAGGGGGTAATCGGATAAAGTAAAGAGAGCCAATACTTTCTCTTCTGGGACCCGAAACGTGATGGAACCTCTTTCAGCGCGTGAGATTCGGCGATGTTCAGCGCTGTTTGAACAAACCCCGGGGCACCGATTTTTCTTTTGATATTTACAGACTATTCCAATCGCCATGTATCTGTCTCGCTTTTGCGCTGCTTTCGCTTTTTCCTTCTTCTGCTTCACCGGCTTCTCACAGCCTTCAGGCTCAGCTCCCACCTCCGGCGGATACAGCCTTTCTGTTGAGGTCGTCAATGATAATATCGGAATTTTGATAGGGGCGTTGGGAGTGGTGGATCTCACGGGCTTTTCATGCACTCGCCTATATGTCGACATGGCCAATGAATCGGACTTCTTGTCCTCCATATCCGGGGATAGCAACGTTGCGACCTATATCAACACGACGACAAATTTCTATCACGCTACTTTGGGCGCAGCAACGCCCAATGGCATCAACAGCATTTTGTTTCCAGTATATCCCGATCTCGCCTATGACAGCTGGGTCACCATCGGATTGGAGGGGGTTCCCAACGCTATGGCTGGTGAAGCCGCAGTGTCAACCGTCCAATCCGCCACAAATCCTTGGGTGACGAATTTCGACCCGGGTGGGGGCTTACCCGGAGGCAATATTGTCATCGACGACCTCATTGGTGGTGCATGGTACGCGCTGAATGGGGATGCCAATGGTGTGGCAGGCGATGACCTCAAGGTGCTGGCGGGCCAATTCACTTCCAGCGGAGAGTTGAGCGGACAACTGTATTGCCAGATTTTCCCCAATGGCGACGGACAGCAGAATGTTCTTTATCTCTTCCCATTTGGAGGGGTCGACACACCCGGTTGCACCGACGCGGCGGCCTGCAACTTCAACCCTGACGCGACGTCCGACGATGGAAGTTGCGACTACAGCTGTTACGGCTGCACCGATGCTACTGCCTGCAACTACGACGCAACGGCCACCCTCGACGATGACTCCTGCACCTATGCAGAAGCGGGGTACGACTGCGACGGCGCCTGCCTGAGCGACAGCGATGGAGACGGTATTTGCGATGAATTCGAGGTCGACGGTTGCCAGGATGCGACCGCCTGTAACTACGACGCGGCGGCCACCGACGACGATGGGTCTTGCACCTACCCGGCCACCGGCTACGATTGCGATGGCAACTGCCTAAGCGACACCGATGGAGACGGCGTGTGCGACGAATTCGAGGTCGGTGGATGCGGGGACGCTACCGCCTGCAACTACGATGCTGCCGCGACCGATGACGATGGAAGTTGCGACTACAGCTGTTACGGCTGCACCGATGCGGCTGCCTGCAACTACGACGCAACGGCTACCCTCGACGACAACTCCTGCACCTATGCGGAAGCGGGGTACGACTGCGACGGCGCCTGCCTGAGCGACAGCGATGGAGACGGTATTTGCGACGAATTCGAGGTCGA
>JBDQOI010000045.1:13723-14055 GCA_040261275.1 Flavobacteriales bacterium | reverse complement strand
GTCCATCCGACCGCGTGCTGGACCGGCGCCCCATCGAGCACGTGGTCCAACCCCTTTCCGAGGTTGTGCAATTCGGCTTCATCATACCTGCGCCCCAGCAATTCAAGCACAGGGCGGCTCCGGTCGTCCACACCCGCCACCAGCCGATCGGCTACGCCTCGGCACTCCCGCTCGTCTGCAAGACCCACAAGACCTGAGCCCAGCAACACCTCCGTCAACCAAATGCGAACCGATCGGTCCGAATTGTCCCGCGGAAAATCAGTCCAACGGCGCATGTCCCTCAAGAAATGTTGCGGGCAATGAGCTCAGCCGTCGCAGGGTTTGTCGCCAAG
>JBDQOI010000045.1:0-13713 GCA_040261275.1 Flavobacteriales bacterium | reverse complement strand
GGTTTCAGTTGCGATGGTGGGAACTTGGCGGAAGAACTTCTGGAAGCGGACCACGAACTCCACGAGCTCGTCCTTCTTGCCGTCGTGGGCAATGAGGGCGATGTACTTCACGCGTCCTGCTTGACAAACACCTCAAATGCCCATGGCTCCCAAGTTTCCTTGCCCATGGATTGGCGGCTGAAGGTGGTGCGATAGCCTTCGAGGCCCTCCGGCTTGAAATCGACCGGGTTGCCGCTCAGGTTGATGACCGTGCGGACAGACGTCCCCTCCGATTGGCGCTCGTAGTACATGATGTCGCCCTCCGTCACCAACTGCACGGCGCGTGCGCCCGACTCGCCGTTGTAGAGCGGCGGATGGCGATGGTGCAGGTCGTGCAGGATGCGGTAGAAAGACATGGCACGATAGTCGCCCCAGGGCACGGTATCCTTTTCGAAGAACCGCAGTCGCTTGTCCATTTCGCTTTCCTGTCCACCGTAGACCAGGGGCATGCCAAACAGGGTGCCGCACAGGACGGCCATGGCCCTTGCGGACTCCCCATAGCGTTCCTTCACCGTGCCGTTCCAAGAGTTCTCGTCGTGGTTTGTAATGAAGGTCAGGCGGTAGGCAGATGCCGGGAACCGTTCGAATTCGCGCACCATGTACGCCCGCACGCTGTCTGCGTTCATGTGACCGGCCGCCACCTCATTGGTGATGTGATGGAATTCCCAAGCATAGCTCGCGTCGAAGGCGCGGTCGTGATGGTCTGGCTGCTCGGCTTCGGCCAGCATGAAGACCTCCGGATCGATCTGTTCCAAGCTTTTTCTTGCGCGGTTCCAGAAGGCTGTGGGCACGTTCATCGCCACATCACAACGGAACCCATCGATGTCGTGGTCCCTCATCCAGAAGGCCATCGCATCCTCCATGGCGGCATAGAGCCCATTTTCCCGGCCCCGGTCCCAATCGAGCTGCGCGACATCGACCCAATCCGTTCCGGTGGGCGGCTGAATGTTGCCCTCCTCGTTCAGCAGGTAATAGCCCAATCCAATGGAATCTCGTGTCCACACCGCATCGAAAGCCGTGTGGTTCGCCACCCAATCCATGATGACCTTCATGCCGTATTCGTGGGCGGTATTTACAAATGCATCGAAGTCCTCCCACGTTCCATAATCCGGGTTGAGGGCCTTGTAGTCCTGAACGCTGTAAGGGCTTCCCAAAGAACTGCTTCCGGGTTGGACCAGGTAGTTGTCCTTGTTCTCGCCGCCCTTCCGGTTGACCTCACCAATGGGATGCACGGGCATGAGCCAAATGATGTCCACGCCCAACTGCTTGATGCGCGCCAGATCTGCCGCTGCGCTGCGAAGGTCTCCCGCAGGCGAATGCTGCCTGACGTTCATTTCATAGATGACGGAATTCCGAGACCAATCCGGGTGAATCAGAACATTGGAAGTGTCGGTTCCATTCACGGGCTTGGCCTCGGCCGTGTTGCGATCGGCAGGCGCATCGGCGCACGAAACGCAAAGCAGGGCCAAAGACCAAAAGGATAGACAGCGCATCATGATGCAAACATAAATTCAGAACAGGCTCGCCTGCACATCTCCCCCTGCTTCGCTCTCGTCGGCGGAAGCGGAAGGTTTCGCGGACGATTCCGCTTCCTGTGGCGGCGTTTTTGCCCCCTGAATTTCCCGAGGGACATCCTCAGGTTCCTCCTTCACATTGGGATCCGGTGTATCCTCCAGTGTCACTTTCGCCCGCGTATCCGTAGATAAGCGCTTGCCGCGTGCCTTCACGCCTTTCACGGCGATGAATTCATTCAGGCTGAAACGCTGCTCGCCGAGGTCCTTGGCCTTGCACGCCACGATGGGTGCCCCGTGGTCGGTGAAAAGCAGCATTTTGGATCCTTCCTCCTCGCCGATGAATTCCACTGTCTTGGTCGATGACTCCGCCTGAAAACGCTTCACATACACCGCCTTCTTCTCTCCATCGAGGTGCACCACCGTCAGCGCGCGATTGGGATACCACTTGTCCAGGAACACCATGTCCTCCGGGAAGTGCACACTCAATTCGGGCTTGACCAATTCGTAGGCGCCGGAATCCACCACCACCAGAAGCTTGTCATCCGGACCAAAGGCACCGAGCAGGCTTCCTCTGCCCTCGCTGTTGAGGCGCTTGACCGACTCGTCGTACCACACCTTGCGCGCCCCGAGGGTGCTGGTACCGGCACTTTTCAAATCGACCTTTCCCGTCACGGCGTTTTTCGTCACGGTGTTGCCTGCCGCCCCGCGTCCCTTGATGGCGATTTCCGCGAAATCCACATCCGCCTTCAGTGACTTGAGGCGCGGCATCCGGCTGAGGTGAACGGTCACCTGCTCGGCCTCTCCGTTGGGGTTCGCGGAGAACCACAGCACCTGGCTGCCTGCCGTCCCCTTGGTCAAGGGGTATTCCTTGTCGCGGGTGATGGACGTCACATGAAAACGCTTGACATAGGTCCGGAGGCCTCCGGACTTCTTGCCGTCGCGGTAAATGAGGTTGTATGTGGTGCGTTCGTCTCCGCGCTTCCACACGCCCACGTGCAGGATGTCCTTGCCGAAGAAGGCTTTGGGGCTCACCTTGGACACCTTCATGGTGCCGTCCTTCCGGAAGACGATGATGTCGGCGATGTCCGAGCAATCGCAGATGTATTCACCCTCACCGCGCGGCATGCCGATGCCCACGAAGCCCTCTTTCTTGTCGGCGTAGAGTTTGTGGTTGGCCACCGCCACCTTGGCGCTGTCGATGTTGCCGAAGGTGCGAAGGGTGGTCTTCCGCTCTCGTCCCTTGCCGTACTTCTTCTTGAGTTGGCGGTACCACTCGACGGTGTAGTCCGTGAGGTGGGCGAGGTGGTTCTTCACCTCATCGATTTCCACCTCGAGGTTGGCGATGCGACGATCGGCCTTATCGGAGTCGAATTTGGAGATGCGCTTGATGCGGATTTCCGTGAGGCGGGTCACATCCTCATCGGTCACGGGGCGGATCAAGTGCTTGATGTGCGGCGCCAAGCCGTCGTGGATGGCCTTGAGAATGGCATCCCAAGTCTCGCATTCCTCAATGTCGCGGTAGATGCGGTTCTCAATGAAGATCTTCTCGAGCGAGGCAAAATGCCAGGCCTCCTGCAACTCTCCGAGGCGAATCTCCAGCTCTCGGCCGAGCAGCATCCTGGTGCGGTCGGCACTGCGCTTGAGGATCTCCTTCACCCCGAGGAAGATGGGGCGATCGTTCTCGATGACGCAGGCGTTGGGGGCGATGCGCACCTCGCAATCGGTGAAGGCAAAGAGGGCGTCTATGGTGCGGTCCGGAGAAACGCCGTTGGCGAGGTATATCATCACCTCCACGTTCTCGGCGGTGTTGTCCTCGACCCGCTTGACCTTGATCTTGCCCTTGTCGTTGGCTTTGAGGATGCTCTCAATCAGTGAAGTCGTGGTCACGCCGTAAGGCACCTCCTCTACGACCAAGGTTTTGTTGTCCTCCTTGCGGAGCTTGGCACGCACCCTGACGCGCCCTCCACGCAAGCCGTCGTTGTACTGTTCGCAGTCCGCCTCTCCTCCGGTCGGGAAGTCCGGCAGCATCTTGAAGCTGCGCCCCTTCAAATAGGCCACCGCTCCGTCGATGAGCTCATTGAAATTGTGCGGCAGCATCTTGCAGGCCAGGCCCACTGCGATGCCCTCCGCCCCCTGCTGAAGCAGCAAAGGGAATTTGACCGGCAGCGTTTCTGGTTCCTGGTTCCGACCATCGTAGCTCGAAAGCCAGTTCGTGGTCTTTGCATTGAAGAGGGCCTCCTTGGCAAAGGCGCTCAACCGCGTCTCGATGTAACGCGCCGCCGCCGCCCGGTCACCTGTCAGGATGTTGCCCCAGTTTCCCTGGCAGTCCAATGCCAGCTCGCGTTGGCCGATCTGCACCATGGCGTCGCCGATGCTGGCGTCACCGTGGGGGTGGAACTTCATCGTGTTTCCGATGGCATTGGCCACCTTGTGGAAGCGGCCGTCGTCCATCTCCCGCAGCGAATGCAGGATTCGGCGTTGCACGGGCTTCAGGCCATCGTGCAGGTGCGGAACGGCCCGCTCGAGGATGACATAGGACGCATAGTCGAGGAAGTACTCGTTGTACATCCCCTTGATGCGGATGACCTGCTCCATGTCGGTCCCATCGCCCTCACCGGACGATTCCGGATCGAGGCCGTCCTGGTCCTCGTGCTCTTCGGGATCTTGCGCTTCCTCAATCATGCGGCTTCGGTGGTTTCCTCAGTGGTCGGTGCGTCTGGATCCTTCTCGACCCGGAGGTTTTCTATGATGAACCGCTGGCGGTCCGGCGTGTTTTTTCCCATGAAGAAAGAGAGCATCTCGTCCAGCTGGTGCTCTCCGCCCAAATCCACGGGGTCGAGGCGGATGTCCTCGCCGATGAAGTGCGAGAATTCGTCGGGGCTGATCTCACCGAGGCCCTTGAATCGGGTGATCTCGGGATTGGGGCCCAGCGCAGCGATGGCGTTCACCCGCTCTTCCTCGGTATAGCAGTAACGGGTCTCTTTCTTGTTCCTGACGCGGAAGAGTGGCGTCTGCAATACGTACAGATGCCCCTTCCTCACGAGGTCCGGGAAGAACTGAAGGAAGAAGGTCATGAGCAGGATGCGGATGTGCATGCCGTCCACATCCGCATCGGTCGCGATGATGACCTGGTTGTAGCGCAGTCCGTCCAGACCGTCTTCGATGTCGAGCGCGGCCTGCAGCAGGTTGAACTCCTCGTTCTCGTAGACCACCTTCTTGGTCAGGCCGTAGCAGTTCAACGGCTTCCCCTTCAAGGAGAACACCGCCTGGGTATTCACATCGCGGGCCTTGGTGATGCTGCCCGAAGCGCTGTCGCCCTCCGTGATGAACAGCATGGACTCTTCGGCGCGCTCGTGCTTCTTGGTCAGGTGTACCCGACAATCGCGCAACTTCTTGTTGTGCAAGCTGGCCTTCTTTGCGCGTTCGCGGGCGAGCTTTTTGATGCCGGCCAGGTCCTTCCGCTCCTTTTCGCTTTGGAGGATGCGCTTGATCAAGGCCTCGGCCGTCTCGGGGTTGCGGTGCAGGTAGTTCGCCAGTTCGACCTTGAGGAAATCATAGACGAACGAGCGCATGCTCGTGCCCCCGGGACGGACCTCTGAAGAACCGAGCTTGGTCTTGGTCTGGGATTCGAAGACGGGTTCCTGCACGCGGACGGCGATGGCCGCCATCAGGCCCATGCGGATATCGCCCGGATCGTACTCCTTCTGGTAGAAGTCCCGGACCACCTTCACGTAAGCTTCGCGAATGGCCTTCTGGTGGGTACCTCCCTGGGTGGTGTACTGACCGTTGACGAAGCTGTAGTGGTCCTCTCCATAGGCCTGGGTGTGGGTCAAGGCCACTTCAATGTCATCTCCCCGCAGGTGGATGATGGGATAACCGGGCTCGGCCGAGAGGTTCTGGGTGATCAGGTCCTTGAGGCCATCCTCACTGTGGATCTTATCCCCGTTGAAGACCAAGGTCAAACCGCTGTTGAGGTAGGCATAATTCCAAAGCAACCGCTCCACGTGCTCGCGGCGGTATTGGTAGCCCTTGAAGACCGTCGGGTCGGGCCTGAACCAGGTTCGGGTGCCGTTGCGCAGGGATGTCTTGGCGACCGCCTCGTCGTCCTTCAAGACGCCGAGTTCGAAGCGGGCTGCCTTGACTTCCCCTTCGCGGAAGCTCTCAATGCGGAACTCGGTGGAGAGGGCGTTCACCGCCTTGGTTCCTACACCGTTCAGTCCTACCGTTTTGGAGAAGGCGCCCTCGCTGTACTTGGCGCCGGTATTGATCTTGGAGACGCAGTCCACCACGGCACCATGGGGAATGCCCCGGCCGTAGTCGCGCACCTGCACGGCTCCATCCCGGATGCTGATCTCTATGGACTTGCCATTGCCCATGAGGTGCTCATCGATGCTGTTGTCGATGACCTCCTTGAGCAACACATAAATGCCATCATCGGCGCTGGACCCGTCTCCGAGTTTGCCGATGTACATGCCCGGCCTGAGCCGAATATGCTCCTTCCAGTCCAATGACCGGATATCGCTTTCCGTGTAATCTTGTTTCGACTGTTGCGCCACGTTTCTTTCCCGTTAAGAGAAAAGGAAAAGTACAGGTTTTTCAGGGGATGCGGAGATTATACCCAAGGTCGTTTTCCACACGCGCCCCTGTTCTTTCCCTCCGACGATGACAAATCTCATCCCCCTGTTCACCCCTTGTAGCCCCCCTGCGAGAGCAAAATCGAGGCTATCTTGTTGCATGTCCATGAAACCCAACCGCACTGTTCTTCCGATGGGCTGGATTTTCGTCCTCCTTCTCACCGCGGATGTAGCGCATGCCCAATGGCATGCCCCCGCCCCTTCACTGAAGGGCGCGGCGTGGCAACAAGGCGCAACCACCCGCGCTCAAAACCGAGAGGCGATCTCCGAAGCCCGCGCCGTTTCCTATGACCACGAAGCCCTTGTGACGGCGCTGGCCGAGGCGCCCCGCGAGTTCAATCCGGCGACCGGTTTGGGGCGGACCTTGGACCAGTCCCCATGCCGCTTGACCCTGCCGTTGCCCGCAGAAGGTTTGCCCGGGTGGGAAACGCATCCCTTTCGCATTGTCAGGTCCGACGTCATGGCCCCGGAATTGACGGCGAAGTACCCCGAAATCAGGAGCTACCTCATCCAATCCGAAACCGATGGACTCATTTCGGGCCGCATCGACGTCAGCCCCAGGGGATTCCACGGCATTGTGCACTCCCTGGGCAGTACGGTTTACATCGATCCATGGAACATCGGAGAGCTCGACCAGCTCATGGTCTACACCCGTTCCGAGTTCATGGCTTCCACCAGCAAGCGCCGCGACGACTGCGACGTTCGCATGATGGGCATTGGTAAGTCCGGCGACGTCGACGGAACCAACGCCCTGGAGGACGGTCGCATTACCCAGCGCATTGGCCCTCCCTACGGTCAGACCCGCCGCAATTATTCCCTGGCCCTGGCATGTACGGGCGAATACGGTCAATTTCACGGGGGAACCGTGAGCAGCGTGCTGTCCGCCATGAACACCTCCATCAACCGCATCAACAGCATTGTGGAGCCTGAAATGGCCATCCGACTCACCCTGATTCCGGACAACGATGAATTGATTTTCCTGAATGGATCGACGGACCCCTACACGAATTCCAATGGAGGGGCCATGTTGTCACAGAACCAGACCACCATCGACGGCATCATCGGCTTCAATGGCTACGACATCGGCCACGTGTTCTCCACCGGCGGCGGTGGAGTGGCCTATCTCAACTCCGTCTGTACCAGCTTCAAGGCAGGAGGCGTAACGGGACTGCCCGCCCCCATCGGCGACCCCTTCGATGTGGACTACGTGGGACATGAGATGGGGCACCAATTCGGATGCAACCACACGTTTAACAACAGCTGCAGCGGCAACCGCGCCAATTCGGCCGCCTATGAGCCCGGTAGCGGCTCCACCATCATGAGCTACAGCGGAATCTGTGCCCCCAACCTGCAGAACAATTCCGACGATGTGTACCATGTCCACAGCCTCATTGAGGGGACGAACTACCTGCACGACGGATTCGGTAACTCCTGTTCCACGCAGATATCCAGTGGCAACTCAGCGCCTACGGTTTCGGTAGGTGCGAGCGCGTTCTCCATCCCCAAATCCACCCCCTACGAGCTGATCGCCACAGCGAGCGACCCCAACGTGGGCAACAACCTGACGTACAGTTGGGAGCAGTACAACCTCGGACCGGCCACGGCCAGTGGTGACAACAACCTCAACAACCCGACGGGCAACGCCCCCATCGTCCGATCCTTTGCCCCGGTCACCTCCTCCACCCGCGTGATTCCCAAGTTGGACAAACTGCTCAACAATCAGGTTTCCTTCGGCGAGCACCTCGCCGATTACAACCGGACGATGACCTTCAAGTGCACGGTGCGCGACAACAACCCGGGATGTGGTGGCGTTGCGGTCGGAACCAAGACCTTCTACATCGATGCCACTACGGGCCCGTTTCTGGTCACTTACCCCAATACCAGCATCACCCGGGCGGGGAACAGCAACCTGACGGTGAACTGGGATGTTGCCGGAACGGACGGGGGCAACGTAAACTGCAGCGAAGTCGACATCTACTGCAGTGTGGACGGGGGCTACACCTGGCCCTATCTGCTGGCAGAGGCCGCACCCAATGCGGGAGAGGCCACGGTCCTGTTGCCTTCTGTTGAAACCAATGCCGCCCGCATCAAGATCAAAGGACACGGCTCGGTTTTCTTCGATGTCTCCAACGCGAATTTCATCTTGGAAGCCATACAGGGCTGCACGGATCCGGTGGCTTGCAATTTCATGGAAGTCGCCTCCATCGACGATGGAACCTGCATTCCGCCCACGACGCTGTACGCCGATGCCGATGGGGACGGATTCGGAAATCCCATCGTTTCCACCACCGGATGTGAAGGAAGCCTCATCGGATACGTGCTCAATGCAACCGATTGCGATGATTCCCGTAATGACGTCTATCCCGGCGCACCGGGGACGCAGGACGGCGTCGACAATGACTGCAGCGGGGGGGCGCTGGACCCTGAAGAGGAAAGCCAATGCCCCGAAGACCTCGACAACGACGGTCTTGTGAACGTCAATGACATCCTCCTGCTCCTCGGCGAGTTTGGGTGCTCCGTGGATTGTACGTTCGATTTGAACGGCGTTCCAGGAGTGGACGTGGCGGATTTTCTGATACTCCTCGGAGCGTTCGGTCTGCCCTGTTCGAACTGACCCTGCCCCATTCCGGGGTGAAACGCTGAATACGCAATGCCCCGCGCACCGCAAAAAATGGTCCCCCTGAACCGCTGGAATTTCCGGCGGTGGACTTGTTGCGTCCTGTCGGGGATGTGCCTTGTGCTCTTGTTCTCAGGTGCGCAGTCCTACGCGCGTGCGCAGGAGGCGCCACACTGGAGTGCCGTCATGCGGGATGGAACCGCGTCATTGGATTCCGTCCGGGCGGCCTACTCGTCGGCTGACGTGGCGCCGGGTTCCAAGGGCAAGGGGTTCAAGCCGTTTCATCGGTGGGACGCCTTCATGGCGCCGAGGGTCAATGCCGAAGGCTTGCGCCCCCCCAACGGCGTGGTTCAACGGGCGCTGGAGCGCGCAGAAGAGGACAGGCTGTCGGAGGCGGCGCAGCGAAGCACCACCGACCCCACTTGGACTTACGAAGGGCCCGTCGGCCCCACTGGACTGGGGGGCAATGGACGCCTCAACCGCCTCGTGGCAAGGCCCGGAGCGCCCGATGAATGGTGGGGCTGCGCACCGTCGGGAGGACTTTGGCGCACCCTGGACGGTGGTGATTCCTGGACCGCGATGGGCGCAGACCAACTCGGATCCATCGGGGTCTCCGATGTGGCCTTTCACCCCGCCGACCCTCAACGGCTGTGGATTGCCACCGGCGACGGGGACTTTGGAGACACCCGTTCCATCGGGGTGTGGACCAGCGCGGACGGCGGCCTCACCTGGTCCGCGACAGGGCTGGACTGGGGCACCTACATGGGCCGGACCTTGACCCGCATTCTGGTCCATCCGACCCAACCCGATACGCTGTGGGCCGCCTCGAGCCTCGGCGTATACCGCAGCTACAACGCAGGGGACAATTGGGTTCGCACCCTCACCGGGGACTATGCGAGCCTCGAGTTTGACCCGGGCAATCCGAATCACCTGCTCGCCGGGGAGTTTGGCAACGATGTCGCACAGAGTTTTGACGCCGGGGCCACTTGGACCGTGGCCAGTCTGGACGGGGCGTCCTATGGAATCAGTCGCATCACGCTGGCCTTTGCCCCTTCTGCACCGGATATGGTATACGCGGTAGCAGGCAAGAACAGCGATCAAGGATTCGCCGGTTTCTGGCGCAGCACCGATGGCGGGACGAACTGGTCCGCACGGATGCTGGAAGGCCAAGGGCCCAACTTGCTCGGCTGGACGGTGGATGGGACAGACGTGGGGGGACAGGCCTGGTACGATTTGGCCCTCGCCGTCCATCCCGATGATCCCGAACGCGTCCATGTCGGTGGGGTCAACTTGTGGGGCTCCGAGGATGGAGGCCAGACTTGGGATTGTGCGGGACACTGGTACTCCGGGGGAGACCGCCCCTATCTCCACGCGGACCAGCATGGATTGCACTACCTGCCCGACGGTCGACTGCTGGTCGGCAATGACGGTGGGGCCTTCGTTCTGCATCCCGACGCCGGCCTTTCCGAGGACAAAAGCGCCGGACTCGCCATCACACAGGCCTACCGCGTGGATCTGGACCCCCAATCGGTCGATCGGTTCCTCGTGGGCACCCAGGACAATGGCACCTTCATGAAGCACGAGGGCGCGTGGGAACACGTGCTGGGAGGCGACGGGTTCCAATGTTCCTTTCACGGCGCCTTGGATGAGATTGTATACGCCTCCCTCTACTACGGGCAGTTGTTCCGTTCTGACGATGGCGGCAATGCCTTCCAAGAGATTGCGGGCAATGCGGGAAGCAATGAGGACAGCCAAGGCGAATGGCTCACCCCTTGGGAGGTCAGCCGCTTCAACCCCGACTGGATTTACATGGCCAAGGAAAGGGTATACCGTTCCACGAACCGAGGCAACAGCTGGATTCCATTGTCCATCCTCCCCGGTGGTCCCTGCACCGATATGGCCTTGGCACCGAGCGACATTTCAAGGATATACGCCACCAAGGAATACCGGCTCTTCCGCACGCTGGACGGGCAGAATTTCGAGGAACTCGACCCGCCCAATGGATTTGCATGGATCACCAGCGTCCACGTGGCGGAAGAAGATGCGGACCACCTGTGGGCCAGCCTGTCCAACTACAACGACTCCATAAAAGTCATGGTGAGCACCGATGGGGGGGTGACCTGGGGCAATGCATCCGCCGGTTTGCCGCCGGCGCCCATCAATTGTCTGGAACGGGACGCTTCCACCGGCACCCTCTACGCCGGAACGGATGTGGGGGTGTACCGGAAATCAGCCAACGTCGGCGCGGAATGGGAGCGCATGTCCGAAGGGCTGCCCAATGTGGTGGTGTCCGATCTTTTGTTGCACAACCCTTCCGGAAGGCTGGTTGCGGCCACTTATGGCAGGGGCGTATACACCTTTGAGCTGCCTGACCCTCCGGCCCTGGACGCCGGACTGGGACGCATGCCGGCCCCGCGCGGTGCAACCTGTGAGGCCTCCCCGTCCATCGTGGTGCCGGTATTGAACCTCGGCACAACCGACATTCAGCAATTGCAGCTCCAATACGGCTACTTTGGAGGAGCGTCAGCCGACACCCTCTGGAATGGAAGCATTGCACCCGGCGACAGCATTCACCTGAACTTGGCGCCGCTCGTGGCCCCCTCGGGTTGGTCCGACCTCTCGGTCATCGTCACGGCTGTGAATGGAGAAACCGACGCCCGGACTTCAAACGACATCCGCTCCACGCGGATTCTGCGCGTGGAAGGTGGGGAATCGGTCGTCCTGGAATTCACCTCGGACTGCTTCGGTTCCCAGCACGGCTGGCTCTTCAAGGACGGACTGGGGAGGGTGCTCTACCGCAGCGGATGGCTCGACCCCTTGAGCACGGCTACCGATACCTTATGCCTGCCGCCGGGATGCAACACCTTCGAAGTCCACCGCGACCAGCTCAGCGGTTATGAGAGCCTGATGGAGGATTGCGGAACTGAGCTCGCCTTTACCCTGACCCGCGCGGGGGAATCCACGCCCTTCCTGGTCTCGCCCGGCGCCTCCGTGGATGGGGAGTACCCCATCTGTCTCGATGGGGAGATCGAAGGCGGTTGCAAGGACCCCTACGCCGAGAACTACAACCCCGATGCCACCTATGACGACGGTTCTTGCGGGCCGACGTGCTACCCGCTGACCATTGATATCCAACCGGATTGCAGCCCTTCCGAGATCAGCTGGAACCTCAGTCCGGGGGGGCTGGCCATCGCGCCGGGGGGCGTCCCCGCCGGAGGACAACAGTGGAACCTCTGTCTGGACGAAGGTTGTCGGATGTTCCAAGTGCAGGACCAGATGGCCAATGGTTGGAGTCCCTGTCCCGGAAGCACAGCCAGCATCACGCTGTCTTGTCTGGACGATACGCTGTACCACGAGGTGAACCCCAACTTCAGCGGTATTCTGCAGACGGAAATCTGTCTGCCCCCGGTTTTCCACCCGGGCTGCATGTTGCCGACGGCGTGCAACTTCGACCCGCTGGCAGATGGTCCTGCGGCCTGTGATTTCAGCTGCTACGGGTGCACCGATTCTACGGCCTGCAACTATGTGTCGGAAAAGACCCTCGACGACGGAACCTGCACGTTTGCGTCGGGATGCACCCATCCGGCGGCCTGCAACTTTGATCTTTTTGCCCTCTGCGACGACGGAGGTTGCCTTTTCCCCGAACCCGGACTGGACTGCTCGGGGGCCTGCCTCAGTGGCGATGCGGACGGCGACGGCGTTTGCGATGGGGACGAGTTCGCGGGATGCACCCACCCGGATGCCTGCAATTTCCTGGTCGGTGCAACGGAGGATGACGGCTCCTGCTTCTTCCCGACCGCGGCCTGGCCCGACACGGACGGCGATGGCTACGGTGACGACACTTCAGGGGCCGAGCAGGGATTTTGCGGGGTGCCGCCCCCCGGTTGGGTAACCAACGACAACGACTGCAACGATGGCGACGCCAACTTCTACCCCGACGCGCCCCTCGCGCCTTTGGGTGGGGATGTGAACTGCGATGGTTTCGTTTCGGGCGGCGAGCTCGCCCCTTGTTCCAGCGACATCAACGGCGACGGAATCACGGCCATCGATGACCTGTTGGGGCTGCTCAGCGAGTTCGGATGTGTCGCCGATTGTACACAGGATGTGGACGGCAATGGACTGGTCTCCAGCGGCGACCTGCTCATCCTGTTGGCGGCTTTCGGCATGGAATGCGTCAATTGACCTTTCCACCCGCAATTTTTGGGCGAATTTCGGGGCATGTCAGATGCCATTCGCCAATTGGAACCCACCGCCCTCTGGGGCCGGTTTGCCGACCTCAACGCCATTCCCCGCGCCTCCGGTAAGGAAGAAGCCGTCTGCCGGTGGATCACAGACCTCGCCACCTCTGCCGGGCTCGAAGTATCCTCGGATCCCGTTGGAAACGTCCTCGTCCGGAAGCCGGCGAGTCCCGGCATGGAAGACCGGAAGACGGTGATCCTTCAGAGCCATGTGGACATGGTCCACCAGAAGAACAACGACACTGCATTTGACTTCGACACGGAAGGCATTCGCATGCGGCTGGACGGAGACTGGGTCCGGGCCGAGGGGACGACGCTCGGGGCCGACAATGGACTGGGCGTCGCCACGATGTTGGCCCTCATGGAGAGCCGCGACATCCCCCACCCCCCGCTGGAATTGCTCTTCACCATCGATGAGGAAACGGGCATGACCGGGGCGCTCGAGCTGCAGCGCGATTGGATGAAAGGCGACATTCTGCTGAACCTCGATACCGAGGACGACCGGGAAATCGGCATCGGTTGCGCCGGGGGCATCGACCTGGGCTTTTCCGGGACGTTGGAGACGTGCGCTTCCTCGGGAGGGCAAGGTGTGACCGTGGTGGTCAAGGGAGGCAGCGGTGGCCACTCCGGCATGGACATTCACAAGGGCATCGCCAACGCAAACAAAGTGC
>JBDQOI010000044.1:0-14239 GCA_040261275.1 Flavobacteriales bacterium | reverse complement strand
GCGTTATAGCGCCAGCGGGTGGGGCCGATGCCGTTGAGCACCATGCTCACGTGCTCGATGCTGTTCTGCTCGAGCAGGTCCTCCAGTTGGCGCATGCCGGGGTTATTGGCCCGCTTGATGTTGGTCACGAGCAAGGCCCGGTCTACGTGCTTCATCAGTACGAGCGCGTCGGTGATGAGCAGGATGGGGGGCGTGTCGATGACCACGAAGTCATACGCCTTGCGCGCTTCCGCAACCATGGTGTCCACGCGGTCGTTGATCGCGAGCTCGGACGCGTTGGGGGGAATGGGTCCCGATGTCAGGACGTCCATGTCGGCGACTTCCGAGTGTTGGACCGCATCCTGCCAAGTGGTCTTTCCGATGAGGTAGCCGCTGAGGCCAATGCCGCGCTCCAAGCCGAGCGCCTTGTGCACCCGCGGTTTGTGGAGGTCGAAGTCGATGAGGAGGGTGCGCTTTCCGGCTTGGGCGAGCAACGCGGCCATGTTGGTGGCCGTAAAGGTCTTTCCCTCGCCGGGGTGCATGCTGCTCACCAAGATGGTGTTCTGTCCGTCCTTGTTGAGCAGATATTGCAGGTTGGTACGCAACCCCCGGAACGCCTCAGTAGTAGGATGGCGCGGGCTTTTCGAAGAAACGAGGACGTACTCACTCTCCGCGATGTCTTCATAGCGCGGAATGCCTCCGCTTACCGGAATCTTGGTGGCCTCGCGCAACTCATTGACACTCTCGATCCGCTCGAAGAGCAATAGGCGCAATACCGCGATGCCGATCGCCAGGGCCAAGCCGAAGAGGGTGTAGTTGCGGATGGTCTTCGGCTTGTCCGGGCCGGTAATGCCCCTCGATCGCGCTTGCTCGATGATGTTGGCGTTGGATGTGATGGCCGCCCGAGCGATGAGGTTCGTGGCGCGCTGCTCCAACAGGTAGCCGTAGAACTTGTCGCTGATGGCCAGTCGCCGTTCTATGGCGAGGATTTCCCGCTCACTCTTGGGCAGGCGGAAAAGCTTGGCTTCCAATGCACTCACCCGGATGTCCAATTCATCGGATTCGGATTCCAATAATTCTCGTGCTCCGCCGATGTAATCGAAAAGGCTCAACCGCGTCGTGGAAATAAGCGAGTCCAGCCGCTTCACTTGAAAGCTGCTCGGAGTGACGTCCAGCAGCATTTGGGTGCGCTGCAATTGAAGACCGTAGAGTTGGCCCACTTGATCTGCCGCAACTGCGTCTTGGGTCAGAAAGGCGCTGGGTGGAATGCTCGTGTTCTCTGCCCCGCGGCCCAGGTAATCTTCGAGCGAGGTCAGACTCCGCAGTTTCAGCTTGAGTTCCTCCCGTTGGGTTTCCAGCTGCACTAGTTCTTTGAAATACGTTTGTTCACTGCGCGTCAAGTCCAATACTTCTGCGCTTTCCCTCTGCTGGTCGATGATGTCTTGCAGGCTGTCAACATTGGCCTCGATTTTCAGCAACTGTTGCTCGATGAATTCATCGGTCTTTGCATTTACTTCCTCTCGTGCAGCGGTCGAATACTCGATGTAGCGCACCGAAAGGGCGTCGAGGAATTCAATGGCACGGTCGGGAAGAATGTCGCTGATCTGCAGCTTCAGGATGCTGGTCTGGCCGACGCCACTCACCGAAAGACCGCCTCGGTAGCGGTTGATGATTTGGTCGTTGCTTTGAACTTGAAAACGTTGCCCTTGAGCAATGGCTTGTTGAATGGTCCCCCGTCCACTTTCTGATTTTCGGATGATGAGACGGAATTCTCCCGTTTGTATGTCGTCGCCGAATTGATGTTGCGCTTCGTATATCCGGCCATTCCGCAAAATAGCTTTCAGTGTGAACGATTCATTATCCTGGACGACTAGGTCGAAATCCACACCGAGGGCTTGTACGCTGAATTGATCCGGGAAAGCTTCCACTTCCACACCGCTGAGCCCACCGACCGGCAAAGCGCGCACGCGACCCACGATGAAATATGTGATGTTGTGATCTAAGTCACCGACAGCCTTGGTCACGAGGTCCCGGCTCTTGAGGATGCGGATTTGATTGGCAATGTCCGGCCCTTGACGCTGGAACCTGCGGCTGACCACACCTTCCATGATTTCGCGGGCCTTGTCATACTCGTCTTTCTGCTCCAGCAGAATCTCGGTCTGCGCCCCATATTGGTCGAGCTGCTGATGCGTTATAAACCGCGCATAACCATATGCCAGAGCGGGAAAAAGTATCAAAAACAGCCAGTTTTTCGCTGCAACCTTCAGTACCAACCTCAGTTGTTTGAGGTTGTTGTTGTTTCCCTGCAATTCCATGTCTTGGCGTATAAAATTACGCCATGTTGTTGAACCTGTCCGGCATGTCGAATTACTTGTTATCTTTCCATCATGAAACGCGCCGGCCTTATTCTGTTTTTGTTTTTCCTGTTTCCATGTGAGCAAGTTTTGGCACAGCCGGCGACGTGTTGTTTCAGTTGCTCTTGTACTACGT
This sequence comes from Flavobacteriales bacterium, assembly GCA_040261275.1. GTDB lineage: Bacteria > Bacteroidota > Bacteroidia > Flavobacteriales_D > Sanyastnellaceae > UBA8752. The sequence continues at coordinate 11,770 of JBDQOI010000044.1, read as the reverse complement.
GCGGTGATCTAGCAGATTGTCTGGCTTATCAAGCCATTGATCCAACAAATAATATTCCGTCGGACGTCTGCAATCAGTACACAGAAAATGGCCCATCTCAAGGTTGTGGTATTGGTGCTACTCCATGCGCTGAATGGTATGATAATAGTGTGCATACTGGTACTACGGTTGACTCTTATAGCTCCACTTCGGGAACGAATCCGTGTATTCCGATTGATGGGGGGCTTGGGTTTTTGATTGCGGGAGGAATCGGTATGGGCGTTGTGGGAATTCGCCGCCGAAAGGGAGAGCTTGAGTTGAAGCGCGCCTGAGGGCGGAGACCGTGGAGCGGGACCTTGCGAAATTTCTGGGCCTCGGATTTGTAGGTTACCTGGCCTGGTACGTGGCCTATCAATATTTCTTGAAGGAGCAGACGTTGTTGGATGAATATCTCATTCACAGCATGGTGGTGTCATCGGAATGGGTTTTGCGCAACTTGGGATATGCACTCTATGAGATGCAGACCACCGAATTGCGCTGGCAAATTGGAATAGCGGACAGTGTGGGAATGCTGCACATCGGCGCTCCATGTGATGGGTTGGTGCTCTTTGTCCTTTTTGCCGTGTTCGTGTTGGCATTCCCCGGCCCGGGGCGACGCAAACTTTGGTTCATCCCATTGGGGGTGATTTTGATTCATTTGGCCAATTTGGTGCGTGTTGTCAGCTTGGTGATGATTCAGTTCAACAGTCCTCAGAATCTGCAATTCAATCACGACTATACTTGGACGGTGCTTATTTATGCCTTCATTTTTTGGTTGTGGTATGTATGGGCCAACCGGGTGAGTCGTGCTGGGGGACACAGCGCAATGGGTTCGTGATGGCAGAAGAAAGTGAAAGGAAGTGGTTGCTTCCGCTTCGGAGACCGTGGTGGACCCTGGTGTTGGTAACCATGATTGGCTTTGGATATGTGCAGGAGGACACCAAGGTCAAGCTGAACCATTACATGGAGGTTGGAGAGCGCTTTTCAGACTTCTACGATTTCGGGCACGAGGAGTGCGAATGGAATGCGGATTGCATGGAGGCCAAGAGAAGGGATTGGTGGGATGGATATGCCCCTTTGTGTAGAACCAATTTTGCATATTCACGTGAGACGTATGGTGTATTCCATCGATGGGATGGCGAACAGATGTTGCGGGCCAAATGGGGGCTGATGGTGGCGATTGTGCTGTGCTTTTTTGTGTTGGATGCCTTGTTTTTGAGGGCTGTGGGCGTGGGCGATCGATGGCAATTGCTGCTGTTGATTTATGCGGCCTCCGGTGTTGTGGTGGCGGTGTTTTGGACGCTGGATGGGCGTGGAGGCGCAGATGAAGCGGGGTACAATGTGGCGCGTGAGGTGCTCGGTTTCCTGCAGTCTCCCTTGCCGTCCTTGATGCTGGTGCTCTTGCCGTGGTTGCGCGATCGGGCGCTGCAAAACGCTGGGCAGGCGTAAACCCAGCACAGGTCAAAGGCTTGACCGACCTACATTCGGGTTATGGAATTTGAGGAATTGCCGGGGCATGCCCGGTTGTGGGTGCATGTCGCGGATCGCGATGTGACCCTGGAGGAGCAACAAGCGCTCATGATGGGGATTTCCGGTTTTCTGAACGGATGGTCGGCCCATGGGTCGGCGCTGGATGCTGCAGCGGAGCTGAAGTATGGCCGTGTATTGATGGTGGGGCTCGACGAATCCAAGGCAGGCGCGACCGGATGCAGCATCGATAAGTTGGTGGGGTTCCTTCGCGATCACGGACAGAACACAGGGATGGATTGGCTCGACCGTCACCAGGTATTGTGGAGGCAGCGTGGGGAGGATGTGTGGAAGGCGACCCGGACGGCGGAGTTTTGGGCATTGCGTAAAGCGGGCGTGGTGCGCGCTGATACGGAGGTGGTGGACCCCTTGGCGCAGACGGTCGAGGCGGCCCGAGGGGCTGCGGGATGGCTGGTCAGAAGATTCGACGAAAGTTGGCATGCGGAGATGTGGGTTTGAGCCGCTCTCAGTATGAATCGATTACAAAATGAAATGGGTAATTCATCGATTGGTCATTAGAATATAAGTTTTGGAAGAGTATTAGAATCTAATCGAATTTTTGGGGAGCGAAGGATTATGACGTATCTTTCGGTGTGAATTCTGGTGTAAAGTGGCGACCAACGCCCTTGAGCCGGGACCAACCGAATTAGCAACCCACGCTGGAACCATGAAGCTCCGCTCCCTCCGTACCGTCCTTGCACAGGTCGGCATTTTCCTCGCCATGATGGCTTTTGCCATGGGCGTTCGTGCGCAGTCCATCACCTTGTATTCCGATTTCTACGCTACACAGTATGGTGTGGCCGTCACGTCGCTGACGCAGGGCCAGGTCGTGAACATTAGTGAAGGTGGGATTTGGAGCACGAATGGTTTCAATCAGACCTACACCATTGACCTCTCGGAAATCGGTGAAGACACCTACACCATCATTCTTTTGGATGCCGGCGCGGACGGTGGCATCAGTTTCGAGGTGAACACCACCAACCTTCCCTTTGTGTGCGGTGGAAACTGCGTGGGTGAATTGACCACGGGTCCTGCTGTGGCTTTCAACTTTTCATTGACCCAGTTGGACGGAATCCCGGGTTGCATGGACGAGGCGGCCTGCAATTATGATCCGGAAGCTGGCTTCAATGACGGCTCCTGTTGCTATGAATCATGCGTAACCGTTCGCTTGTTCGATGCCTTCTCCAATGGATGGGTGGATGCCCAGGGCAATGTTGGGGGTGCGACGGTTGGAAATCTGGCCGGTTCTATCATGGGAAGCGTCGATTTCACGGACGGAGCGTCTGCTGATCTCGATCTCTGCTTGGAGGAAGACTGCTATGTCCTTCAGTTGAACTTCGACAATCTCGCTGTGGAGGCTTCTTGGGAGGTGTTGCTCGGATCACAGGTCATCCTGGAGGGAGGACCCGGTGTGGCGGGAGGCACCATCGAGGAATTCTTCTATGTGGGCAACCCGGCTTGTTTGAATGCGGGCTGTACCGTGGAGGGCGCATGCAACTATGATCCTGCGGCCAACTTTAATGACGGGAGTTGTGAATACCTGACCTGTCAAGGTTGTACCGATCCTACGGCATGCAACTATGACCAGACAGCCACCATTTCGAATGGGAACTGCGACTACAGCTGCTATGGCTGTACCGAGTCCGCGGCTGTGAACTTCGATGTCGACGCCATTTATGACGATGGAACCTGTTGCTATGATGACTTCTTCTTCTTTCTGGAAGTGGGCGGCGGCAGCTGGGACGGTGAGATCAGTTGGAACATCAGAAACATGGAGACGAACACGGTGGTCGACTTCGGTGGTGCCGGCCTCCATGCGGTCTGCCTGCCCGCGGGCTGCTACAATTTCGAGATGTTCGACAGCTTCCAGGACGGATGGAACAATGGCATCTACACCTTTACCACGTTTGATGGTGAGGTGGTGTACACCGGTTCATTGGACGATGCGGAATTCGGCGATCAGCAAATCAGCGGAGCGGACCGCATTACGCTGGGTGGTGTGGATTGTCCCGTCGGATGTACCGACCCCACGGCCTGCAACTTCAGCCCCAATGCCGTCTTTGACAGTGGCTTCTGCAACTTCAGTTGCTACGGATGTACGGACTTCAATGCGACCAACTTCACGCCATCAGCTTCCATTGATGACGGTACCTGTGTCTATTGTGCGGCGGGTGAGCTCATCCTCGAAGTGACCATGACCGATGCGTTCGGCGATGGTTGGAATGGGGGTGTCTACTACATCTCCGACCTCGATGGCGATATCGAGGCTACGGGATCGCTGGACCAATCGGACCAGGGTGACCAACTGACGAACGGAGTGGACCTCGTATGTCTGCAGCCGGGCTGCTACATCTTCGACATCACTCCCGGTGACGATTCTGACGACATGGGATGGTACCTCGAGGACGTAGTGGGCAACTTCTATGGAACGGGATCTGACGAGGTGAGCAGCTTTGGCATCGATTTCGGTGAGACCGGTTCCTGCACCTTCCTCGGATGCACGGATCCCTTCTGCATCAATTACAACCCCAGCGCGACAGACGACGATGGGTCCTGTGAGTGCCCGCCGGCCAACAATTACGCATACAGTGCGCAGGCAGTGCAGTGTGGGGCACAGATTGCGGGAACCCTCACTTACGCGGTGGACGGTGAGGACTTGATCGGCACCAACTGCTCAGGTCAAGAAATCAGTTCGGCGGGGGTTTGGTACGTGTTCAACGCGCAGGCAGATCAGCAGATGGTGCTTTCGACCTGCGGTACGGATGCGTTCAATCCAGCGGGCAATCCGCTGTTCGACTCCCAGGTCTTCGTCTTCAAGGCTGTGGATGGCGACCTCGACAACCTGGAGTGTCTCGGTGGAAACGACGATGGATGTTCGGAAGGCTTCATGAGTGAGGTGGCCTTCAATGTGGAGCAGGGTGAGGATTACTACATCTACGTGACCCGTTTCAGTCAGTACACCAGCGGTGACGAGTTCCTCCTTTCAGTGGAGTGTGTGGACTGCTCGAGCGGCGCCCCATTCAATGACGACTGCGCCAATGCGCTCGAGATGCAGAACGGTGTGCCCGATGTGGGTTCGGTTTGTTGCTCCAGCCCGGACAACGTCGACGTGAGTTTCCTCGCTGGATTCCAGACCAGCTATGGTGTTTGGTACCAATTCAACAGCTTGGACTACGAGACGTTCTTCTTCGATCTCTTAAACTTGAGCGCCGCCAACATCGGTCTGGCCATCTTTGATGTCGGTGAATGCGGCAACCTGGAGGCGCAGGTGGGATGCTTGGTGTCTGAACAATGTGCGGGAGAAATCAGCCAATTCACGGTTCTTCAGGCCAACACGGACTACCTGTTCTATGTCTTCACCACCGACCCGGAGGATTGTGGACAATATCAATTCCTGACGACGGGGGTCTACCTCGGTTGCATGGACGACGTGGCGCCGAACTATGATCCGACGGCTACGATGGACGATGGCAGTTGCGATTATTCAGGGGTAGTACCTGCGAACAATACTTGCGGAACAGCCCAGGAGCTCGGCTGCAATGAGACCTCGACGGGTTCTACGGGTGGCGCCACGAACCTCGGCGCCCCCAACCTGATCAACGGCTGTGATCCAGTGCCGGGCCCCGGTGTATGGTACACCTTCGAGGGTACGGGCGATCTGCACACGTTGAGCCTTTGCGGGTCCAATATTGACTCCAAGTTGAACCTGTACGTCAGTGACGCTGTCTGTGCAGGAGGTATTCCCGCCCTGTTCGAATGTGTTTTGACGGTGGAAGACGGGGTTTACGCTTCTGAAGAGTCGGACTTTATCAATTGTGGGTTCTTCGACCAGAATGACGCTTGGGTACAATTCATCTCCGAGCCGGGTCGTCATTATTATGCCTACGTCAGCGCGGAGGACGCAGATGGGGACCCCGTAACGGACGACAATGGAACGGTGGAAATCAGCCTTTCCTGCGCTCCGGCAGTGGAAGGGTGTACCAATTCAGTGGCTTGCAACTTCGATCCTGCCGCCAATATTGAGGATGACTCTTGTGACTTCCTCAGCTGTGCCTGCCCTGTGGATGCCACGGATGGAATTCCACTGAAGCTGGACATGTTCGACAGCTTTGGCGATGGATGGAATGGAGCGAGTTATTACTTGACCGATGCATCTGGGGATACATTGATTACAGGTGACCTGGACAGCGCGGCCTATATTCTGGACGTCGACAACTTCCTCGGTGGAGACGAGGGATTCGACACCTTCTGCCTCGTTGAGGGTTGCTATTCATTGATTGTAGGTGGAGGAGATTTCGATGAGGAAATCAGTTGGACCCTCTCCGGATTGGATGGCGAAATTGTGTCGGGTACCATAGGACAAGAGAACTTCTCCCTCGGCGGGGTGGTTTGCGGATGTGCCGATTCCGGAGCCTGCAATTACCAACCGGAAGCCACCGCCGATAATGGGTCATGCGATTATGAGACTTGCGCGGGTTGCACGGACTCTGCGGCATGCAATTACGACGAGACGGCTACCATTTCTACGGATGACTGTTGTTATGACAGTTGTGTCCGCATCCAAATGACCGATGATTTCGGTGATGGATGGAATGGAGCCCAGTACAGCCTTTACACTGTAGACGGGTTGCTTCTCGCCCAAGGCGGGTTGCCCAGCGTCGGATTTACTGTTACACCGGAAGGAACGAGTGGCACGGACAATTTCTGCCTGGCCGATGGTTGCTACTACTTGGAAGTCTCTGCGGGTGTGATTCCTGTAGAGGTGGGGTGGACTTTGTTGGGCACGTCGAGTGGCATCACCTCGGGAGGTGCTCCTTCTGGCCCTGTGTTCTTTGAGGTGGGGGAATCCGATTGCATCTCGGGATGTACAGTGTCCGTGGCCTGCAACTACGATCCTGCCGCGAATATCACCGTGCTTGAGGATTGCATTTTCGATGGTTGTGGAGGGTGCAAGTATGACATTGCGGAGAACTACAACCCGGATGCCGTTCAGGACGATGGTTCGTGCGAGTTTGCCCTCCAGAGTCCCTGTCCCACTGACCTCAATCAGGATGGTGCTACGACTACAGCCGACCTCCTTCAATTCCTGATCAGCTTCGGAGACCCCTGTTTGGAGTGATGTTCTGAATGGGTGCTTGACGGTTACAAATTTCTTTTGTGGCGATAATCCATGTGTGATATAGCCCCGGGTCGTAGAATCCGGGGTTATTTATGACTCAATGATTGATAATCAGCGACCTGAAGTCTAGGTGTATTGTATACACCATTCAGAAAGTCAAGAATTCCATCCCGATTCTCTTCTTGATTCGGTAACCTTTCCGCTATATTGCTCCGGCAATTGGAAAAAACCTTAATCATGAACCTGAGAACTTCCATTCTCCGAGGGACACTTGGCGCATTCGCCCTGACCCTCTTTGCGTCACTACAGGCGCAGACTATTACTTTCACTTCTGACCCCTGGCCTGAAGAGGTCACGACTGTCATTGTTACGTTTAACGGCGACACCATCCTCGACGTTGGTGGAATAGACCTGTGGCCGAACAATGAGGACAATACGGACTTTGTCTACAGCATTGGTACATTCGGCGCAGGAGACTACACGGTATTCGTGGACGACGTCTTTGGCGACGGTGGAACTGGTGTTTCAGTCGATGGCGGAGCATTGAACTGTCTTGGAAACTGTTCCGGAACAGTCTCGGGCAGCGGTACAACTTTCGCGTTTACGCTGACCACGGATTTTCCGGGGTGCACGGATGCGGGAGCGCTCAACTATGACGAGACGGCCACGTTAAATGACGGCTCTTGCATATTTGACATTTGCCCGGATGCCGCGGAAACCATGGTTTTCGTCAATATGACGGATTCTTGGGGTGACGGCTGGAATGGCAACACCTACGAGGTTTACGCTGACGAGGTGTTGATTGCATCGGGCTCTCTCGACGCATCCATCACAGGCACTGGAGGTAGCGGAGGCGGTGCCAACGCAGGTCAGGATACCATTTGTATCCCTGTGGGTGCTTGTTACGAGGTGGTTTCCGGTGGCGGAAGCTTCCTTTCGGAGATTGGTTGGTCCATGGTGAGTGTCTACGATGGCTCCATCATTGCAAGTGACGTCGGCGGTGGAACTGTCGAGTTCTGGTACGGTGAGACCGTAGAGGTCTGCGGATGTACCGATCCTACAGCCATCAACTTCGAAGGTGATGCCACGGTGGAAGATGGAAGCTGCGTCTTCCCAAGCTGCCCTGGTGACGAACTTCTGGTTCAGTTCATGATGTTCGACACCTTTGGTGACGGATGGGACGGAGCCACCTACACGCTCACGAACCAAGCTGGCGAAATCCTGAATAGCGGCTCACTTGACAACGCTTTGTTCGTTGTCGAGCCCGGCGCGCAGGGTTACGATTTCTTCTGCCTCTCTCCGACCGAGTGTTATGTACTCGACGTCTTCGGTGGTGTATACCCCGGTGAGAAGGAGTGGCAAATCATTGATTACAACACGGGTCAGATCCTCTTCGATCAGACGGCCAATGATGGATTTGGCATCTTCGGTGTCGCTGCCCCTGGCATCACCTGCGGTTGTACCGACACCAACGCTTTCAACTACGAGCCCGATGCTACTTCAGACGATGGCTCTTGCTTCTCGCCGAGCTGTGCGGGCAACCCCGACAGCACGAGCTACATTCTGCACTTGAACCACGACATTTACCTCTTCTGGGGTAACAATGCGGCCCACATCTACGATCCCGAGACGGGGGACACCATCCTCTCCGCTGGTTACTTCAACGACTTGTACTCTCCTGACTACGAAGGGACAGTTGTAGACGGCTACTGGGAGTTCTGCATCCCGAATGACGCTTGTTTGAACTTCTCCGGTGGAGGTGGTTCTCCTGCTGGTCAGCCCCTTTGGTACATCCTAGACTTCGCAGGAAACGTGATTCACGAAGGTGGATTGGGTGTCTACGACATCGGCTTCGGTGCCGACGAGGCGACTTGTTTGAGCGGTTGCACATTGCCCGCGGCCATCAACTACAATGCGGATGCTACCATCGACGATGGAAGTTGTGTTGTGTGTGACAATGGTCAGCTCGGCTTCTACCTCACGCTTCAGGACGACTTCGCGACGGGTTGGAGCCTTGGCAACGACTACTATGTGGTAAGCGAAGAAACAGGTGATACGGTCCTCACAGGAACCATGGCCGCCGGCGCCACCACGATTGAGGTCATCAACTGTCTCGAAATCGGTTGCTATACGTTCAGTACCGGAGCCATCTTCACAACAGAGGGTTGGGCCATTGCTGACAACCTCGGAAACGAGTATGCTCCCTTGACTTACGGACCCGTCACAGGTTACCCCGTAGCCTTAGGTGGCCTTGACGTAACGGACTGTGCATTCCCTGGATGTGACGACCCCTTGGCGAACAACTACAACATCTCCGCCTCAGTTCCTGATGGTTCTTGCGAGTACCCGCCAGCCAACGACAACCCGGAGACGGCGCAGGCCATCGCATGTGAATTGATCCTGACGGGTTCACTCGAGAACTCCAACGGTGATGAGTACAGCGGAACCACGGTTCTTGGAAACTCAATTTCCAGCAGCGGTGCCATCTGGTACGAGTTCAACGCGGACAATGACTATCAGGTGACTTTCAATACCTGTGCTTCTGCTGATGTCGACAACGGTGTGACCGATACCGATGTGATCGTGTTCCGTTTGGAGACTGACGGATCGTTGACGGCCATTGCGACCAATGATGACTCCGGTATCGCGGGTTGTGGATCAGGTACGACCGGTACTTTCAACTCCATTGTGAGCATCAACGCTCTGCAGGGTAACAACTACCTCGTACGTGTGGGTCACTTCAGCAGCGCTTCTACCCAGACGGGTGTTGTGATTGAGGCCAACTGTGCGCTCTGCCCCGATGGGTTCCCGAACAACGACGACGTCTGTACTTTGGCCCTGCCATTGGTTGACGGAGGTACTTACGACGGAAGCCTTTGCTGCTCAGGTCCGGACGAGGACTTCGGCATGCCGAGCCTCAGCACCTTCGCCACGGCATACGGTGTTTGGTATGAAGTCTCTGTTGAGGCTCCTTACAACCTCTACAACATCAGCATTGACGCTACCGGCGACGGTGCCATTGGTTACGCTACTTACAACGGTGCATGTGACGACTTGGCTGACATGGCCTCTGGCGTTGTTCAAGGTGCCGTTCAGGAGGAGATGAACCAGTACTTCGCTACGGAGCAGGAAGGTCCGGCTACGGCTACCATTGCTTCCCCGAACTACGACAATACCTACTACCTCTTCTTGTGGACTACGCAGACGGAGGACTGCGGTAGCTACAGCATCAGCATGAGTGCAGAGATTCAGGGTTGTACTGACCCGACGGCTTCGAACTACAACCCCGATGCTACGGTCAACTCCGGTTGTTTGTACGTGGGTGTGACCCAGCCGAACGACAGCTGCAGCAATGCCATTGCCGTCGCTTGTGGTTCTACGACAACGGGTAACACGGGTGGTGCTACTTCCGTGGGTGGTACGAATGCTTGCGGCGGAAGCGGCAGCGGTGTATGGTACACTCTGGACAACGGTGGTGTTGAGCAGCTCATCACGGTGAGCACTTGCGGTTCTACTGTGAACACTGTCTTCGAAGTGTTCCAGGAAGTAGACGCTCCTGACGCCGTGCTGGAAGTAAACAGCATCAACAACGACAACTACGAGAACATCAGCGCAATCATCGTATACAATGGCGATACCATTGCTTCGATTCCGGCTGGCGAATTGTTCCCGACGGTCTTCAATGACTACTACCAAGTGTTGGCCGGTGGTGACTACACGGTCTACTTCACGAACGAGGGAACTGCAGATGATGGCATCACGGCTAACGTGATCAACTCTGATGGAACGACCTCTGCGCTCTGTTCAGGTGAGTGCTCTACTGACCCAACGGTTTGTTTGAACCTGCAGATCATCTCTGACAACTATGCCACCGAGACCACCTATGATTTGGTCAATGGTGCGGGTGAGGTTGTATGGGCTGGAGGTATCTCTCCAGGCTTGAACAACCTCAACACCTGTGTGCCTCCTGGTTCATACACCTTCACGATGTATGACAGCTTTGGCGACGGTATCTGCTGTTCCTTCGGAACGGGTAGCTACACACTGACCGGACCTGATGGTACACTCGCAAGCGGTGCTGAGTATGGAGCTTCTGAAAGCACGTCATTCAATTTGGATGCGAGCCCATACAACCTGCCTGCAGGTGCGACGATTTCTCAGACCTTCTCCATCTTCGGTGGAAGCGGAACCTGCTCCAGCCTTATCTGCTGGAACGAGGGTGACAACACTGAGACCATGTCTGAGAGCTGTGACAACGGTGAGACCTTCCAGTGGATCACGGATGACAATGCGAACACCTACGCCATCCTCGTGGCGGCCGGTTCCGGCTCGCTCGGTGGTCCGTTCGACATGACTGTGACCTGTGAGCCTGTGGTTTACGGTTGTATGGATGCACTTGCGTGCAACTACAACGCTGACGCCAACGTGGACGACGTGAATGATCCTTGTGACTTCACGAGCTGCCTCGGTTGCGATACGGAGACCTGGGAGTACTGCTACGACAGTAACGAATCTTGGAGCTTCACTTTGGTGAACCCCAACGGAGGTACGATTGTGGTCGACCTGACGGGTACCCTTATCGAGCAGGGTTGGGACGAGCTCGTGATTGACGACGCTGCTACGGGTGCGAACTTGTACAACAGTGACGTGGACCCTGACGAGAGTCTCGTGATCGGTACGGATTCTCTCACGGTGTCCTTTACTTCCGATGGTTCTGTGAGCTGCGTGTCCAGCACGACGGGATACTTCATCTCCATGGCCATCACCTGTGCTCCTGCTCCGACGGTGGGTTGTGCTGATGAGACGGCATGTAACTACGGAGGTGCTGTTGACTTTGCTGACAACAGCCTCTGTGACTTCAGCTGCCTCGGTTGCACCGACCCTGCCTATGCTGAATACGACCCAGCAGCGACCATCGATGATGGGTCCTGTACCACACTGATTGTAAATGGTTGTACCGATAGCGGTGCCTGCAACTACGATGCTCAGGCCAATACAGACGATGGTTCTTGCGAGTATGAAAGCTGCGCGGGCTGTACAGATGCCGGTGCCTGCAACTATGACGCTGGAGCCACCCTGGACGACGGCAACTGCGACTTTGAAAGC
>JBDQOI010000043.1:0-15539 GCA_040261275.1 Flavobacteriales bacterium | reverse complement strand
CTTCTGGAATGTCCGGGGGACATTGACCTCGATGGCATCGTCACCGTGACCGACATCCTCGGGGTGTTGGCCTCCTTTGGCGCGGTCTGCGATTAAACCGTCTGTCCTGAACGGGCTGCGAGCATGGGAACAAAAGCGAAAGCCCCGTGGGTTTGACGCGTAAACGTGTCTTCCCCTACCCTGCGCATCTCGGTCATGATTTGCTTCCCCTCACCTGCCGCTGGATCGTCCAGGGGAATGATCAGGCGCCCCCCCACCGCCAACTGGCCGAGCAGGGCCTCCGGAATGAATGGTGCACCGCAGGTCACGAGAACTCCGTCAAAAGGGGCAAATGCGGGCTTGCCTTTGTAACCATCGCCATAGTAGCAGTGGGCGCGATAGCCTTGCTGTTTAAGGAATGGGGTTGTCGTATCGTAGAGGGCTTTCTGTCGCTCTATGCTGTGGACCTTGAAGCCCATGGCGACCAAAACGGCGCATTGATAACCGCTTCCCGTTCCAATTTCCAGCACCTTGGCTCCGGAGGGCAATCCCAGCAGTTCTGTCTGGCGCGCCACCGTGTAGGGGTGACTGATGGTCTGGCCCGCCCCAATGCGAAATGCCTTGTTATCGTAAGCGAAATGCACAAAGGCATCGTCCATGAAATGATGCCGGGGCACGCGATCCATGGCATCCAATACACGTTCGTCCGCAATGCCCATATCCTTGAGCTTCCCGATCAATTCGCGTCGCATTCCCTTGTGTCGGTAGGTGTCAGATAGGTTGGCGGCTGATGTGGACATGGATTCACCAAAATACCCCAAGCCCTGACCGGGATTCGGTGTGGAAATCACGCCTTGCCAACATGGGGCCTGTGGGAACCTCACCGGGTACCTTCGTTCGACCATGTCTTCCCCTTTGCGCATCGGCATATTGGGCGCCGGTCACCTCGGCCGCATCCACATGCGCTGTCTCCAATCCATGGGACAGCGATGGGAAACCGTCGGTTTTTTCGACCCTGACCCCAAAGCAGTGGATGCTGTCGCTGGCCTCGCGGAAGAAGAGGGATGGAGTCTATGCCCTCCAGCCTTTCCAACGGCCGAGCTGTTGCTCGACGCTGTGGATGCGGTGGCCATCGTGACGCCCACTCCCGAGCACAGCCGACTGGCTGCATGCGCTTTGGAGCGCGGGGTGCATTGTTTCATCGAGAAGCCGGTCACGACCACGTTGGAAGAGGCGGAGGCCTTGTTGCGTGCCCGAGACGCCGCCCAATGCGTGGTGCAAGTCGGTCATGTGGAGCGATTCAATCCCGCATTTGCGGCTGCACAGTCACATCTGGATGCGCCGCAGTTCATCGAAGCCCACCGATTGGCTCCCTTCAACCCCCGCGGCCTCGATGTGCCTGTGGTGCTCGATCTCATGATCCACGACATCGATCTGGCCCTCCACGTGTTGGAAGGTGAAGTGGTGCGCGTGGCCGCCAACGGCGTCTCCGTGGTGGGAGGCAGTGTGGACATCGCCAATGCCCGGCTGGAGTTTTCTTCAGGTGCGGTGGCCAACCTCACGGCGAGTCGGGTGAGCGTCAACCCCATGCGCAAGGTGCGCTTGTTCCAACCCGACGCATACCTGTCGGTGGACCTTTTGAACCGCAGTGCGCAAGTCATGCGCTTAGAGGACGTGGGCGCCGATCAAGAGCGCGATCCCTTTGGCCTGTACCTGGATGTACCGGGGCGCCCAGCGCGCCGCATCCACGTGGAGGAGCCTGAGGTGGGTCAGGCCAATGCCATCGCCGAGGAGCTCGCGGATTTCCACGCGGCCTGTTCGAGGCGGGCCGCGTGCCAGGTCCCCTTGGAGGACGGCCTGGAAGCGTTGCGCGTCGCCACGGAAGTCATGGAACGCATAGAACAATCATTGACCCCCATATCATGACCAGAAATTGGTTCACCTGCGTGGTGAAATACGTGCGCCACGGCGCCGACGGAAGCGAAGAAAAGACCACCGACCAGCTGTTGCTCGATGCCTATACCTACACCGAGGCAGAAGCCCGGCTGGTGGGCATTGTCACCGATGTCTGCACCGGCCCTTTTGAGGTCCAGTCCATTACCAAGAGCAACTTTGCCGAAGTGGTGCGCTGGGACACCGGCGACAAGTGGTTCAAAATCAAAGTGGCCCTCACCAGCTTTGACGAGCGCAGCGGAAAGGAAAAGGAGGCCAACCAGTTCTTCTTGTTCTCCGCTGACGACGTCAAAGACGCCTTTGACAAGACCAAGGAATTCCTCAAGGGGTCTGGCATCGGCTTTGTGATTCCGGCCATCAACTACACCAAAATCAGCGAGATCTACCCCCAGAGCGAGGAGGGCTCAACGAACATGACGGCTGCAGATGGATACGGCGCCGTGCCCGCCGACCACCCTTCCATCGCCAAGCCAGAAGAAGACCCGGTCCCTGCAGGGGTCGATCCGGACACCGGCGAGGTCAACTGAAGCCCGTGAATTCCAGCACATGCTTGCTGGGAAATGCCTCACTCTTCAAATTCGCACGCCCCGTTTTCCGCGTCGGCGAAATTGAGGGCACTCTTGACGTAGCCGTTGTCGCTGTCGTCACAAATCATGTCGTTGTCAACTCCACTCCCAGCAGGAGCGATAAGCTCCGGTGTTCTCGCAATGGGCGGTGAAGGCCGCGTAGAAGTCATCACTGCCCAAAGTGGCACTGTCGCCGACCACGAGCAGGTGCATTCGGGCGCGGGTCATCGCCACGTTCATCCGACGGTGCTCAGCGAGGAAGCCCACCGTGCCCTCTGCATTGGAACGGGTCAATCCGATGACCATGATGTCGCGCTCCTGGCCCTGAAAGCCGTCTACGGTCTGGATGGTCAACCGGCCTTCAGAAGCGACCGTTTCGCCGTGGAGCAGGTCCTCGAGGAGGGTGACCTGGGCCCGGTAAGGGGCGATGATGCCCAAAGAGGCGTCGGGATGTGCCGCCCGCAGCTCGCGGACGCGGTCCACGATGAATGCGGCCTCTTCGGGGTTTCGGATGCTGGCATGCGACCGGCCCGAGGTATCTGCCTCGGGCGTCGCCCGCTCCTCATCCCAACCTCGCCCGGCCGTATCGATGAATGACATTGGAGGCAGGGCCCCAAGGGTGCGCCCGGCAACGGATTCATGGGCCATGAGCCGCCCTTCGTAGAACCGGGCATTGGGGAATGCCATGATGTCCGCGTTCATGCGGTACTGGGTGTCCAGCAGGTGCACATTGCGGTCCCGTTCGATGGCCTTCTCAAGTAGGCTGACCCCAAGTCCAGCTTTCAAAGCCGCGGGATTCTTGACCGTGGGGGGCAGCTGGGCCGCATCTCCAGCCAACACCACGCGCTCCGCCGCTCGGATGGGAATCCACGCCGCCGGCTCCAAGGCCTGTCCCGCTTCATCGACGACAACCGTGCCGAAACGACGACCGGTCAACAGCCGATCCGCAGCCCCCACCAGGGTGCAGCAAATGACTTCTGCCCCATCCACGACACGCTCAGCCAGAAAAGTCTCCAGACGATCGGCTTCTTTGCGCAAGGCTCTGGCCTCAGCGTAGGCTTCTCGACGCGCCGCGCGTTGCTCGGGACCGAAAGACCGAAACTGCTTCTCTGCTTCCCGAGCCGCTGACTCCGCCTGTCGGCGGAAGGCCTTGACTTGCTTGTGATCGGGATCCGCTTCCACCAAGCGATCAAGAGAACGGTCCACGACTGCCGGGTCAATGCGCATGGGATGACCGATGCGCACCACCTCCAACCCGACGCTGCCCAGGCGCTCCACCAGGAGGTCCACAGCCGCATTGGACGGCGCTGTGCACATCACCTTTTCTCCCCGGCGAACCAAGGCTTTCACGAGTTGCACCAATGTGGTCGTCTTTCCCGTTCCCGGAGGGCCGTGAACGGTCGTCACTTCATTCGCTGTCAAGGCGTGGGCCACTGCGGAGGTTTGCGACGCGTTGAGGCGGGGATGATCGAAGGGCTCCGGTGCGGAAGGCTCGGGACGGGAATAACCCAGCAAGACCTCTCTCAACGTCGCCAGCCGACTCGGCTTGCCATCTCTGCCGGCATTGAGGGCGTCGGACAGTGCCCTGGCCATCTCCTGAAAACTGCGCTCGTCGAACCGGGCATCGAGTATCCAGGAGCGGTGCGTTGCCTGATCGGGCAATTCGGTTCCGTCAAGGACCACCTCTGCCTCCATTCCCCTGCACGACCGGACCACGCCGCGATAGGTCACTTTTTCACCTTTGCCATCATCGGAGGACAATTGAACCGCGGAACCCGACCGAAATGCCGCCGACTGGCCTACATCCGCCTCGATCCCTACCGTGGGTCGTCCTCCCATGGTGAAACCTGTGGTTACAACCCTTGCAGGAGACCACGAAAGGCCTTCTGCCCTGCGGCGTGCCACCGGCTGACCTTCCAAAATGGCGCGGTACCGATCCTCCTCAGACCGGTGCTCGGTCACAAGCGCCTCGGTCAGAGCGGAGAGCTCCGCGATGCTGTCGCGGTAAGCCATTACCCCGTCACTGTCTATTGCGCAGGATTTCCAGCGGTCCGAGATAACGGAACCCCTCGCCCACGGGCGTAATCACGCCGTTATGCTCGATGTCCTCTATCGGTAGCGAGTAAGAGTTGATGTCCAACATCAGGTAATAGGCGCCGTCTGCCACCTCATCCTCTCTGGGGGACCAGGTATTCTCGTAATCCTTCTCGAAGTGGATGAGCTCCCCCCAACGGTTGTAAACACTAAGGGTGGGTCCCAAGGTGCTGACGGCATTCCCCTTGATTTCATACGCATCGTTCTCTCCGTCGGCATTCGGGGAGAAAACATTGGGTATGGTCTCGATGGCACAGGGTCCGAAATTGACCTCGAAGCTCATGGCGTCCGTGCCGATGCATGGGGCAGCCATGTTGACCACGACGCTGTAGACGTCTGTGCTGCTGACGGTCAGGGAGCTCCCTGTTTGCGGCAAAGTCCCGTTGGCCCCGGAACTCCACTCAAACTCCAATGGCCAATCCGAGGGAGGCAGGTCAGGCACGATGATGTGATCATCGCCTATGCAAAGCCCGTACAACACCTGATCCTCACCCAATTCAGGTGGGTCATAAGTGCCCACGGGTACTGTGGCGCTGGCCAAACATTCGTCGATGTTGCCCCCCGTCATGTTCATGGTCACCGTCACCTCCACGGGGTCCGTCAGGTCATCGACGGTTGCGGAAGCCCCGTTGTTGTTGCCCGTACCAGGCTCCACGGTGCCGCCGGTACTCTCCCATGTCCAATCGACATCCAAGTTGGATGAAACACCCGTCGTGCTCGCGTTGAGTCCCACCGGAATACCGCACCAATTCTCTTCAGCCGTCAGGGTGACCTCGGGCGCGGGCTCCACGGTCACGACCATCGTGTCGTAACTCACGCATCCGAAGTCATTGATGGCCGTGTAGACATATTCGAAAATCCCTTCATTCTCCGGAACAATGGTCACTCCATTGCAATCTCCTCCATCGTCCACAATGAAGGGTCCCGTCCAGAACGAGCTGTCGCAGTCCGCTCCGATTTCTGGGGTAAATACGATGGGATCCGGGTAAAGGCTGGGCTCGAAATTGATGAACCAATCGAAAATGAAGCCATTGTCCGAGCCCCAGCTGTCGCAAACTTCAATGGTCCACGTGCCATTCAACGGGCAGCCTTCGAGCAATGTCCAAGGTTGGACACTTTCGTAAGTGCCGGTGGGAAGCGTTCCCCCTGCGTTGTCTGCCCAAGTGCCGTTCGCTGCGTCGGGAGACCAGAAGTAGTCGTAGCCCACACCGGGGTCGTTTGCCTGTGCATCTACATCGACGGGCTCGCCGAGATAGGTGCCCCCGCCGCCTTGTTGGTGCACCCCCATCGAGCTTCCATCGGGACAGATGAAAGTAATGGTGAGGTCCCCCATGAAACTGTGCTCGAAGTTGATGAAGAAGTTCTCGAAGTCATCCGCTGACTCGATTACCTGACCGGAATTGAAGGCCGTAAAGACAATGGACGAACTGAAACACTGCGTCTGGTCGTCGGGAATGAAAAGCCCCCCTCCGAAATCCACATTGGGCGAGCTGTCGTAGGTAATGCCTTCAGCCGAGCCGTTCACAGGATATTCTTCCCCCGCACAGATTTGAAGGCTCTGGGTCGTCCCTTCGAAATTCGTGGGTGTGGAGACCAGGACAAGGTGATCGACCAGGTTGCCATTCGCACAGTCGTTGTTGTCCACGATGTACAATTGGACGGTGTAGGCGCCAGGACTATCGAAGCTGTGGGTCACAAGGGGGCCACTGTCATCGGTATTGCCGTCGTCGAAATCCCATGACCATGAGGCGATCAGAAAATCCTCTGCCGCCTGGGATCCGGCCCCACTGAATTGAATCTCCTCTCCAACGCAGACTTGCAGCGGCACGGTTTCCACGACACCGCCCACCGAAGTGACCACGTCGGCCTCGGGCCGCTGGCAGGGCTCCTCACAAATTACTTCCGCCGTCCAGTTTGAGTTATCCGAGGCATCCGAAGTGAACTGCCATGTAATGCACCCTGATGCATTGGTCACGCCGTCCATCTGGCTCCAAATGTCAACGCCTTGCAGATCAAAGCCGGTGTACACCCCGTCCGGGGCTCCCACCGCTTCATCGGAAAGCCAGACGAACATGGTGTCGCCCTGTCCCAACGCGAACAGGTTGAAGTAGAAGTTGATGACCGGGTCCGCCACCATATCCGGGCAGAAGGTCATGGTGTAATCCGCATTCGGTGATGCGTCGCCAGCCGTCAGGCCGTTGTCGACAAAGAAGTAATCACAGCCCGTGTAAGTCCCTCCTTGAGAAATGGACACCTCCTGCGCGCTCAATGTGGCTCCCGTCCAAAGAAAAAAAAGTCCACACGCCTTGCAGAGCGAGAGGATCGAGGTTGGTTTCAATATCCGCAGCATCACTGTCCCTTGGATTGTCGGATGAGATGCCGGGCATAGAGATCCTGACAGCGCTCAGCACTATGGAATTGGATGACACCCCGGTCTCCAATGTTGAAATTTGTCGGGAGTTTCGGGTCGTCACCCAACGAAATGAGATAGAGCCGCGGGTCGAATTGCTCCGGGTCAAATGCATTTGCGCTGAATGGCATTCCGCCCTCCACAGCGGATGGCGTCCCCTCGAGATCGGGAAATCCCTGACCCTTGGTCTGGTCCGCGGAAAAAACCCACCCCTCCTTCGCTATGAAGGCTTCGAAATCAGGACCGCTGTGGCTCCGGCCCGTCAAGGTGGACTTCACGGGGCGAACGGCTTCTTGGCCTTGGGTGTCTTCGGCGCAAAAAGCTGCGCAGAGCAGCAGGGCAAAACAAAAATTGCGGTTCATTTTCATGGTTTCCATCCATCCAACCCGATTCTCTGGGCTGGAGTTGCTCGAAAGTAGCAAATTTGCCACCCCTTGACTCCCAATTCCATGCGACTTATTGAGGTACAAGACGATAAAACCCGCAAGGCTTTCCACGACGTACCCCGGCGCATCTACGCTGATGACCCGGTGTGGATTCCGCATTTGAAGCAGGACATCGACAAGGTCTTCGATCCGGCCAAAAACAGGCTCTTCAAAAAAGGAGGCGTGGTCAAGCGCTGGCTGGTGCAGGATGAAGCCGGCAAATGGGCGGGCCGCGTGGCCGCTTTCGTCAACCCGAAATACAGCCGCGGCATGGACCAGCCGACAGGTGGCATTGGCTTCTTTGAGTCCACCGATGATGATGCCGTGGCCACACTGTTGCTCGATGTGGCCGAAGCTTGGCTCAAAGAGCAGGGCATGGAAGCTGTGGATGGCCCGGTCAATTTTGGAGAAAAAGACCGCTTCTGGGGCCTCTTGGTCGACAATTTCCACGACCTCCCCAGCTACGGCATGAACTACAACCGCCCGTATTACCGGCGGTTTTTTGAGTCCCGCGGATACCAGGTGTACTACGAGCAGTATGTCTATGGCAGGGAGGTTGGTATGGCGGTCCAGGCGCCTTTCGAACGCAAGCGGGCGCAAATTGAGGCCCGCGGAGGCTTCAAGGTGATCACGGCAAACGACCTCAACGAAGCCGAGCTCGCCCAACATTTCTGCACCGCCTACAACAATGCCTGGGGAGGGCACCACGGTTTTTCCAAGATGCCGCTCAAACAAGCCCAGCGGACGGTCCAGACCCTCAAGCCCATCATGGACAAGGACATCATCTACTTTGTCCTGCACGAGGGGGAACCGGTGGCGTTTTATGTGAATATCCCCGAGCTCAACCAGATATTCTGCCACGTCAATGGCAACCTCAATGCGGTGGGCAAACTCAAGTTCCTGTACCACAAGTGGCGGCACACCTCAGATGTCATGGTGGGGCTTGTTTTTGGCATTGACCGCCGCTACCATGGCAAGGGCCTGGATGGATTTCTCATCGACACAGCAGGCAAACAAGTTCAAGCCAAAGGGCGGTACAAGACCACGACCCTGACTTGGATCGGAGACTTCAACCCCAAAATGATCCGCGTGGCTGAAAACCTGGGGACAAAACGCAAGCGCACGTTCTTCACCATGCGCAAACTCTTCGATCCGAGCGTGCCCTTCAAGCGGGTGCCCCTGGCGAAATAACCGCGAAAATCAGGGAAATGACACGGGGTGTTTGCCGGGTCGAGATTCCCGCTATCTTTGCGCCCCCTTCTGGAGGCCCCAACGGGAGCAAAAGGAGGATCGGACACCCCCTAGCTCAGCTGGTTAGAGCATCTCACTTTTAATGAGAGGGTCCTGGGTTCGAGCCCCAGGGGGGTGACCAGCCCAGGTGCTGAAATTGGTAGACAGGCATGGTTGAGGGCCATGTGTCCTTTAGGGCGTGCGGGTTCGAGTCCCGCTCTGGGCACTGCTAAACAACAGGAAAGCCGCGGAATCCCGCGGCTTTTTTTATGCGCCGGCCAGAGATGCGGCGAATGCGGCGAGCATTCGTTGGTTCTCATGGGGGTGCCCCACGCTGATGCGGAGTATGCTGGCGAGGGGATGGTGGGGATGCGGGGCATTGAAGCGGCGTACCACCACCCCTTTGGAGGCCAGGGCGGCGTGCAAATCAGCGGCCTGCTCGGAGACGATCAGGTGAAAATTGGCTTGGCTCGGCAACACGCGAAAGGTGCCGCTTGACTTCTGCAACTCCTTCAACCCCTCCAATACGCGCTCACGTTCTTCGACCGTATCGGCTGCGGACTGCATCAGACTTTCGGCGAATTCGTCCAGCAACATGGCACCGACAGCTTGGCTGAGGGCATTCACAGGAAAGGGCATACGGGCTTTATTGAGCGTTTGGATAACGGAAGGATGGGCCGAGGCAAAGCCGAGGCGCAATCCGGCAAGACCCAGTTTGGAGAGGCTGGACAGGCAAACCGCATTGGGAAAATCCACCACCATGTCGGCCAGAGAGGCTTGATCGCTGTACGCGACATAGGCCTCATCCAGAACGAACATCACATCGGGGTTTCGCTTCATCACCCCCTTCAATGCTCCGGGATCCAAGGCATTGCCCGTCGGGTTGTTGGGAGTGGCCAGGAAGACAAGGTTGGGTCTTGTGCGCCCTATGGCCGACTCGAGTGCTTCCAAGTTGGGCTCGAAGTTGCGCTCAAAACGAAAGGAGTCTACCTGAAGCCCGTATGCCGCCGCTGCCATACGGTAAGCCTCAAAACTCAACTCTGGAACCAGGACGCGGGCAGAGGAGCAGCCCTTTCTCTGCTGACCAAAGGCGCCGCAAAGCCTGCCGATGAGGTCGTCTGCACCGTTGCCCACCGCCATACAATCGACATGGCGCACGCCGAAGAAACCAGCGGCGGCTTTTCGGAGCTCAGTGCAGGAACCATCGGGGTATCCGGTCAAAGCGACTTCGGCCGCCACTTGACCAATCCGGTCTCTCATCTCCGGCGTCAATTGAAAAAGCGCCTCGTTCAAATCCAATCGAAGCGCGCAAGACTCGGGGTTCTGCGCTGCGAGAGGTGGCATCACCCCGCGCAAGGCAGGACGGACCAGGGCTTGAACGTTTCCGGCTTGCGAAGGGACCAATGAAGAGGGAAGAACAACAGACATGGGGCGCGTATTTGGTTCCCCCAAGAACCCGCTAACTCGGGCCTATTCTGATGACGGTAGTCATCGGCCCCCATGAGGTTTATCCGTTACGCTCCCGTTCGAGCGTACACTTCGAGGTGGAATTTGCCTATCTCCCGACGGGCCTGACGTACCTCTTCCGCATCCACCTCAATGCCGAGGGCCTGAGTGAGCAAGGTCAGCTCGCATGCGATGATGGCTGCGGTTCGACGGGCCCTCTCCTCAGGCAGCCCTTCTGGTATGGGCACCGAGATCCGGGAGCCTTCACCTTCATTCTCTACGCTGAACCGTATCGAGAAAGTCCCCTCGCCCGTGGTCCAGGTAAACCTGACTGCGTTGGACTCCCTGGTCACTTCCAGCGGCACATCCCCGATGAGACGCCGTTCCACCCAGGCGCCCGTGCCATCCTGGATCACCGTCTGGTGGGCTGTCCACTGACCCAAATGGGCAGGGTCGGACAGGTAATCGAGCGCGGCATCCGTTGCCACGGGCAGAACTGCCACCACCTCGCTGAGGACCGGATCATTGCTCTCGTCCTCACCGATGTAGGACTTCATGGTGTTGGCGAGTTCCGCCATGTTGTCCTCCTTGAATGTGCCTTCCTCCGCGGCCTCCGTTCGCTCGATCAATTCGATGAAATACCCCGTCTTTTCCCGGGAAAGGAACACCTGCCTGAGTCCGCTCAAGGGATCGTGGACAATGCGGCTGGACGTCATGGGAATGCCTTCCGCCTCCAACTTGGCAAAGGCTCCTGCGAGATCGTCAACGGTATAGGCCACGTGGTGGATGCCGGGACCGTGGGCCGCGAGGTACTTGCTGAAAATGCTGTCTTCGGTCAGACCTTCCGTAATGACCACCACCCGCGAGGGATCTCCGGGGAAGTGCAGCACATGATTGAGCATGTCGTACCCCCCCTCTGGCGCACTCCCCGCATTCACCTTCTGCTCCCTCACCCAGCCGAAACCCAGGATGTCCATGTGGAAACGGGTACTGGCCTGGACATCCGGCACGATAAGCGTGTAGTGATCAAAACGACCGAGGGAAAGCGGAAAGGAGGTCATGGAGCGAATCTGGTTCAGGTGAAATTTCCGAAAGAGCTGCCGAATATGCCATCGGGATCCCAGCGCTTTCTCGCTTGGCAAAGTGCGTCCCACTTTTCACCGAAGTGGGTGCGCCAGAATGCGGCCGTGTCCGGAGGCGTATCGGGCAGATAGCGCTCTCCTCCTGTGGTTCGGATGCGGCCATATACCGCTTCATTGTCGGCCATCAGTTGCGCCATGCGGGCCTTGTCGGGAGGATCCGCGCGGCGCAGAATGCCCCAGAAGAGGCAGCGTTCTGTGTCGGGCAGGCGGAAAAAGGAAGCGTCCACCTGCGCGGTATCCAATGGAAAGAAGAGGACGGGACCGTTGCCCACGTCCTCCGAGGGGTGCAACCGATCGAATTCGGCGATGAGCAGCTTCAGCCCCTCTTCGTTCATGGGCACCCAGGCGCACAGTTCGGGATGCGGAGCCGCCCCCTTGAACTGCTCTTCGAGCACAAGCGGGGGGATGCGGAAACAAAAAGACTTCCAGTCCATCTCCCACGATGCCGCAAGTCCGGGCTCGCACCCCAGGTCTTTGACCTTCACGGGGCCGTGGCGGCCTTGATGGGGGCCACCGATGAAATCCACGAGCTCTAAATTGAACACCCATGGACCCGAATCCTTTGCGAGCAGCCGATCTACATCTGCTTCATCAAAGGCGATGGCTTCCGTGGAGTTCATTCGGGTCACTATGGAACTGCGCGACCGCTCAGCGGCAAAAGCGTGAATGAGATCGGTAGATTTTCGCTTCGTGTACCGCTCGAAATCGCGGTACATCGATTCCAGGTCGCCATAACAAGCCTGGGTGAGCCGAACCCCATCGGGCGCGGGCTCTAAGGGGATCTTCGCCTGGGTAATGATGCCAAACTTCCCGTGGGTGCCCTTCACCGCATCAAAGAGCTCCGCGTTTTGGGCCCGACTGCACCTTACACGTTCCCCTTCACCCGTGACCACCTCCAATTCCAAGAGATGGTCCATCTGCGTTCCGCGCCAAAAGGACATGAAGCCGAAGCCCCCCATCGACAGGGTCCCTCCCACCGAAACCTTGAGCCAATCTGTGACAATGGGCGGCGTTTTTCCGATGGTGGTGGCCGCCTCAAGCACCACATCCCATCCGGCGCCAGCTTCCACCACGCAATGATTCTCCTCCAGCTCGATCACACGCTGCATGGACTTCATGTCGATGATCAACCCCCCGTGCATCTGCATCTGACCTCCCGCTGAATGCGCGAATCCCCGCGGTGAAAGCCCTATGCCTTCGGCACGGCAAAACTTGACAGCCTCAATGATGTCCTGTGTATGGGCCGGGCGCAGCACGGCAGCAGGACTTCGGTGCCTCACCTTGCCGTAATCCCACGCCGCCACTTCCAAAGGCGCACCAGAAGTGAAGACTTCCCCATCAAATACAGGCAAACGCTCCAACCAATCCGGTGTGGATTGTGCTTTCCACCAGGCGCTCACCAAGGCATCCCAGTGCAACGAAATCAGCGCAGCGTGTTCAAGGCGAGCATGGGGCGACGCTTGTTCACCATCTGCAAGCGCGGCGATCAGCTCCTTGGCTTCACCGCTGCAAGAACCGGTGGCTTGCATGCGGGAGAAGAGCCCAAGATCCGCATCCAATCCCCACTGCTTCAGCGCCTCGATTACCTGCTCGTTGGACATGGCCTCTAAATTATCCGATTGACCTCGGCATCGAGGAAATGTCAGGGAGAAACCCCACACCCCTCCGAAATCCGTGTACAAAGTACACGTTTAATGAACTAACAGTCAGTTAGTTACATTTCAATTTTACCAAGCGATGTACTATTTTCGCGCCTTTCCAATCCCGACCACTGAATCCTGATGAGCATGGGCAGAAAGGTGAATTTTTTGGCGCTTACCGCCTTTGTACTGATGGCCATTTTTGGTGGATCGCTGGCGCAAGACAGCGGATGGAGTGAAGTCATCGAGACCAACCCCGGGGATGTCGCTTGGATGGTGGTGGCCAGCGCTTTCGTGCTGCTCATGACGCCGGGTCTCGCCTTTTTCTACGGCGGCATGGTGGACCGGAAGAACGTCATCTCTACCATGTTGCAGAGCTTCGTGGCTTTGGGCGTCATCAGCATCCTGTGGGTGGTGTTTGGATTCAGCCTGTGCTTTGGAGACAGCATCGGAGGCATCATCGGCAACCCACTGACCTTCCTCAATTTCAATAATGTAGGTGCAGCGCCCCATCCGCGCATTGGCAGCAGTATACCTTTTCTTCTGTTCGCCCTGTTTCAATTGAAGTTTGCCATCATCACGCCTGCCCTGATCACCGGCAGCATGGCGGGAAGGATTCGCTTCCGGAGCTACATCCTCTTCATGGTGCTGTTCTCGCTCTTCATTTATGCGCCACTTGCCCACATGACGTGGCATCCGGACGGCTTGCTGATGAATCTGGGGGTACTCGACTTCGCCGGTGGAACCGTCGTACACATGTCCGCCGGGTTCGCCGCCTTGGCAGGCGCTGTTTTCTTGGGGCCGCGCAAGACCAGCCGTTTGGAGCACGCCAACATTCCCTTCATCATTCTCGGAACCGGCCTTCTCTGGTTCGGGTGGTTCGGGTTCAATGCGGGGTCCGCCTTGGGCGCCAACAGCGATGCTGTGCTCGCCTTTGCCAACACCCACTTCGCCTCAGCTTCCGGCATGATCACGTGGATCTTTTTCGAACGCTTTCAGGGCCGCAAGATGAATGCGGTGGGGGCCTGCATTGGAGCCATCGTTGGCCTGGTCGCCATCACCCCGGCCGCAGGATTCGTCACCGTGCAAGAGAGTGTGCTCATCGGCTTCATCGCTGCGCTGGTGTCCAATTGGGCCATTTCGCGCCAAAAGCGGACTGCGTTGGACGACACGCTTGACGTCTTTCCTTCGCATGGCGTCGGTGGCATCGTCGGCATGATCCTGACCGGCGTCTTCGCTGACGAGGTGGGGCTGACGTCTGGGGAGACCACCACCTTCATGTGGCACATCATTTCCCTGCTTGGGGTGGCGGTTTTCACGTTCGGAGGAAGCTACCTGCTCTTCATGTTGGTCGATCGAATGATCCCCCTGCGGGTCAGCGGTTGGCAGGAGACGCTGGGGCTGGATGAAAGCCAGCATGGAGAGCAGATGGACTGACCGTTCACAGGGCTCTCTGCACAATCAAAGCCAACGCTCACCAATTCCTTCACCGGCGGGGGATTCTAAAGGCTATCTTTGCGGCGCACGACGCATGCGTGACCCGAAATAACGGGTAGTGAAGTTGCGTCAAATCAACATCCTTTGACCGACTTTCATTCGCTCGGATTGAGCGAACCCCTCATGCGGGCCCTCGAACCTCTGGGTTACGAGACCCCTACCCCCATTCAAGCCCAAGCCATTCCCCACGTACTGCAAGGACGAGACGTCCTCGGCGTGGCACAGACCGGAACGGGCAAAACCGCGGCCTTCTCGCTGCCCATGCTCCACAGGCTGGACAAAGCATCCAACCACGATGACCGGCGCGTGATCCGGGGGCTGATCATCAGCCCCACCCGCGAGCTGACGGCCCAAATCGGCGAGAGCATCCAGGACTATACCGCCCATATGAAGCTCTACCACACGGTCATTTTTGGCGGTGTGAAACAGGGCAAGCAGGTCGCCGCCTTGAAGCGCGGAGTGGACATCGTGGTGGCGACACCCGGACGGTTGCTCGACCTCATCGACCAGGGCCACATCAGCCTCAGGCACCTCGAGTACTTCGTGCTCGATGAAGCAGACACCATGCTCGACATGGGTTTCATCCACGACATCCGCAAGGTGATCAAGCTGCTGCCCGCCCAGCGGCAGTCGCTGTTCTTCTCGGCCACCATGCCGCAGAACATCCAAGAATTGGCCGACACCATCCTCCATGACCCCCTCACCGTGGAGGTGGCGCGGCGGAGCACGGCGGCGGAAACCGTGGACCAACGTGTGTATTTCGTGCGCCAGGCGGAGAAGAAGCACCTCCTTGTGGATGTGTTGACCGCCCCCGATGTGACCAGCGCCCTCGTCTTCACCCGGACCAAGTACGGCGCAGACAAACTGGTGCGGCACCTGCGCAAACAAGGGGTGCGCAGCGAGGCCATCCACGGCAATAAATCGCAGCCCCAGCGCGAGAAGGCAATGAAGGCCTTCAAGCGGGGTGACCTCGGCGTTCTGGTCGCCACGGACATCGCAGCGCGGGGCATCGATGTGGACGAGCTCAGCCACGTAGTGAACTTTGAGATTCCGAACATTCCGGAGACGTACGTGCACCGCATAGGCCGCACGGGTCGGGCCGGGGCGGAAGGCGTCGCCATCTCCTTCTGCAACGAGGAAGACGAACGCACCTACCT
>JBDQOI010000042.1:12142-15959 GCA_040261275.1 Flavobacteriales bacterium | reverse complement strand
ATGCAGAGCAGGGTGGTGTGGTTCTCCGCGTTGGTCGCATCCGTGGTCAAGCCGCCACTCTCAGCCTGCTTCTGCTTTTCGGGATCATTGGTCGTCAGATCGGGAGACAGTATGGTCCAAGACTGTCCGCGGTCCGTGCTGTGGTGCACGAATTGGCTACCGAAATAGAGTCCGTCATCGTTGAAAGGGTCCGGCGCAATCGCCGCATTCCAATTGTACCGCAACGCGATACTGTCCGGGTGGTTCGGTTGGATGTAGGTCATCGCCCCCGTCGGGATGGGGAACCCCAAGACGATCCCCCCTCGGGACATCGCGCAGCACATATCGGGGTCACCCGGCCTGGGGACCACATCGCATCCATCGCCGAAGCTGATCTCCTGCCAGTCCTCGTTGCGGATGCCGTCGCCGTGCCACACATAGGCCGGCGCTTTCCAGGAACCGTTGTCCTGCAAGCCGCCATAGACATTGTACGGCATGTCGTTGTCGACGTTGATGTGGTAGAACTGGCCGACGGGCAGATTGTGCACGAAGCTCCAGGTCTCCCCACCGTCGCGGCTGATGTTGATGCCGCCGTCATTGCCATTCAAGATGAAGTCCGGATCCTCGGGATCCTGATACCACGCGTGGTGGTCCGGGTGGGCGCCGCTGTATGGCAGGATGACCTCAAAGGTGCGGCCACCGTCTGTGCTCTCGCTCACCATACTGTAGAGGTTGAACAGGCGATCCGGGTCCTTGGGGTCGGCATGGATCTCCGCATAGTAGAACGGGCGGTTGCCGATGTTCTTGGTGGACACCAGGTCGAAGTACTCTCCCCCGTCCGTGCTCTTGTACAAACCCGTCTTCTTGGACTCCACCAAGGCATAGACAATGTCAGGATCCGCGGGGCTCATCGTCAAGCCCATGCGGCCCAACTGGCCCTTGGGCAGCCCCTCATCTTCGCCGAGCCGCTTCCAAGTGTCACCGCCATCGTGGGTGACATACAGGCCGCTGCCTTCACCTCCTGAGGTAAAGAACCACGGCTCCCTGTGAAACGACCACATGGCAGCAAACAACTTGTCGGGGTTGGACGGGTCCATGATCATTTCCGCGCAACCCGTGGTGTCGTCGATGGACAACACGTGGTCCCAGGTCTCACCTCCGTCCCGGGTCCGGAAAACGCCCCGCTCGGGATTGGAGCCCCAAGCCGAACCCATCGCCGCCACATACACCGTCTTGGGGTCGGTCGGGTGGATGCGGATCCGATGGATGGTGCGGGTATCCTTCAAGCCCATCATGTTCCAGGTCGTACCCCCGTCGATGGACCGGTAAATGCCCCGGCCTGAGGTGTGGCTGTTGCGGGGGTTGCCCTCGCCCGTTCCCGCCCAGATCACGTCTGGATTGGAAGGGGCCACCGCCACCGAGCCGATGCTCAAGATGTCCTCGTCATCAAAAAGCGGCTCCCAATCGACACCACTCGACGTGCTGCGCCACAAACCACCGCTGGCCGTGCCGGCGTAGATGATATCGCGATCCGTCGGGTCCACGGTCAACGCCGTCACCCGGCCACTCATGGTGCCGGGGCCGATGTGGCGGACGGGGTGGTCTTCAAAAATGTCCTGCGCACGGCTTCCGATGGGCAGGTTCAACAGGCAGACAGCCAAAGCGACTGCAAGACGTGTGAATCGGTTCATGCGGTCAAGATACCCATCGGTCCGCAGGCGATGCACACCCGGGTTCACGACCACTACTGGCGCGTTGACGAAAGTCATTTCCCGGGCGGGGCAGTGGTCAACAAAGCGCGGCCCTCACCCCGCCATGTTTGTCCTGTCAACGCACAACAACAACAACAACAACAAAACCCACCTGTCATGAACAACGCATTCGCCTCCATTTTCGCCGCCGCCTTCGCCGCTGTCTTTGCCCTCAGCTCCAACGCCGCTTTCGCCGCCAACACAGCTTCCTTGAACAACGCCGATATGGCTTCAATCTCGGCAACCGAGACCTCCTCCACGCTGATGGAAGAGACCGCCGTCACCATGCGCATCTTGGTCATCCTCCCCAACGGGTCCACCACCATGAAAAAAGGCAACTACTCCAGCATGGTGCAAGCTTTGATGGCCTACCACCAGTACGTCAACAGCCTGCCCCGCGGCTCCAAAATCTCCTACGTTGAATTCTCTGATGGGTCGGGCAACATCATTTTCAGTAGCCAAGGATGAATGCCCCCACACCCCCACCGAATTGAAAAGGGCCACGCTGATGCAGCGGGCCCTTTTTTCATGGGGGGCAGACCATTCCGAACACCCCCAACCGCACGAGCAGATCGGGCCACAACCGCCCCTTTGCCCCTCATGGGGTCTGCTGATTACTCGAGCACGCGGATCTGTTGGGTGTGTCGAATCTCCAGTGTTTGGTGAATCCCCCAAGACTTGCCCCGCACCCAGCCTTCCACGCGCACCGGAGCGCCTTGCAGCAAGAATTCGAACCAGTGTTGGGCAATCACACCGCTGAGTTTTTTGGAGTCGAGTACCGCGTTCAGCCGCACCAACGCTTCGGCGCGCCGGCCGATTTTTTCTCCCTCCGCAAAGCGCAGCACCCCTACTGAATCTCCCGCAAGCCAGAGTCCCAGTTCACTGCCTTCAATCTCTACGGCGTACCCGTTGGGGTTGTACAGTCCGATGTCGATTCCCACCGTAGTCTCGGCGTTTCCGAGACTCTTCAAGTCGGAGATGCCCACGGCCTTGACCTCAAAATCCTGGGGGTTCAGGCAACCTGTGCACCCCACAATGGCTGCGCCAAGCACAGCCAAAGCAAAACGGCTTGTACCGGGTTTACCCGGCATGGAATTCTGCAAACCGGGCGTGGAAGTGGGGAATGGTTTCAATGCCCTTGAAATAGTTGAACACCCCGTAGTGCTCGTCCGGCGAGTGAATGGCGTCGCTGTCCAATCCAAAGCCCATCAAAACGGTCTTCAGGCCGAGGATCTTCTCGAAACTGGTGACAATGGGGATGCTGCCGCCGCCTCGGAAAGGCACAGGCTTGCGGCCAAACGTAGACTCCATGGCTGCAGCGGCCGCCCGATATCCGGGATGGTCGATGGGCGTGACTGCTGGATGCGCACCGTGCATGATGCTCACCTCCACCTTGCAGCTTTCTGGACAAATCGACTCAAAGTGGTTCTTGAACAACTGGGTGATTTCGTCCGGATCCTGGTCGGGCACAAGCCGCATGGAAATCTTGGCATGGGCTTCGGAGGCAATGACGGTTTTGGCGCCCTCTCCAGTGTATCCCCCCCAGATTCCGTTCACATCCAGCGTGGGACGAATGGACATTCGCTCTGGCGCTGAATACGCCGGCTCGCCTTCTGTGGCGCCAATGTCGATGCTGGCCTTGTATTCCTCTTCGCTGAAAGGCGCCTCGGCCATGGCAGAGCGCTCCTCCAAAGAGAGTTCGATGACCTTGTCATAGAAACCGGGCACGGTGATGCGCTGCTGGTCGTCCTTCAAGGACGCCACCAGCTCGCACAAGATGTTGATGGGGTTGGGTGCTGCACCTCCGTACAAGCCGCTGTGCAGGTCCCGGTTTGGACCCACCACTTTCACTTCCACATAGCTCAAGCCACGAAGGCCTGTGGTGATGCTGGGGATGTCGTTGGCAATGATGCCGGTATCGCTCACCAGCACCACATCGGCTGCCAAGCGCTCCTTGTTCTGCTCCAGGAATTCGTCGAGGTGATCAGACCCCACTTCCTCTTCTCCCTCAATGACAAACTTGAGGTTGACCGGCTGGTTTCCGGCATTCACCATGGATTCCAAGGCCTTCACGTGCATGAACATCT
>JBDQOI010000042.1:0-12132 GCA_040261275.1 Flavobacteriales bacterium | reverse complement strand
GGCCCTTGTCGTCGCAAGCGCCGCGGGCAAAAATGGCCCCCTCGGGATGGAGCTCCGTTTTGCGGATCACCGGCTCAAAAGCCGGGGAAGTCCAGAGATCGAGCGGATCGGGCGGCTGCACATCGTAGTGGCCATAAACCAACACGGTAGGGAGCGCTGGGTCAACCAACCGCTCGCCATACACCACCGGATAACCTGGAGTTTGCATGACCTCCACACGGTCGGCACCTGCCCTGCGCAAGTGGTCCGCCACCGAATCTGCACAGCGCATGACGTCGTCTTTGTAAGCGGGGTCGGCGCTGATGGAGGGGATGCGAAGCAAATCGAACAGCTCATCGAGGAAGCGGTCCTTGTTGGCGTGGAGGAAGTCCTGTGCAGTCATGATGCCGCAAGGTCGCACCTGAGGGCGGGCGGGTCAATGAAAGGGCACAAAAGAAGCAGGGGTGCTGCCGAATTTCCGGTAGCACCCCTGCAGTTTCAAGTGAAAGCTTCAGGTCAGGAAGATGAGATCTTGTGGAAAGAAGGAGGGTTAGCCTTGAGCGGCAAAAACGACCTGGCCAAACTCATCGGTGAATTGGACGCGGATCAGGGTCGAACCGTAAGGCAGAGTGGAAACGAATTTCACGTAGCCTTCCACTGCGGACTGCATGCTGCGGAAGGTCTTCGTCTTGCGGCTGGTCGTGCCATCGGGCAACAGCACCGCAGCAGACATGGTGATGGCGCCATCTGCGACACTTTCGGTCAGGTCCATCTGGACGCAGACATTGGCATCAGCCGAGTTAGCAGCCGTGTTCATGGCAGCGCTGGCGGTGAAGGAGAAGAAAGCGATCGCGATGGCGAAGAGGGAGGAAACTGAGTAGTTCATAATGTTGGGGGTTTTTGTGTGGTTGTTGTTCGTTGACAGAGCAAACATGGTGGGGTGAAAAGGCCTTTGCGTTGACCCTACACCATGGTGGAAAGTGACTTTCGTCATTCGCCAGCGGCGACATCAACGGGTCGATGTGAGCGGTATCTTTGCGGGGCGCGTTGGGCTAATGACCTCTCCGAACTCCACACAGAATGCTGCAACCGCCGAGGCGGAGCAGGAACTCCGGTTCGACGATACCCGAACCGCTTTCGCCCACAGGTCGACGTCTGACTTGAGGCGCGCCCGTTGGATGTTTGGTCTCATCGGCGCACCCGCCTTGGTCAGTCTGGGTGCCAAGGCCGTTCGGTTCGCCCTGGCCATTCGCTTTCCCCTGAATTGGGCCCTTCGCCCTGTATTCGATTACTTCTGCGGAGGCGAGGACATTCAGGAAAGCCTCAGCACTGCCGAGTCTTTGTCCCGATACGGCGTCAAGACCATCCTCGACTTCAGTGCCGAAGGGCAGACGGGGGACGGCGCCTTGGAGGCCGCCAAGGCGGAAATCCTGTCCACCATCAAGGCCGCCAAAGGGGATCCACGTTTCGCCTTTGCCGTCTTCAAGGTGAGCGCCCTGTCCGATAACGATCTTCTAGAAAAGGTCAGCAGCAAAGCGGTCCTTTCACCTGACGAACAAATGGCGTGGGAACGGGTCTGCGAACGCGTCGCTTCGCTGTGCTCCATTGCCGTCGAATCCGGGGTGCCCATCATGATCGACGCCGAGGAAACCTGGTTGCAAGGCGCCATCGACGAGCTGGCGGAAGCCATGATGCGCCAGCACAACTTGGGCTCTTGCAAGGTCTACACCACTGCCCAGCTCTACCGCCACGACCGGCTGGATTACGTCCGCGGCCTCGAAAAGAAGGCACGGAATGAAGGCTGGATTGCCGGAGTCAAACTGGTGCGCGGCGCTTACATGGAAAAGGAGCGCGAACGGGCCGCTGATGAAAACCGACCTTCCCCCATCCAACCGGACAAAGCGGCCACGGACCGCGACTTCAATGCCGCCTTGGACCACGCTTTGGAGCACCTGCATTGCTTGAACATCGTCTGTGGCTCCCACAATGAAGCCAGCACCTTGCGCTTGGCGCGTGGCATGCAAGACCGCGGAATAGACCCCGCAGACCCGCGCATCGGCTTCGCTCAGTTGCTCGGTATGAGCGACAACCTCAGCTTCAACCTTTCCGCACACGGATTCCGCACGGCCAAATACGTACCCTTCGGCCCCTTGCGCGAGGCCATTCCCTACCTCATCCGCAGGGCAGAAGAAAACACGTCCGTGGGCGGTCAGACCTCACGCGAGCTCGAGCTCATCCGCACCGAGTTGAAGCGGCGTAAGGCCGCTGCTTCAACCTGAGTACCGTCCAAGACGACGTCATAAAGGCACGCCGAAGTCTCAAGGGCAATCACAGGCCTGTATGGACGCAGGCCACTCCAGCGCACGCACCAGCGTCGTGGTATCGGTCACCACGAATTCCGCGGCGCGATCGTCTTGCTCAATGCGATAAAACTTGCCCGTGCCCTGCTCGTTTCGAACGTCGCTCTTTCCGTAGAGGATGTCACCCGACTCGAGCAGATTCCGAATTTCGGCCATGTCGACCGCGCCGCATTGCATCAAGCACCGTGTCCGCTCATCGCCCATCAAGCCCGCATCCCCAAGGAATTGACGCACCTGCGGATTGGGCATCCATTGCGTACATGAACGGGCTCCGAAAAAGAACACGGCGAACAGGGTGCCGATGAAGATGCCGATCATATAGCGCCACAAGCGTTGGGTAAACGTCATGATGCAAAGATGGGCGTTGCCACATCGTAACTTCGAGCCATGCTGAAGACGGAGGGTCTGCACTACCAATACGAGGG
This sequence comes from Flavobacteriales bacterium, assembly GCA_040261275.1. Lineage (GTDB taxonomy): Bacteria > Bacteroidota > Bacteroidia > Flavobacteriales_D > Sanyastnellaceae > UBA8752. Next base: position 9,368 of record JBDQOI010000042.1, on the reverse strand, counting down.
GACTGAAAGCACGTTGGCCTTTCCCGACCTCCGGTTGGACCGCGGCAAGGAGCTCCTCCTGTTGGGCGCCTCGGGTACTGGAAAAACGACCTTGCTCCACCTCGTTGCGGGCATGCGAACGCCTACATCGGGAAAGGTGGAACTGGCCGGAGCGCCTTTCAGCAGCCTCGCCACCGCCGAACGGGACCGCACAAGGGGCCGCCACATGGGCATCGTCTTCCAAACCACCCACTTCGTCCGCAGCCTCAAGGTCGGCGAAAACCTGGCCCTGGCGCGCTCACTGGCGGGATGTCCTCCCGATGATGACACGGTGATGGGCCTGCTCGAAGACTTAGGACTGGCCCACAAACTCAACGCGAGGGTGGACGCCCTTTCAGTAGGCGAACAGCAACGCGTCTCCATCGCGCGGGCCGTGGTGCACGGTCCCGGCCTCATCCTTGCGGACGAGCCGACCAGCGCCCTCGATGATCAAAATACCGATGCCGTTCTTGCCCTGCTGCGGCGCCAGGCCGAACGCACCGGAGCTGCCCTGCTCATTGTCACACACGACCAACGCCTGAAAGACCGCATGTCCGACCGCGTTGAATTGAATCCCACAGCATGAAGGCCGCCCGACTCGCCCGCCGCAATGTGCTGCACCGTCCATTGGAGACGGGCCTGAGCGTCCTGTTGCTCGCCTTCGGCGTCGGCATCATCAGCCTCATGCTGTTGATGCAACGCAGCCTCACCGAAGACCTAGACCGCAACATCAAAGACATTGACCTCGTCCTCGGTGCCAAGGGCAGCCCCCTGCAACTCATCCTCGCCAACGTCTACCATGTGGATGTCCCCACCGGCAACATCCCCTTGGCAGAGGCGCGGAAGGTCATGCGCCACCCCTACATCTCGGAGGCCATACCGCTGGCCTACGGCGACAACTACGAGCTCTTTCGCATCGTCGGCACTGAACCTTCATATCCCGCCCACTACGAGGCGGAATTGGCCGAAGGCAAGCCTTTCGAAGCCCCCTTCGAAGTCGTGATCGGCAGCGAAGTGGCGACAGCGACCGGCCTTTCCATCGGGGACACTTTCTACAGCGCGCATGGCCTGACGGACGGCACGGATGTCCACCGCGACAAATCGTACACCGTCGTAGGCAAGTATGCCCGCACCGGCTCGGTCATCGACCAGCTTCTTCTCACGCCCATAGAATCGGTTTGGGGCGTGCACGAAGACGTGGAGGACGCGGACGAAGAAATCACTGCGGTGCTGCTCAAGAAGAAGAACCCCCTGGCCATCCTGACGCTGCCCAACCTCTTGCGCGATACCCCGATGCAGGTGGCGTTGCCGGCCATCGAGATGAACCGACTGACCCAGCAATTCGGCATCGGCCTGCAAACCCTGCGCGCCGTAGCCCTGCTCATCATGGGACTCTCCTTCGTCAGCGTTTTCATCGCCCTCTTCGCCTCCCTGCGCGACCGCCGCTATGAACTCGCACTCCTGCGCACCATGGGCGCCCCTCCGCGGCGCCTCTTCTCCCTTGTGCTGTTCGAAGGATTGTGGATGACCCTTGCCGGCATTGTCGCAGGCTTGCTGCTGAGCCGACTGGGCGTGGTCATCCTCGGGCAGGTGCTGTCCGATCGGTTCCATTACAACGTGACCCAGTTGGCCCCTGTGGCTGGTGAATTTGTGCTCGTTGCCGCGGCTTTGCTGGTGGGCGCCATTGCGGCAGGCATCCCCGCCCGCTCGGCCCTGCGCATCGACATTTCAAATACGTTGGGGCAAGGACGTTGACCCCACCGCCTTTCGCGGTGTATTTTCACACCCTGATGCTGTACCTGCAACGCTCCCTCTATGCCCTGCTCGCCATTGCGGCAGTGGCTGCCCTGGATTTGAGCTCGTACTGCCATCCCGATGAGACGGCCCCCGACATGCCGCTCATCGCCAAAGCACGCGCCGCCGAGGCTTCCACCCCTCTCCTGACAACCGCCGCGGAAGACAGAACGACCGAAAAGGTGCCATCTCCTCTTGTAGCCTATCGGGAACTGACCTGGGCGGAATTGGCAGATGTGGACTTCAAGGATGTCTACCTCGAAGAATTGGACAGTTACTACTGGAAGCCGGTCTTCGGACCACAGGTGTTGGCTGCGGAAAGTGATGACGTATACATCACCGGTTACGTCATCCCTGTCGATCTCGATGAGGATTTCTATGTGTTGTCACGCTACCCCTTCGCAAACTGCTTCTTCTGTGGTGGTGCGGGACCGGAAAGTGTGGTGGATTTGCGCTTCAAGGACAGCGGGCACCGCACCTACCAGACGGACGAGCGTTTGACTTTCCACGGGAACCTTCGGCTCAATGCCGATGACGTCTACCAGATGAACTATATCCTGGAAGGCGCGGAGGAGCACCCACTCTGATCATCATGGGACCCTTAAAAAAATTGGACCCGATCGGACAAGTCCAATCGGGTCTGGGTTTTCTGAATTTCCGAAACGCTTAAACAGCGATTCGGGGAGGGAAAGTCATGAGGATGATATCCTCATAACGCTGGCCGAACTGTTCGTCGCACCACTGGCGCAAACGCTCGACATCAGGCAATTCGAGCCGCTTGATGCTCTTGGCCAATTCCTTGGCGAAGAGGTGGCGGTCGAAACTCACTTTGGCCAGAATCCTCTGGCAGTATTCCAACATTTTCATTGATGGTGGATGGCAGGGTGAATCAGTAAGGGAAGTTCAATATATCCGTAAAGAGGTCTGTTTGCAAACGCAGTAACGTCCCAAATCGTATTCCGGTGCATTCCTACGCCACTGTCCGCGCTATTTTTGTGACTGTGGAAAAAGAATCGCTGCACAACCGATGGGACAAGAACACCCTGCTTGAACAACTCGAGCAGGATGGGCGGCCTCGGACCACATTGAGCCTGTACCGTTACGCCAAGGTGGCCAACCCCGTGTTCCTGCGGAATCACCTCTTTTCAGTCTGGGAGCCCCTCGGGGTAAGGGGGCGAATCTATGTGAGTGCCGAAGGCATCAACGCCCAGCTCAGCTTTCCCACCGAGCACCTCCGCGCGTTTCGCTCCACCCTCGAAGACATAGATTGGCTCCGAGGCATTCGGCTCAACATCGCCATCGAAGGAGACGACAAGAGCTTCCTCAAGCTGATCATCAAGGTGCGCGACAAGATCGTGGCCGATGGACTCGACGATGCGAGCTTCGATGTGACCGATTGCGGGCGCCACGTTTCTGCTGACGAGTTCAACGCCCTCGCCAGCCAGCCGGACACGGTCATCGTGGACATGCGGAACCACTACGAAAGCGAAGTGGGACACTTCAAAGGGGCCGTACTGCCCGCGTCGGGGACGTTCCGCGACGAAATCAAGGAGGTGGAGCAGCTTCTGGAGGACAAGAAGGGAGAGAACATCTTGCTGTACTGCACCGGCGGCATCCGCTGCGAGAAAGCCAGCGCCTACCTCAAGCACAAGGGATTCCCCCACGTCCACCAATTGGAGGGGGGCATCATCGAGTACGTTCGGCAAGTGCGCGAGCAAGGCCTCGAAAACCAATTCCGCGGCGTCAACTTCGTGTTCGACGAGCGCATGGCGGAGCGCGTGTCCGACGACGTGGTCGCCGAATGCCACCAATGTGGAACGGCATGCGACACCGTGGTCAATTGCGCCAATGCAGCAGCAATGTGCTGATGGTTCAATGCCCGGATTGCGCCGCCCAAATGGAGCACACCTGTGGAGAGGACTGCCGCTCCTTCATGGCCCTGCCCGCAGAGGAGCAAAAGACCAAGCGCTCGGGTAGCCGTTCCGTCAAGCGCACCTTGCGCCAACCCAGTAGCGCACGTATCGCCAAGCGCGACTAACCCCCCGGGACCCTGCTTTTCTGACTTGGACTCACTCGGTTCGCGCGAGATCGAGGAACGCGATGTTGCGTTTGAGCCCTGTATATCCCGTCCGTTGGACCGGGCTTTTCTTGAAGAGCGAATCAAACGTCTCCTCCTTCAGGTCGACCCACTCCCTGCGCGTCATCTTCAGCAGTTCCGGTTTGGGGGCGAAGGCCGGCTCCGAATGAGGCTCTGCATGTCGGTTCCAAGGACAGACCTCCTGACAGATGTCGCAGCCGAACATCCAATTCTCGAATTTGCCCGCCATGGGCTCGGGCAAGGCGTCGCGCAACTCGATGGTGAAATAGCTGATGCATTTGCTGCCGTCCACTACCTGCGGCCGGATGATGGCACCCGTCGGACAGGCATCGATGCACCGCGTGCAGGAACCGCAGTGGTCCGTGACCGGTCCATCGGGTGGCAGATCCAGGTCTACCAAGATTTCACCGAGAAAGAAATGACTGCCACCCTGCTTATTCAGAAGCAAACCGTGCTTTCCAATCCATCCGAGGCCCGAGCGCGCCGCCCATGCACGCTCCAAGATGGGCGCTGAGTCCACGTAAACCCGGCCCGCAACCTCTCCCCAATCGCGGCGCATCCACTTAAGCAACTCCTTGAGCTTCCATTTGACCACGAAATGATAGTCCTCGCCATAGGCGTAGGTCGAAATCTTCGGTGCCTCCGGATCCTCCTGCCCGACGTCGGTGTAGTGATTGAACAACAGACTAATGACCGTCTTTGTGCCGGGCAACAGCAAGCGCGGATCGAGGCGCTTGTCGAAGTTCTTCTCGAGGTAGCCCATGGCACCGTGCTGGCCCTCCGCCAGCCATTGCGCCAATCGCGGCTCCTCCGTCTCCAGCCGGTCCGCCCGAGAAATGCCCACCGCCGTGAAGCCCAAGTCCGCCGCCCAAGCCCGGATGCGGTCCACCCGCTCCTCACCGATGTGCCGCGTCCGCCCCATGAAGATCAGCCGGCGTCAAACAAACCACCTCCGGAACTGGGCACCCTTCCCAAATGCCGATACGCTGCCTCTGTTGCCTGCCGGCCCCTCGGTGTGCGCACCAGAAATCCCTGCTGGATGAGAAAAGGCTCGTAAACCTCTTCCAAGGTGCCTCCGTTCTCCCCCACGGCCGTAGCGATGGTCGTGATGCCCACCGGCCCTCCCTTGAATTTGTCAATGAGGGTGCCCAAAATGCGGTTGTCCATTTCATCCAACCCCTTCCGGTCCACATTCAAGGCATCCAAAGCATAGCGCGTGATGCCCGGCTCGATGGTACCGTCGCCCTTGATCTCCGCAAAATCCCGAACCCGGCGCAGCAACGCATTGGCGATCCTTGGCGTGCCCCGGCTGCGGCCTGCGATTTCAAAAGCCGCCTCATGATCTATGGGAATACCCAACAAACCCGCGCTCCGCTGCACAATGCCCGTCAACGTCTCCGCATCGTAATAGTGGAGCCTGAGGTTGATGCCGAAACGCGCGCGCAAGGGAGCCGTCAACAGGCCGCTACGCGTCGTTGCACCCACCAGAGTAAACGGGTGCAAATCAATCTGCACCGTCCGCGCATTCGGTCCCGTATCGATGACCAAGTCGATGCGATAGTCCTCCATGGCCGAGTACAGGTACTCCTCCACGATGGGACTCAATCGGTGGATCTCATCAATGAACAGCACATCCCGCGGTTCCAGACCTGTGAGCAGGCCCGCGAGGTCACCGGGCTTGTCGAGCACTGGTCCGCTGGTCGTCTTGATTCCCACACCCAACTCCGACGCCACGATGTTGGCCAAGGTAGTTTTTCCCAGTCCTGGAGGACCGTGAAACAGAACGTGGTCCATCGACTCGCCGCGCCGCGAGGCGGCCTTTACGAAAACTTCGAGGTTCTCCAGCGCCTCCCGCTGCCCGGCAAACTCGGCAAAGCCCGACGGGCGCAACACGCGCTCGACCTCTCCGTCGCTGTGGCCCTCAGCCGCACCCCGCAAATCGAAGTCCTCCATGATGCCAAGTTCGGCAGGCATGACGAATTCCCATCAACGCCTGCACATCCCCTTGTACACAAAAAGGGCCTCTCCCGGTGGGAAAGGCCCTTTTCAATGTCGTTTGCCAGAAGTTCAGTGCTCTTCTTCTCCGTCACCGAGGGGGACGGTCTGCGGCACGAAGTCTTCTTCAAAGGCAGGGTTGCTGTAGTCATACGCCCAACGGTGCACCTCGGGCAACGCTCCAGGCCAATTTCCGTGGATGTGCGCCACCGGAGTGGTCCACTCCAAGGTGTTGGATGCCCACGGATTCTCCGGGGCGCGCTGGCCACGGAAGATGCTGTGGAAGAAGTTGAAGAGGAACAACAACTGCGACAGCGCACCAATGATGGCAAACATGGAGATGACTGGATTCAAGTCCGCCGTTGAATTCAAGAATTCGAAGGCACTGTACTCATAGTAACGACGGGGTGCCCCGGCCATTCCCACGAAGTGCATGGGGAAGAAGACACCGTACCCACACACCAGCGTCAGCCAAAAGTGCGCAAAGCCCAACTTCATGTTCATCATGCGACCGAACATCTTCGGGAACCAGTGGTAGATGCCTCCCAGCATGCCGAAGATGGCCGACATGCCCATCACAATGTGGAAGTGCGCTACCACGAAGTAGGTGTCGTGCACACTCACGTCGAGGGCGGAGTCCGCGAGGATGATCCCCGTCACACCCCCGGTAACGAATGTGCTCACCAAACCAATGGAGAACAGCATCGCCGGCGTGAAGCGCAGATTGCCCTTCCACAGGGTCGTGATGTAGTTGAAGGCCTTCACCGCGGAAGGGATGGCGATCAACAGCGTGGTGAAAACGAAAACCGACCCGATAAAGGGATTCATCCCCGTCACGAACATGTGGTGTCCCCAAACGATGAAGCTCAAGAAACCGATGGCCAGAATCGAACCGATCATGGCGCGGTATCCGAAGATGGGCTTGCGGGAGTTCGTCGCAATGACTTCAGAGCTGATCCCCAGGGCCGGCAACAGCACGATGTACACCTCGGGGTGGCCGAGGAACCAGAACAGGTGCTGGTAGAGGATGGGCGAACCACCGGTCACATCCAGTGCCTCACCACCGATGAAAATGTCACTCAGGTAAAAGGCGGTGCCCATGGAGCGGTCCATGAGGAGCAGCACCACTGCAGACACGAGAACCGGGAAGCTCAAGACGCCGAGAATAGCGGTAGTCAGGAAGGCCCAGATGGTCAGCGGAAGACGCAGCATCTTCATGCCTTTGGTGCGCAGATTGATGACCGTCACGATGTAGTTGAGGCCGCCGAGCAGAGAACTCGCTACGAACAACACCATGGAGATGAGCCAGAGCGTCATGCCCGTGCCAGAACCCGGCATCGCCTGCGGCAACGCACTCAACGGCGGATAGACCGTCCAACCACCCGAGGCGGCACCTCCCTCCACGAAAAGGGAGAAGATCATGATCAGGCTCGACACGAGGAAGAACCAGTAGCTCAGCATATTCAGGAATCCGGATGCCATGTCACGGGCACCGATCTGCAACGGGATGAGCAAGTTTGAGAAGGTCCCACTCAAGCCTCCGGTCAACACGAAGAAGACCATGATGGTTCCGTGAATGGTAACCAACGCGAGATAAGCGTTGCGGTCCAGGATTCCACCTGGCGCCCACTTACCGAGGAAGGTCTCGAGAATGCCGAAAGGTTGTCCCGGCCAGCCCAACTGAAGTCGGAAGAAGACCGACAGTGCCACAGCGACAATCCCCATGAAGACAGCCGTGATGAGGAACTGCTTCGAGATCATCTTGTGATCCTGACTGAAAACGTACTTGGAGATGAAGCTCTCCTTGTGGTGTGCGTGTGCTCCCATGGTTTCCTGTTGCTGGGGTTCAGTGGATCATGGCCATCTCTCCTCCCTCGATGTCAACATCGGCGGATGGCGCGGGTTCGTTTTCAGGCGCGGAAGGCGCTCCCTCGTCCACAAGGAAGGCATCCTGCTGCTCAAGCCAAGCCTGGTACTCTTCAGGGGACTCGATGATGACGTCCATCTTCATATTGAAGTGGGCGGCACCGCAGACCTTATTGCAGAGCAAGACATAGTTGAAGTCGGGGTCATCCAGGATGACGCGCATGCTGTCCGTCGTGATCGTCGGCGTCATCTTGAAACGCGTCGGAACGCCAGGGACCGTGTTCATCTGCGCACGGAAGTGCGGCATGAATGCGGAGTGGATCACATCGCGGCTGCGGAACACGAACTCCACCTCTTCGCCCACGGGCAAGTGGAATTCTCCCTTCACCACCTGGTCGTCGCGACCGGTATCGAAACTGTTCAGGCCGCTCTCGAATGAGAAGCTCTCCAACTCGGCGATGCGCTGGCGGTGGCGCATGAGGCGCTTGACCTTGTCCTGCTTGGCCTCAATCTGGGCGTCCGTCAGAATCAACAACTGGTCCGTATTGTGCGCAAGGATGTGATCGATTTCGGCGATGCGCTCCTCAATGCCCGCCTTCCAATCGGCAGCACCATGATCGTGATCCGCGTGATCGTCATGTCCGTGGTCATCATGGTCGGCATGGTCGTCGTGTCCGTGCTCGTCATGTCCGTGGTCGGCATGGTCGTCATGTCCTTGGCCGTCGTGACCGTGACCATGGTCGTCTGTTGCGATGCTGGCTTCAAGCCGGACGCGCTCGGCGAGCAGCAACCCCTTCTCCATGGCGAGGTCGTTTTCCAACGTCGCGATCTGCTTCTCGATTTCCGCCATGGCATCCTCCACGCCCTCCGACGTAATGATACCGAGCGGATTCAACGGCGTAATGAGGTTGTAATTGGATTGGCCAAACTCACCATCCTTTCCGGGGTAGCGAACCGTCCAGTCAAACTGCTTGGAGTACACCTCGACCTTGAGCGCCTCAGCGGAGGCATCGCCGGTCATGGCATTCCACGTCTGCAGCCCATAAATGATGATCACCGCGAGCACGATGGAGGGAATGATCGTCCAAATCAGCTCCAGGCGGTTGTCATGGGGAAAGAACGTGGCCTTGCGGTTCTTGTCATACGCGTACTTGTACGCAAACCCGAACAGCAGGAAGTTCACCAAGAAGAAGACCGCCGTGATGATCCAGATGTTGAAGCTCATCAGCCAATCCAATGCCACTCCATGCTCGGAGGCAGGGGGCGGGGCGTAATCACCATAGGCGATGTACAGGTAAACAACCGATGCGAAGAAACCCACCATGAACACCAGCCAGAGGTTGGCATTCATTCGGGTGTCAGCGTGTGTGATCTCCTCTTCACGCCGACCTGAGAGCCGGGAAGAGATTTCGTAGACCTTCGCCAGCTGCCCTATGGCAACAATGCCTACGATGACGACAAGGAGGATGAGCAATTGCATGGTGCCTCAGTGATGGATCAATAATGAAGGGCTTTTGACTCCTCGAGGAAGGGGTGATTCACTGCGATCAGTGGAGCAGAAGCAAGCCTCCGCAACGTGACGTGGATGAACAATCCC
>JBDQOI010000041.1:0-17304 GCA_040261275.1 Flavobacteriales bacterium | reverse complement strand
GAACTGCTGGCCCCGGACGGGATTCTCGTGACCTACTGCTCGAAAGGAGACGTCAGAAGGGCCATGGAGGCCGCAGGGTTGAACGTGGAAAAGCTGCCCGGCCCCCCGGGAAAAAGGGAGATGTTGAGGGCGACCCGACCCGATGCCGACAGTGCGGTGCCGCGGAGGTTCAATGTGCGCGTCTACTTTTTTCTCGTATCCGAGGGAGACGCTGCAGGAAAAAAGCAGGTGCTGTTGAGCGATGAGATCCTGGCAGGAAAGCACTGTACCAAGTGGCCCGGAGGTGGACTCGAATTCGGTGAAGGACCCCGAGATTGCGCCTTGCGGGAGGCCCGGGAGGAATTGGGACAAGACATCGAACTGGGTCCGCTCGTGCATGCCACAGGCGGGTTTGTTCGGTCGGCCTGGCGCCGTGAAGAGCAGGTGCTGTGTCATTACTATTTCGCTCGGCTGGAGGGGCCTGTCACCTTCAGGGTGACCGATGAACCCTTCGATTTCGACGGTGGCAGTGTCCAGTCATTCCGCTGGGTGCCATTGGACGACTTCGATCCTGGTCAATTGACCTTTGCCACCGACCGAGAAGCCATGGGAGCGTTGATGGAGGGCAAGGGGTTCAGCGGATGGGCGACAGGGCACCATTGACCCCCAAGCCAAACAAGGCGAAATCGTAGCGCACCGGATCGACAGGGTCCAACCACCGCAAGGCCTGGGTTACTTCCTCCACGGCGCGCCAATCGTTGGCTGTGCGCTTCAATAGCCCCAAAGCCCTGGACACCCCGGCCGTATGAACGTCGAGCGGCAAACGCAACGCTGCGGGGTCAATCCCCGGCCACAGTCCGAAGTCCACACCGCGATGATGGGACCGCACCATCCAGCGGAGGTACATGCAAAGCCGCTTCGCCGCGCTCCCCTTGGCAGGGTCGGCGACATGTTTGACCGTTCGTTCCGGTGCCTCATCCGCAAAAAAGCGCGTTTTGAATCGGTTCAATGCCCAGCCGAGATCGGGAACTCCCGGACACTGTTCCGTATCCGGTGCCGAGGCAAAGGCAGCCGTAAACGCCCCTTGCAGGCCTCCATCCCGCTCCAGTGATTTCAGGCAACGAACAAAGCGTTTGGCATCCTCCGCCTGGAACGTACGGTGGACGAACCCGTTCATGACCTCAAGTTCCCTTGGATTGGCGTCTCGAATGAAATCGGCTGGGGCCCCGTCCATGCGGTCCATCAGGTCATCGCATGAACGCAGGATGCTCTTCCGGTTTCCCCAAGCCAGCGTGGCGGCCAGGAATCCAGCGACGGCAATGTCTTCTGGATCGCTGAATCGGTGCGGGATTCCCAATGGATCGGCGTCCAGGAAATCGGGGCGTTCATAGCGATCCGCTGCCTCGTCGAGCATGTCGCGCCAAGCCGCCATTCGAGCCGGAGAAGGGCGACGCCTGCGCAACGGTTGACGGCGACGGGAGGAAGAGGAAGATTCGGCCACGGTTGGGCGCTAAATTCGCATGCAAATGCAGTTTGTCCACCCCGAGGTCCTTTGGGCGCTTTCGGCGCTGACCATACCGGTACTGGTCCACCTGTTCAGCTTCCGGCGCCACCGCAAGGTGGCCTTCTCGCAGATCGCATTCCTCAAGGAGGTGCGGATGGAATCGCGATCGCGGAACCGCATCCGACACTGGCTCGTACTTCTGATGCGTCTGCTGGCCTTGACCTGTATTGTCCTCGCCTTTGCGGAACCGCGACTTCCTGCGAAGACTGGCGAAGAAAAGGGGGGGCAGAAGTCCATTTCCCTCTACTTGGACAACAGCCCGTCCATGGAATTGGAAGGCCGCAATGGCCCCATGTTCGAAGCTGCCCGGAGCGGTGCACTGGCCCTGGTCGAATCGCAGGCGGCCACGGACCGATTTCATGTGGTCACCTCTGATTTCCTGTCTTCCGATCGGCGCTGGTTGACAAAGGATGAGGCGCTCGAGCGCCTTGCGGAGGAGAGGCCAGGACATGCGGCACCGGGAATCGGAGATGTACTGTTGCACCAGCAAGAGTTTCTATCCGATGGGCAAACCGAGCAGAGGCAGGCCTATTTGTTCACCGACCTTCAGACGTCGAGCCACACCCTTTCAGGAGCTACTGGCGGCATCATGGACTCCTCGATGGTGGTTCGATTCGTGACACAAGCGGTTCAGTCCCAAGTCAATGTGCGCATTGATTCCGTTTGGTTCGACACCCCCATGCGGCTCACCGGGCGCAACGAAGTGCTCCATGTGAGGATTGTACACGATGCACAGCGGCCTGTGGACGACCTGCCTTTGAGCTTGGAAATCAACGGCCGCAAAGCCGCCATCGGTTCCTTTCGCATCACCCCGGGACTGCCCACCGACACCGTGTTGAGGTTCAGGCATGATGAGACGGGGCCGATCCATGCTGTGGTCCGTACCACGGATGCCCCGGTGACTTTTGACGATGCGCTGTTCTTCGGATACGAGGTAGAAGAAAGCGTCGACATCACCCTCATTCAAGGGCGCCAAGCAGGGCCGGCCGAACAGGTGGCGCTCGCTCGGCTCTTCGGAGATGCCTCATTGCACACAGTGCTGCCCATGGACGCCTCCGCCTTGGATTACGACGGTCTTGAATCGGCGGATCTCATCGTAATTCAAGGGGTGGAGAACCCATCCAACGGTCTGGTCTCCGCCCTTTTGCGAAATGTCGAAAACGGCAAGAGCCTGTGGATGATTCCGCCCGCCGAAAGAGCGGGTGCAGGGTGGAACGAGCTACTGATCGGTCTTGGTGCCCATGGCATAGGGACATGGATCGAGTCGGAAGAGACGGTGCGACTGGGTACGCTTCATGCCGATCATCCTTTGTTTGAGGGTGTTTTTGCCCGCTCCCCCCGACGTGTGGACCTTCCCGCCTTGAGAGGGTGGTACGCCAGGACACGGAATGGATCGCTGGAGCGAAACCTGCTGTCCTTTGCGGACGGTCAGCCCTTTCTCACCACGGGCTTGAAAGGCCAAGGGCGCTTTCACTTCTGCGCCAGCCCCTTTGATGTTCAATGGTCCAACTTGGCACAGCACGCCTTGCTTGTTCCTCTCGCGCTCCGGATGGCCGAAACCAGCCGGGCCAGTGGTCTCCTGCACTTTGCCTCAGGTGATGACCGGTCCCTGACCCTTCAAGGGAGGGGACGATCTGCCACCGCTGATTTGGCCCTTCGTCCGGCTGAATCCGACGCGACAAGTCGGTTGCGGCTGCCCTCCGCACCGGTTCCGGGCGGAATGGCCGTGACCTTGCCCTTGCGCGGGGCCGCTCCGGGCTCTTATGTTATGGAAGCGCTTTCAGAATCCGGGGATTCGGCTGTCACGGTCTTGACCTTGGGCATCAATCCGGACCGGAGTGAAAGTGACCTCGCCATGTGGGACCCCGAAGACTGGAAACAGGCCTTGGTGACCAACGGTTGGTTGCGCAGCGAGGTCATCCGATCCGATGTCGAGGATTTGGTCGTGGAGGTGGAAACCCTGGAAGCAGGTCAGCCGCTGTGGCTGACCCTGATTGCATTGGCTTTGCTGTTCTTGACCCTGGAAATGGTGCTGCTCAAGCGACGGTCCGCATCGACCCCATCAGGAGAAACCGTCGCTTCATGACTTGCACCCCATCCCGCCACACGCTCTGACCATGCAACGATACCGCGCCGCCCGTCTCCTTCAACCCGGCCATGAGTGGCACGGCACCCCTGTAGACATTACTGTGGAAGCGGGTCGGATCTCCTCCCTGTGCCCATCGGCTGCCGGAGGCATCAAAGAGGGCGATCGAGACCTATCCGGTTGCTGGTTGTCTCTGGGATGGTGGGACGGTCAGGTGGACTTCCGCGACCCCGGTACGGAGCGTGCCGAAGGTTTGATCACGGGTCTCAGGGCAGCTTCACAAGGGGGCTTCACGCGCGTGGCCCCCGTGGCCTCCACCCTACCATGCCGTGACCAGCCGTCTGATGTGCTGGCCCTGCTCCACCGCAGCGCTTCATCCGTTTGTGGGGTGCTGCCGGTCGCCACCTTGAGCGTGGGAAGGGAAGGCCTCAAACTCTCCGAGGCCTTTGCCTTGGTAGAGGCAGGTGCCCGCGCTTTTTCCGACGATGCCCCGGTGCAGAGACCGGAGTTGCTGCGCCGGGCTTTGGAGTACCACGGGCCCCTGGGATTGCCTGTCTTTTCCGATGCCCATGATCCGGAATTCCAACCCGAAGGCGTGATGCATGAGGGGAAAATGAGCACTTCACTCGGCGTTCCGGGAAACTCGAGAGAATCGGAAAGGCTGCGCATCAACAGGGACCTGGACATCCTTCGATACTCCGGAGGACGTCTCCATTTCCCCGTCATCTCGACCGCCGGCGGACTCTCTGCCATCCGCGCCGCCAAGAAGGAAGGCCTGAATGTGACCTGCGGCACAGCGGTGCACCACTTGTGCTGGATCGATGAAGACCTCGATGGCTTCAATTCGGCCATGAAGGTCATGCCTCCCCTCCGCTCCTCGGAGGATCGCGATGCGCTGCGGCAAGGCGCCTTGGACGGCACTCTCGATGTCGTGGTTTCCGACCATCGACCCCGTACGCCTGAAGAGCACGATGTCGACTTCATGATGGTCAAGCCCGGCCTGGCGGGCGTACATGCTCTCGGCCCCGCGCTTCTGGGTGCACTCATGGACCATGGCGCATCGGAGAATGACGCACTCCACGCCTTGCACAGGCTGATGGTATCCGGCCCGCGATTGCTTTTGGGAGAGGAGACTGAACAGGCTCCCATCGCAGAGGGTCAACCTGCTGAATTCACTGTGTTCTCAACGGATGGATTCGCATGCCCAACCTCTGCTTCCAAGGCACCCAATGCCGCTTTTGACTTTGGACGCACGCCAGGCGTAGGCCGCGTAGTGGGGACGGTAACCCCGCAGGGGAGCCATTGGAATTGAGCGCGACAACGCTCAGCGCAAGCCGTCCAAAGTGACGGGCGGAAGCGAGACCCCGCTTTTAGGCTTCGCCCGCAGGACCCCCGAAATTCACAGGAAAGGACGGCTCAGGCTGACTCGCCATTTCGATTTTGCCGTGCTGGCCTTCGAATTTGCCGATGTTGTCCACCAGCATTTTCATCACGCGTTTGGCGTGCTGAGGTGAAAGCACCACCCGGGAGCGGACTTTGGCTTTGGGCGTGCCGGGCATCACCTGGATGAAATCGAGGATGAACTCGGTCTGGCTGTGGGTTACCACCGCGAGGTTGGAATACACGCCGGGCGCCACCTCATCGGGCAGTTCAATGTTGAGTTTGGGCTTCTTGCCGTTCTGATCCTGACTCATGGTTGCAAGTTAACCTGCACGGCCCGGGCCTTTCAATGGAGGATCGCCAACAATTCCCGCAGATCCGAAACGGTAGCGGTGGAAGGGGTATCGGACGGGTGATTGCCATCGGGGTCGAAATGCACGGACCGCCACCCTGCTTCGTGGGCGCCAACGACGTCTGCCGCATGGTCATCGCCAATCATCCAGGCTTGTTCGCCATTTGTTCCTGTGGCGTGCAATGCAGCATCGAAGCAGGCGCGGTCCGGCTTCAGGTGTCCCAGCTCCTCACTGGTCAGAAGAGAATCAATCCAGCGGGCAATGCCTGTGTTTTCCACCTTGATGTGCTGCACCTCGCTGAATCCATTCGTCAGGATGTGGATATCATGTCCACGCTCCCGCAAGGACTGGAGCACTTCCAATGTGCCGGGTAGAAGGTGGCGCTGGTGCGGACCGCGTTCTACATATTGCCAGCCCATGTGCTCTGCGAGCTTGATGTCCTCCACACCGTAGCCGGCCAAAGCACGTTTGAAGCGCTCCGAACGCAATACGTCCTTGGCCATTCGGCCTTCCCTGTAATCGGCCCAGCACTGGGCATTTTC
This sequence comes from Flavobacteriales bacterium, assembly GCA_040261275.1. GTDB lineage: Bacteria > Bacteroidota > Bacteroidia > Flavobacteriales_D > Sanyastnellaceae > UBA8752. The sequence continues at coordinate 11,400 of JBDQOI010000041.1, read as the reverse complement.
CTTCTGGTAGATCGAATTGAAGGCTTCGAAACCTCCATGGCCCCTTTCATCCAGCCCACAATCGGCATACAGTCCTTTCAACGTCTCCAGTGAATTCCGTTCGAAATCCCAAAGGGTGCGATCCAAATCGAAAAACAATACGGAAGGGCGCGTGGGCATCAGATCAAAGCGAAAGCGGACAAGGCGGTGAGTACTGCACTCCAAAGTGTGTAGGCCACCATCATGACCGGCAAGGTAGCCGAATGATTCCCGAAATACTTGAAGGCCAGCAATGCCCCGACGGGCACTCCGACCAGGCCCCCGAGAAAAGCGATGCCCAGCAGTCCAAATCGTTGCTTGATCCCGACCACGCGCCTGCGTCCAGCCGTGAAAGTGGCCTTTCCTTTCTTTTGGCGGACGCGGGAACGCCAATCAAACAAGAGTCGAATGCCCGGCTGCATGAGAAGCAGGCCGAGATTGGCTCCCACTGCGGAATAGGCGAAGACCCGCAACGGCTCGAGGCCTGCGGCTACAGCGGTAGAAGGCATGATGATGAACTTCACGAAGCTCAATGCCCACCACCCTAAGGCTTCAATCACCACGGTGGATTCCATGTACTGCAAAGGAAAGGGGAAGGCCGGGCTTCAGCGCACCGCTTTCAGAACGTTGGGATATACCTCCCCCCATCCGCTCCATTCATTGAGAGGGGCCAAGCTCTCGTTGTGCCAGAGCAGAGAAAGTGTCCCTCCCACTTCCTTTACGTTTTCCGAGATGCGCGCCAGGTGATGGGGCACTTCTGAAGGGGCCATTTCCATGTATCGGCAAAGGGTAGCGTCCATCGCCGCGAAAGGATGAACCATAAGCGAAGTCAGGGTTTCCCTGTCCAAGTCGTACCAAGGGCGCGGGCGGCTGAACCCTCCGCGGAACCCCGTCATCAAGGCATGACCCTCAGTGTGGTCCTCCTGAATTCCGAGCTCCAGCAATGCGCGACGGGTAATGCCAGGGACCATTCTCAAGTAATGCTGTCGGGATGCGATCGGTGCATGCCCCATGATCTCCGAGAACACCCGATGCTCCCTGGCCAGTCTCGCAGGGTCGGGGGCAGCAGCGTATCCGGGGTGCCATTGAACGGATCCGGGGTGCGCGGATTCGAGGGTACGCATCAAAGCGCGAAGGGCAGCACTGCCTGAGGGAAGGCCCTTGTCGTGGGCACCAAAACCAGCGAGCAGAAAGAACCAGCGCGGCTCAAATCCCATCTCGCCATGCCATTCCGCCGCCTGAGCATAAGTGTCATAGGGGTCGGGGGTCGGACCAAGCACGGTCCGCATGCGGCGGACGGAACGGCCCCAATTTCCCGTGCCCACGTCACGCAACCACGCAGCGGTCGTCCTCCATGGGCCTTTGCCTCGGAAAGCAAACGCACTGTCCACATCCAAGGTGGGTGAGACCCGATATTCGGCCTGCAATCGTTTTTCGTGTGCGGGCCATTCCTTACCCAGCACCTGCCGCCCCAGCTCGAAAGCCCATGTTTCGCAAACGGGGCGCACCAACCAGCCTTTGGAAACGGGAATACTCCCGGTGGGATCGAAGCGTCCGTGTAGATCCCGCCGCTCGAGCCCCGTTTGTTCCTCCATGCGACTGGCCATCCAGAAAATCAGGGCCAAGGGGTCCATGGGCGCTCCTGAAGCACTCCCATCCTCAGGTGGGTTTGCCGTTCTTTCAGACCCGGCCAGTAATCCACAGGGACGAATCCAATGGCCCGCCACGGGAATTCCACCGTATTGGAGTTTCCAGGGCGCATCCGAAGTGGTGAATTCCTGGGCGTTTCCTTCCCACTCCCATCCCAATCCGAGGACCGAGCCCAGGGCCCAATGCAATGCCGCACCCAATCGGGGATGAAGGACTTCGCTGTGGACCAGAACCTTCGGCAATCCAGAATATCGAATGGAAGACACCGCCGCTATCTCATTTTAGCCCATCACGAAGGGTCTCTGCGATCCGAAGGGATGCCGTTCCACCGCCGAACCAATGGGTTCCTGCAATGGGGGGCACTGGGGCCTCCCCAAGCAGGGCAACCGCCAATCCATGGGCTCCACCCTCACCGAGCAGGGCTGAAGGTCCGAAGAGCGTGGACGCCCCCATGTGAATCAACTCCTTCCATTCGGTATTATCGCGAAGGATCACGGCTTTAGTGCCTTGATACCACGCTTCTTTCTGCACGCCTCCAGAGTCTGTGAGTACCCCGATGGCTCGGCGAAGGGCAGCCTGCATGTCCAAATAGCCCAATGGTCCTGGATCCACTGCACCGGATGGAAGAACCAAACCGAAACGATCCAAGGCTTTCCGAGTGCGCGGATGAACCGGGAAGTACACTGTCCCTCCCGTTTCCTGCATCCAAATCCGCATGGCTTCCAATGCCGCGATCAGCACTTCTTTCCTGTCCACCGTAGCCGGCCGATGCAGGGTCACAGTCAATACAGGACCTGCAGAAGGCCAACCCGCCGGAGAGCGCCCATCCAACAAGGGGTGTACCGCCAATGCGAGATCGAGCATCACATCGCCTACTTCGACGATTCGATGTTCATGCACCCCCTCTTTGGTGAGTTGCACCCCTGCCTCGGGCCCCGTAGTAAAAAGGAAATCGGCCAACTGGTCCGTCATGATGCGATTGTGCTCCTCGGGCATGCTGCGGTCGCCACTTCTCAAACCCGCCTCCACATGAACGAGCGGAACACCGGCATGATGAGCCGCCAAGGCGCCGGCCAGTGTACTGTCGGTATCCCCATAGACCACCACCATGGCTGGGGCCACATTGCGAATCTGTTCGGAAACACCCACCATCATGTCCGCCATGCGTTCAGAACGGTGACCTTGGCGTGGCGAAAGGACCCGATCAGGTTCAGGAACCCCCAATTCGGCCAGGAAATCGAGTCCCATATCCGCATCGGAATGCTGCCCTGTGTGCAAGAGAAACTGGGTCAATCCCACCTGCCCGAGCACGCGGGTCAATGCCGCCGACTTGATGAATTGAGGGCGCGCTCCGACCACCGTCAACAAGTCAGGTTTGGGGATATGGGAATCGGTCATCACAGGAGGCGATTATCGGCAAAGCTAAAATGACGGGTGCCGGCAACGATCACATGATCCAAAACAGGCAAATCCAAGGCTTTTCCAGCCGCGCATAGGGAGTCTGTCAACCGTCGATCCGCGGCGCTTGGATTGGGATTTCCCGAAGGGTGATTGTGCACCATGACCAATGCCGCAGCACGCACCGTCAGTGCCTTTCTGAACACCACCTTGGGATCCACAACCGTTCCCGCCTGTCCTCCTCTGGAAACGAACAGGTCCGCTATGGGGGTGTTCGCCCGGGTGAGCGCCATGGCCCAGAATTCCTCGACATCGAGGTCCACCAACCTCGCCCGGAACCGACCAACGATGTCCCGCGACCTAGAAATACGGAGCAGCGGGCGTTCCTCCTCATCCCAACGACGGCGTCCGAGTTCCATGGCAGCTCCAATGAAGGCAGCACGGGCTTCACCAATTCCACGAACGGTCTTGAGTCTCATGGCATCGCACCTACCCAATGCATGCAAATCGAAGTCGACTTCCTTCAACACGCGTTGTGCTACATCCAATGCGTCTTCTCCCTGTGTTCCACTTCCTACGAGAATGGCCACGAGCTCGGTATTGCTCAACGCTCCCAACCCCTCAAGCGTGATTTTCTCTCGCGGCCTCATCTGTTCTCCGCTTGAAATCGCCACCGTTTGACGCCGCAATTTTGGGACAAAGAAAAAGGGAGGCTTCCACCTCCCTTCTCGAATATTGTTGTGACCGACATGCGGCCAAATTGATTAAGCCTGTGCAGATTCCAAGTGACGCTGCAGGCTGCTTTTAAGGTTGCCCGCTTTGTTCTTGTGGATGACGTTCTTTTTCGCCAAACGGTCGATCATGGACGCCACCTTGGGCAACTGCGCCTCCAATTCAGAAGCATCCGTGGTAGCACGGTACTTGCGAAGGGCATTTCGCATTGTCTTGTGGTAGTAGCGGTTGCTGAGACGCTTCGTCTCGTTGCTACGGATGCGCTTGAGGGCTGACTTGTGATTCGCCATGCTTGCGTTTTAGAGGGGGGCAAATATAGTCAACGCTTTCATGCAAACCACGTCAGTACCAAATCAAATGAACCCGGATGATGGTGGGCCCGTCTGCGATGTCTACTTCAGTGCGTTGGGCATCCAAATGATCGTTGACGAGGAAGGGCAAATCCAAGGCGATGAAATCCTGGGTTGTGGCATCATCGGCGTCGAAAACCGTGAATCCGAATGGTGTCCCGAAATCCACCTCCTCAATGTTGACCGCCACGAAATCGAGATCTACGGGCAACTGTGCATTTTGTGCCACCCCTGAAGTGAACCGGATGGTTTGGGTTTCAGCCTCGATGAACTCAACATACAAATCGGGGTTGCCCTCGTCCGGGTCATCGTTGTAGTAATCAGGATCGATTTCCAGCACCTCCACCCGATCAATGACGCATCGGGAAATCGGCTCAGGCTCATTGCATCCCGAGAAGACAGCAATCAATATGACCCATGCCACTGTGATGTGTATCGTCTTATTCATGTTCTGAAGCAACTGGCCCTGGTTTAAAAATACCGCAAAAAGAGAAGGGCGCCTTCGCGCCCTTCCTTCCTAACAATCTACTTGCCAATCGCCATTCCTAGCGATAGCTTTCACAAAGGTATAACGCAGAAATAAACGTAACAACACGTTTGCACATTTATTTTTTGCCTCTAGCGCTTAAAAATGAGCCTTGTGATGTAGAGCCCTTGGCTGTCCGGCTTGCCCGCGTCTGATTCGACACCGCTGACAACGAACTCCAGGCTCCATCCCTCTGCCACCATTTTATTGATACGGTCAGAGATTATGGCATCATTGGAAGCGATGTTCTGGAAGTTGATGCCCACACCGCTGAAGAAATTGAGCAGCTTGGTCTCTTTGAAGTTCTCGATTTTCAATTCTCCGCGCTTCACATCGCCCTGACCACTCTTCTTCCCATCGGTGCGTTCGGTCGTGGCCGCATCACTGTCTATCTGATCTGTGGCTTCGACAATGCGCGAACGCCCTACTCCTCCGGTCACGATGCTCTCGATCACGGTAACGACCTTGTACTCCTGAGCTGCAGCATCCCAGCATGCAACACATGCGAGCAAGCCCGCAAAAATGAATTTCTTCATGGCTTCAAATTTTGTTTGTGGGGCGAAGATGCGCTGCGATTGCTAATTGCGTGCCATGCCCAGAAGTAAATCACGCGCCTCTTTTTCGAATGCCACCCCCTTGTTCCGCGCATACCACAATTGAACCGACGCGGCATATTCTGAATAGGCCACTTTGGGCCCTGGGGCACTTTTGTAGGCGTCGACCATATCCTGTGCAGGCTGTGGCCGCGGGCCCCATTGGCCCAATATGTTTCCCGCTGCATCAGCCACTACCCAGATGGGAATCGAACGGCCTCCCCTCGTCAGGAAATCATCAATGAGGCCGTTTTTTCCATCGCGGAGAACCCATTGGGCCCTGGCGCCGCCTCGGTCAGCCCATGCCTGAATCAGCGGTGTGGCGTGGGCTGCATCACCGCACCAGCTTTCTGTGATGATGGTCCAATGTTGTCCGCAGCTCGCCCCGGAATCCAAGTGTTGGGCCATCGCATCTGACATCCGGTAAGTCTTGGCTACACGCTTCATCCGCACAAGATTCAATGCAGTGTATTCCGCCAGTTTCACGGATGATTCAGGGCCGCTGTGCTCACCGTCGGCCACCCATTCCTCCATGAAGGATTGGAATTCCGCCCCAGACATCGCACCGCGTTGGCCTTCAGACCACCATCGCCTCCAAATCGGCTTGTCCTGTGCACCGGTACTCATGCTTTTCTGTCATTGCACCATGCCTCCGCAGCCACCCGACCAGAACGCAGGGCCGCATCCAATGAAGGCGCCGCGGTATGGTCGCCTGCCACATAAACGCCGTCTTGATTTCTCGGATGGGGAGTAGCAGGCACCACCCGGGTCAATTTCGGCAGGGCTTGTGGAATGAGCGCATGCCATTCCATTTCTCCAACCTCCAAACCTGCAGCATTCAATTCGCGCCTCAATGCATTTTCCATGCGCTCCAAACCCCATTCTCCTTCCGGAAATAAGGCGGTCACATTGAGTCGGCTCATGCCCGGGGTATCTTGAACGTCCTGCATGAAATGCAGGTTGGTCACGTGTTCAGCACCGGGAATCAATCCTATGATGGGCCTGCCGAACGATTCGGTAGCACATTGGAACACGGCATTGAAACAGCCATTCCACGCACCATCCTTTCTCGAGGTGACCGTATCGATGATTCCCTCTCCCTCGATGGACCCGCCCTGTTCCAGATGGATCACGTTGCCATCGATGCGGTGTACCGAAGTACCCAGCCTTATTTCTGTGGATTTGAGGCGGCTCGCCCATTGATCCACCAGCACGCCCATGCCCATTTTGAGCAACACCACCTTGCCCGTGGCGAACATCCGGAGCGTATACATGAATTGGGCGGGGGGCGGTGACAGCTTGCGGTCCAGGAAGATGCCCGAGAAGAAAGGTCTGAGAAAGTCCCCGATGAAAGCCGAACTGAAGCCGCGTGCCTCCAGAAAATCTGCCGTGCTCCCCCCTTGTGCATGTCCCTGCACCGCCAAGGCGGATCCGGCTGTGACCTCCTTTACCAGTTTCAATATCCGGATTCGGTCTCCCCAGCTGCCAATCCCGCTCGTCAACGTGGCCGGAATGGACGCGGGCCAGCGGCGCGGGTCGGCGAGTGTTCGCCAGCGTCCGCTCTTGTGGATCATCGCGCCGGGCACGAAGGACACCATTTCGAGGGCTTCGAAATCGGTCCAGCGTTGCAACTCGGGATACGCGGTCAACAAGACCTGAAAACCCACATCCACCGGGGTGCCGTCCTGGAGCGCCTCTGTCCGAAGCCGCCCACCGAGCCTTTCGGAAGCCTCCAGCAGCACGGGGGCGTGGCCCTCCGCTTCGAGGGTCATGCAAGCAGCCAACCCCGCAGCCCCCCCGCCGATCACGATGGGACGATCAATTCGGGCCATCGACGGTCTTGCTTGAGACGTCCACAAGCTTGTGGAGGGTGGCGAGCTCTTCCGCTGTGAAGTCGCGCCACTCGCCCCTTGGCAAGTCCAATTGCATATGCATGATGCGGACCCGCTTCAGCCGGACCACATTGTAGCCGAGGTGCTCACACATTCGCCGGATCTGGCGGTTCAAGCCTTGGGTGAGTACGATGCGAAAATGCCGGGGACCGGTCTGTTCCACTTCGCAACGGCGGGTCACGGTGCCGAGAATGGGCACTCCTCCCGCCATATCCTCCATAAAGGAGCCACGAATGGGACGGTCCACCGTCACGTGGTACTCCTTCTCGTGGTGGTTGCGCGCGCGCAGGACTTTATTGACGATGTCTCCATCGGAGGTCAGGAAGATGAGGCCCTCGCTGGGCTTATCGAGTCGACCCACCGGGAAAATGCGCCGGTCGTGGGCGATGGCATCGATGATGTTGTCCTTCTCGCGCTTGCGGTCCGTCGTACAGACGATGCCCACGGGTTTGTGGTAGACGATGTAGACGTGTTCTTCCTGTGCAATGGGCTGTCCCACCGCTTGGCCATCGACCTCCACCACATCCCCAGGCATGACTTTGGTGCCCAGCTCGGGAACGGCTCCGTTGATGGTGATGCGTCCGAGCTCGAGCAACTTGTCCGCAGCGCGCCGCGAGCAATGCCCCACCTCGCTGAGGTATTTGTTGATTCGGATACCGGACGCGTCGCTCATGCTGCAAAGAAACGGTGTGGCTTCAGTCCACCACGACCCAGCGCCACCTTGTGCCGTCGTCCAACGTGATCAGATAAACACCCGCTTCCCAATCCCCTCGGCAGAGTTGGTGGGTGGCATCGAAAGCGAGGCGCTGGCGCCCCTGGGTATCCCAGACGGCCCCGGAAGCGGCTGCCCCGTCCCAGCGCACGCAGTCCCTCGATGGGTTCGGCCCCATGTTACGGGGTGAAGGGCCATCGGGTTCATCGGCGCCCAAGATGATGGCGTAGTTGTTCGTGTAGCTCGCCGTGGGTGTGGCAAACCATACCCAATAGTCTGCCCCGTCGGGGTATCGCCCCAGGGAGGCATCCTGCTCCGGGGAAGCACCGAAGGGAAAGAAGTCAAGAATGAGCCAGACTTCATTTTCCTCGTCCCATTCAGAAAGAACGATTTCATCGCCCGATCCCGACAGGGTGAAATCCGCGTGGTAGGGGCCTTGTTCCGGGTCGTTGTCCGCCCAGTAGAACGCCCAATCGCCAGGTGCGATGGTGCCCTCCGGCAGAGCGAATTTCCCGGGGTTTCCGAGGTTGTCGCTCAGGTACTTCCCACCGAGTTCAATGGGGTCGGGACCATCGTTGTAGAGTTCAACCCAATCGTCGAATTCGAGGAACTCATCCGACACGTTGTTGGCGTTGGCGCTCATGAGCTCGTTGACGACCAGGTTCGAAGGGGAAAGCCCCACTGTCACGGTCACAGGTTCACATGGTATCCATCGCTCAAGGCCCGAGGAACTGGTCGCCTGAACTTGGTAATCTACCGTGGTCCAGTTGTATTGAATGGGCCATTTGACGCCCCAGGTTCCATCGCCCGCCTCGCGGTCGCCGTGCACACCGTCATCGAACATCTCGACCGGGATGGGGCCTGAGCCCGGATTGATCCAACACGTGACCTGCACATCATCCGGTCCGCCGTCAACGATGGCGCGAATGCGAAGGGAATCGAAAACGGGCGCATTGTCCTCCACCTCGTGAACGACCAAAACAGGCTCTTCGGCATCCCATTGTCCTTCCAAGGACGCAAGCCGCGCATCCAGCCAGGGCAGGATTCCATATTCCACGTGCCCCCCCCAAGCCTCATCCAAGGAGACCTCAAAATCATCGGCGGTAAAGCCGAACTGCTGTGGGAAGTAGGAGTCGTACAAGACGGCATTGGACAGCTGATCATGTCTCGGATCCAAATAGGCCGAGACTGAGTCCGGGTGGGCCCATTCCGAAGCCATCCTGCGCAAGTAATATGTGTACCACTCCCGGTATTCAGGAACCGCCATCAACCGGTCGTACAGCGGTCGATACTCCGTTGACCACGTGTAAGGATCGCGGGACTCCCAGTTCTGATTGACCCAATCGATGCCCCACGTGTTGTCGAGGTCGTACGGGATGTATTCGAAAAGGTCTGTCTGTGGATTGTGGTACAGGTAGAAGTTGTTCTTGTTGCCCGCATATCCATCCCAGTTTCCGCTCACCACATCGAAGGCTTGGACCTTGAGGTAGTCGGCTACGTTGAAGACCCGCTCGATGGCGCATTTGAAGTCCGCCTCGGGGGTGTTATTGAGGACATCGATGAACTCCGCGAGGTCGGAGTAGTCGTCCTCATCGGTGTTGGTCTTGAGCTCGTAAACGCGGCGACCGAACAACTCAAGCTTGTATTCGTCGGGGTCCGTTCCGATGTATTCCAACGTCGCCGGATACAGGCACTTGTAAAAGTTGCCGTTGTCCTTGTCCCAGTACTCCTCCACGAACTCCTCGTCGAAGTGCTCGGTGTTGAGGTAGGCACCCATGTACTCCCCATTGAGCAGGAGCATGACATGGCTCGTGCGAGCGCCGGCCAGCCCCATGCGGCGGATGATGTTCCAACCCAGACCTGCGCGCAGCAGCGAAGGGTCGTTCTGGTTGGCGTTGATGTTGAGCTTTTCAAGGTCGGCGATCTTCTGTCCAGGGATGACCGCATTCATGTCAATCTTGAAGCTCTTCTTGGGCGCACTCAAAGAGGTGTTGCCCCGCAACCGGATGGCCAAGCTGTCGATGACCGTATCCAACACAGTGGATTGGTATTGGAAAACGGCCGGGAAGGGATTGGTCGCGGCATAATCCACATCTCCGAATAGCATGGCCTCCGCACTGTCGGGATCCATGACCATCTCAATCGTGGCGACCTCATCCTGAAGGAATAGGGGGCCGAACGGTGGGATGTCCGTCTGGGCCCGCAAGGGCCCTGAAATCCACACCGCAAGCAACGCGACCAGTGGACAAATAGAAATCGAGTTTCTCACCGTGCAAAGAAACCGAAGTCCCGTGAAGGACGGCACCCTGCCATCGGGAAGTGCACCACGCTCAATTCACGCGCATCAAGTTCATGACTTGCCGCCAATCACCATCCTGAATTTCAACGATATACCATCCTGAAGCCAGGCCCTCAAGCGAATACCACTCTCCTGCTCTTCCCTGCCAGCGCTCTATGACCCGTCCGTCGCGCTGAAGCAAACGAATGGACACAAGCGCGTCAGCGGGTCCGAGCAAACGGAACCCTTCCGCCGCAGGATTGGGCGCCAAGCGATACCCGAGCGTAGACTGTTCCTCCAGACTGTTGACGGTCAATTCCACCGAGAGCTGCAGGGTATTCAATTCGCAACCCTCTGCGGTTTCGGTGACCGTCACGGATCCCATGGCCAGGGTCGTATCTCCTGACCAGACGATGACCACGGTCGTAGAGTCTGCTCCTTCGATGATGGTTCCACCCTGCACCGTCCACGCGTAGGTGTTTTCGGTGAGGGACTCATCGACCGTATAGACAGCGGTATCGCCAAAAAAGGATCCTGTGGTGCCCACGATTTCACTGGCCACGAGGTATGCGCATGCCCCGTCGTCATCGGTCGCCTCTGCATTGTAATTGCAGGCCGTCTCATCCTGACATCCGGAAATTTCAGCCTCGTCGCAGATGCCGTCTCCATCGAGATCGCTCAGGCAATTCCCCTCGCAATCGACATAATCAACCCCATAGAGGTCCATGGGGTAGACGCAGAGTGTACTGTCGGAGTCCGTGGCTGTGCTGTCGTAGTTGCAGGCCAACTCATCGAGGCAGCCCGGCATCTCGAACTCGTCGCAGATGCCGTCATCGTCCGCATCGTTGAGGCAGTTCCCATCGCAGTCGTAATAAAGGAAGGCATAGGTGCATGAGCCGTCGTCCACGGTGGCCTCTGCGTCGTAGTTGCACGCCGACTCATCGGTACAGCCCTGACAGGAATAGTCGCACGACCCATCATCCTCCGATGCCTCTTCATTGAAGTTGCACGCGCCTTCATCCGTGCACCCCAGACAGGAGTAATCGCACGAACCGTCGTCATCCGTCGCATCCGCATTGTAGTTGCACGCCATGTCGTCCTGGCAACCCGCAACCTCAAATGGATCGCATACGCCGTCGCCGTCCGCATCTGCTAAGCAGTTGCCGTCGCAGTCGTAGCCGTCTGCAGCAGTGTTCCCGTCGCAGTCGCAGTCTCCCTCAGGGATACCCGAACCGCCGCATACACCGCACT
>JBDQOI010000040.1:0-17821 GCA_040261275.1 Flavobacteriales bacterium | reverse complement strand
GCACCATCGCTCAATTGCTCGCCCGCACAGGCGATACGCCGGTGGTCGGGGTGGACCTCGTCGAGCAGGCCATCCTGGATGCACGGATGAGTGCAGAGCGCAACGGCCTATCAGGGGTGGAATTCCACGCTGCCGACGTCGGGCGGTTTCTTCTGGAACACCCCGAGTACACCGGCCGCATCGGCACCATCGTACTGGACCCGCCCCGCAGCGGCATCAGTCCCAAATCCCTTCGCAAGGTGATCCGCCTTCGCGCCAAGCGCATGGTGTATGTGAGCTGCAATCCCGCTACGCAAGCGCGTGACCTTGTGACCCTGCGCGAAGCGGGTTATGCCCTGCGCAAATTCAAACTCGTGGACCAATTCCCACACACCGCCCATGTGGAAGCTGTTGCCCTGCTGGAATGGGATGGCAATGGCGGGTCGTTGGGAATGGACGAAATTGCGTCATCATGAGCGCTTCACCACAGAGCACCACCAGTTCGGCCGTCATCCTCGATGCAGAGCGCATTCAGCGCTGTGTCCAGCGCATTGCCCGGCAAATCCTCGAAGACCACCACCAGGCCGCGCGCATTGTCGTGACCGCCATCGATGGCCAGGGCACGGTACTCGGGGAACGCATTGCCGCTGAATTGATGAGCATCGAGGCGCCCGAAACCCATTCGTGCATTCTTCGCATGAACAAGGACGCCCCCCTTGACCACGAAATGTCCCTCCTGGATACTGCAGGGAACCCCTTCGATATGAAGACCATGGAGGAGGCCGTGGTCATTGTCGTGGACGATGTGCTGAACAGTGGCCGAACCCTACTCTACGGGATCGCCCACATCCTGCCGGCCCGGCCCCGCCACGTGGGGGCCTGTGTATTGGTGGACCGGATTCACCGGCGATTCCCCGTGAGGGCGGACTATGTGGGCCAGAGCCTGTCCACCAACCTCAAGGCCCACATCTCGGTGGAGCTGAGTGGCCCGGGGCCCGACGTGGCCTTGCTCAAGGATTAAGCCCTTCCGCATCGATCATGCGGATGATCGAGGCCAAGCGTTCGCTGTCGAGGACATCGGCGTCCACATTGATGTGGGCACGATCATAGAAAGGAGCCCTTCGGGCCAGGTGTGACTGGATGAAAGCCTCCAATTCATCGTCGGGAATGTCGGCGATCAAAGGGCGCTGTTTCCGCCGGGCCCTCAGGCGGTCCAACAAGGACGCCAGCTCCACCTTGAATTGCACGACCCTACCGTGCTCAAGCATGAAGTCCATGTTGTCCTCAAAGCAGGGTGTACCGCCGCCTGTCGCCACCACCTGCGCTTCATTCTCAAGGGACAATCGATGGAGCAATCTGCGTTCTGTATCGCGAAACCCCGCTTCACCTAAAGCCTCGAAAAGATCGGAAATGGACATTCCCGTCTCCTCGACAAGCGCCGCATCCATGTCCGTGAATCGATATCCCATGGCGCGCGCCAACCTTCGCCCCCCCGTGCTCTTTCCGGAACCCATGTAGCCCACGATGAAGATGCATTTCCTCGCCATGGCGCGAATGTACGCGCCCCTCGCCTGTCAAAACGTCACTTGATTCTTACTGAGAGCGACAAAATGTCGGTTCGGGAACGTCCATTTTCAATTGGCATCGAATTCGCTCGGGGTATGGCGTCATCGAAACGACAGCAACAGCCTACAAAGAGTATCCCATACATGGAACAACACGCATTCACCCTGAAAACGCAATCGGTCCTTCAAGAGGCCATGGATCAGGCTTCCAAACGGAAGCACGCACAGGTGGACCCCTTGCACCTACTCCATGCCCTCCTTCACGGCGAAGATCCTCTGCCGCAGCGCCTGCTCGATCGAATGGAAGTTCCCGTCGCCACGTTGCGGCAGGCCGCAGAGCGCAGCTTGACCGGAATGGCAACTGCGGGACAGTCTCTGGATCAGGTGCCGTGGGGACCCCCCTCCCAGCGGGTATTGCGCGCAGCGGTGGAGGCAGCGCGCAAGGCCGGCGACGAATACGTTGCCTTGGACCAGTTGTTGGCCGCCCTGCTTCAGGTGGACAGCACCGCCTCACGCATCTTGAAGGATGCCGGGGTGAAGTCATCCGAATTGGACGCGGCGCGCAAAACCCTGCGCAAGGGACGGACCGTGGACAGCGCGAGCCACGAGGACGCGATGGAATCTCTGTCCAAGTACGCGCGCAACCTCAATGCCCAGGCGCGGGATGGCAAGCTCGATCCGGTCATCGGTCGCGATGAGGAGATCCGACGGGTACTGCAGATTCTGACCCGGCGCACCAAGAACAACCCCATCCTCATCGGAGAGCCGGGCGTGGGCAAGACCGCCATTGCCGAGGGCATCGCCCACCGCATCGTCTCGGGTGATGTTCCCGAGAACCTGCTGGACAAAACGGTACACAGCCTGGATATGGGCGCTTTGATCGCGGGAGCCAAGTACAAGGGGGAGTTTGAGGAGCGGCTCAAGGCGGTGGTTCGCGAGGTTGCGGAAAGCGAGGGTCGCATCCTCCTGTTCATTGACGAAATCCACACCCTGGTGGGCGCCGGAGGAGGTGAAGGTGCCATGGATGCGGCCAACATCCTCAAGCCAGCGTTGGCCCGAGGGGAATTGCGCGCCATCGGTGCGACCACGCTCGCGGAGTATCAGAAGTTCTTCGAAAAAGACAAGGCATTGGAGCGGCGATTCCAGAAAGTGAGGGTGGACGAGCCCGACCGCGAGAGCACCCTGGCCATCCTGCGGGGCATCAAGGAAAAATACGAAGGGCATCACCAGGTCGAAATCAGAGATGAAGCGCTGGTGCGGGCGGTGGAGCTCTCCACGCGCTACCTGCCGGATCGCTTCCTCCCGGACAAGGCCATCGACCTTATGGACGAGGCCGCCTCTCGGCTGAGGCTCGAGATGAACTCCAAACCGCAGGCATTGGACGACCTGCAGCGGCGCATCATGCAACTCGAGATTGAAAAAGCCGCCATCGCTGGAGAGGATGACCCCTTGCGCCACACCGAGCTCGACATCAACCTGGCCAACCTTCGCGAGGACCGCGACAGCCTTCAAGCACGGTGGGATGCGGAACGTGAAGTCATCGACCGCGTGCAGGCCCTTCGCACGGAAATCGAAGATCTCAAGGCCGAGGCGGAACGCGCGGAAAGGGATGGCGACTTTGCCAAGGTGGCGGAAATTCGATACGGTCGTGTGCGCGAACGCGAGACGGAATGGGAAGAAGCCAAAGCCAAGTTGGTGGCCATGCAAGGCGAGTCCCGGCTGGTGAAGGAGGAGGTCGACGCGGAGAGCATCGCACAGGTCGTCAGCTTGTGGAGCGGGGTCCCCGTATCCCGCATGATGAAGGGCGACCGAGAGAAACTTCTCGAACTCGAAGCCGAGCTGGGCCAGCGCGTCATTGGCCAGCGTGAGGCGGTGATGGCTGTCAGCGAGGCGGTTCGCAGGACGCGATCAGGTCTGGCCGACATGGAAAAGCCCATGGGCAGCTTCATTTTCATGGGGTCCACCGGGGTGGGCAAGACCGAACTTGCCAAGGCCTTGAGCGACTTCCTCTTCGATGATGAAAAAGCCATGGTCAGGCTCGATATGGGCGAATTCCAGGAGCGCCACACCGTGAGCCGACTGGTGGGAGCTCCCCCGGGGTACATCGGCCATGACGAAGGCGGACAACTCACCGAAGCGGTCCGCAGACGCCCTTACAGCGTGGTGTTGCTCGACGAAATCGAGAAGGCCCATCCGGATGTCTTCAACATCCTCCTGCAGGTGCTTGACGAAGGCCGATTGACGGACGGCAAAGGACGCCTTGTCGACTTCCGGAATACACTGATCATCATGACTTCCAACGCCGGGGTTGAGGAGATGCAGCGGCAGTTCGAGGCTGAGTCGGACCAGGGAATCCCGCGGGAAGACGCCGCAGGTTCGCCGGCCATGCAAACGGTTTCAAGAGACGCCCTGCGGACCTTCCTCCGCCCGGAATTCATCAACAGGGTGGACGAAGTGGTGGTTTTTCATCCGCTGGATTTGAAACACACCCGAGAGATTGTGAAGCTCCAGCTCGGCCGATTGAAATCACGCCTTCAGGAGGCGGGCATACAACTGAAGGCCACACCCGAGGCGCTGGATTGGCTCACGGAGCAAGGCCACGACCCGGAATTTGGGGCACGACCTGTCAAGAGGCTGATCGAGCGCAAAGTGCTGAATCCGCTTTCCCGGTCCATCCTGGCAGAGGAGACCCAACGCGACATGCCATCTGTGATGGACATCTTCGATGGACAGCTCGTATTCCGTCAGCCCTTGGAAGATGAGGCGCTGATTGCGGTCAGCTGATCCCCGCAGCGTCAAAGCACCTCCACGGAAAACATGGAACGCCCGCCGAGGCGGCCCTCCAATCGGTCCCCCCGCCGAACAGGGCCGACGCCGGCGGGCGTTCCCGTATACAGCAGGTCGCCCGTCTTCCAGGTACTGTACCGAGACACATGTGAGATGAGAGCATTCACCGAGAACAGCATATCCGAGGTTCGCCCGTGCTGCACTACCTCGCCATTCCGAAACAATGAGAATTCCAGGTTCTGCACGTCTCCACCCAAGTCATCCAGCGGAATCCAGTCCCTGGAAATCACCGCGCTGCCATCGAAAGCCTTGGCCTTCTCCCAAGGTTTGCCCTGTTTCTTCAGTTCGCTCTGAACGTCGCGCGCCGTGAAATCGATCCCGAGGCCGACGTGGCTGTAACATCGACCCGCATGTTCCTCTGAAATCCACTTGGCCGCCCGTTCCATGCGAACCACAACTTCCACCTCGAAATGGCAGTCGGCGGTCCACTCGGGAATGGCGAAGGGATGATCCTTGTGCAGAATGGCGCTCTCGGGCTTGAAAAAAAACAGGGGTTCCGACGGGACCGCATTTCCCAACTCCGCGGCATGGTCCGCGTAATTCCTTCCGATGCAGACGATCTTCATGAAGCAAAGGTGGCTCAATCGAAGAACAGGCGCACCTCCACCCTGCGATCGAAGACCGCCCCCCATTCCGGACGCTCCTCTCCGAAGTGGGCCGCGGTAACGCGCTGGGCATCGATGCCCCGCTCCAGCAAGTAATAGCGCACCACTTGGGCCCTTCTTCGACTCAAGGCCATGTTCGCCCTTTCAGAACCGACGGCGTCACTGTGCCCTGTGACCAGAACCCGGACCCCGGGCCAGGCGACCATCCACTCCACCAGCGTGTTCAATCCGTATTCCGCACTGAGACCCAACGCGGCACTGCCTTGAGGGAAGGCCAAGGTGAATTGTTCGGGCAATGGACTGGGCAGCTGTCCTGAACCCGGGTTCGGCTGCCAAGTTCCGTCTATTCCGCGGGACGGAAATGCACCTCCCGAAATCGGATTCACCTCCCCCATTTCCCGCCGCTGCTCCAGGGCCTCAATGCGGCTGAGGAGGGACTGCAGTGCCTGCATGACCTCCGACAGGGGCTCTTCTTCCCCGTTCCCTCCACTTTCCGACCTGTCCAACAACCCGTCCAGGGTGCTGGAATCGCCTTCCCCTCCCCCGAAGTCGGGCAAAGGTTCTGGACGCAATGGGTCCCTTCCTCCTCGAATCTGCGTCCAGTCTGTGGCGAGCTCTTCCGTTGCACGGACATTTTCTGCCAAAGCCTCATTGGTAAAGACCCCGATATCCAAAGACACCAGGAGGAGCACCTCCTCCAATGCACCCTGCACTTGGAAATAGGTCCACTCCCCGGGCTCCCAGCCGCTGGGAACGGGAGGCACAACCCAACCATCCAATGCCGAAAGGGATGTTTTGACCCGAGGTCGAAAGCGCCGAAACTCCGCCATGCTGCCCTCGAGATAGTACGGAACGGAAGCCTGAACGACGTCGCGCAAGTCCTTCATCAGACGCGATACCGGGGTCTTGAAGCGCACTGTGCCCCTGTCTAGGTCAACCTCGGATGTGAGTCGGGCAGACAAGACCTCCATGACCACAGCGCGGTAGCGCCGTGCAGTTTCAGAGTCAGGGTCTAATTGTCCCGAAACCTCCATAAATGGGGCGACCGTTCCCATGCAAAACAGGAAAAGCGCGCAAAGACGGTTTCGGACGGCGCAGCGCAACATGGCTACTGCAATTTAACTCATTATGAGCAGCTTGTCCTCACCGCAGACGAAAGGGTAAGGTCTATTTCCCCCTCCCCCGCAGCACGATCCAGACGGTGTACGCGAGGATTTTGAAGTCCAGTCCCAAGGACATGTTCTCCATGTAGATGAGGTCAAAGCGCAATCGCTGGACCATCTGGTCTACGTTTTCAGCGTAGCCGTACTTCACTTGTCCCCATGACGTGATGCCGGGCCGAACTTTTTGGAGGTGGTGGTAATGCGCCGCCTGCTGGGAGATCAGGTCGATGTAGTACTGGCGTTCAGGTCGCGGGCCTACCAGCGACATTTCCCCTTTCAGAACATTGAAGAATTGAGGCAATTCGTCCAACCTGGACTTCCGCAGGAACCGTCCAATGGGCGTGATTCTCGGATCGTGATCGCTGGACAGTTGGGGACCGTGCTGCTCCGCATCCGTGTACATGCTCCGAAATTTGTGGATCATAAATGGGGCACCCCACCGGCCCACACGCTCCTGATGGAAGAGCACGGGGCCCTTGGACGAGCACTTCACGGCCAACGCGATCACCAGCAATATGGGCGACAGCACCATCAGTGCCACCAGGCCTACACCGATATCCATGGTTCGCTTCACAGCCACCTGCCAGGCGGGCATGATGTCCTTTCGGATGGCAATCAATGGAGCTCCGAACAGGCTCTGCATCCTGACATCCCCAATCAGGATGTCGTAGATGTCGGGTATGATTTTGATTCCCACACCGGTTCCTTCCAATTGATTGATCATCGTCTCAAGCTCCCCATGCTCAGAACTTCGCAAGGCGAGGATGACCTCCTCCACGGCATGATCGTCGATGATGTTCACGAGTTCATCCGCTTTTCCCAAGCAGGGAATCCCCTCCAAGATGCTGCGTGCACCCGCTCCCACCTGGACAAATCCGATGAAACGGAAGCCCGGATTCCGGCGCAGTGCTCGGATTTCGCGGATCATCGATACCGCCTCCTCGTTGCACCCGACCACCAGCGTGTTGAACGCGATTTCACCGCGATGTACCCTTTTGACCGTGCGTGTGGTCAACGGCAACCGGATGGCGATGACCAGGGCGGATTGTGCCAGAAACAGCACAACCAGCGACTGGTAGTACTGTGTATAGTTGCTGATTGCATCGTCCAGAATCAACACAAAAAACAACGTCACTGACCCGATCAAGGAGGTCCACAACACCTGGCCCACCTCTTGCGATCGGTGCCTGCGAAAAGGCTCGCGGTGCATCCCCGCCAGTCCGTACAACCCCAACCAGAACAAGGGCACGAACAGCAGTCCATAGAGGAAGTTGCCATCCTGTGTCAGCACATCGGGAAACCAGTTGTTCCTGAATGCCGGCGCATGTTCGAGGGCTTGTTTCCTGAAAATGTAAAGGGTGGCCCAAGCTGCGGCAGAAGCCACCATGTCCCCTATCACGTACTTCACCGTTGCCCAGAATCGATCCCCGGATGTAATGGCCCGGGTAACGGTTGTCTGAAGACGTTGTTCGATGGTCATGTCCCGCAGGTCAGTAAGTCAGGATACGCAGGTTGTCCAACCCGACAGAACCGGACTCCCGGTCTGCTTCCAGGATGCACTCCACATAGACCTCAAAGTGATCCGCTACCCCTTGCGCATTGATCACGGGTCCCAAATCCACATAAAGCTTGTTCCATCGGATGGCCGCACCCACTTCTTCTGTCGGATTGATAACAAGAGCGAGGTGCTTGGTCTCGAGTCCATTACGGTAGCCATACACCCCTACTGCAAAAGACTGGTTGCATCGATAGTCAAGCTCAAGAAAAGCGGGGACACCCCCCTGCAAATCGTACTCCTGTTCCACTGTGCGTACCCGCGCCAAAGGCGCATCGACATCTACCTCGATGCGACCTGAGTATTCTCCTTCAAAAACAACTTCCACCCCATCGGTCCTGACCATCCCTTCGCCCCCGGCGAGATTGCCAAACACATTGGAGTTCTCAAAATCCTCCACGCGCAATAGGCGAACGTCCTCTACCAATTCCAGCACCGGAAGCAGCGTATCCCGGGACCCGGCAGTGCCGGAAGGAACATGATCCAGCGTTGTGTAGAAGGGATAGGGTGCTCGGCTGTTGCTGATGCCGTTTTCGCGAATACCTGCGAGCAGTGTCACTGCTCCGCCCGCGAAATCTCCCGGAAGAACGGGAACCACAGCGGGCAGCGGAAATACACCCACCACATCGGTGGAACTATAAACCCACAAGTCCGTCACATTGACCGAAGCCGTCCCCTGATTCTCACCGGGAGAAAACTGGACTTCCGGTACAATCAAATAAGAAGGAACATCCTGATCGGGATCCATCAGCGAACAACCCCACAGACCAATCAAGATCAGCGCGATCTGAAGAGGAGGCAGGGCGGGGCGCACGAAGCGGCGAAAGCGCATGGAGGGTTCGGGGCTTGGTTCTTTCAAGTCGGTGGTCTTTGCAGCGGACACCTTCCTTTGATTCCCCCAACGGCAGGAGAGGGCCAAATCATATACCCTCGTGCTGATAGTTTTCCACATTGCCTTTCGTGGATGGCTGACTATCGCAGAATGAGGATATAGCCCGTCTTGCGGACAATCTTCCTTACCACTGAAGTGGGATCCCGATAGGTGACCTGAAAAGCATAAATGCCATCCCTCACATAAAAGAGCTTCTCATCCAGAGGACGCCCATCCTCGCGGACCCCTCCTGTCCAGTATTCATCGGGATTATTGCTCTGCCAGACCTCCCCTCCCCAACGGTCGAAAATGCGCATGTCATACTCCTCCGGCTCACATTCAAAAACTGGACGCCAAGCATCGTTGATGAGGTCGCCATCAGGGCTGAAGGCACTGGGTGAAAAAACATCACATCCGCAAGGCACCTCCACGACCAACAGAGAATCCGAAACACTGCCGCAGTCGGTGGAATGGGTTGCGACGTATTGACCGGGCTCCGAAATGATGCGACTGGGACCGGTTGTTCCATCGTTCCAATAAACAGGATCGGGTGTTCCCACATCCACAGTAACCGTCTCCTCCTCGCAGAGCTCAAGGACATCGGGCAGCGCCAATGTTGGCAAGGCACCCGTGGGCACCACAATGGATCCCGCCACAGGGCAACCCGATGCTTGTTCCTGCGCCACGAAAAAGTAAACGCCGGGATTCTCCACTGTGAACCCGGAGGGGGGCGCCGGTGTGCCACCGACCTCCCAATCGATCCAGCCTGCAGGCCAAGGCACAAACGTGAAGTCTCCAGGACACAAAGGCCCTAAGTCAAACGTAGGGGCTACGGGGCTCTCCACTTCCAAGTAGGTACTGTCCATTCCGGGACAATCGGGCAATGGCGACACGGTCACAGCCATCCATCCCGGAGTGTCTCCCGTCCAAGTCCATCCCGTGGTCCCATCCGACCAAACTGGATCGGGAATACCACCAATGGGCGTTATGTCCAAGACCGCCATGTCACCGATGCAAAGCGAAACAGAATCGGGCAGTCCCGGATCCGGAACCGCGAATAAAGAGACCGCGGTACTGAGATTGGTCACCACTCCACAAGCATCCGTTACCGCCACATTGTAAGTGGTGCTCACCGTTGGAGTGGCCGTTGGAACCTCCAAGAGCGGGTCATCCAATCCGATCGTGGGGGACCAAGTCCAAATGGCACCAGCTCCGGCATCCAATGCCAAAGCCACATCTTCACCTTCACACAAGGCATAATTCGCGGGGAGGACAGGAGTCGGTGGGACATCCTCCACCACTTGGTATTGCAAACTCAAAGGACAACCGGTGCCCCCATCGGTGTAATCCAAGTTGTACATGCCTGGGGAGACCGTCCAAGGGGAGGGTGTGAGCTGGCCATCCACGAGCCAATCCAAAGTTCCCGTAGGCCAAGGAATGTCATCAGATTCTCCGTAACACAGGGGCCCAACAACAGGCAAGACCACGGGTGTAGGAACCAGCTCCACCAAGTCGGTACTTGCCGAGCCGAGACACCCTTCCGCACTGGTGACATCCACCGATTGGATTCCAGTAGCTGTCCCCATCCAGTCACCGCCGAGGGTGCCATCGGACCACACGGCGCTCCCCCCTGCCGGCACCACTACCGAAAGGGAAACCGCGTCGCCCGCACAAAATTCCGTGACCGGAGGCAACATGGGATCTGGCGTCTGCCCTACTTCCACCGTGGTCTCCTCCGTCAAAGTGAATCCGCAACCATTCACCCACTCCACGACATAGTTTGTGGTGATGGAAGGTTGGGCATCGGTGATCGGTGAGGTCGCATCCGTCAACCCCGCAGTGGGCGTCCAACTCACCGTGGTGGCTGTGACCCCTTCCAATTCCAGCAGAGCGCTCTGGTTCGAACAGATTTGATGCTCCTCCTCCAAGTGAGGGACGCAGATGCTGTGGACATTGCTCGACCCCCCTGTTGCCGCAGTAAACCCCCACCAAACCAGATTTTGCCCGCCGAAAATGTCCCCGACCAAATCACCTGTCCAACTCAACCTCAACGCGCAGTCAAAATAGACCTCGAAAGTCTGGGTGCCCGGGTCCCATTCGACCCTGAACTCATGATGTTGACCATCCTCGATATTGGCCCCACTGGCCAACGCAGCGACGGGTCCATCCAGATTGAAGAACGGAATGTTATGGTTGTTTATGCCATCTCTGAAAATACTGAGGTGATCTTCAGCCAGGTCTGAGAATGGGGCATTCTGCCAAGTATCAATCTCGACCCCAATGCTTGAAAACGATGCACCCTCGATAATGCCCAGGTCTTCGTTTGTATCTCCCACTGGCCATTGTCCTACATCCTGAAGCATGAAGGCCATGCCATCCGCTCCGGTGGCATCTTGGCTCCCCAGGTAAATCTCGGCGCGCAAGGTCACGGGCAGGGAGAGATCGACCTGCTCATCAAACCACAACGCCCCTGCTTGTCCTACCGCATTGCTGGTGAGGTTGTAACATCCATTGCCATTATCGCTGGCCGACCCTACCAGGGCACCCGGCAATTGAGCCGAAGTCATGCCCATGAGCATGACCCCCCAACATGTCATGACAAGGTGGATTTTCATGGAACAAAGAAACGCAGGCGCTTGGGCATTCGTTGCCCGAACGATCCGAATTGTGTTATCGTGCGCTTGGATTAGGCGGAGACCGCTCCGGCGGCCTTGGCGTGGTCCGCCAGGAACTTCTCCAAACCGCTGTCGGTCAGGGGGTGCTTGAGCAATCCTTTGATGGCCGAAAGCGGACCGGTCATCACATCGGCTCCGATCTGCGCGCAGTCCAGAATGTGCATGGTATGGCGCACAGATGCCGCCAAGATTTCGGTCTTGAACATGTAGTTGTCGTAGATGTGCCGAATCTGTTCGATGAGCTGGAGGCCATCGCTGGAGATGTCGTCCAAACGGCCAATGAAGGGACTCACGTAATCCGCACCCGCCTTGGCGGCGAGCAGTGCCTGGCCCGCAGAGAACACCAAGGTGCAATTCGTCTTGATTCCGTGGTCGGAGAAATAGCGAAGGGCCTTGACCCCGTCTTCGATCATGGGCACCTTGACCACGATGTTGTCATGGAGGGCCGCCAGGGCTTTTCCTTCCTGCACCATGCCCTCGAAGTTGGTGCTGATGACCTCGGCACTGACGTCTCCGTCTACAGTGTTGCAGATGTCGACATAATGCTGGCGCACGGCGGCATCTCCGCTGATGCCTTCCTTGGCCATGAGGCTGGGATTCGTGGTCACGCCGTCGAGCACGCCGAGGGCGGCAGCTTCGCGGATCTGGTCGAGGTTGGCGGTGTCGATGAAGAACTTCATGGGGCTGAGAATCGTGGGGCAAAATTAACCCCCGACTCCTCCGCGCCCTCCTTTTTCTGGACGGCTTTGTCCACGCTCAATCCCGGTTGTGGTTTCAATCCCATCGGCGCACCGCATGTCCACGGTGCCCATCACGCCCCAGCCATGCCGCACCGGAGGGCAAAGTCCCCGTGAATCGACCCCCTGGATGGTTCCATCTCGCGAGGATTCTCCCCTGTGCGTCCCAACATACCACCGTTCCGGCCGGGCAATCCCAGTGAATGGTCCCCGCGGTCGGATTGGGGAAGGGCAATGACACTTGAAGCGGGTGGTCTTCCACGCTGCTCGTGTCCTCTCGCCAGCGCGAAATGATCCACGAGCTGTTCGAGGGTCCATCGCCCGGCAAGGTTCCCGCGATGTAAAGCTTGCCCCCCTGGCTCATCACCGCCCCGGCCCTTTGGCTCGGGTATTCCGTGTCCTCCGTCCAATACGCGTCCACGCCTCCAAATGAGGTGTTGGCGCCCGTCCACCACACCGGATGCTGTGCACCGTTCCACCCTGCCTCCTGCACTCGGGTACCTACCGCCACAACTTCGTCCTCGAGTTTCCATCCGAAGCCGGCAGCGATGCCCGCAGCGCGCACGGGATCGGTGGTGGGCAAGCCCGGCTCTATGGGCGCCGTCAAAGAGGCCAACCCGGGCTCGGGCCACAGGGGAACCATACCCAAAGACAGGGTGCCTGCCGACAGGGTTGACTCCCCCTCGGGCACCCCGATCAGAACCTCCACCACAGACGAAGGCCCCAGCCATTCCCAGCGGTGCCTCAGCTCGCGCACCCCGTGATTGAGGTTGCCGTCTTCCAGCCAGGTCATGATGCCGCCGTCTCCGAACTCAGTCTCGAGCGATCCGTTGAAACGGAACATGGCGAGGAAAGGCCGGAAAGCGCCCGACAGTGCATAAGTCCCCCCTGCCAGGATGCGCAGGTTTTCGGGGTTTTGAGGGTCGTTGGACTGGAGGTTCCACGGGACGAACAGGACCGATTCGAACCGCCCGCTGAAGGTGTGGCGCACGCTGTCCTCCACTTGCCAACCGTCGGGATCCAGCACGACGCGCCCCTGCTCTCCGAAATCCGGATGCCAGGTGCCGTTGAACGTGCTAACAAGGGCCAAAGCCGGCATCTCCTGGTGGGCGCAACAGCTGTCATAACCAGCCCCTGCAATCGCCATCCAATCGGCCAGAGCCTGAGGCCCTTCACCCCCCGCAATGTGGGCGTGGATGGCGCCCCCCTCCTGCACTGGACCGATGAAGGACATGCTGACGGCTCCTTCTTCCCCCCAGGATTCCACGGGCGTATTGCCCTCAAAGGCGCGAACCCTCAGCACACTGGCCAACGTATCTCCCGCAGGATCGGGAGCCTCGGACAGCATGAACCATCGGTTCGGCAAGAAGCCGTGGACGAGGTCGACCGGTCGTTCGCCGTCGTTGCCCTCTCCTTCCCACGAGAGTCCGCCCCAAGAGGACAGACCATACCAGCGGGGTCGGACTTCACCCTCGGCGTCATAGGTGGCGGACAACATCACCACGCCTTCGGCACTCTTGGAAAGGGCCACAGGTACTTCCCAACGATCGGACGCTTCCACTTTCCTCCCATCCGAACTCCAGGTTTCATCGAGCAACCATTGTGCCTGCGCCAGCAGGCAGGAAGTGACGGACAAGAGCAAGCAACAGGCGCGCAGCATTACGGCTGCAAGATGAGCAAGCTTCGCTGGCCCGTGTTCGGGTCTTGGCAATGGTAGGTTCCCGCAGGCCATCCACGCAGGGAAACGCCTCCGATGATATCGGACCGGTTCCAGGTCGCGACGAACTGTCCCATGCCATCGTACACATCGATTTGCGCCGGCACCACGCCAGCGAAGCGCACGGCGCCAGTCGTCGGGTTGGGAAAGGCGTAAAAGGTGCTGCCTGAAGCCGTGAATTCGTCCACATGAGTGGCCACACCTGTCCACGTCTCGACCGCTTCATCGATGGTCACATTGGTTCCACCGCCGCCGCCGGGACCGGGGCCGCCACCGAAGTTATCTGTCTCCACCACCCCGCGGTAGGCCGGAAAGAAATAGGGATACTGACCGTTGTGGTTGGCATCTACGGTGGCGTAATAGGCGTAGGTGCCCGAGGGATATTCCGGCGTCACCGCGAAGCGACCGTTGAACGCATCAAGGTGACCGGAACCTTCCACAAACTCGTGGTCTTCGATGTATGCCCCGAGGACAGCTTCGACCGGAGCCGCCCCCGGTGGAATGGGCGGGGTCACCATTTCGCCCACATCCGGCCCGTATTGGTTGGGAGACAATTCGGTGCCGTCGGGCAGGGTGTGGCGCACGGCGATGTCCCTGAGCTGCCAACTGGTCTCGATGCGGACGATGCCCCCGGAGCCATCGTCATTGGCGAAGCCATAGGGTCCATAGATGGGGTAACCGTCAAAGGCGAAGCCGATGAGGGGACTGTGGCTCTCCAGGTCAATGGCGAACAGCGCATCGCTGGGAAATCCACTGCAGACTTCACTGGTGGGGTCGAGGCTGTCATCGAAACGGGTCGGTATCTGGTGGTGATGATACTGGCCCATGGCAGGATGGCCCTTGGCACAGTCGAATCCATCGTTTTCGAAGAACCCGCCGTTCTGATGCCAGATGCCCTGGTTGTTGTAGCTGAAGGCGTCCTGCGCATTGAAGATGACGACGCCATTGACCAGAACACCGGTATGACCGAGCCCGGTGGGTGTCCCTCCCGCCGGACCTTCTTGGGGATTGCGCGGGATTTGGAAGAGGTAATTCTGTGCGGCAGCCGTGGAGGGATTGCCATCGGGGAAAGGGGCCGTGGCATAACGCGGAATGCCCGTGGCATGGACATAGACGTTGTCGGTGCTGAATTGGACGAGCTGCACATCGCATTCGTCCTGCATCTGGACCAGGTTGTTCCCGTTCCAATATTGGCCTGTGGCGCCGTCGGTATTGAGCAACCAAGCCTCCAATTCAGGTTGGGCATGAAGGGCCGTAACAGCCAACAGTGAGGCACAAAGGATCAGGAATCGCATGTCGGAGGAAACGGGTCTGCGCAAGATGGGTTTAATTGCCACATGCTTTCTCCAGAGGAAAAAGAGGAAATCAAGGAGGCCATCCTGCGCAAGGCAGCGGAGCTGGACGAGCGCATAGAGGAGTACCGCGAACTCACGAAGCCCATTCCACCCAGTGAGGCCATCGGACGCGTGAGCCGGATGGACGCCATCAACAACAAGAGCGTCAACGAGGCGGCCTTGCGGCAAGCCGAAAAGCAGCGGCAGGGCCTGGATCGGGCACTGCAGCGGTTGGGCGACGACCGATTCGGGCTTTGCACGCGTTGTGGCGAACCCATTCCCACGGGCCGCTTGATGTTGATGCCGGGGGCAGTCACCTGCGTGCGTTGCGCCGGCTGATTTTTTGATTTTCGGTGTTGCAACAGCACTGGGATTTTCCGACCTTGAGGGGATGCTCATCGACATCCATCAGGAAACACCGGAACCCCGCAAGATTGAAACCGCAGTGAACATCCTGAAGAAGGATGGCGTGCTCATCATACCAACCGATTCCGTGTACAGCTTTGCCTGCGCTCTTGGCTCTGCAAAGGCGCTTGAAAAAATGGCCAGGCTCAGGGACTTGACCCCCTCCGAAGCCAACTTCTCCTTGATTTGCAAAGACTTGAGCCAGATGAGTGAGTATGTAGCTCCCCTGCCCCAACCCATTTTCAAATTGATGAAACGGGCTTTACCCGGCCCCTTCACCTTCATCCTCAATGCAGGGGTAAAAGTGCCCCGCATCTTCAGGAAATCGAAGCGAGAAGTGGGAATCCGCATCCCGGATCATTCCATACCGAAAGCCCTTATTGACTCCTTGGGAAAACCGTTGGTGGTGAGCTCCGTACACCATGACGACAATGACATCGAATACATGACCGACCCCGGGCTTGTCCACGAGAAATATGCGCTTCAAGTAGATGGTGTTATTGGAGGAGGACTTGGGCATATGGAGGCTTCCACCATTATCGACTGTACTTCAGGAGATGCGCTGGTGGTGCGTGAGGGGCGCGGCCTGACCGAGGGGTGGCTGTAAGAGTATTCCGACATTTCTTTTTTTTTTAATCTACCTTGGATCGGTCTAACTTCCTATAATACATTGTTAGGTCTGTATATAAACAGATTGAAATTTATATGGGGCTTATAACGTACTGTAAGACAAAGCAATAAAGTGTCGCGAGGAGTGAGGTAGCACTTACTTTTAAGCGAACCGAATTTGCTCTGATGCGCTCCACGATCTCAACCGTGAAGACAGTCGTTCTGTCTTCGTGCCTCTTGTTTTCTGCTTTCCTGACCCCTGTTTCTGCGCAGGAATCGACAGACCAAAACCTGCTCACCCAAGCGAGTTATCTCGAACTCAGGGATGACCCCAACGCGAATTTCTTTGACATCAAGGCGGCCTTTGAGGCCTATTGGGAAGGAAAGGAAATTACCAGGGGTTGCGGCTACAAACCCTTCATGCGCTGGCTCCACCACATGGAGCCGCTCGTGTCCCCCACGGGAGAACTCCCCTCCAACGAGGTGATCGAGAACTCCGGTCGTGTCTACACCCCGCCTTCTGCGGCGAGCATGATGAACCCGGCCTGGCAATCGCTGGGCCCCGTTTCCCGCCCTCCAGCAGGCCCCTATGCTTACGCCGGTGGTGTCGGCAGAATCAACAAGGTGCGGGTCGACCCCAACAACGCCAATGTGTACTTCGGTTGTGCACCTGGTGGCGGCATCTGGAAGACCACCGATGCGGGATCCAATTGGAACCTGCTGTACCCCGATGCGACGGATGAGGTCCCGTCGATCGGTTTCACGGACATCGCCATCGACCACGCCAACAGCAACATCCTTTACGCTGCAGCTGGCGACGACGACGGTTTGGACACCTACGGACTGGGCATCATGAAGTCCACCGATGGGGGCATCACCTGGACGCAATCCTATGCGCCCACACAGGGCTCCTTCACGATGGGGCGTATCCTCATCTCACCGACCAACAGCAACCTGATCATGGCGGCTGCCCGCTACGGCCTGCTCCGCTCCACGGACGCCGGCGCTACCTGGAGCTACGCCACCGGAACGGCGGGTACCCGTTTCCGCGACATCGAATTCCAGCCGGGGAACGACAATTTGGTTTATGCTTCCAGCCCCTCCGGATTCTGGAAGAGTTCGGATGGCGGCGCGACCTGGAGCCAAAAGGCCCTCCCGGCTGAAGCTTCCGGGATGCAACGGAACGCCATTTGCGTGACCCCAGCGGACGCCAACCGCGTCTACATGATTGCCTCGGCCAGCTCCAACAGCGCCATGTTGGGCTTCTTCCGTTCCAACGACGCCGGCGAGACCTGGTCCACCATGTCGGGAACTTCTCCCAACTTGTTGGGCTATTCAGAGACAGGAGCCGCGGGTAATGGTCAGGGATGGTACGACCTCTGCGTCGACGCCAGCCACGTCAATGCCGATATCGTCATTGTGGGCGGAATCAATGTGTGGCGGAGCACCAATGGCGGATCGAACTGGAGCATCAGCGGCCACTGGCTTGGCAACGGCGGTGCTGCAGAAGTGCACGCCGATGTGCACGGCATTACTTACGACGGCAGCACTGCGATTGTCGGATGTGATGGCGGCATTTATAAAACCACTGACGACGGTGTGAACTACACCGACATTACCAATGGTCTGAGCATCGGCCAGTTCTACCAAGTAGGCGTCGCCCAAGACGCTGCCAACCTTGTGGCCGGCGGATTGCAGGACAACGGCACCATCCTCATGAATGGCTCGGCCACCTGGACGGACATCCGGGGTGCCGATG
>JBDQOI010000003.1:0-113105 GCA_040261275.1 Flavobacteriales bacterium | reverse complement strand
CGCCTAGAATGATGCTGTTCTGAAGCTCATCGACCTGGGTGCGCGTCTGGTCCGATTGGTCGGAGGTGATGCTCACATTGAGGTCGGCCGGCAGGAATTCTGCTTTGGCTTCTTCGATGATGCGGTTGATCTCATCGGAGGCGATGATCAGGTTTTCTCCGGCGCGTTTCCGTACGTCCAGTGAAACCACAGGGTTGCCCCATTCGCGGGCATAGCTGGTCGCTTCCTGGTCAACGAATTTCACATTGGCTACGTCGCGCAAATACACGGGATGGCCTCCTTCGGCTTTGACGATGATGGATTCGAGGTCGGCGGCGTCGCGGATGTCGCCCACCACCTGCACGGTCCTCCTGCGTCCATCCATGAGGATGTCGCCTCCTGAAATGGAGAGGTTTTCCTGCCCGATGGCCTGGGCGATGTCGTTGAAATTGACGAGCATGGCTTCTGCGCGCAGGTAGTCGACCTCGACTTCGAGCTCCTTCTTGTTGACGCCGCGGATTTGGGCCTCATTGATCTGTTCAAGGTCCTCGATGCGGTCTTGCAGCTCTTCGGCGTAGTCCTCGAGCTGGTCTACCGGGTAATCGCCGGACAGGTTGACCTGCATCACCGGAATGAGCTCCGTGAAGTTGAGGTCGAAGATGTTGGGGTCGCTCGGGAGGTCGTCCGGAAAGCTGGGGTCGCTCATGGCGATGTCCACCTTGTCCTTGACTTTGCGCAGCCCGACCTCCGGGGTGACCGAGAAATCGAATTTGACATCGATGGCGCTGTAGCCTTGCTGGCTCGTGGAGGTGATGACGTCGATGCCCGTGATGCCCTTGAGCTCTTTCTCTATGGGACGGGTGATGAGCTTTTCGATGTCGCTGGGGCTGTTTCCGGGGTAGGCGGTCCCGATGTAGACCTCGGGTACAACAACCTCCGGAAAGCTCTCCTTGGGAACCGTTATGTACGAAGAGATGCCGGCCAGCAGGATGATGGCGATGAGCACCGCCACGGTCGTTCGGTTTCGGATGGATGCCGTACTCAGGCCGAACTCCTTGGGTGTATCAGGATTCATGGGAATCGTTGGGGGTTCGGGGATCAGCGGAGAACTTGAACAGCTTCGCCTTCGACTACCTGCCCGGCGCCGCGGTCGATCACAGTGGAGCCCGGGGCAAGGCCGTCGAGAATGAGGATGCGGTCCATGTATGCAGTGCCGATTCGGACCGGTTGCCTTTTGGCCTTTCCACCCTCAATCGTGTAGACGAAATCCTTGCCCTCCCGGTCTTGCAGGATGAGGCCGGACGGCAGTGCGATGGCGGAATCGAGGTGCAGGTCGTTGATGCGCAAGGAGACGAACTGGTTGGGCAACAGGCCGTGGTCCCCTTCGATGGGCACCACGATTTCGAAAGTCCGGTTGGCGGGTTCGATGTAACTCCCTACGCGCCCAATGGAGGAGGGGAGGGTGTCCACTCCGGAGACGAGGATTTCGACCCGCTGGTCGTCGGCCACCTTTCCGACATAGTGGTCACTGACTTTGGCCCGGACATACATCTCATCGAGGTCCAGGAGTCGGGCGGCGGGGCGAGCGGGGCTGGCCAGCTCTCCCTCCTTGGCGAAGATGCGGTCTACGGTTCCGGCGAAGGGAGCGTTGATGGACCCGAGGTCAACTTGCTCCGCAAAGGCAGCAATGCTCTCCTCGAGGGCCTTCACATTGGTGCGCGCTTCGAGCAGTTGGACCTCCGTGCCGATGCCTTGGCTCCAAAGGCGCTCTTGCCGAGCCAGTACATCCTGTGCCAGTGCCAGGCGGGTTTCCAGTTCGTTTTGGTTGCTGGCTACTACATCGTTGTCCAGCTCAATCAGCACCTGGCCCTTTCGAACGGTTTGGCCTTCCTCTACGAGGATGCCGCGCACGGTGCCTTGGGTCAAGGGAAAAACCTGGGCCATGCGGTCGGTTTCGACATTGCCCTGCACGGTGAAGTAGTGATCGAAGGGCGCCGCCTCCACTTGGAGTGTGGTGACTTTTCTGGCGTCTTTCGCCGCGACAGTGGGGTCGCCGCTGGCGGCCGCTTCCGTCGGTGTGCTGTCAGGTGCGCTGCATGAAGCCATGAGCAATGCGGGAAGGGCGAGGAGAGAAAGAGAACGGATCATGGCGATCAGGCGTTGAGGGAGCGTTGGAGACGGAGGTGGGCGTTGAGCCACCGGAGGGTGGCTTGGGTAACGCCGCCTTGGGCGTTGATGAGTTGATTCTGTGCTTGGGCCAGGTCAAAGCTGCTGGCGAGGCCTTCGGTGAATCGAATGCGGGTGCGGTCCATGATGCGGGCGGCCAGTTCCAGGCTGCGCTGGGACTGCTGGCGCTGTTCCAAGGACGCGTTGTATTCGGATCGGGCTGTGCGGTATTCCAGGTGGGCCGCTTCGGTCATCTGTTCCAATGCGGTGGCGGCGCGATCCCGGGTCAGTTCGGCCTTGAAGACGCGTTCCTTGCCTGCGAAGCTGGACCAGATGGGAATGTTCATCTGCACGCCAACCAGCTGAATGGGATACCAGCTGCCGTCGCCGAGGAAATTGAAGGCGTCCCGCTGGGCGTTGCGTTGGTTGGTATAGAAGGCGCCTATGCTGGGCAGACCTGCTGCTTTCTCGTTTTGGATGTTGAGTTCGGACAACTCGAGGTTCTGGGTTTGTGTCCGGATTTCGGGCAGCCTGACCGCATCGAAGGGCACGCCCAAAACGGAAGCGGCGTCCAAGGCACCATCCAGTGTTTCGAAACTGTCTGCGAGTATGACTGTGGTTTCCACAGGCATGCCCATGGTGAATTTGAGGGCATCCAAAGCCACCTGTGCCATGTTCTCGGCTGCGGTGCGCTGTTGTTGCACGTCGTTGAGCGCGAGTTCCAATTGGTCGGCATCCGTGGATTCTGCAACGCCCTCTTCCACCATGGCGCGCATCTGATCGTGGCTGTCGGAAGCGAGTTGTTCCGCGGACTTGAGCAAGGCCACGTTTTCATCTGCAGCCAGTGCGGCGGCGTAGGCCTCGCCTGCGGCGCGACGTGCATCTACGACCGAGCGCGATTCGGCAGCTTCCATCGCGCTGGCGTAGGCTTTGGCGGCTTGGATGCCGACGAAGTAGCTCGGGCTGAAAATCAATTGAGTCGCCGTGATGCCAGCGGTCATGGTCTGCTCCGCGCCGAACTGGAATTCCTGTATGGCATCCGGATCGGGGGCCGGGGCATCCAGTGGGACACCCGTTGCCTGCGCTACCCCTCCGAGAAACGTGGTCAGGTAGTCAGGGAACCCGAACACATCTCCACTGGACACCTGCGTAGGGATGTCGATATAGCGGTTGTACTCTACCGACCCGCTGATTTGAGGAAATCCAGAGGCAATGATTTCTCGGGTGTTGCTGGCGGCTTCGTCTTTGTCCATGACCGCATACCGCACGTTGTATGCGCGCTCTGCAGCAATGGACTGGGCTTCTTCCAAGGTCAGGCGGATGCCGGATTGAGCCATCGAACCCGTGGCCAGGACAAGGGTGGAAAGGAGGAGGGAGGTGCGCTTCATGATGCGGCGTGGGTCGAACTGGCCATGTGACGGTTGCGGTAATAGTCCATGCCTTTTTCCGTCGCGATGCCGCGGAGGTGGTAGGCGTGGAGTTCTTTTTGAAGTTCAGTCAGAGGTCTACCGAATTCTTCGAGGGTCGAGGGGTCGGTCATGGTCTGCACCATCGACATGTGCAGGCGGGCAATGAGCTTGGCGTCGAAGTCTTCGCGGTAGAAGCCTTCGCGTTGCCCCCGTTCAATGTTGCGGATGAGGTATCCCTGCATGTTGTCGAGCTTGTGCCGCTCCAGACGCTGCAATGCGGCGGGATAGAATTTCTGGAGGTCAAAGAGCATGCTGGGGTGCATCTCGCGGAGTTCGGACTGCATGTATTCCATGGCGCCGATGACCGCGTCGATCGCGTTTTCCCCACTTTCTGAAAGGGCGCAGATTTGGCTGTCCTGCCGCTCACACATGCGGTCGAATACCTGGAGAACGAGGTCGGCCTTGTCTCTGCAGTATTTGTAGAGGGTCTTTTTGGACATGCCCAAAGAGCGGGCGAGATCGTCCATGCTGACGGCACGGACCCCATTGCGACGAAAGATCTGCTCACAGCCGTTAAACAGCTTGATCAGTTGAGGGTCCTTCGATTTTCCTGGGGTTGGAGATGACATCCTTGCGGTTTTCAGGCCGCGAAAATACCGCTGGGAATGCGTGTCGGAAACGAAACGGGTGTTAAATCGTTTCCTTGGTTTCTGTACGCCGGGTTGAGGTCAGTCCAACAGGATGCCGAGGGATTGCACGAGGCCGGTCAGGTCAGCAGTATCAAACCGGGCGCCGCGCAGGCGGTTTTCCGCTGGATTGATGGTCCACTCAGAAGCACCCCGGAAATCGGCCTCTCGCAGGTCGGTGCGGTCAAACACGACGTTCCTCAGCCGGCATTGGGCCCAACCGGTCTTGCGGGCGTCTGTTCCGGAGAAGTTGCCTCCGCTTAGATCTGTGGCTTTGAATTGTACCCCCTGTAGGTCCATTTCTCCCCAATCTCCGAGGGGCGCCCGGCAGTCTACGAGGGTGAAATCCAGGATGAGGGTGTCCAGGGTGGACCAGCGCAGGCCAGGCAGGATACAATGTTCGAAACGTACGCCGTGCAACCTTGCTCCGGTCAGCCTCACGCCTTCAAGGGTGCAGCCGCGGAAGATGCAGTGCTCGAAGCGGCTGTTGCGGAAGTCATATCCGGTCAGGTCCAGCCCTTCAAAGGTGCACTTCTCGAAGTGATGCCCGACCCAAGGTCCGGCAGGGAGTGCATGTGTTCCACTGGATTCCACAGTCCAGTGACCTTGGTAATGTTCCATCAGGAAAGGGCGCTGCGGATGAGTTCCGGGTCAGCGGATTGGGCCAATGTGACCTTCAAGCGGGGCTCGGCTTCCATGGCGCGCTTGATGGCGAACTGGGCCTCCTCATTGCGGGCCCAGCTGCGGCGGGCAATGCCGTTGTTGACGTCCCAATGCAACATGGAAGTCAGACGTGATTCGGCCTCCGAGGATCCATCGAGGAGCATACCGAAGCCGCCGTTGACGACTTCACCCCATCCCACTCCGCCTCCGTTGTGAAGGGAGACCCAGGTGGCGCCGCGGAATGCGTCGCCTACGAAGTTCTGGACGGCCATGTCGGCTGTGAAGGCGGAGCCGTCATAGATGTTGGAGGTTTCGCGATAGGGGCTGTCGGTGCCACTGACGTCGTGGTGGTCGCGGCCGAGCACGACCGGTCCGGAGAGGCGGCCTTTTGCGATGGCGTCGTTGAAGGCCTTGGCGATGCGCATGCGGCCTTCGGCGTCTGCGTAGAGGATGCGGGCCTGGCTGCCGACCACGAGCTTGTTGGCCTTGGCCCCCTTGATCCATTGGACATTGTCGGCCATTTGCTGGCGGATTTCAGCGGGCGACTCGGCCATCATGGCTTCCAACACCTCGCATGCGATGGCGTCGGTGGTGTCCAGATCGGTTGGTTCGCCACTGGCGCAAACCCAACGGAAGGGTCCGAACCCATAGTCGAAGCACATGGGCCCCATGATGTCCTGAACGTAGCTCGGATAACGGAATGCCTCGCCATCTGCGGCCATGATGTCAGCGCCGGCGCGGGAGCTTTCGAGCAAGAAGGCATTGCCGTAGTCAAAGAAGTAGGTACCCCGCGCGGTGTGGCGGTTGACGGCGGCGGCATGTCGGCGGAGGCTTTCCTTGACGTGGACCTTGAATTGCTCCGGATCCTCTACCATCATGGTCTGGGCCTGCTCGAAGCTCAACCCGGCGGGATAGTAG
The DNA here is from genome assembly GCA_040261275.1 of Flavobacteriales bacterium. Classification (GTDB taxonomy): domain Bacteria; phylum Bacteroidota; class Bacteroidia; order Flavobacteriales_D; family Sanyastnellaceae; genus UBA8752. The sequence goes on along the minus strand of JBDQOI010000003.1, from coordinate 107,284 downwards.
CCGCCGGCCCAAGGGTTGTGCAGTGAGGTCTGGTCGGAACCCAGGTGAATGTGGATGCCGGCCGTGTCGAAGTGTTCCCAAACGTCGACCACATTACCGAGGTAGGCAAAGCTGACGACCTTTTTGGCTTCCATGGCGGCGCGCACCTGGTCGGCGAGCTCTGCGACGTCTTCCACGACGTGGTCCACCCAGCCTTGTTCGTGCCGCTTCCATGCGGCGGCAGGGTCGACTTCGGCGGTAACGGAGACTACGCCGGCGATGTTGCCCGCTTTCGGTTGGGCGCCGGACATGCCGCCGAGGCCGGCGGTCACGAAAAGTTTGCCGGCCAGCGAAGGGTTGTTCGGGTCTAGGCGGCGGCCGGCATTCAACACGGTGATGGTCGTGCCGTGGACAATGCCCTGCGGTCCGATGTACATGTAAGACCCGGCGGTCATCTGGCCGTACTGGCTGACACCGATGGCGTTCATGCGCTCGTAATCATCGCCCGCGCTGTAGTTCGGGATGACCATGCCGTTGGTGACCACCACCCGCGGTGCGCCCGGATGGGAAGGAAACAAGCCCAGCGGATGGCCGCTGTACATGACGAGGGTTTGCTCCTCGGTCATTTCGCTCAGGTAATGCATCACCAGGCGGTACTGTGCCCAGTTCTGGAAGACGGCGCCATTGCCGCCATAGGTGATGAGCTCTTCGGGGTGCTGGGCGACCGCCGGGTCCAGGTTGTTCTGGATCATCAGCATGATGGCCGCGGCCTGCGGTGTTCGGGCTGGATACTGGTCGATGGGACGCGCGTGCATGGCGTATTCCGGCAAGAACCGGTACATATAGATGCGCCCGTATGTCTTCAGTTCAGCAGCGAATTCGGGTGCGAGTTCGTCGTGTTGATCTGCCGGGAAGTAACGGAGGGCGTTGGCCAGGGCCAGTTCCTTCTGCTTGGGCGTCAGGATGTCCTTGCGTACCGGGGCATGGGGCACCTCCGTGCTTCGCTTGCGCGGGGCAGGCAGTACCGAGGGGAGCCCTTCGGAGACGGAGGCTTGGAATTCCGCAAGGGAAGTCGATGGGGTGACAGTGGTGTTCATCGGTCAGAGGCCTTGGGGGTTGCGGATGCGCCCTGTGCCCTTGTCGAATCCATAGGGGCAGTGTTTGCAACCGCTGGTGCAGCAATATCCGCGCTTGCGGTGGTATTGTTCCGTGAAGACAAGGAAACCCTCAGGAGACGTGTAGGTGTCACCGGGTTCAATGGGGATTTTCCGCGTTCGATCCACGCACTCGAAGTTACGCCGGACGGGGGATTCAGGTGCGAAGGTGGCGCCGACGGACCCTTTCTGGAATGCGGCACAGCAATTCATAGGGAATGGTGTTGGTGGCTTGGGCTAGGGCCTCAATGGGGGCGTGGTCGCCAAATATTTCTACGCTGTCTCCGACGGAAATGTCTGCACCGGTCACATCGATCATGCAACCGTCCATGCAAACAGGACCCACGGTCGGACAGGATGTGCCGGCTGCATGGAGCCGTGCCCGGCCCATTCCCGCAGCCCTGGGCAAGCCGTCTGCGTAGCCAACGGGCAGGGTGGCGATCAATCGGTCGCGGTCGGCGATGTCTCGGGCGCCATAGCCCACGGGCTCGCCTGCGGGCACGATGTGGAGGTGGCTGACCCGCGTGTGGAATCGCCCGATGGGTTGCAAGCCCGACAGGGTCTTGGATGCGTCCAGGCCATACAGTCCCAGACCGATGCGGATGAGATCCAACCTCGCTTCTGGGAATCGAGCTGCACCGGCGGTATTCGCGATGTGGCGTATGAATGTTGTGGGCGCCTGGGAGGCGGCCAACCAGCCTTTTTCGACCGTTGAACACGCCCGCTCAAACGTGGCGAGTTGAAGGTGCGTGTGTGCGTCGGAACCAGCGTCATCTGCCGCGGACAGGTGACTGTATACGCTCAGTATGGGAATTTTGAGTTCAGCGCATTGCTCTCCCGCCCGAAGCCAACGATCGGGGCCAAGACCCAGACGGTGCATGCCGGTTTCGACCTTGAGGTGGACGCCTCGCCCGGAGATGGTAGAGGCGTTCAAGGCACGTTGCCAGACCTTGAGGTTGTCCAAGCGGTGGACTTCGGGTTCCAACTCCCATTGCACAAGGTCACCGTAACGCTGGGACTCGGCATTGAGCACCATGATGGGGCATTGCACTCCTTTCTTTCTCAGGCGTATCCCTTCCTCTGCAAAGGCAACGGCCAGCCGGTCGATGCCCAACCGGTCCAGTTCCACGGCAACGGCCTCCCCAGCGCCGTAGGCGAAGGCCTTGACCATGCCCATGATGGGGATGTTCCATTGTTCGCGGTGGCATTCCAGATTGTGCGCCAGCCTGCCCAGATCGAGGTCGAATACAGTGGTGTGCGGGTTGGACTCCAATGCCCGCGCTACCCTCTCGAAGGCGAAGGGCCGGGCACCCTTGACCAGCACATTCCAGCCGCGGAGATCATCCAATGCCGCGCTGTCTAACAGGGATTCGGTGGTGTCGAAATGAAGGACGTCATTTTCCGGAATCCCAGGAATTCCGCCGGCCAATTGTGGCCCTACGGAGATCCATCGGTCTGCGGTGTGGTGTTGGACCGTATTGCGCAGTCGCAAGGTTTGGTTGGGATCTGCCGCATTGAAGGGGATGAGGTCAGAGAGGATGACTGCGGTCTTGCGGCCATCTTGGATTCGGCCCAGGGCGACGAGTGCGGTCGCCAACCCGTCCAGGTCGTGGTTCCAGGTGTCGTTGATGATGGTGCCCCCTCCTGTTCCGGAGAGGTGTTCCAGGCGCATGCCGACGGGTTGGAGTTGGTGCAATCTAGATGCGACGCCTTTCAGGGAGGTGCCTGTCTCCAATGCAAGCAGGGCGGCCGTGAGCGCGTTGGATACACTGGCGGGGTCAGTGAAAGGCAATGTCCAGTGCACCGGTTGACCTTTCCAGTTTCCCGAAACCCGGGTGTTTTGGCCATCGGTCTTCGCCGGTTCCAACTTGAGTGCGGGAGGATGTGCCAACCTTGAATCGGTGGATGCGTCCGACCATTGCCAGTATTGAACGCGGCCCAAGAGTTGGGATTCGTGAAGCGCACGGATCACATCGGGGTCCTGTGTGCCGAGGATGATGGACTTGCAACCGCAGAACAGGCGCACTTTTTCTCTTGCCTTTTCCAAGCGGCTCTGAAAATGTGCTTCGTGAGCGTCACCGAAATGCACCATTACTCCCATGTTGGGCTGGATGATGCTCTCCAACCGCCCCATTTCTCCCGGTTCGGAAATTCCAGCTTCCATCAGGTGGATGTCAGCACCTTCATCCATGCTCCAAAGTGCCAAGGGAACACCGATCTGGCTGTTCCAACTGCCAGGGCTGCGCGAGATGCGCTGTCTCGGATCGGTGAGGGCGTGGGCCCACTCTTTTACGGTGGTTTTTCCATTGGAGCCGGTAATGCCGACCACTTTTCCATCCAGGCTTTCCCGTTTGGCGCGGCCAATGGCTTGAAGCGCCAGGTGGGTATCGGGTACCCTCATGACGTGGCCCTCGGGGTCTGGTCCGGGCCAGTCTGCGTCAAGGATGAAACCCCGAACGCCCATTTCGGATGCCGCTTGTACATATATGTGCCCGTCGTGTCGGTTTCCCTTGAGCGCGATGAATACGGTTTGGGCCAAGGAGGAGCCCCCTCCTTTCAGGGTGCGGGTGTCTGTTGAAAGGTGAAGGAAAGAGGGGGTGCCCGACGGGTCCTTTCTGACGACGGAGCCAGCGAGGGAGTTTGCAAGGGACTGCCAGATGGAGTCGTCGAGGATCATTTTGAGGACGCTACCCGATGATGGGAGCGGACCACGACTTCATTATAAGGTTCGCGCGAAAGGGCCTGGTAGGATTCTGCACCGCCGATTTGTACATCGTCATTTCCGCCCTCTACGCGGTGGGAGAAATGGGCGGGTCGACCGGTGATGGTGCAGATGGCGTGCAGTTTGGTGACGTATTCAGAATGGGCGAGCAGCAGGGGCATGCACCCAAAGGGCCTTCCTAGATAGTCTAGGTCGAGCCCGGCTGCGATAACGCGTATGCCCCGATCGGCCATTCGATTGCAGACAGCGGCAATGTCCTCATCGAAGAATTGAACCTCGTCGATGCCCACCACATCGGGCATTTCGCCAGCGGCGACCATCAGGTCCAATTTGTTTTCTAGGGCGGTGGCATTGGCAACGGCATGCGCTGGTTGGCGGCGTGCATCGTGGCTCACTACATCGGTGGTTCCGTGGCGATCGTCCCGTTCGGGTTTGAACAGGGTGACCGCTTGTTTGGCCAAGGTCGCTCGGCGCATGCGACGGAGCAATTCCTCAGTCTTACCGGAGAACATGGGGCCAGCAATGACCTCGATGGTACCCCCTACGGGATGGGGTGGGTGCCTTTCATATGCCGTCATGATAGCCCAATTTTACGATGTCTTTGAAGCTTGGGCACAAGCAGTTTTTCCAAGGACTGTCAACGGAAGGTCAAAGGGGCTTTCCGTCGTCCACGACGACCCATGGGAAACACTCTTTCTCAGGGGTTTGCGCCCCATTGGAATTGCCACTATATTCGCACCCCGAATTTTCCGGGGTTTTTCAACCAAGAGCGCAGTGGATACGTTGAGCTACAAAACCGTCTCCGTCAATAAGGAGAACGCCGATAAGAAGTGGTTGCTGGTGGATGCCGAAGGGCAGCGCCTGGGCCGCCTCTGTTCTGAAATCGCACGTTTGTTGCGTGGAAAGCACAAGGTGAACTTCACTCCCCATGCCGATTGCGGCGATTACGTGATCGTGATCAATGCAGAGAAAGTCGAACTGACTGGCAACAAGTGGGAGGACAAGGAGTACCTCCGTTTCTCCGGATATCCCGGGGGTCAGTACCGCCGTACGGCCAAGGAAGTGCTCGAGCGCACGCCTGAGCGTATTGTGGAGAACGCCGTGCGCGGCATGCTTCCCAAGAACCGCCTTGGACGCGCCATCTACAAGAACCTTCATGTCGTTGTGGGTGCTGAGCACAAGCACGAAGCACAGCAGCCTACCGCCCACGCCATCCCCTCCTGATTCGCATGCAGACGATCAACACCTCCGGACGCCGTAAGAATGCCATCGCCCGCGTATACATGACGCAGGGAACGGGCAAGGTGACCATCAACAAGCGGGACTTGACCGAGTACTTCCCGCTTCCCACGCTTCAATACAAGGTGAAGCAGCCCTTCATGATCACCGAAACCCTCGATCAGTTCGACATTAAAGCGAACCTCGATGGCGGTGGCATCACGGGACAGGCTGAGGCGCTGCGCCTGGCCATCTCCAAGGCGCTGATTGAATTGAACGAGGAGCTGAAGCCCTCTTTGAAGGCCGAGGGCCTCACCACCCGTGACCCGCGGATGGTGGAGCGGAAGAAGTTCGGTCAGAAGAAGGCGCGGAAGAAGTTCCAGTTCTCCAAGCGCTGATTCCAAGCATTTTTTTACCCAGCATATACAGCTAGCATCCAAACGACAGGGACCTTCACCAGAAGCTACCCTGACGTTGCTTAAACCTAGGAACGTAGCAACATGGCACGCACCAATTTCGACCAACTGCTTCAAGCAGGATCCCACTTCGGACACCTCAAGCGCAAGTGGAACCCCCACATGGCCCCTTACATCTTCACGGAGAAGAAGGGCATCCACATCATTGACCTCCACAAGACCGTGGTCCTCGTTGACGAGGCCGCTGCAGCTGCAAAGCAGATTGCCAAAAGTGGAAAGCGCATCCTCTTCGTCGCCACGAAGAAGCAAGCCAAGGACATCATACAGGAAGCGGCTGAGTCCGTGAACATGCCCTACGTGACCGAGCGTTGGTCCGGTGGTATGTTGACCAACTTTGCGACCATTCGCAAGGCGATTCGGAAGATGACCCAGATCGACAAGATGGAAGCGGACGGAACATTGAGTACCATGTCCAAGCGTGAGCGCTTGCAGGTCAGCCGTCAGCGCGCCAAGCTTGAGAAGAACCTCGGTTCGATTGCGGACATGAACCGCATTCCGGCGGCTGTCTTCATCGTGGACGTGATGAAGGAGCACATTGCCTTGGCCGAGGCGAAGAAGTTGGGTATCCCCGTGATTGCCATGGTGGATACGAACAGTGACCCTCGTCCTGTGACTTTCCCGATTCCGGCCAATGACGACGCCAGCAAGTCCATTAAGGCGGTGGTCGATGCCATTTCGGCAGCGGTGAAGGAAGGTTTGGCAGAGCGCGGATCCGAGAAGGAGGCGCCTGCCGCGAAGGAAGCCCCCGATACCGAGGCTGCTCCCGCCGCTGAGGAGGCACCTGCCGCCGAGGCTGCTCCCGCTGCTGAAGAGGCACCTGCTGTCGAGGCTGCTCCTGCTGTTGAAGAGGCGCCTGCCGCCGAGGCTGCTCCCGCTGCTGAGGAGGCACCTGCCGCCGAGGAAGCACCCGCTGTTGAGGAGGCGCCTGCCGCCGAGGCTGCTCCCGCCGCTGAGGAGGCGCCTGCCGCCGAGGCTGCTCCCGCCGCTGAAGAGGCAGCTGCTGAGGATGAAGGAGAAAAGGAGGCCTGATTCTCAACCGATCCCCATTCTGAAACGAACCCCACCGGTGTGAAGAGATACGCTTCACCCGCGAAATACAATCAAAACCATGAGCATTACCGCAGCCGAAGTCAACAAGCTCCGCAAGCAGACCGGAGCAGGCATGATGGATTGCAAGAAGGCCCTTGTAGAAGCCGAAGGTGACTTCGATAAGGCCATCGAAATCCTCCGTAAGAAGGGTCAGAAAATCGCCGCAAAGCGCGGTGAAAATGAAATTGGTGAGGGAGCTGTCCTCGCCGCCACCAACGACACCGGTACACGCGGGTGCATCATCTCGCTGAACTGCGAGACGGACTTCGTGGCCAAGAACTCGGACTACGTGTCTTTTGCCCAGAGCATCTTGGACATTGCAGTGGCTTCTTCTGCTGCTGACAAGGACGCTTTGCTCGCGCAGGCGCATCCTTCAGGTGTGACCGTAGGGGAGGAGATCACCAACCAGATGGGCCGTCTTGGTGAGCGCCTCGAGGTAAGCCGCTATGAGCAGATCGACGGTGACGCCGTCGTGGCCTACATCCACCCAGGTAATCGTTTGTCCACTTTGGTGGCTTTCAACGGAGCTGTGGAGAGCCAGGTGGGCAAGGACGTGGCCATGCAGGCGGCTGCCATGTCTCCCATTGCATTGGACGAGAGCTCCATTGCTCAGGCTGACATCGACAAGGAGCTGGAGATTGGCAAGGAGCTCGCCATCAAGGAAGGTAAGCCCGCAGAAATGGCTGAAAATATCGCCAAGGGCCGCTTGAAGAAGTGGCTCAAGGAGGTGACTTTGGTTCACCAGGCGTTCATCAAGAACAACAAGCAGAGCGTGGCTGAATACGTGAAGGAATCAGCCGGTGGCGACCGCGCCATCACTGGATTCAGTCGGGTCAGCCTGGACTGATATTCTACTGGATATTGAAACGCGAAACGGGCTGCCTGGAAGGCGGCCCGTTTTCATTTGGGGCAGGTGGCGGAATCGTCGGATATTGACGCCCCGATGAAGTACCGCCGAGTCCTCCTCAAGTTGAGTGGTGAAGCCCTGATGGGCGAGAAGCAATTTGGAATTGATAACCAACAACTTGCGCTCTATGCGCGAGAAGTTCAGGCCCTGGTGAAAGCGGGTGTGGAATGTGCCATCGTCATTGGTGGTGGCAACATTTTCCGCGGCGTTCAGGCTGCGGAAGGCGGAATGGAACGTACCCAGGGCGATTACATGGGCATGTTAGCTACCATGATCAATGCCATGGCGCTGCAGAGCGCATTGGAGCACATCGGAGTGGATACCCGGTTGCAGAGTGCCATCGAAATGAAGGCGATTGCAGAACCGGTTATTCGTCGGCGGGCGATGCGTCACCTGGATAAAGGTCGCGTGGTCATTTTCGGTGCGGGAACGGGCAATCCTTTTTTCACCACGGACAGTGCGGCCTCCCTGCGGGCCATCGAAATCGAGGCTGACGTGATATTGAAGGGCACCCGTGTGGATGGCATTTACACGGCGGACCCGGAGAAGGACCCGGAGGCGGAGAAGTTCAGCAGCCTGTCATTCGATGAGGTATTCCAACGCGGATTGAAGGTGATGGACATGACGGCCTTCACCCTGTGCAACGAGAACAAGTTGCCCATCATCGTATTCGACATCAACCAGGCCGGCAACCTCCTTCGCATTGTGGAAGGTGAGGAGGTGGGCACCATCGTAACCGTTTGAGACATGAGTGAAATGATCGACCTCGCCTACGATTCGGCGAAAGAGGACATGCAGAAGGCGATGGACCGCCTGGACCAGGAACTGCGCAAGATCAGGGCGGGCAGGGCGCACCCGAGCATGCTCGAGAGCGTGAAGGTCGACTATTACGGCTCCTTGACTCCTCTGAATCAGGTCGGCAACGTCTCCACAACGGACCCCCGCACCCTCACGGTGCAGGCCTACGAAAAGTCCATGTTGGACTCCATTTCCATGGCCATCATCAACGCCAACCTGGGCCTGAACCCCATGAATAACGGTGAAGTCCTCATCATCTCCGTTCCGGTGCTGACGGAGGAACGCCGCCGCGATTTGGCCAAGCAAGCCAAGGCGATGGGAGAGAACGCCAAGGTGTCGATCCGCAATGCGCGCAAGGATGCGAACGACGCGATCAAGGGGTCCAAGGACGATGGCGCCAGTGAAGATGCCATCAAGGCGGGAGAGGCGAACGTTCAGGCGCTCACCAATGACTTCACCAAGAACGTGGACGACCGGATTTCTGCCAAGGAGGCAGACATCATGACCGTTTGATGCGTTCTGCGGCGGCTTGACGTGCCGCCCGATCGAGTTCGAATAACGCCTCGAGTTCCGGTTTGGCAACGTGATGGACCGCCTCCAAGGCGTGTTCCAAAACATCGCTCATTTCCAGAAAGCCGACTTCGTCTTTGAGGAAGGCAGCGACCGCCACTTCATTGGCTGCATTCAGCACGCAAGGCGCACTTCCACCCGCATCGAGGGCGTCGTATGCGAGTTGAAGGTTGCGGAAGGTGTTTTTATCAGGCGCCTCGAAGGTGAGGGAGGGATAGGCCGCAAAATTGAATCGGGGGAAGTCGTTTTTCAGCCGTTGGGGGTAGCCCAGCGCGTATTGGATGGGCAGTTTCATGTCCGGCAATCCCAGCTGGGCCTTGATGCTGCCGTCTTCGAATTGCACGCAGCTGTGGACAATGCTCTGGGGGTGCACCACCACATCGATGTCCTGTGCTTTCACGTCGAAGAGCCAGCGTGCTTCAATCACCTCGAGCCCTTTGTTCATGAGGGAGGCGGAGTCGATCGTGATTTTGGCGCCCATGTCCCAATTCGGATGCTTCAGGGCTTGCGCCTTGGTCACATCCGCCAGGCTGGTCCGTTCTCGGCCGCGGAATGGACCTCCTGAGGCGGTCAGGATGAGTTTTTCGATGGGGTTTTGGAACTCACCGGCAAGGCATTGGAAAATGGCGCTGTGCTCACTGTCGACAGGCAGGATGTCGATGCCCTTGTCCCTGGCTGCCGACATGACAATTTCGCCGGCGACGACGAGCGTTTCCTTGTTGGCGAGGGCGATGTGCTTGCCGGCGGCAATGGCGTTCATGGTGGGCCTCAAGCCGGCAAAACCCACCAAGGCGGTCAGGACGATGTCTACACCGTCCATCTCTACGAGCTGGGCGATGGCGTCTTGGCCGGCGTAGGCTTTGATGTCGTGGTCGAACAAGGCGTCGCGGACTTTTTGGCCTTGTGCTTCGTCGGCAATGGCCACGGCATTGGGCTTGAACTCCAGCGCTTGCGCGATGAGGAGGTCCGCGTTGCGCCCAGCGGTCAGCACTTCCACGCGGAATCGATCCGGTTGCGCTCGGACCACATCAAGTGCTTGCGTACCGATGGAACCCGTGGAACCGAGGATGGCCAGCCCCCTGCCTTCGCCAGGGTCGAAGGTTTCACTGTAGGGAACGCGGTCCATCACAGGAACCCGAGTTCTAGCTTCGCCTCTTCGCTCATCATGTCTTGCGTCCAAGCGGGTTCGAAGACGACTTCGACGTCGGCGTCCACCACCCCCTCCATGGAGAGCACTTTTTGCTTGACGTCGTTGGGCAGGCTTTCGGCTACGGGACAGTTGGGCGAGGTCAAGGTCATCTGCACGTCTACCTTTTGGCCGCCATCCGCATCGGTGAATTTGACCTCGTAGATGAGACCCAATTCGTAGATGTCGACCGGAATTTCGGGATCGAAGATGGTCTTCAGGACCGTGATGACATCTTGCTGGTTCGGCATGGGGTGAAGTTAAGCTTGGCGGGCGGCGAGGGCAGCGGCGTACAGGCGCATTTGCTTGACCATGCTCGCCAGGCCGTTTGAACGGGTAGGCGATAGGTGCTGGTGAAGTCCGATGGCGTCGAGGAAATGAAGATCTGCTTCGGCGATGGCGCGGGCCTCGGCTCCGGACAGGACGCGCACCATAAGGCCGACCAGGCCCTTTGTGATGATGGCGTCGCTGTCTGCCGTGAATTGAACAGTGCTTCCGTCCGCAGCGTCTGCAGCCAGCCATACCCGGGACTGGCAGCCTTTGATCAGGTGGTCGTCGGTCTTGCGCGCGTCATCGATGGATGGAACGTCTTTCCCGAGCTCGATGAGGTGCTCGTACTTGTCCATCCAATCCTCGAACAGGGAGAACTCTTCGATGACTTCAGCTTGGCGGCTGGCGATGAGGTCTGCAGACATGGTTCAGCGGAGCATGGAAATGGCACGGTCCAAGGCGATGACCGTCCGGTCGATTTCTTCCCGGGTGGTGTAAGCAGCAAAGGACATGCGCAGCGTGCCGGATTCGAGCTTCAAGTGGTCCATCAGTGGTTCGGTGCAATGGTGACCGGTGCGTACGGCAAACCCCTGTCCGTCGAGCAAGGTGCCCAAATCATAGGGGTGCAGGCCGTCCACCACGAGGGAGACCACACCGACTTTTTCGGGAGCCGTGCCGATGATGCGCAGCCCGGAAAGGGTGCCCAGGGCGCTGTGGGCGTGCTGGACGAGGGCGGTTTCATGGGCAGCGATATCCGCAGTTCCAATGCCGTTGATCCAGTCGAGCGCGATGCCCAAGGCAATGCCTCCGCTGATGTGCGGTGTGCCCGCCTCGAATTTGTGCGGAAGCCCGTTGTACGTGGTGCCTTCGAAGCTGACGCGCTTGATCATCTCCCCGCCGCCTCGCCAAGGAGGCATGGCCTCGAGCACTTCCCGTCGTCCATATAGGAATCCAATTCCGGTAGGGCCGTAGGCTTTGTGGCCTGTGGCGACGTAGAAATCGCAGCCGATTTCTTGCACATCGATGCCCAGATGGGGGAGCGCCTGGGAGCCGTCCACCAATGTCACCGCGCCGGCTGCCCGCGCCTGTGCGCAGAGTTTGGCTGCCGGGTTGATGGTGCCGAGGGTGTTTGAAGCGTGGACCACTCCAACAAGTTTCGGTTGGTGACGCTCCAATTGGGTGGCGAAATCCTCCAGGTCCAGTGTGCCGTCTTTGTGGACGTTGACGGCCTCGACCCGTGCTCCTTTCTCAGCACACACCATTTGCCAAGGCACGATGTTGGCGTGGTGTTCCATGCGGGTCACGAGCACGACATCGCCCGCTACGAGGTTCGCGCGCCCCCAAGCTTGAGCGATCAGATTGATGGCATCCGTGGAACCTCCCGTGTAGATGATTTCGTCGGTGCTGCCCGCGCCAATGTGTGCGGCAATCTTGGACCGTGCACCTTCGAAGGCTTCCGTGGCAAGCTGCGCGAGGTGATGTGCTCCGCGGTGAATGTTGGCGTGGTAATTCGACAAGTATTCCCGCTGCCCCTCGATGACGGAAAGCGGCTTCTGAGCGCTGGCAGCATTGTCCAAGTAGACCAATGGCTTCCCATGCACCTCGCGTTGGAGGATGGGGAAGTCCTTTCGGATGCGTTCGGGCAGGGACAGGTTAACCATCTGTAATCGGGAACCGCTGTGCGAAGTAAAGGTTCAGCCGTTCTGCCCCCACGAGAAATGGAGGAGGAATTCGCGGTTGCCGCTGCCGCCCTCGATGGGAGAGTCGATGGGCCCGGAACAACTGAATCCGGCCGAGGTGGCCTGGTCGATGCAACGGCGCAGCGCTTTCTGTCGAGCGCTTTCATCGCGGACGATACCGTTGCGCCCCAAATGGCCCTGTCCGACCTCGAACTGGGGCTTTACCAATGCCACACCCCAACCTGAGGGCGCCAACCATTCGGGAAGCTTGGGCCAAACGTGGTCCAGGGAGATGAAGCTGAGGTCGATCACGACGGCCTGTGGGAGGGGCGTCAAATGTTCGGGCAGCAGGTGCTTGAGGTGCAGCTGTTCAAGGTTGTTGACCCGGGCGTCATCGCGCAGCGAAGGGGCCAATTGTCCTGTACCCACATCGACAGCGTGTACTTTTTCTGCACCGCGGTTGAGGCAGACCTCGGTGAAGCCGCCGGTGGAAGCGCCCAGATCCAGCACCGTCAATCCGGCAAGGTCCAAATCGAAATGATCGAGGGCGGCAATGAGCTTGAGCGCCCCGCGGGACACCCAGGGAAGGTCTTCTCCCAAGGGCTCGAGAATGGCGTCTCCAGGCACCTTCTTGCCGGGCTTTTGAACCAATACACCGTTCACTTTTACGCCGAAATCGGTGATGAGCCGCTCTGCGCGGGGCCGACTGGCGACCAACCCGCGGGATACCATGAGCCGATCGAGTCGTTCAGACGACATCAGCTCCAGCCTAGGCGCTGGGCGTAAACGTTATGGACGTAGTCGCGGATTTCCGGACGGAAACCGTCGAGCACCTCTGCGAGGAAGGCCTGGACGAGAAGGTTGTGCGCCGCGGTTTCCGTCATGCCCCGGGAGCGCAAGTAGAAAAGCGCTTCCGCATCAAACTGCCCGGTGGTGCATCCATGGCTGCAGCGGACGTCGTCGGCATAGATTTCGAGCTCGGGCTTGGAGAACATGGAGGCCTTTTCGCCGAGCAGAAGGTTGGCGTTGCTCTGATAGGCTTCGATGCGCTGGGCGTCTTTGTGCACCAGAATCTTGCCGTTGAATACGGCGGTGGCCCTGTCGGCTGCCAGGCCCTTGTAGAGCTCGTCGGAACGCCCATCGGGGTGCGCGTGGTCAATGCGGGTGTGGTGGTCCACAAACTGCTGCCCATTGGGCAGATAGCACCCGTGAAAGGTGCTTACGGCGTGCTCTCCGTCTTGCACGATGCGAAGGTCGTTGCGCAACCAGTGCGCGCAAGCTGTGGCCGTCCGTACCGTCAGCTCGCTGTGGTGGCCTTGGGTGAAGTGAAGGTGTCCAATGTGGCTCGAGGCCCCTTTTTCATTCTGAACAATCTCGAGCGAAAGCTTTGCATGGTCGCCAACCTCGACGTTCAGCGCACCGTTCATCAAACCGGTTGCCTCCTGGGCCGCATCGTACCAAAGGATGGCTTCCCCTTGTCCTTCCTTGGCGATGTCAATGAGGTGTTGCGGTTGAGCGGCCATCGTGCCGCTGGCCATGTGGTGGTGCAACAGCACGGGGCGTTCGAGCTGGCTTCCCGCGGGGACCAGGATGCATCCACCGTCTTGAGGGGCGGAGGCCTGTAAGGCGGCGTACCATTCCTTCTTTGCAAAACTGCGGTCCATCAAGGACTGCACGCGTTCGGGATAGCGTTCCAGCGCGATGGATACCGGACCGACAAAGCAGCCTTCGGGGCCTTCGTCGACGATGTCACCCTCTACAAATTGACCTCCGCTGAAAGTCAAACGGTGGGCGTCCAAAGAAGGCATGACCTTTTCCGGTGAAGGGGCATCGTTTGCAGATGTCACTTCGAGGCCGAGCAAGTGGGCCACCCTCGTGTACTTCCAACGCTCCAGTCGGGATGTGGGGTAGGGCAGTGATTCAAGAGCGGCTTCCGCCTCAGCGGTTGGCACAGACAAAGTGCCCTGCTGTCGGACGCTGTCCAGCACGCGGTCAGCCAGTGCGGCTTCTTTTGTGGATGTGGCCACGGCGCTCATGCCTGCTCCGGTGCGGGGGTGTCGACGATCCAATCGTAGCCCTTGTCCTCGAGTTCGAGGGCCAATTCCTTGCCGCCGCTGTGGACGATGCGTCCTCCGGCCAATACGTGCACGTGGTCGGGCACGATGTGGTCGAGCAGGCGCTGGTAGTGGGTGATGACGAGGAAGCTGCGCTGATCATTGCGCATGCTGTTTACGCCGTGTGAAACGATGCGCAGTGCGTCGATGTCGAGCCCGCTGTCGGTCTCGTCCAGAACGGCGAGCTTCGGTTCGAGCATGGCCATTTGAAAGATCTCGTTGCGCTTCTTTTCACCGCCGCTGAATCCTTCGTTCACGGAACGGTCGCGGAGCTTTCCATCGAGTTCCACGAGTTGGGCGCACGCCTTCACCTTGGCCAGGAAGTCCTTTCCTGAAAGGGGATCCTCCTCACGCTGTTCGCGGATGCTGTTCAATGCGGAGCGCAGGAAATTGATGTTGGACACCCCGGGAATCTCCACAGGGTATTGGAAGGCGAGGAAGATGCCCGCAACGGCGCGCTCGGTGGCGTCCAATTCGAGCAGGTTTACACCGTCAAAGGTGATGCTGCCTTCCGTGACTTCGTATTCCTCGCGGCCGGCTAGAATGCTGGCCAGCGTGCTTTTGCCGGATCCGTTGGGACCCATGATGGCGTGGACTTCACCGGCCCCCATTTCCAGGGAAAGACCCTTTAGGATCTCGGTGTCGTCAATGCGGGCGTGGAGGTTGTCGATCTTGAGCATGGTGGATCGTGCAGGGGCGTCAGCCGACGCTGCCCTCGAGAGAGATGGTCAGGAGTTTGCGTGCTTCTACGGCAAATTCCATCGGCAATTTGTTGAGTACCTCCTTGGCGTAGCCGTTGACAATCAGACCGATGGCCTGTTCCTCGGTAAGTCCGCGCTGGAGGCAGTAGAAAATCTGGTCCTCACCGATTCGGGAGGTCGTGGCCTCGTGTTCGACCTTGGCGGTCGGGTTCTTGGTCTCGATGTAGGGAAAGGTGTGTGCGCCGCTGGTGTCGGTCATCAGCAGCGAATCACACTGGGAGAAGTTCCGGGCATTCCGGGCGCGGGGTCCGATTTGGACAAGGCCTCGGTAGCTGTTCTGGCTGTTGCCGGCGGAGATGCCCTTGGAGATGATGGTCGAATGGGTGTTGGCTCCGAGATGGATCATCTTGGTGCCGGTGTCGGCCTGCTGGGCGTTGTTGGTGACCGCTACGGAGTAGAATTCACCGATGCTGCCGTCCCCTTTGAGGATGCAGCTGGGGTACTTCCAGGTCACTGCGGAACCGGTTTCAACCTGGGTCCAGCTGATCTTGGCCCGGGTCTCGCAGATTCCGCGTTTGGTGACGAAGTTGAAGACGCCTCCTTTGCCCTCGGCGTCGCCAGGATACCAATTTTGGACCGTGCTGTATTTGATTTCCGCGTCGTCCATGGCCTTGAGTTCGACCACGGCGGCGTGCAACTGGTTTTCGTCGCGCTGAGGCGCAGTGCAGCCTTCGAGGTAGCTCACGTAACTGCCTTCTTCCGCCACCAGGAGGGTCCGTTCGAATTGGCCCGTGCCCGCCTCATTGATTCGGAAATAGGTCGACAACTCCATGGGACACTTCGTGCCTTTCGGGATGTAGCAGAAAGAACCGTCGGTGAAGACGGCGGAGTTGAGAGCGGAAAAGAAGTTGTCCTTTACCGGAACAACCGTGCCGAGGTGCTGGCGCACGAGTTTGGGGTGTTCTTGGATCGCTTCGCTCATTGAGCAGAAGATGATGCCGAGTTCGGCCAGCTTGTCCTTGAAGGATGTGGCGACCGACACGCTGTCCATAACGAAGTCTACGGCCACACCGGAAAGGCGCTTTTGCTCTTCCAAAGAGATGCCCAACTTGTCCATGGTGGCCCGCAATTCGGGATCGACCTCATCAAGGGAACCGAGGGGCGCTTTGGATTTGGGGGCGCTGTAATAGCTGATGGCTTGGTAGTCGGGCTTCTCGTACTGGACGTGCGCCCAATCCGGCTCCTCCATGGTCTTCCACACGCGGAAGGCTTCGAGGCGCCAATCGAGCATCCATTGAGGCTCGCTCTTTTTTTTGCTGATCAACCGGATCACGCCCTCGTTCAGTCCCGGCGGAACCTTATCGGCCTCGATGTCCGTCGTGAATCCGAATTCGTACTCCTTTCGGGTGAATTCGTCCAACAGCGGATTTTCTTCTGCAGCGCTCATTCGGTTGGTTTCCGGCTTCATACAGAAAAACTCTCCCCGCAGCCACAAGTCCTGTTGGCGTTGGGATTGTGAAACACGAAGCCGCTTCCATTGAGGCCTCCTGAGTACTGGAGTTCGGTTCCGACGAGGTAGAGGAAGCTCTTGCGGTCGACCACCACGGTGATGCCGTTGTCCTCGAACTTCTGGTCGCCCTCTTTTTCTTCGTGGTCGAAGGTCAGCTCGTACATCAGCCCACTGCAACCGCCCCCTTTTACGCCGACGCGGACAAAGCTGCCTTCTGGGCAGCCCTCCTCGGCCATGAGGCGGCGCACTTGGTCGCGTGCATTCTCGTTAACGGTGATCATGCGATCGGTCAGTGAACATCCCCCAAAGAGGGGATATGGTACAAAGGTAACGCCGCTATTTGGACGCAATCCAGATAACGAACGCCAAAGTTCGCGAACGGCGGATGCGGTCTCACTCTTCGTCCTTGAAACCGTCCCAGCCCTGGGCCTTCAGCTCGGTTTCCATGCCGTTCCGCGTGATGAGGGTGCGCTCATTGGGGTCGTCGGTCATATGCCCTACAATGGAGAACATCGGATGGTTCCGGATGTCTTCAAAGCGGTCCTGCGGTACGGTGAACAGCAGTTCGTAGTCCTCGCCCCCGCTGAGCGTACAGAGGGTGGGGTCCAAGTTGAAGGCCCGGGCCGTCTCGTACATCTGCTCGTTCATGGGAATCTTGTCCTCGTAGATACGGACGCCGCAGCCTGAAGCGGCAGCGAGGTGAAGGGCTTCCGAGGCCAGGCCATCGGAGATGTCAATCATGGAGGTGGGGACGAGCTCGAGCTCGGCCAACTCCTCCACCACATCCAACCGCGCCTCCGGCTTCAACTGCCGCTCCAACAGGGTTTCGAAACCCGTCAGGTCGGGCTGGGCACCAGGGGCCTCCTCGAATACGTGCTTCTCGCGCTCCAAGACCTGCAACCCCATGAAGGCACTGCCCAATTCACCGCTGGCAATGAGAAGCTCGCCGGGTTTGGCGCCGCTCCGCAAGGCGGTTTTTTGCTCGTCCACCTCACCTACGGCGGTCACGGAAATCATGAGGCCTGAACGGGAACTGGTGGTGTCACCGCCCACGAGGTCCACCTTGTAGCGCTCGCACGCCAAACGCATGCCCGCATACAGTTCCTTGGCGGCTTCGACGCTGAATCGGTTGGAAAGCGCCAGTCCGACAACGACCTGCGTGGGACGCGCATTCATTGCGCATATATCACTGACATTGACCACAATAGCCTTGTATCCGAGGTGCTTGAGGGGTGCGTACATCAGGTCGAAATGCACCCCTTCGCAGAGCAGGTCGGTACTGATGACCGTGCGTTTCCCGCTTTCCGTAGAGGCGAGCACGGCGGCGTCATCACCCACTCCTACTACCGTCCTGGGTGATTGCAGCTTGATGTCCTTGGTGAGCTCTGCAATGAGTCCGAACTCACCAATCGTGCCTATTTCCGTGCGTTCCGCGTCCATTTGGCAAAGCTAGCTCGTCGAAAATTCTTATCTTGTGTCATTAGTCTTCCGTTTATGCGTTTCCTCCTTTTTTCCGCTTTGATCGGCTTTTCGACGCTGACATCTGCTCAAACTGCTGTCGTGTTGCGTATTGACCACAAGGCGGGTCAAGCCGACTTTGATGGTGCATCGGGTTGGGTCACGCCTGCAGGGGAAGAGGTGGAAATCGATCGGTTGGAGTACTATCTCAGCATGTTCACCCTCGTTCATGATGGGGGCCAGGAGACACCCATGGACGGGGCATACGTCTTGGCGGATGCTTTTGTGGACGTGGCCTACGCACTCGGTGAGGTTTCAGGGGTAGACAATGTGGAAGGACTCAAGTTCTCCGTGGGCATCGACCCCGAAAACAACCATGCAGACCCCGCTTCATGGCCCAGTGGACACCCGTTGGCACCCCAGGTCCCGAGCATGCATTGGGGATGGTCTGCGGGTTACCGCTTTATCGCCCTTGAAGGCGGGGCGGGCATCAATGGAGCGATAGCACACGAGATTCACGCATTGGGTGATGACAATCACACTCCGGGTGAAATGGCAGTGGCTGCGTCTGTGGAGGACGGCGTGCTGATGTTGGATGTGGAGGCGGATGTCTTTGGTTTCTACAATACGCTGTCCGTGGCAGAAGGACTCATCAACCACGGTGAGGACGGTGAGGCTGTAACGGTATGCAACAATTTGGCGGAGAACGTTTTTCGTTTGCCAGGAGCTTCCAATGTGGAAGTCGAATTGCCCGTTGTGTTTGACTTTGACCTCATGGCGATTGAGGGTGGCGCTACCGTGCGTTTTTCAGCGCCGCTGGCGGTTTCGGCTGACATCGTATTGCTGGACCTGTTGGGAAGGCCGCTGCAAAAATTCACAGTGCCGGCGGGAACGGTTCGCCATTCCATTGTGGACGTGCAATCGGGTGCCTTTTTGATTTCAGTAACGTCGGGTATGAACCGGATGACCCGCCGTTGGATCAAAGGATGATGGTTCGCCATTCGGGCATTTTTATTCCTTTTGTCTTCTTACTTGTGGCAGGGTGTAGCCCAGACCCGGAGACAGAGCCGGCCTTGTTGGTGGAGTACGATTCTACGCCATATGTCTTGGCCATCGGGCATTTTCCTCCTCCCGCCATACCGGAAGACAATCCGATGACAGAGGCTGGGGTCCAATTGGGCCGAATGCTCTTCCACGAAAAACGATTGTCTGGAGACAACACCCAAGCGTGTTCGGATTGTCACTTGCAGTCGCGGAATTTTTCGGATCCTGCGGTTTTCAGCACGGGCATTGCCGGAGAGGAGGGCCATCGGCACAGCATGATTCTCTCCAACCTCGCATGGCATGTCCACCATGAAGATTCCCATGGTCACGGCTTTTTCTGGGATGGACGCGCACCTTCATTGCGCGATCAGGTGCTGGACCCGATTCAGGACGCATTGGAGATGGATGAGAGCCTGCAAGATGTTATCGCCAAGTTGAATGGTGACCCGGAGTACCGCGACCAATTCAAGCGGGCGTTCGATTCAGAGGAAGCGACCCCCGACTTTTTGGCGCGTGCGCTGGAGCAGTTCCTGTTTTCCATGGTGTCCAACCAGAGTAAGTATGATCAATGGCTGCTCGGCGCGGTGGAATTGACGGAGAGCGAAGACCGGGGACGCGTGTTGTTCTTTGACGAGTTCGACCCCTTCAACCCGGACATAAGTGGTGCGGATTGTGCCCATTGTCACAGCGGTCTGGATTTCTCCAACCATCAGTTCGCCAACAATGGACTCGATGCGGATGCCGACATGGAGGACATCGGCTACATGGGCGTGACCGGTGAAGACAGTGATTTGGGCAAGTTCAAGACGCCTTCCCTTCGCAATGTCATGGTGTCAGCGCCGTACATGCACGATGGGCGTTTTGTGGATATCGATGAGGTGTTGGATCATTACGATCACGGCGTGGTGTCGAGCACATCGCTGGACCCCATGATGCAGTACAACGTCGACTATGGGCTGGGTCTGACAGATCAGGATCGGGCAGATCTCATCGCCTTCCTGCATATTTTGACGGATACCGAGTTCCTCGATAATCCGGCCTTCTCCAGCCCTCACTGACGAGGGTTGGCTCCTTCATTCTTTGGTTTCCGAAGCCCAGCTGCGAATGGCCTGGGCCACCTTGAGTGATACGACTTTGAGCAGCGCGGCTTCGTCCGCTGCCTTGATGGCATCTACGGTCCCAAAGGCAGCCATGAGGTTCCGCCGAGTGGTGGGACCCACTCCCGGAATGTCGTCGAGGGCGCTGTGGAGGGCAGCAGAGCTACGTCGCTTGCGGTGATGGGTCAAGGAGAAGCGGTGGGCTTCGTCGCGCATTCGCTGGATGAGCTTCAAGGATTCGGAACGCTTGTCCAAGTGAAGCGGAATGCTGTCGCCGGGAAAGTAGAGTTCCTCCAACCTTTTGGCGATGCCGATGATGGCCACCTGCCCCATCAGGCCGAGTTCTTCCAAGGCTCCAACCGCGCTGGACAACTGGCCCTTGCCGCCGTCGACAATAATGAGTTGAGGAAGGGGTTCGCCGTCGTCCCGCAGCCGCTTGTAACGGCGGTAGACGACTTCGGCCATGGAGGCGAAGTCGTCTGGCCCTTGTACGGTCTTGATGTTGAACTTCCGGTAGTCTCCTTTGGCGGGCTTGGCCTTCTTGAAGACGACGCAGGCTGAGGCGGGATGGGTGCCGTGGATGTTGGAGTTGTCGAAGCACTCGATGTGCACCGGTAATTCCTTGAGGTGGAGGTCCTTCTGCAGGGTCTCCATGATGCGGTTTTGAGCAGCTTCGGGGTCCACCTGCTCCTGCTGCTTGCGCTTGTCGAGCATGGTGTACTTGGCGTTGCGCTCGGACAGTTCAATCAGTCGCTTCTTGTCGCCCCGTTGTGGGACGTGCCACTTGACACCTTGAACGATGGACCGCACGGGAAGGTTGGTGTAGATCTCAGGGCTGTGGATGTCAAAGCGCCGCCGGATTTCGAGGATGCCGTATTCGAGCAGTTCCTGGTCGGTTTCTTCGAGCCTCTTGCGCAATTCCAGCGTCTGGCCATGGACGATGCCGCCGTCCATGACTTTCATGAAATTGACATAGCCTGCAGAGGGGTCGCTGACCACGGAGTAGACCTCTACGTCGTGAATACTGGGATTGACGACCGTGCTTTTGGCCTGAAATTTCTGAAGGGCCTGCTTGCGGCGCTTGAATTCCTCCGCCGCTTCAAAGGCGAAGTCAGCGGCGGCCTCTTTCATGGCTTTGTCGTAGGTGCGTGTGAGGTCCTTGATGTTGCCTTTGAGGATGTCGCGGATGGCCTTGACCCCGGCGTCGTAGTCCTCGAGGGATTGCTTTCCTACACACGGAGCCTTGCAATTGCCGAGGTCGTGCTCCAGGCAGGCGCGGAATTTGCCGGCGTCGATGTTCTTCTGGCTCAGGTCATAGCTGCAATTGCGGATGGGGTGGAGCTTCCGGGCAATGTCAAGGACGGCGTTCATCGTCTTGACCGAAGCGTACGGCCCGAAGTATTCCGAGCCGTTCTGGATGACGTTGCGTGTGGGGTGGACGCGTGGAAAGCGTTCGTTGCGGATGACGATGGACGGATAGGTCTTGTCGTCCTTGAGTTCGATGTTGTAGCGCGGCTGGTGCTCCTTGATGAGGTTGTTTTCCAGCAGCAGGGCGTCCACCTCCGTTTCCACCACGATGAAACGGATGTCGGCGATCTTCTTGACGAGCAGGCGGGTCTTGCCGTTCTCGTAGGTCTGCTTGTTGAAGTAGCTGGCCACCCGCTTCTTGAGGCTTTTGGCCTTGCCGATGTAGAGCAAGTTGCCGTCCGCGTCGTAGTGTTGGTACACCCCGGGACTGTCCGGCAGGCGTTGCAGGATCCGACGTATGTGGGGTGAGGCTTCCATCGGGTGCGGTGGGTCAGGGCAAGTTACCTTCGGCGGCGATGTCGGAAGTACAACCGGGGCATGGCCCTTCGCGTGAATTGGTAACGGGAGCCACAGGATTGGTTGGCATGTACCGGCTGGCTTGGCGTTTGGAACGGGGTTGGCCTACGGTGGCACTGCGCCGTTCGCGGAGCAATGTGGACCGTGTGGCAGACTTTCTCAAGGGCCAATTGGGCGCGGGTTTCGATGCGGCTTGGTCGGCATTGGAGTGGCGGGAGGTGGACCTTTCGGATGTGGTCGGCCTCCAGGAAGCCATGGAGGGATGTGGCCGGGTGTTCCACGCGGCCGGACGCGTCAGTTTTCAGCCGGGCGATGAGGTGAAGCTGAAGGCGGTCAACGCCACGGGCACTGCTCATGTGGTGGATGCCGCGCTGGGTGCAGGCGTCAAAAGACTCGTTCATGTGTCGTCGGTGGCGGCATTGGGCCGATCGGAGACCGGTGAGCCGGTGCATGAGCTGTCGGACTGGGCTGAGGGAGCCGGGGCATCGCCCTATGGCAAGAGCAAGCGGGCGGGTGAATTCGAGGCTTGGCGCGGTGCCGCTGAGGGACTGGATGTCTTTGTGGTCAATCCGACCATCATCTTGGGCGACGCGCGATACAATGAGAGTTCGGGCATGGTGTACCGAAGTGCGGCCAAGGGGCGACGCTATCATCCTGCCGGAGGGAACGGATTTGTAGGAGCCGAGGATTTACTGGCGGTGGTGGGTGCCTTGGATGCAATGGCGGACGAAGGAAAGGAAGGGGTCCTGGGTGAGCGTTTCGTGGTTTCTGCGGAGGACGTGACCTATCGCAGTGTCATGTCTTGGGTGGCCAATTCACTCGGAACCGAGGCGCCGGATCGCCCACTGAAGGGCTGGATGCTGGAGGTGGCGTGGCGCGCAGCAGCAGTGTGGTCTGTCCTGAACCGCAAGCCGGCCATGTTGACGCGGGAAATGGCGCGCAATACGCGCAACGATCACCGGTATGACACTTCGAAGCTGAGTGCGGCTCTTCCGGATTTCACCTTCACCCCCATTGAAGAAGTGATCCGAAAGGAGACGGCGCAGGGTATGGGTGGTTGATCAATTGCTGGCGCTGGACCGTTCTATGGAGTCCAACTTGAGCAGCACCTCTTCTAGCAGTCCGGGAAGGGCCTCGGGCTGGCTGTACCACCAATCATAGGTGGCGGAGAATGCCGAATCGCTGACACCGGCGCTTGTCAGGATGCGTTTGCGGTGAGCGGTTCTGGCGGCATCGCGATCGCCCCCGCGCAACATGCGCTGTCGGTGAGCGGCTTCCAGCAGCTGCAGTTCAGCGTGCAGTTCGATGAAGGTGGCCCTGTCCAGCATCCCTTCGGGTCTTTCGGGTATGTCCTCTTTATAGCGGGGATCACACCCCGCGAGTGCCAGAACGACCAAGATGCACATGCCGAAGTACTGCCGTTCCATCATCGGTCAAAGGTCATGCGGCGACCGGCGTGAGATGAGCCGGCCTGCGGTTCCAGGACATGTTCGCCGTCCCATACTTGGATGCCATTGACCCACGTGCCGACCACGCGGGCAGAGAAATGGTCTCCAGTGAAGGGCGACCAGCCGCATTTGCTGAGGATGGAATCTTCTGTGACGGTCCATCCTGCGTTTGGATTTACGAGGACGAAATCGGCGAAGTAGCCGGGGCGTAGGTACCCCCGGTCCTCAATGTCGAACAGCTCTGCGACGCGATGGGAAGCGAGGCGGGGGATGTCGGTGAGGTCGAGCCAGCCTTGGGCCACTCCTTCGTAGAGGGCGACCAGCGCATGCTGGACCAAGGGACCGCCGGAAGGGGCGGACCAGTATCCGTTGGCTTTTTCCGCGATGGTGTGGGGAGCGTGGTCCGTGGCGAGCACGTCGATGGCGCCCCCGGGCTTCAGGGCTTGGCGTATGGCGGCTCGGTCTTCGTCGGTTTTGACCGCGGGATTCCATTTGATGCGGCTGCCTCGGGTCGCATAGTCGGCGTCGGTGAACCACAGATGGTGGGTGCAAGCTTCGGCCGTGATCCGCTTGTCTGCAAGCGGCATGCTTCCGTCAAAGAGGGACAGTTCCCGAGCGGTTGAGATGTGCAAAACGTGGAGACGGGCTCCGGTGCGCGCGGCGAGTTCAACGGCCCGAGAAGAGCTTCGGTAACAGGCTTCAGCGCTGCGGATGAGCGGATGTTGGCCCATGGGAACATTCTCGCCGAACTGCTCCCGAGCGGCGGCGGCGTTGGCCCTGACCGTCGCTTCGTCTTCGCAATGCGTGGCGATGAGCATGGGGCACTCCGAGAAGATGCCTTCCAGCACTTTGGCGTCGTCCACCAGCATGTCACCGGTGGAGCTGCCCATGAAGACCTTCACGCCACAAACGTGTTTCGGGTTGGTCTTCAATACTTCTGTGAGGTTGCCGTTGGAAGCCCCCATGTAGAAGCTATAGTTGGCGGGGCTGACTTCCGCGGCGCGGTCGTACTTGTCTTGGAGCAATTCCTGGGTGAGGGACTGCGGAACGGTGTTGGGCATCTCCATGAAGGAGGTGATACCGCCGGCCACGGCAGCGCGGGATTCCGTGGCGATTTCCCCTTTGTGTGTGAGGCCCGGCTCGCGGAAATGGACTTGATCGTCAATCAAACCGGGGAGTAAGTGGAGGCCCCGGCAATCGTGAATGTGCGCTTTTGCCGCCGCCGCGGATGTGGCGGGGTCGCTGTGTGCGCGGAGGTTGGCTCCAATGGCCAGGATACGATCGCCATCCACCAGAAGGTCGGCGGTTTCCGTGCGGCCTTCGTGAAGGAGGGTGGCACCAATGAAAAGGTGGGTCATGAGGGGTTCGCAGCTTCAGCTGGGCGAATGTCGAATCGGCGCATTTGCAACACGCCCAAAAAGGCCTCCCGGAAAATATTGAGGCTCATCTTGGAGGTGCCCAATTCTCTGTCGATGAAAGTGATGGGAACCTCTACGATGGGAAAACCGAGGCGCTTGGCATTGTATTTCATCTCGATTTGGAAGGCGTATCCCACAAAGTGAATGCGATCCAATCGAATGGTGCGAAGGGTCTGGGCCCGATAGCACTTGAACCCCGCGGTGGGGTCCTTCACTCCCAAACGCAAGATGGAATTGACATAGAGGGAGGCCCCATAGCTCATGGCGATGCGGTGCCAAGGCCAATTCGATACGCCGCCTCCTGTGGTGTAACGCGACCCCACGGCGACCCCAGCTCCGTCCATGCAGGCCTCACGCAATCGCTCCAGGTCCTTTGGGTTGTGGCTGAAGTCCGCATCCATCTCGAAGAGGTAGTCATACCCTTCCTTCAATCCCCACTTGAAACCGGCGATGTAGGCCGTTCCCAAGCCCAGCTTTCCAGAGCGCTCGAGCAAATGAATGCGGCCCGGATGTTGATCTGCCGCGTGCCGCACCAGGTCTGCGGTTCCATCGGGGGAACCGTCGTCCACAACCAGTACGTGAAAGGCCTCGCCCCGTTGGGGTTGGAGGGCCATCACGGTTTCGAGCATCCGCGGGATGTTCTCTTTTTCGTTGTAGGTCGGTATGATGACGAGGCTGTCAGACACGATAACCGCAATATCGTTTACAGGGACATTCGAAGGAGGGTTAATTCCTCCGAGGTGAGCATGCGCCAGTTTCCGCGTGGCAGGTCTTTTTTCGTCAATGGACCCAATGTTGTTCGGTCAAGTCGGTCGACCTCGTAGCCGAGGTGCTCGAGCATCCGGGCGATGGCTTTGGGACGGTTGGAGTGGATTTCCACTCCGATTTCACGGGGCTTCTTTTCCGGATCCACACATTGTGCGGCTTCCACCTTGTAGCGTTGACCTTCAATATCGAGACCCTCGACCATGGAGTTGAGGTGTTCCTGGCGCGCTTTCTGTTTCAGTGTCACATGATAGAGCTGGCGGAACCGGGTGCCGGGCATGCGCATGCGCTCTGCGAGTTCGGGGTCGTTTGTGAACAGCAGCAATCCGGTGTCCATGCGCTCGACCTTGTCTACCGGCAGGAGTATTTCCTTGCTGGCATTCTTGACGAGGTCCATGACGGTCCTGCGTCCTTGTTTGTCTCCCGCGGTACCCAAGAAGTTCTTGGGCTTATTGAGAACGAGGTAGCGCTTTGTATCGGGCTTGATCCTTTGCCCTTCCACCATGACTTCGTCTGTCCGCAGCACCTTGGCGCCCAATTCCGTGATGATTTCACCATTGACCGAGACAGCGCCCGCGGTGATCAGGAGATCCGCTTCGCGGCGGGGGCAAACACCGGCATTGGCGATGAACTTGTTCAGGCGAATGGGGGCCTGAGGGTCTTTGAGCGGCGCCCTTTTCTTGGGACGAAACTTCTGTGGACGCCCTCCTCGCCCCTCTGACTTTCCTCCGCGTCCCTCCGGCTTTCCTCCGCGCCCTTTGTTGTCGCTGGGCCTTGATTTCTGGCCGGCACCGGGTCGCCTTTCAAGCTGTTCATCGGAAAGGGACTTGCGACTGCCGAAACCGCGCTTTTCCACGCCGCCTTCCGCGTTGTCTGTCCGCTTCCGGTTCGGGTTGGTCGAGCGACCGGTTCGCTGGGGGCGACGGGAACGGGGAGAGTCAGACATGGGCTGGAGAGATGGCCTGCGAAGATAGGGAGGGGGGTGCGGCTTAACGGCTGGGCCCGATTCGGATGCGCTCATCCGCCCCGGCAGTGCCCTTTTTGCCAAACATGTAGGCTACTGTGATGCCGCGTTCGAGGAAAGTCATGGTGTGTCGAGAAGTGCTCGCATCAAGCAATGCAGCTTCGGCGCCTTCCACCACAGGGGTTTCGCCGCTCAGGTCACTGGAGGCCAGGAAGCGGCCGTTTCCGATTTGGATCCAGCCGGCTTGAAATCTACCCAGCACGCGAAAGCGACCGAATTGAACCCATGCGCCTGCACTTGAGCTGACCCCCCAGCCGCTGATGCTCCAGAAGTGCTTGGTTCGCACGCCCTGCCAGCGCACATCGGTGGCACACAGTATGGTGCCGATGCTCGCAGCGGTTTGCAGGCCAAAACGCCACCTTCTGTTGGCGGTATCCCAGGTCTGCCTTGTTCGTGAAGACCGACCGAATTCAAAGTTTCGTTCGATGGCGACGCGGATGAAATTCATCCCATCGGAGTGCTCGAAATTGAAGTCCCGCCATGCCCAGTCAAAGGGGCTGCGGTTGAAGAGCGTACTGTCGACATAACCGCTGGCCTCGTGCACGGTGTGGGGAACCTTGTATTTGAGGTGATCCCACCCCGCACTGATCCAGGTATCGCCAGCCACGAGGTCACCGCCCATGACCTTGCGGCCGATGCGGGCATTGAACTGAGGAATGGTGAATGCGGCGGGGTTCAGATGAACAGCAGGATCGAAAGCCGAGGGCATGTCGGTGGCTTTCATGTCGTGCAGTGTGAGGTCCACGCCAGGGCCAATCAGGCGGAGGTTGGTGCGCCCGTATTCTGCGCGGTGGTAGCCCCAGTGGACGTACCATTTGGCGTGGGCCTTGGGGGAATCGACCCAGCCGATGGCTTGGCCCATGGCGCGGCTTCCGGTTTGTGCAACCGCCTTTTTCTGGAGCCCAACTGTGGCCACAAGAAGCAACAGCAAAGGCAACCGGAATTGACGTGTGCGAAGGGAAAGCCGGCGTCCGTGCATCGTGCTGCGAAATTAGGGCTGCTTGTCGCGGGGAAGGGCCACTTTGTCCGGATGGAATCATACAGACAAGGCATTGGACGTTGGGGTGAGGAGGTGGCGGTGCATCATGCGGTGGGTTTGGGTTGGGAAATTCTCGCGCGCAATTGGCGCAGGGGTCATCTGGAGGTGGACCTGGTGGCTCGGGATGGACCGTGGCTCGTCATTGTGGAAGTCAAGACGCGCAGTGAACCCGTGCAAGTGGGGTGGCACCGATTGGTATCGCGAGCGCAGCAGGAGCGCCTTATTCGGGCAGCCCGCGCATTTTTGGCGCAGCACCCGGACGGTAGTCTTGAGGTTCGATTCGATGTGCTCGCAGTGCTTCGCAACCGTTACGGTCACCGCATCCTGCACACGCGGGATGCATTCTATCCGTTGTTGAGGTGAAGGGGTACGCACCGAGCGCTGTGGGTTATCGCAAGAGCTCCCCATGCGAAGTGGCCTGATTCTTGCGTTCTTTCAACCCATGGAACAGCGCTCTACCTATCTCATCATCATCGCTGTGCTGGTATGCACGGCCGGATACCTTGGATTTAAGGTGTCCCAGCAAGGGAACACCATTGAGGTCCAAACGGAGGAGATCAACACCGGAAACTTGGAGCGGGAGTCGCTGGAACTCGATTTGCAGAAGTTGCGCTTCAGTTACGACACATTGGAGACGGAGAACGCTTTGATGATGGCCGAAATGTCTGCTCAGCGCAGTGAGATTGAAGGGCTGATCAAGAAGGTGCGCGATCGGAATTACAGCGTTTCCAAGCTCAAGAAGGAGACAGAGACCTTGAGGAAAATCATGCAGGGGTATGTAGTGACCATTGACTCCTTGAACCAGGCCAATATTGCCCTTCAAGCAGAACGGGACGCCATGGCTCAGCAGGTGACCGAGGTGACGGAACGGAATGATGCGTTGGAGCGCAGGCAGGACGATATGGAGGAGATCATTGAGGCCGGGCGCGTCCTCCAGGCCATGGACTTGAACCCGGTGGCGATTCGAGTGACTTCAACGGGAACGCAGCGGGAGACCTCGCGGGCCAAGCGCGCAGAGATGATCAAGACTTGTTTCACCTTGATCGAGAACCGCATCGCCGAAAAGGGAGAACGAACCCTTTTTCTAGAGGTGATTGACCCCAATGGCGAATTGATGGCGCCAGGCGACCGTGCGCCGGTAGCCATGTCGGGCGGTGTGCCGGCATCGGCGGCGCGTACTTTGGATTACAATGGGGAGCGCATGGAGGCTTGCATCTTCTTCACAGCCGCTGTCCCGTTTGAGACCGGCGTCTACACGGTGCACCTGGTCGATGGAACCGAGCGTATCGCGACCACAGACCTCATCCTTCGCTGATCCATCAGCGGATCAGGTTGACGGTGCCCTGCCGGATTTCAATGCCACGGTGGGTAGGGAATTGCACCCGCCATTGGTACAACCCGTTCGGGGCAAAGTGCAACCCGTCGCCAATGCCCGTGGTTTCCGGTGCCGTTCCGGGCCCGCCGACGCCTCCCGTCCAATAGGCGCGAGGGTCTTCGGTAGCCCATACCAAGCCGCCCCAGCGGTCCCAGACCTCCAGTCGATATCCCGGGAGCAGGGTCAGGTCGGGCTGTCCTAGAATGTAGGTGCCCGCCCCATTGAGCCAGTTTCCCTCGGGCCGCCAACCATCGTTGAGGCCATCTCCGTCGGGCGTGAAGCTGGACGGGATGTAAATCGGGTAAGTGAATTGAACCTGGGTCACATCAGAAGAAGCACATCCGTGGATGTCCAGGACGTGAAGTGTGAATGTTCCGTCGTCTTGGAAAACGACCTCAGGAATGAGGCAGTTTGAGCAAGAGAGGGGGGCACTGGGGGTCCACCAGATTGAATCAACAGCTGATCCTTCTACCGACCCATAGAGATAAGTGGTTTCCATCCAATCGTTCACCTGATCCGGACCGGCATTCACTGTGGGGATGGGCCAGACATTCACCTGTACTTCTTCCGATGCTACGCAACCATTGGCGTCGGTTACATAGGCGGTGAAAGTTTGAGATACCTGGGTGACCACTGTGGTTTCTGAAGCAGAAGGGCTCGTCACAAGGGCACCGGGCACCCATTGGAAGGAGACACCGCCTGATGCGGAAACCGGAAATGGTTCACCTGCGCACACCCACCCTCCTGGGCCCACCGCCGCTTGGGGTACTACAACATTGACGGAGACGGTTTCCGTCCCGCTGCCACAGAGGTTGGTGACGGTGACTTCATAGGTTGTATTCTCATCGGGGTTGGCCCAAGTGGTTTGACCCCCTGGGTCGCTGATGCCTTCGGTGGGGTTCCAGGACCAACTGTCCCCGTCGCCTGCGGTCAACAACACGGATTGTCCCGTGCACAAGGGAACGTCGGGTTGTAAGATGTCGCCGGGAGCGGCCGGCACCACCGATACCGTGATGGTGTGGTTTCGTACGCAGTTTTCCGGACTGGTGACCGTGACCGAATATGTGGTGGTTTGGTTGGGAGAAGCAATGGGGTCGGGCGCGTTGGCATCAGAAAGGCCCGCTGCGGGCGACCAATCGTAATCCCAACTTGAGGCACCCGGCACGGGGCTGGTGATGGCGAGAGGTGTGGCGTCACCCAGGCAGATTTGGGTGTCGCTGCTGGAAGAAGTAGCCATGTCGATGACCTCGACCAGTATATCCAGGGATTCCGTGCTGCAGTTGGTTTGGTCTGTCAACGTGTAGGTCGTCGTGCCGGTCGGGCTTGCGACGGGATCCGGAATGTCCGTGGCGCTGAGATTGGTGGCTGGGGACCAGGAGAGTGTCCCGTTTCCCGAACCCACCAGGGTCATGGCGTCGCCTAGGCAAAGGGGATCGATGGGGTCGATTTGCGGGTCGGCATCCGGTTCCACGGTGAGGGTGATGAAGGCCGTATCGGGGTCCAGGCAACCGATGGGATCCTCTGCAATGAGCATCACCTCGTAGGTTCCCGGGATGCCGTAGAGGTGTTCGGGATTCTCAAGGTTTGAATTGGAGGCGTCGCCGAACAGCCAAGTGAAGTTGGCCTGTCCCCCTGTGTTGTTGACGAACTGTACGTTTTCGCCGATACAGAAGACATCGGGACCGTTGATTTCCATGGCGGCATTCATGCTTCCGAGCGCAAACTTGAAAACGCCCATGTTGCAGCTGTTTCCGAAGGGATTGGCCGCATTGTATGCGTTGGTGGGCGGCGTGGTGCCGTTGGGGCTGGGGTCGGTTTCACTCCATGCGCCCGGCGTGGTGGGAAAGTCGTCCCATGAACTGCAGGAAGCACAGGCGGAGTGATACACCGTACCATTCTCGTCGAACCGGCAAGAACCTCCGTCGTTGTGCTCATTGGTCTGTTGGCCACCGACAAAAGTGGCGTAGACGAGATCCGTGGCGTCTGGGGCCAACACGGCGAGGTAGAAATCGCTGCCATGTGACGATGACTGGAAAGCATCGGAAGTGGTGGGAAGATCCTGTGTGTCGCCGCCGGCGTATCCGCTGTTGGTGGACCCTCCCCATCCACTGATGAAAATCTGATCGCAGTCGCTGACCAAGAACGCGGTGGGGCTGATGTCCACAGCGTTCATTCCCGACCCTACGTTGGTCTGCCACTCGATGTCGCTGAGGTCGTCAAAAAACCGGGTGAGGTACTGTCCGGCATTGGGGTTCTCATAAACGGTTCCGATCACGGGCATGCTCCCAGCGGCTTGTCCGTATGCATAGATGCTGCCATCGGTTCCCCTGTCCACGAAGTACACTTGGTCGTAGGTGTCCTTGGCATGGTAGGTGGCAAATGTGCTTTCAAGGGATCCGGTGTTCACGGTGAAAAGTCCAACCCATCCATCGGCTTCTCCTGCTGGGCTGGAGAAGCCGGGTTGGTAGCTGCCCGGAGGCAAGGGAAGATTGAAGGACGCCGTTCCTCCCCCCACCAGCACTTCGAGGTTGTTGAGACTTCCGGCGCTGCCATCTGCTTCCACACAGATACCGAAGGCCGCGTCGTCTTCCGCCCCCCCGAAAAACCGACCTGCGATGAGGCCGGTCAGGTCGCTGGTGAATCCGGCAATGAGCGCATCCTGCCCGCCCGCATGGGGCGGGCTTCCGGGCAAGTTGAGGTCGTTTGACCGGGAGCATCCCGCCATCCAGATGGAGCCGCCCGGTCCGAAGTCGATTTGCCCCCGAAACTGATCGCCGTAGTTCTGGTTGAGTGCAACGGAGGTGTTCCAACCATCGGATTGTGATCCCCCGAAATAGGTGCTTCCACTGAGGGTGAAGTTCGCAGCATCCAGGGCGGTGATGAAGTAGTCAACCCCTTCCGGCTGCTGTTCAGTTCCCCCTGGGCCGGCATTGGGGCTGAAGGGGATAGCCCAAGGAGCAGATTCCGGGGTGCCGGGGGAGTGTGCGGGCTGGTGGGCATTGGCGGTAACCGGGAAGTCCAACGAGCCAGTGGAGCCGAGCATCGCAATGGTTTGACTCGCTGGGTCGAAGGCGAGACTGTGGGGGATGTCGTAGTGGTCTCCCCCTATGTATGTACTGTACAAAAGAGCGTCCCCTTCGGCATTGAAAACGGTGAGACCTACGTGCGTATCCCCCTGAATGAGTTGATCGTAATTGGATTGGATGGCGTCGGGAGTGACGGGATATCCCGGTGCGAATACTATGGAGGCCGCCACAAGGCTGGCCCCCGGGCCATTGCACGCGGTGGTTCCCCAGTTGTCACTGAGTGACCCGACATAGCTGGCAAATACGATTTCCGGGTCGAGGACAAGGGGCAGTGCAGCATCGTAATCTCCGATGGTGAACCGAACCGATTGTCCATCTACGGCATAACCGCAGGGGATGGAAATGAAAGTGCCGTCTTTGAGCAGTTGATAGGCCAAGGGGCGCTCCAGATGGGCCGAAAAGCCGGATGGGTCATCGTGGAGGGGGTGTCTGAGCTTTACCCTCCCGTCAGGGGTGAGTTCCGGGGTCACCCCCGCATATGACCAAGCGATGGGAGTAGGGTCGGCACCGGGTGCGACGGTGAATTCAAACTTGGCATGGCCTCGGGTCGTTCCGCGCCAGCGCAGGCGAGTGCCTTCCCATGGTCCCGCCGTTTCCACGCGCGCAGCGGCGCGAATGTGCTCGGCCCAATGTCCAGGGTCATAGGACAGATAGTGGTGTTGAACGTCGTCCGAGAGCCCGTTGCGTTCCCAAGTTGGGTTGAGGCCAATCTGACCGCCGACGAATTCGGCCTTCCACGCAATGCCTTCGCGCGCGCCTCTCGGATGCCCGTTGGCCATTCGCACGGTGTCCCCCGGATACCACTGCCAGCAGGTCCACCCTGTGCTCTCCACTTGCACGCCTCCGCCGCGCGATTCCGCACGGTGTTGAATGTGGTCCGGCCATTGGCCCTGGTTCGGCACGTATCGCACCTGACCGTAGGCAGTCAGGCAGACGAAGAAGGAGAGGACCATTGCGAGGCGCACCATTGAACCAACAAGTTCGGAAACGGATTCGTTGCGGGAGTCAACGAATATGATTGGTCAGGATCTGCATTTCCAGCTGAGGAGACATCTCTTCGTGCAGGATCCGGTATACGGCATCGGCAATGGGCATCGCCACCGCGAATTTTCGGTTGATTTCGTAGATGCCAAGGGCCGAGCGGTACCCTTCTGCCACCATACCCATTTCGAGCAGTGCACCCTTGACACCATATCCTTTGCCCACCATGGTGCCAAGGGTTCTGTTCCGGCTGTGGGGAGAATAAGCTGTAACAAGAAGGTCTCCGAGATAGGTGGATTCGCAGGCGTCACGCGGCGTCTCGTTTACGGCATCCAGAAACCGCTGGGTTTCCCGGATGGCATTGCTCACCAATACGGACATGAAATTGTCGCCGAGCCCAAGGCCGAGCGAAATCCCCGCGGCGACCGCGTATATGTTCTTGAGGACAGCGGCTAGTTCGATGCCAAATATGTCTGGGGTGCACTGGACATGCAGCCAAGTGCTGGACAAGCGATCGGACAGGCGTTGGCCCAGCTCGGGATCGGTGGAAGCGACGGTGAGGTAGGTGTGCTGTTCCCGGGCGACTTCTTCGGCGTGGCTGGGGCCGGCTATGAGTCCAATGTGGGAGTAAGGGACGCCGAGGACCTTGTGCAGGTATCGAGCGGGAATGTGGTGCTCCTTCGATACGAGGCCTTTGACGGCGCTGAATACCGCCTTGCCCGAAAGACGGTGGGCGTGTTCTTCGAGCACCCCGTCCAAGTGAGCACTGGGAACGGCGAGGATGAGGACGTCGCTCTGTTCGATGACCTCCGTGAGCTGCCCTGTAGGCTGCAAACGCTCCATGTTGAGCGTGAGCCCTTTGAGATAGGAGGGGTTGTGTCCGGTTTGATTCAAATGATGACGCACCTCCTCACGCCGCACCCACCACCTCACAGGCGGGGCACCTTCGAGGTCGTGCCAGGTGGAGAGGAAGGCCAATGCGGTGCCCCAGCTGCCGCTGCCGATGATGCCGATACGCCCGATGGAGGAGGCTTCATTCGCCATGCCCCGAAGGTATGTAGGAGTGGAGGTAAGGCCTATTTTTGCCGCCGTTGGGGTGAAATGGCCACCCCA
Organism: Flavobacteriales bacterium; assembly: GCA_040261275.1. Lineage (GTDB taxonomy): Bacteria > Bacteroidota > Bacteroidia > Flavobacteriales_D > Sanyastnellaceae > UBA8752. Next base: position 73,239 of record JBDQOI010000003.1, on the reverse strand, counting down.
CATCGCATTTCCCCAAACCATGGCCCAACAGGAAGACCATCTCAAGCGCGTGATTGGACACGCCAAGGAATACGGATTCGTATTTCCCTCCAGCGAGATCTATGATGGACTCAGCGCCGCCTATGATTACGGTCAGTTGGGCGTGGAGCTGAAGAACAACATCAAGGCTTATTGGTGGACGGCCATGGTGCGCATGCACGAAAACATCGTCGGCCTGGACGCCAGCATCTTCATGCACCCTACCACGTGGAAGGCCTCTGGACACGTGGACGCGTTCAATGACCCGCTCATCGACAACAAGGACAGCAAGAAGCGCTACCGTGCCGACGTCCTGATCGAGGACCACATCGGCAAGATCGAAGCCAAGATCGCCAAGGATGTGGCCAAGGCGGAGAAGCGGTTCGGGGACGCCTTCGACAAGGAGCAGTTCCTGGCCACCAACGGAAACTGCGTCCGGCGCCTGGCCGAAATCGACGACATCAACGCGCGCTTCAAGGCGGCCATGGAGGCCGACGACTTGGATGCGGTCAAGCAGTTGATCCTAGACCTTGGCATCAAGGATCCGGAAACGGGGTCAGCCAATTGGACGGATGTGCGCCAGTTCAACCTGATGTTCAAGACCGAGCTCGGAGCGGTCAGCGGTGATGCCGGCGTGATCTACCTGCGGCCCGAGACGGCGCAGGGCATCTTCGTCAACTTCCTCAATGTCCAGAAGTCGGGTCGAATGAAGCTGCCGTTTGGTATCGCTCAAATCGGCAAGGCTTTCCGCAATGAGATCATCGCCCGCCAATTCATCTTCCGCATGCGCGAATTCGAGCAGATGGAGATGCAATTCTTCGTGGCGCCCGGCACCCAGGGCGAGTGGTACGAGTACTGGAAGGAGCAACGGATCCAATGGCACAAGGCCCTTGGTCTGGGCGACGACGCCTACCGCTTCCACGACCATGTCAAGCTGGCTCACTACGCCGATGCGGCCTGCGACATCGAATTCAATTTCCCCATGGGCTTTAAGGAGCTCGAGGGCGTCCACAGCCGCACGGACTTTGACCTCACGGCCCATGAGGAGCACAGCGGCAAGAAGTTGCGTTTCTACGACCCCGAAAAGGAGGAGAGTTATGTACCCTATGTCGTGGAGACCTCCATCGGCCTCGACCGCATGTTTCTCGCCGTCTTGTCCAACGCCCTCCGCGTAGAGACTCTCCAGGACGGGTCCGAGCGCACCGTGATGCGCATTCCGGCTGCGCTGGCGCCGGTCAAGCTTGCTGTTCTGCCCCTCATCAAAAAGGATGGATTGCCGGAAAAGGCGCGCGAGATCATGAACCTCCTCAAATTGGACCACAGCGTGCAGTACGATGAGAAGGATGCCATCGGCCGTCGTTACCGACGCCAGGATGCCATCGGCACCCCGCTGTGCATCACCATTGATCACGATACGTTGGAAGACAACGCCGTGACCCTTCGCGACCGCGACACCATGGCGCAGGTCCGCGTGCCTATTTCTGAACTGCCGGCCCGCGTTGCAGAGCGCGTCGGCTGGTCCACCCTTTTTGCCTGATTCACTTTTCTGATGGAAACGACAACCTCAACCACCATGGCCTTTCAGGACCTCACTTTTGAAGGCGTGCGCGCCTTGATCCGCGTGGATTTCAATGTGCCCATGACCGAGCCCGCCGAGGACGGCAGCCGGACCGTGACCGACGATACCCGCATCCGCGCCGCCTTGCCCACCATTCAGCATGTGCTCGACACCGGGGGCAGTGTGGTCCTCATGAGTCACCTCGGCCGCCCAAAGGGCCATGACGTCGCGTTGTCCCTGCGCCACATCATTCCAACGTTGGAGGGCCACTTGGGCTGTTCGGTGAAGTTTGCGTCTGACTGTGTGGGCGATGAAGCCCTCGAAGTCACGCAGGACCTCGCAGCGGGTGAAGTCGCCGTGCTGGAAAACCTGCGCTTCCACGGAGAGGAAAAGGCAGGCGACGAGTTCTTCGCGGGACAACTCGCCGAGAACGGGGATTTCTACATCAACGACGCCTTCGGTACGGCGCACCGCGCCCACGCTTCCACGGCGGTGATCGCCAAGTTCTTCCCCGAGGACAAGGCCTTCGGCTACTTGATGGAGGGCGAGGTGAAGGCGCTGGAGCAGGTGCTCGGCAGCGCTGAAAAGCCGGTCGCCGCCGTGATTGGCGGTGCCAAGGTGAGCTCGAAGCTGGCCGTACTGAAGAACCTGCTGGACCGCGTAGACAAGCTGGTTATCGGTGGCGGCATGGCTTACACCTTCGTTCAGGCCCAAGGCGGCCAGATTGGGGGTTCCCTCGTGGAGTCCGACATGCACGGCGAGGCGCTGGCCTTGCTCGAGGCGGCCGAGGCCAAGGGGATTTCGGTTCACCTGCCGACGGATACGCTGTGTGGAGACGGTTTTTCTCCCGACGCGAACCAGCAGACCCACCCCACGAACGCCATTCCCGACGGCTGGGAAGGCATGGACATCGGTCCCGAGAGCCGCGAGGCCTTCGCGGGCGCTTTGGCCGGGTGCAAGACCATTCTGTGGAACGGCCCGATGGGCGTTTTCGAATTCAATCGCTTTGCTGAAGGCACGAACCACATTGCCCAGGCCATCGTCCAGGAGACGGTTGAAGGGGCCTACACCCTGGTGGGGGGTGGAGATTCCGTGGCGGCGGTCAACAAGGCCGGCCTCGCCGACAAGGTGAGCTACGTCTCCACGGGCGGAGGCGCCATGTTGGAAGGCCTCGAGGGCAAGACCCTGCCGGGCATCGCCGCCATCGCCGAGGCCTGACCTCACCGACGGTCATCCAACGCGCGATTGACCCAGGTCAAAAAGCGTCGACATTGACAAATCTCACTAACTCCCATGGTCAGGGTGGGATATGCCCGCGGTATCTTTAAGCACCGATGCGTTATTTCCTGCTCCTTGCCCTGCTTGCCAGCACTCTGGTGGGCCAATCTCAAATTTCCCTGCTCGGAGGTTCTCCGCTTTCCACGGAAGCACCCCCTTTCAGTGTGCAGTCCCACGGATTGAATCCGACGGGCCTGTGGGCCGACTCCAACGGGCCGCTGCCGACCAACGCCTGGTGGCAGAATCTCGTCCTTGGCGGAGGGGGATTGACGGTCAATACGTTGCCTTATCTCGTCCAGTGTGACAACAGTGCGCTTCGGTTCGGGATGCCCAACAAGGTGGTCCAGCAGAACTACATCTTTACCTCTTTTGCTGATGACCTGAACTTTGGGGCGGTCGGAAGCCTCCCTGCCCGTCAGGTCACGGACTATGGTCCGTTGCATGTGACGATGTCCTGGGGAACCGGGTCCGGCTCCATGCGCGCGGACCTCGTTCGGGGCATGGCATATGTGACGGTGCACTATACGGCGAAGACGCCGCGGATTGGCACCATCCACGCCATCACCTCCATCAATGGAGGGTCTGCGTCGGGTTCATTCACGGGTGACCGTTTTGAAATTGCCACCAACAGCGGAGACACCTGGGTGGTATATGCCTCATCACCGCTTACCCTTTCGGTGCAAGGTGGGGCTCTGGTGGGTTCCGGATCGTACACTGGATCCCTTCGGGCGGCCCTTCTCGACGGCGCGAACGAGTCCCTGTTGGACAGCCATGCCGACCGCATTCCTACGGGAGGTACGGTCCAGGCTACCGCCACAGGCGATGTGGGCGAATTGACTTTTGATTGGCAGACTTCAGGAAGCGGTCCTTTGTTGATGATGGCCCTGCCTCACCATCTCGATGTGTTGACTTCGGGTACGGTCACATCCCTGACCCGCAACACACTGAAGGGAGACATGACCGGTGTGACAGGGGATGCCTGGACCATGGAGGAGCCCTTGACTCCGATTGGTTGGAATGCAGCCAACCCCATCGCACCGGCTTTCGAGCAGGACGTGCGCACGGCCTTGGCGCAGGATGTCGGCTTCGGGGTGACGGCCGGTGACCCTTATTTCGGGGGCAAGCAATTTTCGGCGTTGGCCCGATTGGCCCTGATCGCAGATGAGCTGAACGAGCCGGCCTTGGCTTCACAATACAGGAATACCTTGGGCAGTGCGCTTCAGCAAAGGCTGGCGGGACAGAATGGGGATCCGCTCGTATACGACCAGACGTGGGGAGGCCTCGTTATTTCCTCCGGTATCAACAATGCAGGTGCGGCTTTTGGTCAGGGGTATTACAACGACCACCATTTCCACTACGGTTATTGGATTTATGCCGCTGCGGCGATGGCCAAGGACAATCCGGCATGGGTCAGTCAATGGGGCGATGAGGTCATGCACCTCATTCGCGACGTGGCCGAGCCCTCCGGGACGGATTCGCACTATGGCTACATGCGAAACAAGGATTGGTTCGTGGGCCACAGTTGGGCGGCCGGACTGTTTGAATTTGGGGATTCCCGCAACCAGGAGAGCTCTTCAGAGGCGGTCAACGCCTGGTACGGGGTTTACCTCTATGGCTTGGCGATTGGCGACGACCGCATCCGGGATCTTGGCCGCATGATGCTGGCGACGGAGCTCAGATCCACCTGGAAGTATTGGCAAATCAACACCGGAGAAGGCATCTACGAAGAGCCGTTCGCCTCCAACAAAGTGGTGGGCATCCTGTGGGGAACCAAGGTGGACCACGGCACTTTCTTTGGGGCCAACCTCGAGTTCATCCACGGCATTCAGATGCTGCCCTTCACCCCCATCACGGAGGAATTGTTGCGGGCGGAGTGGATTGAAGAGGAGTATCCGATCCTGGCGCCTGTGGCGGCGAGTCCGGGCATCAGCGAAGGATGGAAGGGCTTTCTGTACATGGCCCACGCGGTGATTGACCCCAATGCAGCTTGGAGCGAGGCACAGACGCTGACCGGATATGACGACGGCAACACCAAGACCAATACGTTGTACTGGCTCGCGACCCGACCTGGTCTGGATGGTTCAGGCGGTGGCGGCGGCGGTGGCGGCGATCCGATTCCGGGGTGTATTGACCCCGATGCGGTGAACTACAGCCTGACGGCCACGGTGGATGATGGGTCCTGCCAATACCCGGTGACGTTGTCGGTGGATATGAACGACCCCTCCGCTCCGGATGGTCCGGTGTTTCTCGCGGGGACGTTCAATGGCTGGGTTGCCACAGTGGACCCGCTGGACGACAGCGATGGAGATGGCATCTGGACCATCACGAAGATTTGGCCGGTGGGCATGCAGGAGTACAAGTTCACCCTGTTTGACTGGGCGGACCAGGAGATGTTTGCCGGAGGGGAGTCTTGCACGCTGACCACGGGTGAATTCGTGAACCGAGTCATCACCGTGAATGGTCCCATCGTCACCCCGGCCGTGTGTTGGGAGAGTTGTGACCCCTGTGTTGGTGGATGCCCGGCGGATGCGGACAACGACGGGATCTGCGACAATGTGGACCCTTGCGTCGGGTCTTTGGATGCCTGTGGTGTTTGCAATGGACCCGGAGCAGTTTTTGCGTGCGGGTGCAACGACATCCCGGCGGGGGATTGCGACTGCAATGGCAATCAGCTCGACGTGTTGGGCGTGTGTGGAGGCGGTTGCACGGCGGACATGGACGGGGATGGCATCTGCGACGATGTGGACCCTTGCGTAGGTGTTTTGGACGCTGTGGGGGATTGCAATGGCAGCTGTCAGAGCGACACCAATGGGAACGGGATTTGCGATGTGGATGACGTGCCGGGCTGCAGCTATCCTGGGGCAACGAACTTTTCGTCAGGCGCTACGATGGACGACGGAAGTTGTGCTTTCGATTTATCGTCTTCATGCCCTGCGGACGTGGATGAAGACGGGCTGATTGGCGTGAACGACGTTTTGCTCGTTCTTTCTGGATTCGGTCAGACCTGTGAGTGAATTCACCGCCAAAAGAAAACATGAAAAAGCCCGGCATTTGCCGGGCTTTTCGTTGGAGGTCTGGAGCGGATTCGAACCGCTGTAGCAGCTTTTGCAGAGCTGAGCCTAGCCACTCGGCCACCAGACCGTCTTTTCCCCACCGTTGCGGGGATGCAAATATACGCAAGGTGTGTGGGAGGGTTTCAATGGAAGTACATTTCCTGTCGTGACCGAAACCGCAACGAAGGGATCGGGCTGGCGCTCTTGGCCGGCCAATGCTTTGACCCTCACCAATATGGGAGCGGGAGCTTTGGTGTGTTGGTGGGCGGCCTCTGAATTTGATTTGGGGTGGGCACCTGCAGAATGGTTGGATTCCCTCGGGTTTCTGCAGTGGTGGATGGATACGTTGGGGATACAGGAGCGCCGTGTAGCGGGGTTGTTCTGGTTGCTCGCGGTTTGGATGTTCGGTCAGCTCTGTGATTTGTTGGATGGTCTGGTGGCGCGGGCGATGGGGGCTCAAGGTGACCAAGGCGCCATGCTTGACTCCATGGCCGATTTGGTGTCATCGGGTTTGGCTCCCGCATTTGTGGGAATGGCATTGATGATGGAGTGGCGGGCAACCGGGGGAATGCCCCCTTTCTTGCACTGGGCGGTGATTTTGCCTTTGACGGTCATGCTGGCGGCGGCTTGGCGGTTGGCACGGTTTACCCGCTTGGCTTTGGCATCTGCCCCCGGGGAAGACACTCCTGCAGACGACCGGGTTGATTTTGAAGGAGTGCCGGCTCCTTTTGCTGCTGTTTTCTGGGGAGCGCTGGTGTGGAGTTGGGCCCAATGCCCGGGTGAGGGTTGTGGGTCGCTATGGGTGCTTGGCCTGATCGGGAGCACGCTGTTGCCGTTGTGCATGGTGTCGACCCTGCCGCAGATGGGATTCAAGCATTGGGGAGGGGACAGGTCTTGGGATTTATTACGGGCAGTTTGGCTTTCCCTGGTCTTTGTGTGTTTTGCCACCCGTGCTCTGGGCGGTGCGCTTGCCCTAATTTCGTATCCGCTGATGGGTGCGCTTGCAAAGCGATTCAGCACCCGCAAATGACATCTGACATGGTATTTCACGCCGCCATTGACATTCTCCCCCTTCCCGCCCTGCTCGATCCCCAGGGAAAGGCGGTCACCAACAATTTGCCCAACATCGGGCTCGGTCAGTTGACCAATGTGCGCATCGGGAAGCACATTACTTTGGATATCGAGGCCGGCTCGCGGGAGGAGGCGGAACAGCTCGTGCACGAGGCCTGTGAACAGTTGTTGGCCAACCCCATCATGGAACGGTTCGAATTCCGTGTTTTCACCGCTGAGGAGGCGACCGTATAAGGTTGCAGTGGCACTGCTTGAGTGGGATTCCATTTGAACCGGGCACGGCCTCATATGTTGTTTGTCTGACAGCAAGCGAAGCTTTCAAGGCAGCTTGAGATCTGATTTGGTAACGTGGCCTACTGGAAGTCCGGTGGGCCACGCTTTTTTATGGGCTAATTTGCTCATCCCTTCGGGTAGATTCACAACACACCATGACCCTTCAGAACTTCTCATTCGCACTCTTCGCCGCCGTTATCTTCGCCGCCTGCGCAACACAGGATTCCGACATGTCCGATACAGCTACCACCGAGGCCCCTACCGCGAAGAAGATTCCGCTGGAATTGACCGACCACGGCGATACCCGGGTCGACAACTACTTCTGGATGCGCCTCAGCGACGCACAGAAAGAGGCGGAGACCCCCGATGCCCAGACGCAAGACGTGTTGGACTATCTGGGGGCTGAGAACGATTACATCGATGCCACCCTGGCCCATACGGAAGGGCTGCAGAACGAGCTGTTCGACGAGATTGTTGGCCGGATCAAGAAGGACGACCAAAGCGTACCGGTTCGCGACCGCGGATATTGGTATTACACCCGCTACGAGGAGGGAAAGGAGTATGCGATCAACTGCCGCAAGCCGGCAGGTGAGGAGACCCGTTACGACGAGTGTGCCGGAGCCGAGGAGGTCATGATGGACCAGAACGTGATGGCGGAGGGTTACGATTACTTCTCCATGGGCGGCATGCGCGTGAGCGATGACAACAACCTTGTGGCCTTCGGAGTGGATACGGTCAGCCGCCGTCAGTACACGGTGCGGTTCAAGGACCTCTCCTCGGGGGAGTTGTTGGCCGATGAGATCCCGTTGACCACAGGCGGCGCCACTTGGGCGGCCGACAACAAAACGGTCTTCTACACCCGCAAGGATCCTCAGACTTTGCGGAGCTATCAGATTTACAGGCACATTCTCGGTACGCCGGTAGAGGATGATGTGTTGGTGTATGAGGAGACCGACGAGACGTTCAGCTGCGGGGTTTACCGAACCAAGAGTGACGCATACCTCGTGATTTACACGTCCCAGACCTTGTCACAGGAGTACCGCGTGCTTCCGGCGGACGATCCGATGGGAGAATGGAAGGTGGTGCAGCCCCGCGAGCGCGACCTTGAGTATGGCATCAGCCATTATGGCGACCACTTCTACATCGTGACCAACCTCGAGGCCAAGAATTTTCGCCTCATGAAGACGCCGGTCAACGCCACGTCGAAGGACAACTGGGAGGAGGTCATCCCGCACCGAGAGGACGTGTTGCTCGAAGGCATTGAGATTTTCAAGGACTTTCTGGTGGTGGAGGAACGGAAGGAGGGCCTGAATCAGATTCGCATTCGCGATTGGGAAGGCAGTCGGGATGAGTACCTGGAGTTCAACGACCCGGCATACACCTGTGGTACAGGGTCCAACCCCGACTTCAACACGGAGATCCTGCGTTTTGGGTACAGTTCCATGACGACGCCCAGCACAACATATGACCACAACATGCGCACCGGGGAGCGTATCGTGCTGAAGCAGCAGGAGGTCATCGACGAAAACTTTTCGCCCGACAACTACACGTCGGAGCGCTTGATGGTGGAAGTGCGTGATGGTGTGAAGGTGCCCGTCAGCATGGTGTACCGGAAAGGCACGGAACGAAATGGAGAGAACCCCTTCCTTTTGTATGCCTATGGCAGCTATGGCAACAGTCTGGACCCATACTTCTCCAGCGTGCGCCTTTCCCTGCTCGACCGGGGCTTCGTTTACGCCATTGCACACATCCGCGGTGGACAGGAGATGGGCCGGCAGTGGTACGAGGACGGCAAGCTGCTCAAAAAGCAGAATACGTTTAATGACTTTGAGGACGTGGGTCGTGCGATGGTGGCGATGGGATACACCTCTCCAGAGCACATGTATGCGATGGGTGGCTCTGCAGGAGGCCTGCTCATGGGCGCTGTCATGAACCAGGCGCCGGATCTCTTTAACGGCGTCGTTGCGGCGGTTCCTTTTGTGGACGTGATCAATACCATGCTCGACGAGACGATTCCCCTGACCACCTTCGAGTTTGACGAGTGGGGCAACCCCAAGAACGAGGAGTACTATCACTACATGAAGTCGTACAGTCCGTATGACCAGGTAAAGGCGCAGGACTATCCGAATACGTTGGTGACAACGGGGTACTGGGACAGCCAAGTGCAGTACTGGGAGCCGGCCAAGTGGGTGGCAAAGCTGCGCGAGCTGAAGACGGACGACCACCGCCTGTTGTTCCACACCAACATTGATGCAGGTCACGGCGGTCAGTCCGGTCGTTTCCGCCGCTATCGCGAGGTGGCTTTGGAGTATGCCTTCATGCTCGACTTGGAGGGCATAGACAGCTGAGCGGAAAGCGCTGCAAATCCGGTTAATTCCTACCTGTTTACCTGAAACCTTGAGGTGAAGCAGACGTAGATTGGAGCAGATGCAGGCGTTTGGAAATTCTATGAGGATCTGGGGTTTTGGGGGGGTCTTTATGACGGCCTTGTTTTTGGCGGGATGTCAAGCACCTGCTGATGAACTTCTCTTGCCCGAGTGGACACCGACTTTGGCTGTGCCCCTTGTGGATACCCGTTTCGATTTGCAGGATGTACTGGAGTCGGTATCCACCAGTGTGGACACGTTGCCCATAGAATCCGGGCCGCAGGGAGAGTTGGTCTTCGTCTACAGCGAGGACTTTTCCGGGACGTTGGCCGAGTCGTGGCTGACATTGCCGGATGTAATGGAGTCATCTTCGTTCGCCTTGGATGAGGTTTTGGTATCGGTGATCAACCTCTCGGACGCAGGATCTCCCTTCCTCATATCGGACACCCTTGTTTCGGAGATGATCGTGGATTCGCCGCCCGGGGCTTTGGTCGACTTGATTGAACTGGAGGAGGGCATGCTCTCGTTCACGGTAACGTCGACCATGGGCGATGATGTTGAAGGACAATTGACCATACCCAATTTGTTGGACCCTGTGGGCATGCCTTGGAGCGTGGCATGGACGCCTGAATTGTTGTCTTCCGGGAGTTTCAATGTGTTGGAAGAACTGTCGGGATGGCGGATTCTTCCCGAAAACCCCAACGTCCAGGACACCAATTTGGTCACGGCATTGTTTGATGTATATCTCGTCAACGACCCGGACCATATTGCGGTAGAGGGTGAGTCGTTGAGCGCGGAATTTTCCATGACGAACCTGGTATTCAGCCGTGTTGAGGGGGACTTTGGGTCGTCGGAGATTTATCTGGAGGAAGGAACTTCCACCTTGAACCTTTTCGACGATCGATTTACGACTTCTGGAATTGGTTTAGAACGGGCGTCCATTTCCTTGGAGGTGACCAACGCATTCGGTGTCGAGGCGATATTGGATTCCTTGGAATTGGTGGCGTTACAGGACGGGGAGGTGGTAGCGGTATTCAACAGCACAGCACAGGCTTTGACCATTCCTCCAGCCAATGGCAGTGCTCAATCGCCTTCAGTTACCACATGGGTGCTGGATGAAACCAACAGCAACATCGTCTCCTTTTTCAGCGTGGAGCCGAGGACATTGGAGCTTTCTGCATGGGTGGGGGCCAATCCGAACGGGGTGAATCCAGCGGAACCCAACTTCGTAGATGCGGACGGATATGTTTTCGGTAAGTTCCGGGCGGACATCCCCTTGTCCATCAAGGTTGAACAATTGGATTTTGTGGATACCACTGCCTTCGATTTCGATTTGGAGGAGACGGTTTCTGAGCTCGATTCGGCTTCATTACGGGTGATTCTTCACAACGGGTTTCCATTCGGTGTGACCACGAGCATCGTATTCCTTGATGAATTCGGGGCCGCCCTGGACAGCCTGTCCTTGTCTCCGCTTCCTGTATTTACCGTCCCTCTGATGGATGAAGATGGACTGCCTGCGGAGCCGGCCTTGTTCGTTCACGACATCCCGATGGATTGGAACCGTGCCAATCGCTTGACCGAGGCCACACAATCGGTGGTGAGGGTGTGGACAGAAACAGCAGGCGCCGACGAGGATGGTTTTGTCCACCTCAGGGAAGACCAGTTCTTGAAACTGGAGTTGGCCGCGAAGTTGTACCCCCGAATTCAGTTGTGATATGAGGTGGAGCAGGTTATTACTGGGTCTGTTGATCGTGGCACCCACCCAGTGGATGGCAGGACAAATCGGCCCTGCGGAATGGTTGCCGGAATGGGGCCAGGCAGGTTGGTCCAACCCTGCTTTGCTTCACCCATCGGGTGGGCACTTGTTGCTGGGTGCGCTGTCAGGTGCGCAGTTGCAAGCCCATCACACGGGTCCTACCTATTTCGATTTCATAGGGGGCGATGGTGCAGTGGACCCTTCTCTTTTGCTGGAGCGAATGGACGCCGTGGAGACCTTGGGTTTTCGTTCCGAGGTGCCTTTGATTTCCGTGGGGTTCAAGGAGGATGAGCGGGTGGAGTTCAGGCTTCGAAGTCGCCTTGTTGCCGAGCAGCAATTGACGTATGACCGGGACTTTTTCGACGTGGCATGGCGTGGCAATGGTCATCCTGACAATTTGGGCAGAACACTGGATTTTTCAGGCTTTGGCACCCATGCGCAGGCTTATTTTGATCATGGATTGAGTGTGGGGGCCATGGCCAAGGAGGATCGTCTTTGGTTGGGCTGGGGCATTCACGTATTGAACGGAATAGGGGCTTTCCAAACGGATCAATTCTCAGCGACTTGGATCACGGATACCTTGGATTACAGTTGGGATATCGAAGGTGCAGCGACCATCTCAAGCGCAGGACTGGACTTGGACTCTCTTTTGGGTGGCGGTGAGTTGTGGTCGAGCGACAGCGGGAGGATTCCTCCGACAGTAGGAGCTGGCGTCGCTTTTGACTACGGTTTTCTCTATCGGATAACGCCTAAGGTGTCCCTCGAGGGGTCCATTGAAGGGAGGGGCGGCTTGCGTTGGTTGGAGTCGGTGTCGCGAAAACAGGTGAACTCAGGGGCGTTTGTGATCGAAGGGCTGGACCTTGTTTCGGAGTGGAGGGCAAATGACGCTCTGCCCATCGACTCCATTCCCGCGGTGCTCGAGGAATGGCTCGAAGGATTGGCTGATTCGTTGGAGCAGACTTTTCCGGTGAACTCCGCACCGGGATTGGCAGCGGCTTTTGATACTCGGATTCAAGAGACGTGGCGTTTGGGATTGCGCATTCGCCCTTTGGATGAACTGGAGATCAGCGCCGTGGTCTATCGACAATTCCGTTTCGGGACGTCCATGGATGGGGGGTTGTTGGGATTGACTTATCGATTGGGCAGTCATTTGACGGTCCACGGTCAATGCCAATACTACAATGCCCGATGGCTTTGGGGAGGCGGTTTATCGGTTCGGGGTGGCCCGGTTCGATGGTCGATTTCGGCGCGGAACATTCCGGCGGTGTTCTGGCCATTGGATGACGGAAATTGGCATTTTCAGACCGGGTTTTCCTTTGATTTCGGATATCTGGCGGAGCGCACCAAGCGAAGGAAAAACGACCTTGGAGACGGGAAGGGAATGTGGCATTGAACGGCTTGGGGTCTCCTTGTTCGGAGAGCACTAACGGTTCAGGAAGTCCTCATACCCAATCCCCCTCACGAATTGGGATAAGGAAAACGATGTCAGGTCTAAGTGCACCGCACTCCAACCGGCAGCGATTGCGCCGTTTACATTTTCCTTTGTGTCATCGATCAGCAGTGTGACTTCTGGAATCAATTGGTAATCGCGACTGACCTGCTCGTAGGTGTGGACTTCGGGCTTTCGCTGACCTAGGCGATGGCTGTATATGATTTGACGAAACGCTTGAGAAAAAGCGCGGCCCTTCGACTGCAGGATTTCTTGTTCGAACTGGCTGGCATGAATGGCATTGGTGTTGCTGAGCAGCAGCAAATCGAAATGGCGGGAAAGCGATTGTAACCAGGGCAGGGCATCCGGGCGCAAGCCGATGAGCAAGGCGTTCCAGGCTTTCTTGACTTGTTCAATGGTGGTTCCGTCGTCACACCTTGCCTTTAGTCGGTCTAGAAACTCCTGTTCGGATACCTCACCGCGTTCCAGTTGATCGAAAATGTTGGATTGGCTGCCGTGTCGGTACTCCAGCCCAAAGTTTTGAAACCCGAGAGCGGCGAAGGCGTCGGAAGCGCGCAGATGGTCAATCTCATACAGGACACCTCCAAAATCCAAGACAACGTGGCGAATGTTCTGCCAATCGATGGGAAAAAGGACGTTGGAGGGCATGCCTTGGTTCAGAGGTTGAGGATCCAGGCTTTTTCTATGCCGTGATGGGCCTGCAGCCCGCGTTTGAAAGCGGCTGCCTCTTGCGCTTTCAGAAAACAACCGGCCGACACACGATGTCCGCCGGATGGCCCTGGAAGCAGGGTAGTTGCATAGCCCAAGGACTCGAAGCGTCTGGCGAGGGTGGCTGCACGGGCAACGCTGCTGAAGGTGCCTGCAATGACATGGTGTCGGCAACCCGAGGCCAAACCGCTGGACTGTGGAATGGGCATCATGGCCTCTTCCGCGGAAGGTGTGAGTAAGGGGGCGTTTTCGCTGATGAAGGACAATGATGGTGCATCTCCGCTTTCTGGAAACTGAATGTCTTCCCCTTCAATCCGAGGGAGGTACAGACTGGCTTCGGAGCGGCTGAGTGGCAGCAAATCGAATTGTGCACCATCAGAACGGGTCCACCAAACGGAGCTTATGGCCATCAGGGGCAGAAGAACGGCAGCTGCGCGAAGCCAAGGCGTCCATTCGGTGCGCTTTTCTTCTGGATCCGAGGCAATGGACCGCTCTTTTTCAGGAACCGCAGTTGCTTCTGTGGAGGATGAATCTGCTTCTGTGGCCTCTTGCGTGGGCGCGGTTTGGCGGTCCACCCAAGGAATACGGCTCAGCCCTGGGGGCGCATATCGCTCGTCGATGCGTGACTCAGGGGCGAAGGCGATCAGGCCGTTTTCCCCGATGTACAGGCGGCCAAGGCTCGGAATTTCTCGGGTCTGTCCTGCTTCCATAGCGCGGCGCAGGCTCTCGACTTCTCTGTCAATCAATGCAGCCGCAGCTTCGTTGGTGCATCCTGTGGCGCGCCGAATTTCCTGTTCGAGGAGACCGTCGCGAACGACCAACTTGGGGTTGAAGGCGACATTGCGTCCCGGAGGCACCCACTCTCCTTTGTCTGCATCATACCTCGCCGCTACAGGATGTGCTACAAACCCTCCCAAGCCAGGCACCACCAAGCAATCGTGGTCGTGCAAGAGCAATGGCAAGGCCTGAATCAGAAAGTCGGTAGCCTGAAGCATGGATTGTTCTAAAGCCGAAAGTAAGGAGATAGAACTGCGCGGCCTTGTGACAACATGTGATTGCTTGTTTTAACGTGTTTGGGAACGATGCCAATTCCTGGCGCGTTCCAGGTCTTCCGGAGTGTCAACTGGCCCCGGAGTGTCGCCTTCACTTACCTGCACCATACCGATGGATAAGCCGTTTTCAAGCCAGCGCAATTGCTCCAGCCTCTCCTGTTTTTCGATGCGTCCCGGGGGTAAATGGGCGCATTGAACCAAGGCGCCTGGCGCGAACCCGTAGAGTCCGATGTGAATCAGCGGAGGCGCGCCGTAGGGTACAGCGCTGCGTGAGAAATACACCGCCCGACCATCGGCGGCCGCGGCGACCTTGACACGGTGGGGTGAGGAGGCATCTCCGGCTCGGCCGGCCCGCATGGCGCTGACGATTTCCCATTGACCCTCCCCAAGGCGATCGCAAAGCGCAGAAATGTGATGAGGATGGGGAAAGGGTTCGTCACCTTGAAGGTTCAGGATGGCATTTTCTTGCGCGTCTGGCCAGTGCTGAAGGGCCTCAGCGCAACGGTCTGTTCCAGAGGAATGCTCGGCCGAAGTCATGATGGCTTTCCCTCCCGCCGTTCGCACGGCGGCGGCGATGTCTTCGTGGTCCGTTGCAACACAGACCTCGTGGATTTTCGGGTGTTGCGCTGCGGCCCGCCAAGTGTGGACAATCATAGGCTCGCCTCCAATGTCGGCAAGGGGTTTGCCCGGCAAGCGCGTGGACGCCATTCGGGCGGGTATGATGGCACAGACTTTCACGGGGTGAAGGTGTACCGGATCAACCACAAACGGTTGGCTTCAGCGGCGAGGGGCCGAAGGGCATAGTTCAGGTTGGCGACGTTGCGAACGATCAACTCCAAGTGGTGCTGGGCATTGAATTTCCGTCCCACCTGAACATCATGCAGCCACTGCCCCTGGGGGCGCTGACCCAGCCAGTCGATGAGGCCGTATTCGAGAAGCCCAAGGGATTCTATGTCCAGGAAGGCCTTGTCGATGTTCTGAATGGTGGTGTTGCGGGCGGCGTTCCACCCCATGGTCCAACCCGTTTCGTGTTGGAGGCTCAGGTTGGCTCGAAAGGTGTTTCGAATGCGGTATTTCAGCACCTGCCCCGTGGTGTCGGAACTCGTGGAAATGTAGCTGACCCCCCCGGGCACCGTTGGGAAGGAGGCGTACACGGAGTCTGGGGTGAGGCTGACCGGGTCCAGGAAGGTCTGTCCGATGAGCCAGCTGACGTCCCATTCGCCGACTTCGCCTTGGCCCATGGTGCTCCATTCGAGGCCACGAACCCGCGCTTTGCCTGTGTTGATGCTTCGAAAGCCCAAGTCGAGCAGGCCGTTGCCGGTGTTTCCCCACACGCCAAATGTGTATTCAATGAAGTCTTCAAAGTCCTGTTGAAATAGGGCGACATCGAAAAAACCCTTCCATTGACCCCCCGCCCCGAAGCGGTAGCCCTGCTTGAGACCGATTTCCATGTTGATGGAGGACTCCGGCCGGATGTCGAGCGAAGGGAAAACGGAGATGCCCCCTACTGTCGTTCGGATGAATTTCTCGGCAATGCTCGGGAAGCGGAAGCCCTGCCCTACGCTCGCGCGAAGGAAGGTGGCTTGACCGAACCTGCGGTTCAAACCGGCGCGGAACACGGTCTTTCCCGCACTGACGCTGTCCAGGGTGAAATGCTCGTATCGGGCGCCCAAGGTGATGTGCAGACGTTCTTGGGGATGGGCGTCCAGCTGCATGTAGGCCGCGCGGTTGGTCGCGTCGTGGATGGAGTCGTTGGTTCCGGCTGCGTACAGCTCGGCAATGCTGCGGGTGCCTTGGGCATAGATGCCGCCCGTGGCAGTCCAGTTCTCACCGCGGTAACGGCTGCGGTATTCGCCTTGCCAGGTGTTCGAGGCATTGCCTTGATTGTTGTCGTTGTCGTTGACGAGCCGGAGGAAGCGGCCTTGCAGGCGGTGGTTCCAGTTCCCGGTCGTTCGCTCGAGGTGGGGGTCCACCGTTACCATGCGTTGGATGGTGCGTGTGTCTGCTCCTGGGGTGGCGGCATAGAATCCTGAGTCGGCATTGAGCCAGATCAAGGTGCCGACGCTTTCCCCGGAAATGGCATTGGCCCTCAGGCCGTATCCCCAGCTGCCGTCTTTCGGACTGTGCTCCCAAGAGCCGTTCATGCGCCATTGGCGTTCTGCGGCGTAATGGTCTACGGTGAATGGGTTGTAGGGCCGGTCGTAGGGCAGGCCAGAAACTTGGTCGTATTGCGGTCCTTTGTGACCATCGCTCCCCAGCCATTGACCGCCGAAACTGATGCCGTCTCCGTTGGCCAAGCGACGGGTATGCAGCCATGAAGTGCTGCTTTGCATCAGGGGGCGGTTCCAGTATTTGCGGTCGTTGCCGGGGTCGCTGTGAACCCCGTGTTGGACTGTGACTTTGGTGTAGGGGTCTGGGTCCGGGAATGCCGTGCGGAACTGGATGACACCGCTCAAGGCCGAAGAGCCGTAGAGCACGCTGCTCGCTCCTTTGACCACCTCTACTTGCTCGAGATTTTCCAAGGGAAGGAACCCCCATGTTGGCCGGCCGGCATCGCCGCTCAATACGGGCAAACCATCGAGGAGGACGGCTACGCGCGACCCCGCGCCGAAGCTGTATCCGCTGCCACCGCGGATTTGCGGTTCGCTGTCTACAATGGTGACACCCGGGGTCCTCGAGAGGGTTTGGTCGGCGCTGGTGGGCGC
Organism: Flavobacteriales bacterium; assembly: GCA_040261275.1. Taxonomy (GTDB): domain Bacteria; phylum Bacteroidota; class Bacteroidia; order Flavobacteriales_D; family Sanyastnellaceae; genus UBA8752. Next base: position 55,951 of record JBDQOI010000003.1, on the reverse strand, counting down.
CCCTTGATTGACCAGCTCAGGTGGGAGAACATCAATGGAAACACTGACTTCACCCAAATCCTGTTCGAATCTTCCGGCTGAAATGACGGCGGTGCCGATGCGGGCAACATCGGGCTCCAGCGCAACGTCCAAGGTCTGCGTGCCCGTCCATGGCGTGAGGGTGCGTTGGGATTCGATGTAGCCGACGTAGCGTATCCGCAACAAGAGCGTGCCCGCTTCTTTGGCTGAAATCGTGAATTGACCGTTGACGTCGGTCAGGGCGGATGCCGACCCCAGGATGACGGCGGCACCGGGCAATGCCTCCTCGGTGGTCGCATCGGTAATGGTACCCGAGAGGATCTGCTGTTGGCCCCAAGCGGCTTGAACCGGCAGGAGCAGGGCGAGACAGGTTGCCCAAAGGCTGAAATACCGAAGGTTGTTTTGGAGTGGCTTTACCATGGGAGTCCGAACGGCGTGGGTCCCGAATGTAAACCGAAGTGGGGCGTTGACGAGTTGAAAGGGATGACCTGTGGGTGCAAGGCACATTTTCGGGCATGGTTCAGGATGGAAACAGGGACCCTTTGGTGGGTCATGTAGAAGGGGATGCGGAGCAGTGGTTGCTCGATTGGTTGACGGCAAAACAGCTGCCGAAGTTCAATGGGAAGGGAGTATTGCGAAGGGTTCGCGAGGTCGGACTGTCCGCCTGGCTGTCTGGATTCGCGCCAAACATGCTGACACCAGCTCGGGAACGTGCGCAACGCGAGAGGGATATGCTTCGCGAGCAAGGTGTCATGGCCCTGTTGCTTGGAAGGAGAGGGTACCCCCATTTGTTGGGCCAGCTGCCTGACGCGCCTTGGGTGTTGTTTGTGAAGGGGAATCCAGATGTGCTTTCGGGCCGCCGTCCCCTGGGTGTGGTGGGCACCCGGAAGGCTTCGGCATTGGGCCATGGCGCTGTTGAAGCCTTGTTTGACGGCATGCCTGATGCGGATTGGACCATGGTGAGCGGGATGGCGGATGGCATCGATGCTACCGCCCATCGTTTGGCGGCGGAACGGGGCGTGCCGACCGTGGCCTGTTTGGCCCACGGGTTGCAAGGGGTTCACCCCAGGACCAACATGCGATTGGCCCATCATATTCTGGACCGCGGCGGCTGTTGGGTGTCCGAATACCGCTGGGGAACGCCTCCTTCCAAGTACACTTTTCCCGCTCGGAACAGGATCATTGCCGGGTTGGTGGAGGCCTTGGTGGTCGTAGAATCGGGAGACCCTGGAGGAAGCCTGATTACCGCTCGCTTGGCGCAGGATTATGACCGCTTGGTATTCGCATTGTCACCCACTTGGTGTGCTCAGGCCATGAAGGGGAATGCGAGGCTGATCCGAGACCAGGTGGCGGAATTGTTGCACGCTCCTGATGATTTGCCGCATGCCTTGGGTTGGCAACAGGGGCAGAAGTCCTCGGAATGGTCGGTGACGATCCCGGAACTGGAGGGGCGATTTGAACCGTTGTTGCAGGCGTTGGACCCTTATCGGGCGCGCACTTTCGACGAGGTGGTGGAGCGGCTTTCCGAAGGGCCGCATGTTGCCCGTAAGTTGTTGTTGGAGGCGGAATTGGAAGGGTGGGCCCGTTGTTGGCCGGGAGACCGATATACAAGGACCTTGAAGTGAAGTCCGATCCAGTCTGTCAGAGGGAGTCCATGATTTTCTCGATGTCGACCATGCAGGACATGCATTCGGCGCTGAGACTGTCGACTTTTTTCTTGATTTCAGGTATGGGGGCCATTTCCTTGCTCATGGCCTCGAGCACTTTGAAATCCTCATAGGCTTGGTTGTAGCCGATGGCACCTGCAGCACTTTTGAGTTTGTGCGCATGGAAGGAGATCTGCTCGTGACTTTCTTTTTCCACGGACTCAATGAGAGCCTCCATGTCTTTCGGTGTATTTCGGAGGAAAATCTGCAGCACTTGGCGGATGAATGCAGGATCATTTCCGACAATGCGCTTGAGATGCTCGAGATCCAATACAGCCATTGTTACAATATCTGAAATTTTGCGGTGGTTAAAGCTGTCCTGTGAACCATTTCCACAAATCGTTGCCGTTCGCCAAGAGCATGAGGGCGCCGATGAAGAGCAGACCTAAGAGCTGCCCGTACTCCATCACCTTTTCCGCAGGCTTTCGTCCGGAAATCATTTCGTAGAGCAAGAACATCACATGTCCCCCGTCCAATGCGGGGATGGGCAGCAGGTTCATGAAGGCCAGGATAATGGACAACAATGCCGTAATGTTCCAAAAGCTCTTCCAGTTCCATTCGGGGTCGAAAATACTGCCCAGGGTGATGAACCCACCGAGTTGTTTCGTTCCGCCGGGTCGGAACAGATAGCGCATGGAGGAGACGTATCCGGTGAGGGTATTCCATGCTTTTTCAGCGCCTGCTCCTGCAGCAGTTGCGAGGGTGTAGTTCTGCTCCACGAAGACGAACCCATCGATTTCTTCGTAGGTGACGTTGAAGAAACCGAGTTTTCCATCGGGGTCGACGCTGGCGTTGAGGGTGAGACCGCCATTTCCTGCAGGCATGGGAGAGGCGACCCTGTCGACCTTCGCTTCGATTCTCTCGCGAATGATGCCGATGGGCACCTCGTCTTCTCCTTTGTGCTGTGCCAGTTCGCCGACCACGTCAAAGAAATAGGGGGTTGGGTTTCCCGCTACGGAAACGATGCGGTCGCCAGGCAGGATGCCCGCCTCGGCAGCTCCGCCCCCAGGAGCGACTGACGCGACGATGGTGGGGAAATTCACCTTGAACGGGGCCTCTCCCTTGGGCAGATCGCCCGAAGAGTCAAGCAGGTACTGTCCCAATTCCACGGGAAATTGAACCGTCTGCCGCATGCCATTGCGCAAGACTTCGGCTTCTGTCACATTGGCCCCAAAGGCCATGCGCCGAAAGTCATCGATGAGTTCAATTTCTTCGCCTCCCAGTGAGACGAGGACATCACCATCCTGCAACCCCAGTTGGTTCAAGGGCTCTTCGAATGACAGTCCATAGGGGAGCTGGTCCATTTTCAAATCCCGGTCGCCCCAAACAAACAGGATCATGCCGTAGATGAGGACCCCCAAAATGAGGTTTACCGTCACGCCGCCCAACATGATGATGAGCCTCTGCCACGCGGGCTTGGAGCGGAATTCCCAAGGCTGCGCGGGTTGGGCCATTTGCTCCTTGTCCATGGATTCGTCGATCATGCCCGCGATCTTGACATAACCTCCGAGTGGAAGCCAACCGATTCCGTAAACGGTTTCTCCGATTTTCTTCTGGAACAAGGCGCCCTTGATATCGAAGAACAGGAAGAATTTCTCCACCCGGGTCTTGAAAATGCGGGCGGGAATGAAGTGCCCGAGTTCGTGCAACACAATCAAGAATGAGAGGCTGAGTAGAAACTGGCTGGCTTGTATGAAGGCTTCCATTCGGAGGCAGGGGGTAGGCGTGAATTCAAGTGGGAAGGCCTCTTGACCTGTTCCGCGGTTGCAAAACTACGTTTTAAGGAATGGTGCGGTGATTTTTAACGGCTTTTCCGGCTGTTCATCCGCATCTTGCCACCGCACAATGCTTCGGTATTGCGTTGTGGAGGATGATGCCGGATTCAAAGAAGAAGAAAAATGCCCCGCGTGGATCGCGTCCCAAGGGACAGAAACAAGATCGGTTCGTCCTTCCGAGCCTGATTTTGTGGTCGGTGCTTTTGGCGCCCATCGTGGGATTGGGCGGCCTGCTCGCATTGGCTTCCTCGTCCGACCTGCCGGATACGGAAACGCTGGCCAATCCCAAGACGGATTTGGCTACCCGGATCTACGCTGTGGACGGGTTACAGCTCGGCAGTTTCTATCGGGAAAACAGGGCGGATGTCAAGTATGCCGATCTGCCGGAGCACCTCGTGGAAGCGCTGGTCTGTACTGAGGATGTCCGGTTCCGTTCCCATACCGGTGTGGATTTCAAGAGCTTGGTGCGCGCCATCGCGTTCATGGGCAAACGAGGAGGAGGGAGTACCATCACCCAGCAACTTGCCAAGCAGCTGTTCACGGAGCGCTATGATAAAACTGGATTTATCGAGCGGGCTGTGTTGCAAAAGCCCAAGGAATGGATCATTGCCACGCGTCTGGAACGACAATACACCAAGGATGAAATCATCACACTGTACCTGAATCGGTATGACTTCCTGAACCAGGCGGTGGGGATTCGAAGCGCGGCCCAGGTTTATTTCGGCAAGCCGGTTTCGGCTTTGGACGTGCACGAGTGCGCCATGCTCGTGGGCATGCTGAAGAACAGTGCCTATTTCAATCCATTGCGCCGTCCCGATGAAGTGGTGGAACGGCGGACAACGGTTTTTGCTCAGATGGCCAAGTATGGCGCCGTAGATCCCGCAGACTTGGACAGTCTGAATGCGCTGCCGTTGGGTTTGAGCTACCAGCGCGTGAGCCATGATGAGGGCCCGGCTCCGCACTTCCGTGAAAAGCTGCGCGTAGAAGTGGGACAACTGCTTCAGGAGAAGAACGAATCCGGTGAGTACATCATCGCCAAGGCGGACGGGGCACCTTACGATTTGTACCGCGACGGTCTGGTCATCCACACCACTTTGGATAGCCGTTTGCAGCAATATGCTGAAGCTGCGGCCAATCGCCACATCCGGGAAGAATTGCAAGAGGATTTCTGGCGGGACTTGAAGCGTAACACGGGGAGAACGTGGCCTTTCTTCTCGGAGGACATTGTGCCGGAAGAGCAGAGGCGCATTCTGAAACGCGCGGTGGAGCAAAGCCGCCGTTATCGGCTCGCCATGGGTAAGGAATGTCCCGAGTGTTCCCGACCGGGTTTCTACATCGCCGAACGCGACAGTGCAGGTGAACGCATCCATTTGTGTCGACCTGAAAAAGGCGGTTGTGGGCACGGTTGGCCCGTCATTTCCCGCCGAGAATTGGACGCGCAATTTGACGAGAAGACCCGGACGCGGGTGATGGGCCTCAAGGGCTGGGAGGATACGTTGATGTCACCGATTGACAGTATCCGCCATCAGAAAACCTTGCTTCATGCGGGGTTGATGAGTATCGACCCCTCCAACGGTGAGGTGAAGGCTTGGGTGGGTGATTTGGACTACCAGTGGTCGCAGTTCGACAACGTGAGTCAATCGCGCAGACAGGTGGGGTCTACTTTCAAGCCCTTCGTCTACGCCACCGCGATTCGCTTGGGTCTGGACCCTTGTTCTGAATTGCCCAATCAGAAAACCTGCATCGAGATGCCGGAAGGGCAGGACCCTTGGTGTCCGGAAAACAGCGACATGGAATACGGCGAGATGGTGACGCTCGAATATGCACTCGCCAATTCCATGAATACGGTGACCGCCAAGCTCATCAAGGATTATGGGGTTCAGCGGGTGGTGGACCTGGCGCACGCCATGGGGATAGAGAGCGACATTCCTGCGGTTCCATCCATCGCGCTGGGGGTAGCGGAACTGTCGTTGATGGAGGTCACTTCTGCCAATGCGACGTTTGCTGGAGGTGGGGTTTGGCATGCCCCCCGGATCATTCGACGCATTGAGGACAAGCGGGGAAATACCATTTACGAGCCGCGACCTCAGATTCGGCAGGGTCTGGATGCAGCGACGGCATATCGGGTAATCGAGATGATGAAAGGGGTCGTGGACGGTGCATACAATGCAGAAAAGGATGTGACGAGGGGAACGGGAATCCGATTGCGCATGGACCTTGAACGCCGCGATTATGACGGGCTGAAGATTCCCATGGCGGGCAAAACCGGAACTACGCAATCCAATGCGGACGGTTGGTTCATCGGCCTCACGCCTGAATTGGTGACAGGCGTTTGGGTTGGCGCGTCTGACCCGGCGATTCGGTTTTCTACGACGACCAAGGGGCAAGGAGCCAACACAGCACTCCCTATTTTCGGTTTCTACATGAAGGACGCCTTGGCCGATCCTCAAGTGGGATTGCTGGCAGAGGATTTCAGCCCACCTGTTGGCGTGCAGCGGGCGATTCCTTGCAAGGAAATTTTCGAGGCTCGGCGGATTGACTTCAAGGACGGGGGTGAACTCGACGATGAGGACCTCTTTGAATGAAAAGTTGAAATGGCACTGGACAAGACGGTAAAGGATGTGACGGAGGCCTGCCGAGGCATTGAAAGTGGGATGACCCTCATGCTGGGCGGCTTCGGCCTCTGTGGCATTCCGGAGAACTGCATCAACGAGCTGGTGCGGCTGGGCGTGACGGATCTCACCTGCATTTCCAACAATGCCGGGGTCGATGACTTCGGCCTCGGGCTGCTGCTGCAGGGCAAGCAGATCCGGAAGATGATTTCCAGCTACGTGGGGGAAAACGACGAATTTGAGCGGCAGATGCTTTCCGGCGAGCTGGAGGTGGACCTGATTCCTCAGGGGTCGCTGGCGGAGCGGTGTCGCGCCGGTGGGGCGGGCATCCCCGCTTTCTTCACGCCGGCCGGCTACGGCACGGAAGTGGCGGAAGGGAAAGAGGTGAGGGAGTTCAATGGAAAGCCGCACATCCTCGAATCGGCGCTCACCGCTGATTTCGCCATCGTGAAGGCTTGGAAGGGTGACAAGGCAGGCAACCTCATCTTCAAGGCCACAGCGAAGAATTTCAATCCGGCCATGGCCATGGCGGGCCGGATCACGATCGCCGAGGTGGAAGAATTGGTGCCGGTGGGCGAGCTCGACCCCAATCAGATCCACACGCCTGGCATCTTCGTCCAGCGCATCTTCCAAGGCGCCCATTTCGAGAAGCGCATCGAACAGCGCACCGTCAGCGAGGCATGACCGGAAGCCCGTTGGCATATATCGGTCCGGGTGGCGGGGTGACCCTGGGTGCCCTGGTCGTGATTCTCATCGGGGGCATCGTCCTGCTCGCCTTTGGATTCATCGTCTGGCTGCGCATCAAGCGGTTCCTCCGTGGGGAGGGCAAGGGCAAATGGGGGTTGAAGCTCGCGCTGCAGACATTGTTCCTGCTCGCCTTGCTGTCGGTTTTCGGGTGGATGTCCCAGCACCGGGCGCGCAATGACCGGGATTTCGGTGCGCTCAACGGCTTTGTGGAGACGCTGTCCGGTTTCCCTGACTTGTTCAAGCAGTCAGTCGAGGAGGTGCAGACCCTGCCGCAGACCTTCGTCCCTACGCCTGAAGACTTCGAACCGATCAACCGATTGGGGCAAGACGTTCTGACGTTGACGGCGTATTCCAATGAATCTGAGGGCAGGACCTTTGCCGTGCGAAATCTCCGCAGTGGGGAGACTTTGCACGAATGGGTGCTGCCGGATACGCTGGGCCCATTGAAGCCGCATTGGCGGGTCCACCACCCCCTCTTGCTCGAGGACAAATCAGTGGTGAGCTTCATCACCAACCGGTCGCCCCTGTTCCGTTTGGACTCCGCTTCCAACGTGATGTGGATGCAGGACAGCCTCAGCTTCCATCACGCCATCAACCGGGCGGCCAATGGCGACCTGTGGACCTGTACCATGCGCTGGGAGCGGGGAGGAAGGCACATTGCCTACCGGGGCCGTTACACGATGGGCGAAAAGACTGTGCACTTTCTGGACAACAGTGTGGCCCGCATTGACCCCGCCACCGGTCACATCCTCGAAGTGCATTCTATGGTGGAGGTCTTGAAGGCCAATGGGCTCGACCACCTGGTCCTGCGCTCCGGGGATCCCCAGGATCCGCTTCACCTGAACGACGTCGAACCGGCTTTGACGACCTCCGCTCATTTCCAGCAGGGCGACTTGTTCCTCTCCTTCCGAAACCTGCAGTGTGTCCTTCAATTCCGGCCGGCCACGGGCGAGGTGATTCGTGTGATTGACGGGCCGCTTGCGTCACAACACGACGTTGACGTCTTCAACGACAGCACGCTGGTCGTCTTCAACAACAACACGCAGGAGAACACAGGAGAGTACACCAACAAGCAGGATAAATACCCGACCTCCAAGGATGAGGTCGAACTCGCCCACTACCACTCTGAGATCACGTTGTTCGACCTTGGCTCAGGCGCCTTCACACCGCTGTTGCGGGACGCGATGTCCGAGGAGGGCATCATGACGTTCAGCGAAGGATTGCAGGAGGCCTTGCCGGGTGACCGGTGGTTCCTGGAGGAGCAGAACTCTGGCGTGCTTTGGGTGGTCGGTCCCGATGGGGTGGAATACCGCGGGGTGCATGCAAGCCACCACGCCGACCACCATCACCTGCCCAATTGGACGCGGGTGCTTGACGCCTTTCCTTCCCCATGATGGCTGCGCTGCTCATCGCGGTGTCGAGCCACCTGGCATTCTGGTTCTGGCGCGCCCGCCCAGGGGTGCTGCAACGGCTCGCCCTGGACAGCACGCGGCTGCTCGACGGCATGGCCCAACCCGGAGATGGCGACGAGAAATTGGAGGCGCTGGAACGTCGGACGGCACAGGTACTTTTGACCTTTCTGCTGTTCATTGGATGGGCGTTGGTGGGCGTCGCCATCATGGTGTCCCTGCCGGGCCTGTGGGACGTGGCAATGGGAACGGATGAAGGCCTGGCGAAATTTGCCCACTGGACGGGATTGCTCGCCATGTCGGTGGGCGGCACGTTGGGACTGGTCTACCCCAAGGGCAAGGCCCAAGCTTCGGCTTACTCGGCCATGAATCAGCTGGTCCACCGCATCGTGCTGGACAACGGTTACGTGCAGCGCTGGTTGCACGACCGCGAGGTCAAGCGCTGGCGCAAAAGGGGGGGTGTTGCTGAAACGAAATTCCTCCTTGTGACGGGCCTGGCGAGGGCGGGCACGACGAGTCTGTTGCAGCGCCTGATGGAGACGGAGGCGTTCAGCAGCTTGCACTACGGTCACATGCCGTTGGTGATGGCGCCGGGCACGTGGAGCCGATGGAACAAGCCCAAGGCGTCCGAGCTCAAAGAGCGCAGCCATGGCGATGGCATCCTGGTGGGGGCCACTTCGGCGGAGGCGCTGGAGGAACCGTTTTGGCGCCTGCAGACCGAGGAGGGGTATGTACAGGAGGAGGCGTTGGTTCCCCATGTTGTTTCGGAGGAGGCGCATGCGGCTTACCTCGATTTCCAGGGCCTGGTGCGAAAGGAGGGCACGCTGTACTTGGCCAAGAACAACAACGCGCTGTTGCGCTATGCCGGGTTGAGGGAGCACAACCGTGATTTCCGGGTGGTCCTGATGTTCCGCGAGCCGCTGGCGCATGCGGCATCGCTTCGGGCCATGCACCGCCGGTACACGGCGATGCAAGCCGAGGATCCATTTGTCAAGACCTACATGGACTGGTTGGCTCACCACGAGTTTGGAGAAGGCCACAAGCCGTTTCGCTTTGCGGACCGTCAGGAGGAACGAAACGCTTTGGGCAGCAACCCGGACGGCCTTGAATATTGGCTTGACCGCTGGATGGATTACTACGAACACGCGTTGACGGTGGACCCGCACGGTGTGCTGTTCGTCTCCCACGAGATTTGGAGCAGCCGGCCCAAAGAGGTTCTGGCAGCGGTGATGGAAGAGGTGGGCGCCCAGGGTGAGTGTCCTGAATTGGAGCCCCATACCCGCCGACGCAAGGTGGAGGAGACGGTGGACGGTGAGCGACAGCGTCGGGCGGAAACCCTTTACGGCCGGCTCATGGAGCGTGCGTTACATTTGGATTGACCCATGTTGGACAAGAATGGCATCGCGCGGCGCATCGCGCAGGAACTCAGGGACGGTTGGTACGTCAACCTCGGCATCGGCATCCCGACGCTCGTTGCGAACCACATTCCGCAAGGCATTTCCGTGGAATTCCAGAGCGAGAACGGCATCCTCGGCATGGGGCCCTTCCCGACGGAGGCGGAGGTGGACGCCGACCTGATCAATGCGGGCAAGCAGACCATCACGGCGCTGCCGGGCGCGGTCTATTTCGACAGCGCGACCTCGTTTGCCATGATCCGCGGCCAGCACGTCCAGCTCACGGTCCTCGGCGCCATGGAGGTGAGCCAAGGGGGCGACATCGCCAACTGGAAAATCCCGGGCCGCATGGTCAAAGGCATGGGTGGCGCCATGGACCTGGTGGCCTCGGCCGAAAACATCGTGGTCGCCATGATGCACACGAACAAGCGCGGGGAGTCCAAGCTGTTGCCGGCGTGCAGCCTGCCGTTGACCGGCGTGGCATGCGTGAAGCGGGTGGTGACCAATCTCGCGGTGCTCGACATCCGCGACGGGGCCTTCCACCTGCTGGAGCGGGCGCCGGGCGTGAGCGTGGAGGAGATCCAGGCGGCGACGGCCGGCACGCTCATCGTGCCTGCGGAGGTGCCGGAGATGCAGCTCTGATCAGTCGCAAACCATTCCGAACGACCCGAGCAAAAGGAGGATGTCGCTCACGTTGACCATCCCATCACCATTGAGGTCTTCGGGTCCTGTGGTGATGTCGCCAAATGCGGCAAGCATCAGCAACACCTCTGAAGTGCCGATGAGGCCATCGTTATCGAGGTCGGCTCCTTCGGGACAAGGGGAAAGGGATTCACAGGGGCTGTCTGCACCAGGTGTGGAGAAGGTCAGTCCGTAGGCCTGTTCGAACTGGGTGGGCTCTCCGTCAAAGTGGGTGCGGATCTCCAGGTTCAGTTGCCCGCAGATGCCCGATTGGCCCAGCGTGGTGAACTGACCGAGCAATTTCAGGTTGGATGCTGTCGGCAATTCCACTAACGCGTTGATGTAGTCATAGACGAACCAACCGTCCCCCATGGCAGCATTGAATTGGATGGAACCGTCATCCATATCGTCCATGAAATTGGCAGTGCTGCCGAGGGGAATGTGGTATTGAAACGCTTCCCCAGGCGCATGGTTCAAGGTCCACCAGGACGCTCTGTCATAGGTAGGGAAAAAGGGAAAAAAGGAGGGCTCGATGTTCGATGCGAAATAGCTGTTGTTGGAAGTCTGTAGTGCCGAGAAGAACAATCCATCGGGAGCGTTGAGCGTCAAGGGGAATTCCGAGTTGCCCCACACGCCGACAACGGTGACCTCTGGGTTGGTGACCACGGCGTAGAGCCGATAGGTGATGGCGCCGGCGGGGATGGTGTCGTTGGCGTCGAAGAGATCCTGCTGAAGGGTGTCCACAGGTTCGATGAGAAGGCCGGATATGATTCCAGTCGTTGCTTGGATCTCGGCTTGCGGGCAGTTCGTGCCGAGATAGCGAGAGAGCATCAGTGCATCTTCGAAATCCCGATATCCGTTGTCGTTGAAGTCGTAGTCTGTGTTCCCGGCTACTCCATACTCACTCATGAAGAACAGCAGTTCATTGGCCGTAGTTACTCCATCGCCATTCAGGTCATAGGCACAGTCGTCTTGGCCAGTCATGTCGGTCACCGCGGCCATGACCAACATGAAGGATACCACACTCTTGACAATGTGCGCTGCGCTTGGATTCAAAAGGTGGATCACGATTTTAAAGGTCTTGTAAACGAGACGGCTTGAGGCAAAAGAAGTTGCCTGAATTCAGCAAATTCTTGCGATGACCTTTGTCATCGGAACCGAAACAGAATGAGACGGTGGTTATCCCTGAAGGACAACCGTGATGCGGTCGCAGTCTCCTCCGATGGGTGGCGCGAACTTGGTGATCTCTACCTCGATGCGTTCGATGGTATCGGTGAGGGGGAGCTCGGCACGGAGGGCCTTGAGGATGCGGCCGGCGACGTGCTCGACCAGCTTGGAACGGATGGCCATTTCCCGAGCGCAGACGCGGTGGACGTCCACGTAGTCCACGGTCTGGGCGAGGTCATCGGATTCAGCGCTCGGGGTCAGGTCCACCCAGATGCGCACGTCCACCAGGTACTCCTGGCCGATGATGGCCTCCTCCGGCAGGCAGCCGTGATTGGAGTAGAAACGTTGCCCGAGGACGTCGATGCGGTGACCGGTCATGCTTCGGCGCGTTGCTGGGCGATGAGGTTCATGCCTTGGTCCAGGCGGTCTAGGGTGGCTTCCTTGCCAAGGAAAGCGGCAAAGGCAAACATGGACGGCCCGCCGCCTTCGCCGGTCAGGGCGATGCGGAAGGGAAGGAGGACCTGGCCAAAGCCGAGTTCCTTGCGCTCGAGGAAGGCTTTGAAAGCGGTTTCGATGGGGTCGGTTTCAAAGGGCTCCACGGCGCGAAGTTCGTCGGCCAGCTCACGGAGGATACTGTTGGTGTCGTCCTTCCAGCGCTTCTTCAGCATCTTCTCCGGGAAGGCCTTGGGTGCGGTGTGCAGCCAGTTGGCGGCCTTGAGGTCGTCGAGGAAGACGATGCGCTCGAGCATCATGTCGAGCACAGCCGCGGTCTGGTCGGCGGTGAAGTTGACACCCTCGCCGGCAAACAAAGCTTGTGCAGTGGGCAGGAGATTGGACACAGGCGTGGCGCGGAGGTGTTGCTCGTTGAACCACTTTGCTTTGTCCGGATTGAACCGGGCCCCGCTCTTGATGACGCGGTCCAGGTCAAACACCTTGGCCGCTTCGTCTAGGGAGAACAGCTCTTGCTCGGTGCCGGGGTTCCACCCGAGGAGGAGGAGCATGTTCATGAAGGCCTCGGGCAGGTAGCCGGACTCGCGGTAGCCATTGCTTTCGGCGCCGCTGGCGGGGTCGGTCCAGCGGAGCGGGAAGACGGGGAAGCCGCCCTTGTCGCCGTCGCGCTTGGACAGCTTGCCATTGCCGGTCGGCTTGAGGATCAGGGGCAGGTGGGCAAACGTCGGCGGTGTCCAGCCGAAGGCGCGGTAGAGCAGCTGGTGCAGGGGTGCGCTGGGCAACCATTCCTCGCCGCGTATGACGTGGCTGATCTCCATGAGGTGGTCGTCCACCACGTTGGCGAGGTGGTAGGTCGGCAGGCCGTCGGCCTTCATCAAGACCTTGTCGTCCAGCACGGCAGTGTCGATGGTGACGGCGCCGCGGATGGCGTCCGTAAAGGTCACGGGTTCGCTCGCCGGCATCTTGAAGCGGACCACACAGGGCGCACCTTCGGCCTCCAATTGGGCCACTTCCTCGGCGCTCAACGAGAGCTCGTTTCGCATGGAAGCGCGCGAAGAAGCGTCGTACTGGAACGGGGTGCCGGTGGATTCGGCGGCATCGCGGCGGGCCTGGATTTCTTCAGGTGTGTCCCAGGCGCGGTAGGCATGGCCGGCGTCGAGCAAGGCCTGTACCTGTGGACCATAGAGATCGCCGCGCTCGCTTTGGCGGTAAGGGCCGTAATCACCGGGGCGGGAAGGCCCTTCGTCCGGAGCAATCCCACACCATGCCAACGCCTCTTCGATGTAAGCTTCGGCACCGTCTACGAAACGGGTGCGGTCAGTGTCTTCGATGCGGAGCACGAATGTCCCGCTGTGACGACGTGCGAAGAGCCAGTTGTAGTAGGCCGTGCGGACGCCGCCCATGTGGAGCGGCCCGGTGGGGCTCGGGGCGAATCGGACGCGGACGGGTCGGTCGGAGGCGATGGAGGACATGATGGAAACCGCTGAAAATGAAGCGCCGCCATCCCGGGAAGGAACGGCGGCGCGAAGATAATGGGGTGTGGTGGCTCAGTGGCGCACGATGACCTTCTGGGTCAGGGTCGCCGTAGCGTTCTGTGCCTTGAGCAGATAGCTGCCTTCCGGAACGGTGGTCAGGTCCATGACCGTCAGGTTGTGCAAAGCCAGGGTAGAGCTGACTTCTCGGCCCAAGAGATCGAGCAGGGCCAAGTGGGTGCCGGGTTGGGCTTCCACTTGCAGGGCGTTGCTGGCTGGGTTGGGCCACGCTGTCAGGGAGACGGTGGGGGCGTCTTCAATGGATGAAGTGCAGGCCATTTGCTCCAGACCGTAGGATTGGAGCACCTCGTCGAGGATGTCTACGTTCATGGGCCAGATGTCTTGCTCCACAATGTTCCACTCTGGGTCGATCAGAATGAAGGTTGGATACGCTTGAATGGCATAGTCTCCATGCACAGCGAGGCCACCGCCTTCGGCACCTGAAATAGCGGGCGCAGGATTGTCGCCGGCGTTGGCTACTTCGAAGTCGTGGGTCTGGTCCCACGTCCCTTCGTATTCCATGCTGAGGAAGATGACGTCGCCGCCATTGCACCCATAGGTGTTGTAGATCTCAGTGAAATACGGGGCGTGCGCCGCACAAGGGCCGCACCAGTAGGCGAAGAAGTCAATGCAGACGTACTTGCCCGCATCGAGGTATTCGCTGAGTGTGTGCTCGTTGCCGTTCAGGTCGGTGACTGTGAAGTCTACTGCTTCGGTTAAGCTGGTCTGGGCTTGCAGGCCAAAGGATACGCAAAGCACGAGCAGTGCAGTGCAGTGTAGAGGTGTTTCATGGTGTTGTGAAGGGGTTCGAGAACCGTTCGTCTTGGACGAAGGCGTGATCGGTCAAGCTGTTCAGGAAGGCTTTCAGAGCCACGCGTTCTTGAGGTGTGAAATTCAGGCGGACCGGCGGCAGGTTCTCATTGAATGCGACGCCAGGGAAAAAGATGGGGTCGATGAGATCAGGACCTCCGATGATGGTGGTCTGCCCCCAATCCCGCAGGCGTGAATCCAACGTGGGCACATCTTGGATGCCGTGGCTGTAATGGTCGAGTACGTCGTCGAGCGTGGCAAACCGACCGTCGTGCATGTAGGGCGCGGTCAGGGCGACATTTCGGAGGGACGGCACCTTCATGGCCGTGGGCCCCCATCCTCCGAAGAATCCACCTCCAGCGTTGACCGGTGTGCCGGATGTGCTGACGGGTTCAGCATCCAAGCCGATGTCGGCAAAGTCCATGCCCCAGCCGTTGAAATGCGGTCCGCCGTGACAGCTGGCGCATTGGGCCTTGCCGTGGAACAGCTCAAATCCCTGACGCTCCAAAGAGTTCAAGTCGTCCAACGTTATGCTGCCGTCCATCACGCCCCAAGGATTCCAGAATTCTGGCATGGCCGGTGCGACAGCCTGGTCCACCTTGGAATTGCAGGTGACCATGGATCTCAGGAAGGTGGACAACGCCTCTTGGATACGGTCCACATTGGGCTCGGGATCACCGAATGCCGTTTGGAAAAGGGGCGCGTAGTAATCGAGTTGGCCCAGGCGGAGCACGAGGTCATCCAAGCTGCGAAAGCCCATTTCCACGTGGTTCTCGATGGGCATGGTGACCTGGGTGGTCAGGTCGTTTGCTCGGCCGTCCCAGAAGTAGGCGAATTGGCTTCCGGGGTTGGCCAGGTGGCTGGCATTCCGTTCGGTCAGCTCGCGGCGAAGGCCTGTGCTGAGTGCTTTGGGCTCGGCAAATCCGTGGGACTGCAGGTGGCAGCTGTTGCAGCTGACAGCGCCGTTCTGGCTGAGCATCCGATCGTGGAACAGGACCCGACCCAATTGCGCCCGCTCGTCCCAGTAAGGGGCTTCGAATTCACTGGGAAAGGAGATGTCGAAAACCGCTGCCGTTTCGGTCCGGTAGGAGGGGGTGATCTCGGGCAATACCGGTTGAGGAGGGCCCATGGGTGCCTCTGAAGTGCAGGCAACCAGAAGCACCAAGGTGGCTGCAACGGGAATGAAGAATCGATTTCGGATCATGGACAGTCTACAATTTAACCCTCAGCGCCCATTGAGCGTTGCATTGTCTCACAAATCGAGTACCAGCAAAAGCTGAATGGGGGGATTCAAAATGGCATTCCACCCTCTGTTGTCCTGGTTGAAATTGCCGCCGAAACTGTCAGAAACGCGCACTTTTTCGTGGGTGTACACCGCATCGAGTCGGGCCTCGGTTACCAGGTGGAATCCTGGCGCGAGTCGGCACTGGACGCCCATCACGCCAGAGAATCCTGCTCTTGTCTCAGTGGTTTTGTTGGTGGACGAGAAATCGGGGTTGCTCGATTCAGAGCCGATGTGATTTGAGCTGTGTAGTCCATCCAGTCCGAGATTGAGCCAGCAGGCCCGTTCGGTGTTTGCTTGGCCCATGCGCCAGCGGCGCCCGAATCGGATGTGGGTCCGTCTGTTGCGGTTGGTGATGGTGGTCCCGAAGCTATCCTGAGTTTCCTCACTCAGGTCCAACCCGACCAATGTGCGCCAACCATCTGAAGTGGTGTTGGAACTCCAGCCTACGGCGAGGGCAATGTCCTGCGCGTCATTGGCGCCGAACAGGCGGCGGGTCATGGGAACGACGTCTACCCACGCTCCGTGTTGGGATTGGGCTGCGGAATCTGATAAAGCTGACAATAGCAGCAGGCTGAGGACGGCAACGTTTTTGGGGTGCATCATGTAGGCTAATCTAACGCGGGCAAAGGGTCGTGCGACGCTGGTGAATGCGGGGCCAGGAAGGGCCGCGCGGTCCAAAGCACCCTTGCACCTTGCGCCTGAACTCCTTTCAAACTAAACTCATGAATGCACTGCGCAATCGCGTCCTGCTCATCGGACGCCTCGGTCAGGACCCCGAACGGATCGAATTCGACGGGGACAAAATCAAAGCCAGCCTCAGGCTCGCTACCAATGAAGTTTATCGCAACGCCCAAGGCGAAAAGACGGAAACCACTCAGTGGCACAATGTCATTGCTTGGGGTCAGCTCGCTGAAATCATAACGCGCTACCTCTCCAAGGGCAGTGAGGTGGCCATTGAAGGGCGCCTTGTTTATCGGCAGTACGAGGACAAACAGGGCCAGCATCGAGTAGCGGCGGAAATCGTCACGCAGGAGATGCTCATGCTCGATCGAGTGCCACAGGAATCCTGACTTTGGCTTTCCGGTACGTGGAAGGCGGGGGCATACATTGTGCCCCCGCTCGCCGGGGCTTAATTTCGCGGAAGAAGACACCCGGGTGATAATGTCTCGCCCACACGTCACTGCACATGGCCCAAACTGGAATCCTCAAATCGTCGCTCGCCAAGAAGTATGCCATGGCAGCGACCGGTCTTTTCCTCTGTCTCTTTTTAGCGGGCCATCTGGCTGGCAACCTTCAGCTGTTCACCGCAGCTGCGGATGGAGGTAGACAGTTCAACGAGTACGCCAAGTTCATGACCACCTTCCCGGCGGTCAAGGTGTTGTCGTACTTGACCTATTTCTCGGTCCTTTTCCACTTGGTGGACGGAATTGTGCTTTCCCTTCAGAACCGCAAGGCGCGCCCTGTGCGTTATGCCATGGAGCGTGCCTCTACCAATGCGGGATGGTCCAGCCGCAACATGATGCTGCTCGGTACGATCGTACTGATCTTCCTTGTGACGCACATGCAGAATTTCTGGTGGCAAATGCACTTCGGTGCCGTTCCCATGCAGCAGTTGGAGGACGGTACCGAGATCAAGGATTTGTATTCGGTGGTCGCGGCGTTTTTCCATCCTGAGAATGGATTTGCACTGCCGGCGATCGGGCTGTACTTGCTCGGCCAGTTCGCGCTCGGTTTCCACCTGTGGCATGGATTCTCCAGCGGTTTCCAGTCTGTGGGACTGCGTCACCCGAAGTACAGTCAAATCATTGGCGGACTCGGAAAGGCATTTAGTGTGGTGGTACCCGTGCTGTTCTCCGCGATTGTCGTCTTCATGTATATCACCCAGGCCTAAGCGGCGCAAACCGAGAAGCGATGACTGAAATGCCCAAGCACAGTGTGTCCCTCGACGCCAAGATCCCCGAAGGACCTCTGGCTGACAAGTGGACGAACCACAAGAACAGTATCCGGCTGGTGAACCCAGCCAACAAGCGCCTGATTGACGTGATTGTCGTGGGCACGGGATTGGCCGGTAGTTCCGCCGCTGCTTCCCTCGCCGAAATGGGATACAACGTCAAGGCGTTCTGTTTCCAAGACAGCCCGCGTCGCGCCCACTCCATTGCAGCGCAGGGGGGCATCAATGCGGCCAAGAACTATCAGAATGATGGTGACTCTGTTTACCGGCTGTTCTACGACACCATCAAGGGAGGCGACTATCGCAGCCGTGAGGCCAACGTCTACCGCTTGGCCGAGGTGAGTGCCAATATCATTGACCAATGCGTTTCCCAGGGGGTTCCTTTTGCTCGGGATTACGGTGGGCTTCTGGACAACCGTTCGTTCGGTGGGGTGCAGGTTAGCCGAACGTTTTACGCCAAGGGTCAGACCGGACAGCAGTTGTTGCTGGGAGCATACAGCGCATTGAGCCGTCAGATTTCGAAAGGAAAGGTGACCATGTACAACCGCCACGAACTGATGGACGTGGTGAAAGTGGATGGAAAGGCCCGCGGCATCATCGCCCGGAACCTTGTGACTGGAGAGGTGGAGCGTCACGGCGCCCACGCGGTGGTCCTGTGTAGCGGCGGATACGGAAATGTGTTCTTCTTGAGCACCAATGCCATGGGGTCCAATGTGTCGGCAGCCTGGAAGGCCCACAAAAAGGGCGCTTACATGGCCAACCCGTCCTACACGCAAATCCACCCGACTTGTATTCCGGTTAGCGGACATTACCAGTCCAAGCTGACCTTGATGTCGGAGAGTCTTCGGAACGATGGTCGGATTTGGGTGCCCAAGGAGCAGGCGGATGTCGATGCCTTGCGCAATGGGTCCATGCGCCCAACTGACATTCCGGAAGATCGACGCGACTACTACTTGGAGCGCCGTTACCCGGCGTTCGGTAACCTGGTGCCGCGCGATGTGGCGAGCCGGGCAGCCAAGGAGCGTTGCGATGCTGGCTTCGGTGTGAACGAGGCGGGCGAGGCGGTCTTCCTCGATTATGCCAGTGCCATTGAGCGCTACGGTAAGACCGAGGCGAATGTGCAGGGCATCCAAGCCCCATCTGCAGAAAAGATTCGAGAGTTGGGTGAGGCCGTGGTGCGGGCCAAGTATGGCAACCTGTTCCAGATGTACGAGCAGATCACGGCCGACAATCCGTACCAAACGCCAATGCGAATCTACCCCGCGGTGCACTACACCATGGGTGGCCTCTGGGTAGACTACAACCTGCAGACCTCCATTCCTGGATTGTACGCGTGTGGAGAGGCAAACTTTTCGGATCACGGGGCCAACCGCTTGGGGGCCTCCGCTCTCATGCAGGGACTGGCAGATGGCTACTTCGTGTTGCCCTACACCATCGGAGACTATCTCGCCGATGACATCCGCACAGGAGCCATTTCAACAGATTCGCCAGAGTTCGCAGCGGCCGAGCAGGCGGTGAAGGACCGCATTGCGGGATTGCTTGGGAACAATGGCAAGACGCCTGTGGACGACTTCCACCGTCGCCTAGGCCGCATCATGTGGAATGAGTGTGGCATGTCCCGCAATGAGAAAGGGTTGACCCAGGCCATTGCAGACATCCAAGGATTGCGCGAGGAATTTGAGAAGGACGTTTGTGTACCGGGGCGTCCCGACCGGTTCAATCCTGAGCTGGACAAGGCAGGGCGGGTATGCGACCTGATGGAATTGGGTGAGCTTATGTGCAAGGACGCGCTGGAGCGCAAGGAAAGCTGTGGAGGACATTTCCGAGAGGAATACCAGACCCCCGAGGGAGAGGCTCTGCGTGATGACAAAGGCCACGCACACGTTAGTGCTTGGGCCCATACGGGTGTTCCGGCCGAGGCCATGCACCACAAGGAGGAATTGACCTTCGAAAACGTTGAATTGAAGACCCGGAGCTACAAATAAGCCGACACCATGGACTTTACGTTGAAGATCTGGCGGCAGGAAGGGCCGCAGGAAGAGGGCAGGATGGAAACCTACCCCGTGACGGGCATCACCAATGATATGAGCTTCCTCGAGATGATGGACGTGCTCAACGACCAGCTCATTCGAGACGGGAAGGACCCGGTTGCATTCGATCACGATTGCCGCGAAGGCATTTGTGGCATGTGCAGCATGTTCATCAATGGTGAAGCACACGGGCCGAACCGAAAGACGACCACGTGCCAATTGCACATGCGGAGTTTCAAGGATGGGGAGACGATCTACATTGAGCCTTGGAGGGCATCAGCATTCCCTGTTGTAAAAGACCTAGCGGTGGACCGAAGCGCCTTTGACCGCATCATTCAGTCGGGCGGCTATGTCAGTGTCAATTCTTCGGGTAATCCGTTGGATGCCAACGCAATCCCTGTACCAAAGGACGACGCAGATGAGGCATTCAATGCGGCAACCTGCATCGGCTGCGGAGCCTGTGTGGCCACGTGCAAGAATGCTTCCGCCATGTTGTTCGTTTCCGCCAAGGTGAGCCAATTTGCCTTGCTGCCTCAAGGGCAGCCGGAGCGCATGAACCGAGTCCAGCGTATGGTAGACCAGATGGACAAGGAGGGCTTCGGCAACTGCACCAATACAGGAGCTTGTGAGGTGGAGTGCCCTAAGGGAATCAGCCTGGACAACATCGCCCGCATGAACCGCGACTACCTCAAGTCACAGGTTACCGGCGAGTAATCTTCCCTATCTCGCCTTAAGCTATTGGGGTTAAATCATTTAACGTATTTCAGAGTTTCTCAGTCCACGGGGAGATTACATTTGTAGGATGCGTACAGTATTGGTAACTGCGTTTTTAATGGCTGCATTCGGGACTTGGGCCCAGGGAAAAGCCATCGCTGAATTTGGCGTCAAGGGGTGCTGCCCCATGTGCGAGGATAGGATTATCGATGCTTTGGATGTACCCGGGGTCCGGGTTGCGGAGTGGAATCAGTTTGAGGAGAAGGCAACGGTGATTTACAAACCAAAGAAGATTACGCAAGAGCGAATTGAACAGCTGGTGGCGGAGTCAGGTCATGACACCGAGCACGTCATGGCATCGGACGAGGCATACGGATCATTGGCGGAGTGTTGCCTCTATCGGGATGGATGTCACGGGTGTTCGGAACACGAGGGCCATGACCACGAGGGCCAGGACCACGATGACGACGAGCGTCGATGAGGGTTGAGACCTTCTTTAAAGGATTTCGCTGCGTCGGCTTGTTCGTCGCGCTGTTGGCAGCATTTTCTTCATCGGGCCAGGAGACTGGAACGGTGCGTGGAAAGGTGTATTCTAAGACGGAAGTCGATCATACGGGACACAACCACGCTCCCGGAGAGGGCCGCGAAGAGGAGAACTGGGAGGCGCTCCCTGGCGCCTACGTCGTGTGGAAGGGAACAGGCGAGGGAACGGCCACGGATACACACGGTTTTTTCAAATTGACCGGTGTGGTCGGGGACACGCTGGTTGCGAGTTTCATTGGACTCAAGACCGCAGAGCTTCCTTACATCGGCCAGGATTTTGTAGAGATACCTCTTGGACAGGGGTTTCAGTTGAGCGAAGCGTTGGTGGAGTCCCAGGGGCCGTCTACGTCCGTGAGTCTGCTCGACCCGCTGGTCGTTCAGTCATTGGGTCGGGATGAACTCTGTCGGGCTGCTTGTTGCAACCTGAGCGAGGCTTTCGAGACCAATGCGGCGGTGGATGCCAGTTTCACCGATGCGGTGACGGGTACCAAGCAGATTCGCATGCTCGGTCTCGATGGCAAGTACACCCAGATCATGTTCGACAACATGCCCGGAGCGCGCGGCTTGAATATCCTGCAAGGCATGAAATTCATCCCGGGAGAATGGGTCGATCAGATCCACATCGGCAAGGGAGCGGGATCGGTGACGCTGGGCCATGAGAGCATGACCGGTCAGATCAATGTGGCCTTGCGCAATGCGGAAGGACCGGAAAGATTGATTGTCAACGGCTTCCTTAATCGGGCCGGCCGCTACGAGCTGAATACGGTCAGCCGGCACGACCTCTCGCGAAAATGGAAGGCGGCGCTGCTGACCCACGGGGAATGGGCAGACCGGATCAACGACCGCAACAACGACGGATTCCAGGACAATGCGCTCTCCAAGGACATCGTTTTGCGGACCGACTTGAAGTACACCGGGGATCGAGGTATGCGTGGAGAGTATGCCGTGACGGCGGTAACGCAGGAGAAGTCGTCAGGTCAGTTGCCGTTGTTTGATCAGGGGCGTGAGGGTCTGTGGTTTGCAGATCAGAGCGTGAACCGCGTCGTGGCTTCCGCGAAGACGGGATACGTTTTTCCAGGGGAAGAGGGCCGCAGCTTGGGCAGCCAAGTTTCCGTGGGGATGCACGATCAGACGCTGTCATTCGGCCCCGACCGGGGATACTTGGCGGATCAATTCTTTGCGCGGGTCAATTTGTTGTACCAGCGTCCGACTTCGCGGGGAGACGACCTCGTTTGGGGGGTGAACGCCAAGGTGGACCGATACGGTGAGACTTTGCAGCGTACAGCGGCTTTTGCCGCTCCGGACTCCTTGCACACCGTGGGTACAGGGCGCATTGAGCGCAATGAAATGACCACAGGAGCATTCATGGAGTGGAACGTGAAGCGGGAGCGCTGGGACATGGTGCTGGGCTTGCGGTCGGACATCCATGACACTTTTGGGGTCTTTGTATCTCCGCGCTTGAATGCACGGTGGTCCATGACGGATGCCATGACATTGAAGCTGGCTGCGGGCCGAGGCTGGCGTACGTCGGTGCCTTTTGCTGAATTCGCAGGGGTGTGGGCTTCGAACCGAGCCTGGGCGTTTCCGGATGCCGACGCTGCAGATGGTTTCCGTGGACTGGATCCAGAGGAAAGCTGGAATGTGGGCCTCAATCTCTTGACCAAATTCACGTTGGGCTACCGCGATGCGAGTTTCAGTTTGGACGGCTATCGTGTGACTTTCGCCAACCGGGTCTTTGTGGATGTCGATACGCCGGGACTGGCTTTGGTGCGCCAAGGCTACAGTCAGTCGGAGAGCATGCAGGCTGAGTTCTGGTGGGATTGGTCCAAGCGGATTGATTTGACTGTGGCTTACCGTTATGTGAATGCGGTGAGCGACTACGGGGATTTGAACCTCTCTTACTACCGTCAGGATCCCTTTGTAGCCCATCACCGCGGGTTCACTACGTTGGCGTATGGATCCAAGCCGGATGAAAACGGCCGCCAATGGCGGGCGGATGTGACGTTCCAAGTGACGGGGCCACAGCGGTTGCCCTGGACATACACGAATCCTGAAGGCTACGAGCGTCCGGAGTATGCGCCGACGTTTATGACGGGCAATGTCCAAGTCAGCCGGGACTTTGGTGAGGGTCAGCAGATCTATGTCGGCGTGGAAAATGTCACGGATTACAGGCAGGTCGACCCCATCATCGGTGTGGATCACTTGGGTCCGGACGGTCCGACACCGGCCACAGACCCTTTGTTTGACGCCTCTCTGGTGTATGCGCCCATCTTTGGGCGGAACATCTATGCCGGCGTGCGCTGGGTGTTTAACCGTTGATTTTCAGGAAGCATTGGGCAGGCGCCGGGCTTGTGGAACGCGGCGGTGTTGCCTCCCGGAGGGCCGGGCTTTTGTAGGCGTGCTCTCGTCGTAGCGGGGGTCGGGCTGGAGGTCGAGTTTTTCCATCGATTGGATCTCCACGTTGACGCAGCCGAAGTCTTCTTGGACGGTGCCCTGCATCTGGTAGACCCCTCGCCCCCGGAACGGAAAGGCCTTGGCGACCGGAGGGAAATGCACGGTGTCGATCCATTGGCCTTCGCGGTCCACGAAGCAGCCGAACAGCATGCGGTCTCCCTTGACGGTAGCGGTCTCCTTCACGGTGACGAGGTAGCCGGCGATGGTAACCTCGCGGCCGATGTGTTCCGGCAGGGCACGGGCGGGCATGGCGCTCTCGGCGCTGCGCCGCGCTTCGGCGGTGAGCAGGCCGAACGGGGACGACAGGGGGAAGCCCAGCAGTTCGATTTCGTCGTAGGCGTCCTCTCCGCTGCCGCCTTCGAGGGTGGGCAGGCCCCGGAGGCTGGTCCGGTGTTCTGCGGTTTCGGCGTTGCGGAAGAGGTCGGCGGCGGGAGCCTGCTTGGGGAGGTGGCCGAGCAGGAAGTGGGCCTCCCATTGGAGTTGCTGTTTGGAGTGGCCGGTCCACCGGAAGCCGCCGATGCGGATGAGGGTGAGCAGTTGTTCGAGGCCGGTTCCGGTGCGCCGCACCAGATCCTCGAGGTCGCGATAGGGCCCGTTGTGGCGGCGTTCGCGTTCGATGCGTACGGCGGTTTCTCCCTCCACTCCTTTGACGAGGTTGAAGCCGAGGGTGAGGGTCCGCGTGGTGGGATCGTAGCCGGTGAGGTAGCCGCCGGTGTTGACGCAGGGTGCGGCGATGCAGCCGCCGAGCAGCCGGGCTTCGTGGACGTAGAACTCGGTGCGGTAGAACCCGCCGAAGTTGTTGATGCAGGCGGTCATGTATTCCAGTGGCCAATACGCCTTGAGGAAGAGACTCTGGTAGCTCTCGACGGCGAAGGAGGCGGAGTGGCCTTTGGCGAAGGCGTAGCCAGCGAAGCTCTCGACCTGCCGCCATACTTCGGCGATCATGTCGGGGGCGTGGCCCTTGGCGGCGGCTTTGTCGAAGAAGGCCTGGCGCGCTTTCTGGAACTCTTCGCGGGACCGGAATTTGCCCGACATCCCGCGGCGCAGCACATCGGCCTCCCCGAGGTCGAGCCCGGCGAACCGGTGGGCCACCTTGATCACGTCTTCCTGGTAGACCATGACCCCGTAGGTCTCCGGCATGATCTCCAGCAGGATGGGGTGCGCGTCGCCCCGCCGCTCGGGGAAGCGGTGCCGCTCGATGTAGGCCTTCATCATTCCGCTGCGCGCCACGCCGGGTCGAATGACGGAGCTGGCGGCGACTAGGCCGAGGTAGTCGTCGACCCGCAGTTTGCGCATGAGCATGCGCATGGCGGGCGACTCTACATAGAAGCACCCGATCGCCTCGGCTTCCCGCAGCAGGTGCTGCACCCGCGGGTCGGCCTTGAACCGTTTCATGTCGTGGATGTCGATGTCGGCCGCCGGGTCGGTTTCCGCGATGAGGTCGAGGGCGTCCTTGATCTTGGCGAGGCCACGTTGGGACAGGATGTCGAATTTGTGGAGGGCGAGGTCCTCGGCGACCACCATGTCGTACTGCGTGGTAGGAAACCCCTTGGGCGGCAGGAAGGTCGCGCAGGTCCTGTGGATGGGCCGGTCGGCGATCAGGATGCCGCAGGCGTGGATGGAGATTTGGTTGGGGAAATCGCGGAGGACGCCGGCGTAGCGAACGACGGCGCGCTCCACTTCGCCTAGCCGTGCTGGGTCGAAACGCCCGCTGGCGAGGGTGTCGATTTCGTGCTTGGGCAGCCCGAAGACCTTGCCGAGTTCCCGTACCACCGCCCTGTATTGGAAGGTGTTGTAGGCGCCGAGCAGGGCCACGTGCTCGTAGCGCTCGAAGATGTAGCGCGTGACGTCGTCGCGGTCCGTCCACGAGAAGTCGAGGTCAAAGTCGGGTGGATTGGACCGATAGAGGTTGATGAACCGCTCGAAGTAGAGGTCCAGCTCGATGGGGTCGACGTCGGTGATGCGCAGGAGGTAGGCGACCAGGCTGTTGGCGCCGCTGCCTCGGCCGACGTGGAAGTAGCCCTTGGACCGCGCGTAGGTGGTGATGTCCCAGTTGACAAGGAAATAGGCGAGGAACTCCTTTTCGCGGAGGACCTCGATCTCGTGTTCCATGCGTTCCAGGATGGCCTCGTCGGCATCGGGGTAGCGATAGGCGAGGCCCTCGGCGCAGAGGTCGCGGAGGAGGTGTTCGTCCTCGACGATGGAGCCTGTGAAGGTGCGGATGTTGCGGTGGGTGGCGCCGTCCTCCTGGTCGCCGAGGTCGCCGTCGAAGTCGATGTGGCAGGCGTCGAGCAGGGCGTGGGCGCGTTCTATGAGCCAGGGAAATTCGGCGTAGGTGTTTTCGAGTTCGCCGGTGCGGAGCAGGCGGTCCGTGTCGGGGGCGATCTGGCCTGCGGGCAGCTTGGCCAGGAGGCAGTTGCGGTCGATGGCGCGCAGGAGGCGGTGGGCGTTGTGGTCGCGCTTGTGTCGGAAGGAGGCCGTTTGCAAGGCGACCATGCGGCTGCTCGGTGTGCCATCCGGGTCGCGTTGCAGGGCGAGGCGGAGGGCTCCGAGTTCGGCAGGGCGGACGCCCACGAGCTCGTCGCGCCGAAGGCCGCCGGGTTGGTGCCATGGCGCGAGCTGTGCACTGTCTGCCGTCTGTTCCGTCCGCCGCGCCCAGGGGTAGACCCATACCACGCCCTCGAGGGCCGGGGCGCGGCCCGGCATCCGGGCGGGCTTGCCGGCGTGCCCTTCGTGGAGTAGGCCGGAGAGGAATCCGCAGAGCCGCTCGTAGCCGTCGTGGTCGCGGGCGAGGCCGATGTAGCGCTGGACTGCGCCGTCACGGAAGTCCACACCGAGGACGGGGCGCACGCCATATTCAGACGCCAACCGAGCGAAATCCGGTCCGCCGGCGGTGCAGTGCACGTCGGTGAGGGCCATGCACGTCACGCCCGCCGCTTGCGCTTCGGCGAGCAGTTCCTCCGGGCGCATGACGCCGTAGCGGAGGCTGAACCACGAGTGGGTGTTCAGGTACATGAGGAAGGGGACGAACGTGGAAGGGTGAACGGAGCTGCGCGCCGGTGTCAGAACAGGCTGCCTTGGCCGGCTTCGGATTCGCGTCCGCGCAGTTTGCGGGCTCGGGATTCGCCCATGCCGAACATCTCCAGCGATTGGTGGAGTTCGTAGTCGTACTCCGGGAAGATGCGCTCGCCCACGGGTTGCAGGAGGGTGGTGCCGTTGAGCCGCGGATTCTTGATGTCCGGGTCGATGGGGTAGGCGTTGAGCGTCCCGTCGGGGATGGGCCGCAGCAGACCGGTCACCTCACCGAGCGGGGTGACGGGATCGATCCATTTGTGCTCGTCGGCCGGGTCGAGCAGCACGGGCGAACGGTGGTGACCGATGGCTTGCAGGGTGTCGCAAGCGGTGGTGGTGATGATGGCGAACGAGCGGATCACCTCGCCGGTTCCGTTATCGGTCCATTCGTCCCAGATGCCGGCCAGGGCAAAGGGGCGTTGGCCGTCGCGGGCGTAGACGACATAGGGCTTGGCGAGTTTTTCGCGTTGGGGACCTTCGATGAAGGCGTCGGCCACCACGAGGCAGCGGCGTGTGCGGATGGATTGCCGGAACATCGGCTTCTGCAGGATGCCCATGGCGCCGCGGTAGCCGGGGTCGTTGTCGGCGTTGTGGTCGCCCTCGCTCCGCGCGTTGATCATGTAGAATTGCTTCTTTGCCCACGTGGGGGTGAAGCCGAACTGCATGGCCTGCAGGGCATCCGGCCGGTCGCCGGTCACCACCGGTGCCAGATCGCCGTGGGACACGTTGGTGTTCGGCGGCGGCGGCGCGGCGGTGTAGTCCGGGCCTGCGGTGACCTGGAAGCGCTTCTCGACGGCTTCGACGGAGGTGACGGTAACGTAGCGTCCACACATGGGCGATTCAATTTACGGGTGTCGGGTTATTGGTGGCGGTTGGCGAGAAGGAGCGGAGCGTCTCCTGAAAAGGGGTTGGACCTTCCGATGGTACGGGCCCCGAGGCTGGCGGCGGAAACGATGCTGCGGTCACCGAAGCGTTCGCGCATGCGGTCCATGGCGTGGTAGAGCGCCTGTCGGTCCTCGTCGGCGTCGAAGAGGTCCATTTGCATGCCGCCGCCAACGAGGTGGCTGTACCGGATGCCGACCAGCCGCACGAGGACGCGGCGGTCGTAGAGTTTTTCGAAGAGCTCGAGGGCCTTGGGAACGAGCCGGTGGTCGGCGGCGGTGTAGGGAATGCGGGCCTGCAGTGTGCGGGTGTCGAAGTCGCTGTAGCGCACCTTGATGGTGAGGCAGGCGGTGAGCTTGTTGCCGCGGCGCAACTGGAAGGCCAGATTTTCGGCCATGGCGATCAGGATGCCGCGGAGCTGGTCGGTGTCGGTGGTGTCCTTGCGGAAGGTGCGCTCGGTGGAGATGGACTTCCGGTCGCTGGTGGGCATGACCAGGGAGGGGTCTTCGCCCCGGGCCTTGCGCCAGATGATGCGGCCGGACTTGCCGAGTACGCGCTCCATCATGTCCACCGGCATTTCCTGGAGGGTCGCGATGCGCCGGACGCCGAGGTTGCGGAGGGTCTGGTAGGTCTTCTCGCCGACCATGGGAATCTTTCGGATGCCCAGCGGAGCGAGGAAGGACCGTTCGGTGCCGCGGATGATTTGCAAGGCGTTGTTGGGCTTGGCTTCTCCGGTGGCCACCTTGGAGACGGTCTTGTTCCCGGACAGGCCAAAGGAGATGGGCAGTCCGGTTTCGCGCACGATCCGTTCGCGCAACTCCCGGGCGTACTGCCAGCAGCCGAAGAAGCGGTCCATACCGGTCAGATCGGCGTAGAATTCGTCGATGGAGGTTTTCTCGCAGACGGGAACGGCCTCGCGGACGATGTCGGTGACGGCGTGGGAATGCTTGGAGTAGTTGGCGGAGTTCCCCCGGATGACCATCGCCTCCGGGCAGAGTTCCCGGGCCATGCGCATGGGCATGCCGGAGTGGACGCCGAACTTGCGCGCCTCATAGCTGCAGGAAGCGACGACCCCGCGGTCTCCGGTGCCGCCGATCAGCATTGGCTTTCCGTTCAACCGGCTGTCCATGAGCCGCTCTACCGATACGAAGAAGGTGTCGAGGTCGAGGTGGAGGACGGTGCGGTCGGTGGACATGGTGCAAAAACGGGAATGCCAAGTTAGTTGGCATTTCAACATGCACCATGAAGGGATAGAAATTTTTCCAGGATCAGCAGGTGACGCCGAACGCGGAGAGCAGTTCGAGGATATCGGAGACGCCCACGATGGTGTCTCCATCGATATCGCCAACGCATCCGGCACCTATGCATCCGAAGTTGGCGAGCATATCGAGGGTGTCGGACACACCGATGATACCATCCCCATCCAGATCGCCAGGACATTCGCAGGAACTGGGGGCGGTCCAGGTCGTGAGGTCTTCCGGAGCGCTGCACGATGGGAGATCCGTAAAGAAGGCACCGATGGAGGCCTCTTCACCATTGGCCGGCAACCCCGAGATGACCGTGGTGTAGCTGCCCGATGCAGAGGGCACTTCGAAGAGGTCGCCACCAATGTTGAGCAACCCCGAAAAAGGAGGATGGGTGACATGGACGACCAGGCCCAAGTCGTACGAGCCGCTCGCAGATTCGCAAGACCCTAGAGAGTTGACCTCCAAGTCGATGCTGCAGGGACAGGGTGCTGGGGCCGTCCAGGCATCGAAGACGGCGAACGCGCAGACATCACTTTCTGTGAAGGTGATGAGCATGTCTACGGGTCCGCCGTCGGCGATGAGACCGGTGAGGTTGGCCACGGCAAGGCCATTGGTTACAGGGAACTGTTGCCCGTTGACAATGACGTCCCCGGCCCCGGCAGAAAAGGCGAACCCGAGTTGGATGGTTTGGTTGTAGGTGCCGTCTGCCGGGTTGCACGCGGTTTGGTTGGTGAGGGTATATGAAGTGAGGTTGCAGGTGCCTCCTGCGCAGGGTTCCGCCGCTGTGAAGAGGCCGGGGTAGGTGGTCATGCAATCCGGGTCACCGGTGAAGAATACGTCGATGTCCACGGGTAGTCCGTTGGCGGGGAGGTTGTTGAGGCTGATGGTCTGCGGGCTTCCGGAGATGGTAAAGAGGGATCCGTTGACATTGATCAGACCCGGCGGGGCGTTGTCGTAAATGAGAATGAGCTGTTGACTGTAGGTATCGGTAGCGGGGTTGCAGTCCAATTGGGCGCCCGGTAGAACAGAGGAGATGGCACAACCTTGCACGCCCCATCCCATATCGGAGAACATGCCGGCGACAATGGGTCCGGGATTGTGGATGGCCTCTCCCGTATTCAGGTTGGGGGTCATCAAGGCATTCTGGTCACCCGATAAGTACATGTCTTCCCTCAGGTGCGAGAAGCTGGCCCCGGGTTCCCAAGGGTTGGGGGCATAAATCCCAGGGGGCGCAAGGGATGCAGCTACGCCTTCGGGTCCGGACCAGACCAGTCCACCGCCGGTCAGGGCAGCGCCCATGGCGCTGGTGCCTACGTTGAGGTCCAGGAGGTTACCGCCCGTGTTGTTGTCATTGATGAAGGTGTCGTAAATGAAAGGAGATCCGCTCTGACCTATGAACCCTGTGGCTCCGGCTACCGTAGCGCTTCCGATGAACCCGAGACCGTGGCAGAGTTCGTGAAGGACGACGGTGACGAAATCATAAGCCCCCGCGGGCACGTTGCCGTCGAGACCGAAATACCAATTCACATCGCTACCGAAGTTGCAGGTGATGTCACTTGAATTGGCCTGGAGGTCATTGGCGGCAAGTTGATTGGCGAGTGCAGCCGGGAAGTATACATCGGAGACCAGTGCACCGGCGAAGTTTCGATGGATGGTCGACGGTGATGCAGACCCCAGAATATTGGTTCCGAGGGACGCCCAAGTGGCTTCCACATCGATGGGCACATCGCTGTACACATAGCCCGCCCAGATGTTGACCGCATATTGGAACGCGGCTTCCGCGTCGGGTGGGAAATTGATGTAGGATACGTTGATGGTGGCCACGGAATTCCGACGGCTCGGGGGAGGAGGGATGTGGATGAATTTGTCCTCGGGGATGCCCACCAGTCCATCACATCCTTGGACGGTACAGGTGGTGTGGTCGTGCATCGCGGAGGCGGGAAGACCAAACAGCTTTTGCGCGGAGGAGTGCAGTGGCAAAAGGGTGCACACCCACAGTGCCAAAACGGTACTGATAGGCGTGAGTGGTGAAGTCATAGCTTGAAGATAGCAACGGATCATCGTTCCTGCCACTTCTCGTTAAGTCGTTTTGTAGTCGTTTATAGTCTTTTGATAAGCACTATTTCTGTTTTGGACCTATTATATAAGCGGCCGATTCGGAAGAGGATTCAGGGATTACTCCGCGGCTTCCGGCCAATCCGTTGAAAACCAGCCAATGGCCTTCCAGGCTTCTCGAATATTCTCGATGGGATAGGTAAAAGGCGAGAAGGTGGAGTTCGTCGAAATCAGTTGGAGGAGCCCCTGGTTTTCGGGCAGGGATTCCACTTTCTTGAACAGCAGGCCGTCCTCACGTGTGGAGAGAATGTGAGGCTTCCCGGTTCCCAGTTGGTCCAACCTTTCCACGAATTCGGTGAGTACCCATGTCCCGCTTCGCAAGGGCAACATGCTGTCCCCTTCGATTTGAAAGAACCGCAAGGTGCGGTCCTGAGGAACTTCCGGCAGGGGAAGGCTGAAATGGGGCAGTTGCGCGATCCACTCAGGGTCTCCCAATCCGGCTGCATATCCTGCAGCGGCTTTGGCGCCCACAGCGGTGATGCGCTCAAACTCCGTGTCGCGGTCCACGGGGATGGGCAGCACCCGGACGTCTTGCTCCATCCGGTTTTCCGTGCCGCCCAGCACGAGGGCATCGAGGGAGACATTGAGGATGTGTGCCAAACGCACGAGGGCGGCCAATCTCGGTTCTGCCCGCCCTTCTTCGTAGGCACCCAGAGCGGTGCGCTTCAACCCCGTCCGCTCAGCGAGGTCGGTCTGGGTCCAGCCGCGCTGTTTGCGGAAATGCCGAAGCTGGGAGCCGATGCGCGAGGGGTCCGCCATGGTTCAGACGGACGCCACAACGGATTGTACGACGTCGAGCTTGGAGGTGAGCAGCCGTTCGATGCCATCCTTCAGGGTGGCCGTGGAGGAGGGGCATCCGGCACAGGCACCACGAAGACGGACGTGTACCGTTCCTTCCACGAATGCGCGGAAGTCAATGGCGCCTCCGTCGGCTTCCACGGCCGGACGCACGAATTCCTCCAAGAGCGCTACAATGGCCTCGTCGTGTTCGGTGGGGACGATGTCGGCATCGTTCAATGCGACCGCGCCGGGCATTTCACTGCCCTTGCCCACCGATTCGGTAGGGGCCTTGGGCGCAACCGGGGGAACCTTCTCCACGGCGGTTTCATGCTCGGACAACCAGGTTTGGACGTATTCGCGCATCTGCATGGTGATCATTTCCCATCCGATGGTGTCGTCCTTGGTGACCGAAACGAAGCTGCCGCTGATGAAGACACCGGCAACGAAGGGGAAGTTGAACAACTCCTCGGCGAGGCTGGAATAGCCGATTGCAGCGGATTTGCTGTTGAACTCGGCCTGCGACGCGCCTTCGATGAGGGGGCGGTCGGCCACGAATTTCATGACCTCGGGATTCGGGGTCATTTCCGCATAGACGCTGACGGGTTGGCTCATGAAGCGAATATCGAACAGTTGGCCTTGCCAAGTACATGGACGTGCCCGTGCGTGCATTAGCGGGTTCCCGATATCTTGCCGGTCTCGATTCACAACCCGTCATGAACCGCATTTTTTTCCTCGTTTCCCTCGTGCTTTCGTCCCATTGGGGCACGGCCCTTTTCGCTCAGGGTTCCACCTTTCCCGTGAACGGAACCACTGACGTGCGCGCAGAACTGAACGTCTTCGAAGGAGCGACCGTTCACCTAAATGCCGATGAGACGTTGATCGATGGATATATCGCGGTCCGGAGAGGCAGAATCGAAGCGGTGGGATCCGGCACTTTCACGACCACGGAACCCGTGGTCCGTCATGACCTTTCCGGCAAGGAGATTTACCCCTCCTTCGTGGACCTCTATTCCGGTTGGGGTGTAAAAACAGGGGAGCGTTCCCGCTGGGACGGAAAGCCCCACTACGACCGGGAGGATACGGAGACGGCACTGGGGTGGAACAGCGCGTTGCACCCGGAATTCGAGGCCGCTGCGGCTTTTGTTCCGGGAAAGAAGGCCGATGCTTATCGATCGGGCGGTTTTGGCGCAGTGGTGACACACCGCGAAGACGGCATTGTTCGGGGAACGGCCGCGCTGGTGGCGTTGTCGGATGATGCCAATGATGCCGTTCTGGAGCCTCGGGTGGCGGCGTGGCACAGCTTTTCCAAGGGTTCATCAAAGCAGAGCTACCCGAGTTCTTTGATGGGGAGTATCGCCCTGTTGCGCCAGACGTTCTGTGATGCTGAATGGTATGCTCAATTTGATGCGCCGGAGGAGCGGAATTTATCCTTGGAGGCGTTCACCGCGGCGGCCGATTTGCCGCACTTCTTTGCGGCGGGCAATTGGCAGGATGTTCTGCGCTCTGACAAGGTGGGCGATGAGTTTGGTGTGCAATACGCCTTCCTCGGAGGAGGGGATAGCTACCGTCGACTGGATGAGGTGGCGGCGTCGGGGGGCGCCATGATTGTGCCGGTGGACTTTCCGTCGGCCATCGACGTAAGCGACCCTTATTTGGCGCGGCTGGTGTCCTTGTCCGAGATGAAGCAATGGGAGTGGGCGCCAGAGAACCCCGGTCGCGTGTCGGCTGCGGGCATTCCCATGGCCCTCACTATGAACGGGGTGAACAAGGGTTCCGAGTTCCTGGCGAATGTGCGCAAGGCCGTGGCCAACGGTTTGCCTGCGGACAAGGCCTTGGATGCGTTGACCAGGGTTCCGGCCGAGATGATCGGCGCTTCGGACCGCGTGGGCCAGATAGCGGCAGGACGCGAAGCCAACTTCCTCGTTTGTGATGGGCCCTTGTTCGAGGAGGGAACCACCTTGCATTGGAATGTGGTTCAGGGAAAGCCGAATGAGCTGAAGCCATTGGAGAAGGTGGCCATTGCGGGCCGCTACAGTTTGAACCTGGAAGGCCGGGACCTGGTGCTCGAAATCAAGGATGGAGAGAAAGGCCCCCGAGGCCGCTGGTGGAACGCTGGCACTGCGGAAGAGGAAATCGACTCGTTGGCCGGCAAGGCCAAGGTGTCCATCGACGGGCGGGACATGGTCCTGCGGCTGATCGATGATGAGCAGGGAACTTACCGATTGGTGGGCAACGTCTACGAGGGAAGCCGCATCATAGATGGCCGCGGGGAGCGTCCCGACGGCGAGTGGATGGAGTGGGCGGCTCTGCGACAGGAGGCCGGTACTAAAAGCCGAACTTCAGAAGAAGGCAAAGGGGAGGAGGGCACAGCCGAGGGTACTGTCGGGGAACCCGATGGAGAAGCCGAAGTGGATGAGGCGACGGGCGGGGCCCCGATGCTCTATCCCTTCAGTGCCTATGGCCGCACCCAATTGCCCAATCAGGGCAGCTGGCATTTTGTTGGTGCGACGGTTTGGACTTGCGGGCCCGAAGGCAAGATTGAAGACGGAGAGGTGATCGTCCACAAGGGGCGCATCGTGGCTGTGGGCAAGGAACTGGACCCGGTCACCGTCTTTGGGAAGATGGCACCCGAATTGACCCGAATCGACGCCAAGGGCAAGCACATCACTCCGGGCATCTTGGACGAGCACACCCACATCGCCGCGAGCCGCGGCATCAATGAGGGTACACAGGCCTCCAGCGCCGAGGTCAGCATCGGAACCGTAGTGAACAGCGAGGACGTCAACGTTTACCGTCACCTGGCCGGTGGTGTGACGGCGGGTCAGATTCTGCACGGTTCGGCCAACCCGATCGGCGGCCAAAGCGGCATCATCAAATTCCGCTGGGGCATGTCGCCGGAAGAGATGAAGATTGAGGGGGCCGACCCTTTCATCAAGTTCGCCCTCGGGGAGAATGTGAAGCAGTCCAATTGGGGGGACTACCAGACGGTACGCTTCCCACAAACCCGGATGGGCGTGGAGCAGGTCTACTACGACCACTTCCACCGCGCCCGTGAGTACGGCGAGGAATGGGACCGCTACGAGGCTGCGCGCAAGGCGACCCCCCGCCGCATTCTGCGCAAGGGAGGCGGCCCGAAGGCTCCCCGCCGCGACCTGGAGCTGGAGACCTTGCTGCAGATTCTGAACGCCGAACGTTTCGTTACCTGCCACAGTTACCGCCAGGATGAGATCAACATGCTGATGCACGTCGCCGACTCCATGGGCTTCACCTTGAACACGTTCACGCACATCCTCGAGGGGTACAAGGTGGCCGACAAGATGGCCGAGCACGGCGCCGGTGGGTCGAGCTTCAGCGACTGGTGGGCCTACAAATTCGAGGTGAAGGACGCTATTCCATACAATGGCGCGCTGCTGTGGGAGAACGGCGTAGTGACCGCTTTCAATTCCGACGACCGCGAGATGGCCCGCCGTCTCAACCAGGAGGCCGCCAAGGCCGTCAAGTACGGAGGGGTTCCGGAAGAAGAGGCGCTCAAGTTCGTGACGCTGAACCCGGCGAAGCTGCTCCACTTGGACCACAGAATGGGCTCGTTGGAAGCCGGAAAGGATGCCGACCTCGTCGTCTGGTCCGACCATCCGCTCTCCATTTACGCCCAGTGCGAGCAGACCTATGTCGATGGACGGCGCCTCTTTGATCAGGATGAGGACGTGGCCATGCGCGCCGCGATCCGCAGTGAGCGGGCCCGCTTGATCCAGAAGATGTTGGACGCGCCAGGGGCCGACAAACGAAAGCCGATGGAGCGGATTCCGCCCCATTACCACTGTGACACCATGACCGAGGAGAACCGATGAGCCGTCCAACGAAAGAATTCCAAAACACTGAAGCCATGAAAGCTCCCTTTCTCTTCGCCCTCCTCGCGTTTGCCATTGGCGCTGCAGCCCAGCCCAACCTGACGCCAGGCGCGCCGCAAAACCAGCGCATCCTCGTGTTGGGTGGCACTGCCCACCTCGGTACGGGGGAAGCCATTGAAAATGCCGCTGTCGGATTTGCGGACGGATTTATCGACTTCGTGGGTGCGGCCCGCGATGTGGACCAGAAGCGCTACGATCGTGTGGTCGACGCCGAAGGCATGCATGTCTATCCCGGCTTCATCGCGCCCAACAGCACGCTGGGCCTCATGGAAGTGGCGGCGGTACGGGCGTCTCGGGATTACCAGGAGGTCGGTACGTTCAAGCCGAATGTGCGCAGCGTCATTGCCTACAATGCCGCGTCTGACATCACACCGACCGTCCGCACCAATGGGGTGCTGATGGGCCAAATCACGCCGCGCGGTGGGGTCATCGGCGGCTCGAGCTCCGTGGTCCACTTTGACGCTTGGAATTGGGAGGATGCCATTGTGCGTGCCGACGATGGGATACACCTGTATTGGCCTTCCACCCACCACAAGCATTTTGAGGATGGCCGGGCGCAATTGCGCAAGCGCAAGACCTACGACCAGCAGCTCCACGAGATCACGGATTTCTTCGGTCGGGCCCGGGCCTATGCTTCGGGGACGCCCGCGAAGCGCGACCTCCGGATGGAGGCCATGCGCGGCCTATTCGCTTCGGGAGACCGCACTGCCTATGGTGCCAAGACGTTGTTCGTACATGCGGGTGACGCCAAGCAAATCGCCGAGGTCATCCGTTTCAAGCGGGCCGAAGACCTTGAGAGGGTCGTGTTGGTCGGCGGTTTGGACAGTTGGATGATGGCTGATCCACTGCGCGAGAATGACATCGCCGTGATGGTGTTGCGTACCCATTCCGTGCCGCGCTTTGCGGAGGACGACATCGACCTGCCTTACAAGTTGCCCAAGTTGCTCGAGGACGAAGGCGTGGAGTACTGCCTGCAAGGGGAGGGCCGCATGCCCGAGATGAACACGCGGAACCTGCCTTTCTTCGCGGGAACGGCTGTGGCATACGGCCTGGAGTACGAGCAGGCTGTGCGCGCGTTAACGCTGTCCACCGCCCAAATTCTGGGGATCGATGGTGAGTGCGGTTCCCTCGAGCGCGGCAAGGACGCGACCCTCTTCATTTCAGCGGGCGATGCTTTGGACATGATGGGCAATGATGTCCGCCACGCTTGGGTGCAGGGCCGCGATGTCGTGCTCGATAACAAGCAAATCCAGTTGTACGAAAAGTATAAGGCCAAGTACGACGCCCAACGCGCTGCAGACGGCCGTTGATTGGTTCAGCGTAGACGTTGAGCAGAACATGAAAAGGCCCGCCAAAAGCGGGCCTTTTTCGTGGGCCATTGGAACCGCAGGCAAGCGGGGTATTCCTCCCGTCAATAGCGTCAGCTGTCCAAGCGGATGGGGACTTCGCGTGGAGCTTGGACGCTGTACTTGAACCGTAAATCCTCCCGCTGTCCCGGTTTGACGATGAGGTCCCATTCGACGCGGCCGGTTTCCTTGTCGAGTTTGCCGCCTCCCAGGGCTTCCGCCTTGACCTCCACATCCTCGTCGTTGGAGAGCGGGAGCTGGTCGTCAATCACGATGCGGATGGGCTGCCGTTTGCGGTTGTCGACTGAAATTTCCCATTCGCGTTCGAGCTCGCGCTTGCCGCTGATGACGTTGGTCTTGTTGTTGTGCCCCTCCAGTTTGCGGCGCACCTGTATGGCCGGATCTGGTCCGAGGGAAAGGCTGAGCGTGTCAGAGGCGAGGTTGAGCACGAGGGAGCTCTCGCCCACGAAGTCGTCCTCGAAATAGATGCGCAACCGGCCGCTGATCAGATCGAGTTCCTCCCAGTCCATGATGTGGGCCATCAGATAGGCTTGGGCGTCCAGTTTGGGCGTGGCTTCGTACAGGAATTCTGCCGGGATCTCCATGTTCTTGATGCGCACGGATTGTACCACCCCATCCGAGGCGATGCTGTATTTGGCGTCGATGTCGAAGCGCGTCTGGGTGGGCGTGCTCTGCACGGTGACGGAGGCGTAATCGAAGGCTTGGGCGGCCCGTTCCGCCTCGCGCTCCCTGCGGCTGCCGAAGAGCGATCCGCGCTCGGCGTCTTCTTCCACGGCAATGCCGTCGGCGAAGTAGGCCACGGAGACTTCATCCAGCATTTCCATGGCAGGGGCCAGAGCGACATTCATCACCGCGTTGGAGACGTTGATGTTTTCGGCCACCATGCCCGCGCTCTGGTAGCTGATGTTGCGCGCATTTTGCGGCACATCGATCATGTAGAAGCCATTGATGTCGGTGACGACGGAACGGCCGCCCGGCACGCTGACCGTGGCGCCGATGAGCGGTTGGCCTTGGGCATCGTAAAGTTGGCCGCGCACTTGGCGTACCGAAGGGTTGTAAGGTTGGGTCTTGAGCCAATTGTTTGCGGCTGCCGCTGCGGAGGAGGCGGCACCCCGGTTGCCCTGGTGGTTGGCATGGAGAAACCACGGGGAGAGGTGCGGTTTGGAACGGTTCCGGTTGGGCGTGCCGGTGGAGACGCTGAGGTCGACGCGTTCCCAATCTTCTCCTGTCCGCTGGTGAACGAGTGCGATACTCTCAAGTTTGAGTGGGTCGGCCACGCTTTCCACGCGGGCATTGTAGGCCGGGTCCCATCCGGCATTCTGCATCCAGTAACCAAAGCTGATGGCGCCGCTGGTCTGTGCCTTTGCTTCCGTGTGGATGAGCATTTCGAGGTGGGTCTCGGTGCGCAGGGGCGGCAGTGCGGCCATGGCGAGGTCGATCTTGGTCATGGATTCCTGCAGGTCGGCGATGCGTTGGTCAATGGCTTTGCGTTCCTGCAACAATTCAATGCGGCGTTCGCGCATGAATGTGGTGGCGTCTATAAGCCGTGCGAGATCGACCCCACTGTCCTTGACCGTGAACTGGTTGTGAGCAGAGAGCAGTTGTTCTTCCTTGTCGAGGATGGTGTACCAATGCTGCTCCTGTTGCATGTCGTGGTACAGTTCGTTGCGCTCGATCTGGAGCCGTTCGCGTTCGGCTTGACTCTCCGCTCCGCTGAGGGTGTCGGTCTGATACCGGTGGGTAACGGAGAGGATGGTGAAGTCACCCGTTCCCGTGATGCGGACTTCGCTCGGGTCGATGGAAGTGGGCAAGTCCGGGAAGTTGAGCGTGGCGGTGCCGGACGGAATGACGGTGGTCGCCGTTCGCTTGATCTGGGCGCCTTGGCGGTAGACCGTGACGTGGTCAATGGCATGACGGACTTCCTTTTCGTTCTCCTCCGTTGCGGAGAAGGAAGGCGTGCCGAAGCAGGCGAGGGCCAGTGCGGTGAGGAGGGTGCGTGGGAACATGGGCTTGGATTTTGACGTTCACCCTCTGCATTCCAAGTCCCGTGCCAAAAATGCCGAACTTGGGGTTATGCGCCTGCCTTGCCTCTCTCTGTTTTTCCTGTTTCTATTGGGCTTTCAGCCCCTTGAATCCGCCGCCCAAAAAATCTTTTCGGTGGACTACGAGAGCCGTGCGGACGTGAAGGTTTTCGTGGTGGACTATGAATCGAGGGCCGATTTGCTCGTCTTCAAAGAGGAGTATGAAAGCCGTGCCGACGGCAATGAAGGCCACTGGCATTTCGTCGAGTATGAGAGCCGTGCCGACAAGAAGATCTTCTTTGTGGAATACGAGTCCCGCGCCGACCTCAAGATTTTTTTCGTGGACTACGAGAGCCGCGCGGGATGGAAGAATAAATCCAAGCAGCACCTCCTGTATTGAGACGCTAAGGCCACAGGAATTCAGTAGCCGAGGGCGGTGCGGAGCCGGCTGACGGTGGCGTTGGCCACGACCCGGGCTTTGTCGGCACCCTTCGCCAGTTCGGCGTCCAGGGCCGGCAGGTCGGCCATGTACCGGCTGAAGGTGTCTCGCTCGGTGGCGAACCCATCGACGAGCGCACCCAGCAGGTCCTTCTTGGCGTGGCCCCAGCCATATCCACCGGCCCGGAGCTTGGCGGCCATGTCCGCCGCCTCACCTTCGGTGGCCACCAACCGATACAGCTGGTAGACCACGGAACTGTCGGGGTCCTTGGGGTCCTCGAGCGGAGTGGCGTCGGTGACGATCTGCTTGTTGATCGCCTTCTTCAAGGTCTTCTCGTCCGCGAAGGGGTCGAGCGTGTTGCCCTTGGACTTGGACATCTTGGCGCCGTCCGTTCCGGGCACGTACATGGTGGCTGAATTGGTCCGGGCCTCGGGCTCGACGAGGACCTCGTGGCCCACCTTGTGGTTGATGCGGCCCGCCACGTCGCGGGCCATTTCCAGGTGCTGCAGCTGGTCTTTACCGACGGGAACCTCGTTGGCGTCATAGGCCAGAATATCGGCGGCCATCAGCATGGGGTAGCTGAAGAGGCCGGCATTCACGTCCTCGAGCCGGTCCGCCTTGTCTTTGAAGCTGTGGGCCAGTGTCAGGCGGCTGTAGGGGAAGAAGCAGCTGAGGTACCAGGCGAGCTCGGTGCACTGCGGAACGTCACTTTGGCGGTAGAAGACGGTGCGGTCGGTGTCGAGTCCACAGGCCAGCCAGGCGGCAGCCACCGCGTAGGTGTTGGCCCGCAGTTCGGTGCCGTCCTTGATCTGAGTCAGGCTGTGCAGGTCCGCGATGAAGAGGAATGACTCGTCGGTGGTGTCCTGCGCCAACTGGATGGCGGGGCGAATGGCGCCGAGCACGTTCCCGAGGTGGGGTGTGCCGGTGCTTTGGATGCCGGTCAGGATGCGGGCCATGGCGTCTTTGGATGCGGGCTTCAGCGGCCGATCAGCAGAACTCGTCGTAAGCGGCCTTGAGGTGCTCGGCGATCATCTCGGCGGTGCGGCCTTCGATGTGGTGGCGCTCCAGCATGTGCACGAGCTTGCCGTTCTTGAACAGGGCTACGGAAGGGCTGCTCGGCGGGTAGGGCAGGGTGTGCTTGCGCACGCGCTCCACGGCTTCGAGGTCGAAACCGGCAAAGGCGGTGTACTTGCGGCCAGGCAGCTTGCCGTGGTCCAAAGAGGCTTTGACGCCCGGACGCATGGAGCCGGCGGCACAGCCGCAGACGCTGTTGAGGACCACCACGGCGGTGCCTTCCTCAGCGAGTGCGGCATCGACGGCGGAGGAATCGAGAAGCTCGGTGAAGCCGGCGTCGACGAGGTCGGCTTTCATGGGGTTGACAATCTCAGCGGGATACATGGTGCAAAGGTGCGGAAGTCTGATGAATGATGGGGGTTCAGCGCGTACAACTAATGAGAATGATCTAGGCTAACTCCAGTGGCATTCATCTTTTATTTCGATTGCTTCATGGCACGGATGAAATGAAGAAGCTCTTTTCAACCCCGCATTTTTTCTTCGAGTATATCTGGCCTTCGAATCTCTGCTTCGCCGTTGACTATTTCGCTGATTTCGGGGTCGGTGTAACAGTACGTGCTGAAAGTATTGGTTAGTGCCTGATCTATTTTGATTTTCTTTCCCAATGAAACGATGAATTTTCCCGAGGGGGTTACCGCTTCCTGTGGTTGCGGTAATGGGGCTTCTGGTTACAACCCGGCTTCTTTCGCGCAAAAGTGTATAACACGATGGCATGGAGTAAGATGGGTCCTACTCCTTGGGTTGTGCCGGAATGAGGCGTCAATTCAACCCTTTTCCTTCTGAGCCAATTCGATTTGTAGCTCGTCCAATTGGCTTTGGTCGATGACCGAAGGAGAGTCGATCATGACGTCGCGGCCCTGGTTGTTTTTAGGGAAGGCGATGAAGTCGCGGATGGTGTTGACGCCGCCGAGCAAAGAGCAGAGGCGGTCGAAGCCGAGGGCCAAACCGCCGTGGGGCGGGGCGCCGTAGCGGAAGGCGTTCATGAGGAAGCCGAACTGGGCCTCTGCTTCCTCCGGCGTGAAGCCGAGCAGGTCGAACATGCGGGCTTGGATGGCCTTGTCGTGGATCCGGATGGAGCCACCGCCAATCTCCACGCCGTTGATGACCATGTCGTAGGCGTTGGCTCGCACCGCGCCAGGATCGGAATCGATCAGGTCCATGTGTTCCGGCTTGGGCGAGGTGAACGGGTGGTGCATGGCGTGGTAGCGCTCGGTCTCTTCGTCCCATTCGAGCAGCGGGAAGTCCACTACCCACAGGGGCTTGAAGTCGAACGGGTCGCGGAGGCCCAGCTCGGAGCCCATGTGCAGGCGGAGTTCGGCGAGTTGCTTGCGGGTGACGTCGAGGCCGCCGCAGAGGACGAGCATGAGGTCGCCGGGCTGGGCGCCGGTTTGGGCGGCCCACTTGGCGAGGGCGTCCTGGTCGTAGAACTTGTCTACGCTGGATTTGAAGGAGCCGTCTTCGTTGACCTTGCAGTACACGAGTCCTCTGGCGCCGATCTGTGGCCGCTTGACCCAATCGGTCAGGCCGTCGAGCTGTTTGCGGGTGTATTCTGCAGCGCCTGGGACCACGATTCCGAGCACGGCCTCTGCACTGTCAAAGACATTGAAGCCCACGCCTTGTGTGACGGGCGCCATGTCCTGGAACTCCATGCCGAAGCGGAGGTCCGGCTTGTCGATGCCGTACTTCTCCATCGCCTCGTCGTAGGTCATGCGCGGGAAGTCGCCGATTTCCCGGTCGAGCACGGTCTGGAAGAGGTGGCGCACCAGGCCTTCGAAGGTGTTGAGCACGTCTTCTTGCTCCACGAAGCTCATCTCGCAGTCCACCTGGGTGAACTCGGGCTGGCGGTCGGCGCGCAGGTCCTCGTCGCGGAAGCACTTCACGATCTGATAGTACTTGTCGAACCCGCTCACCATCAGCAGCTGCTTGAAGGTCTGCGGGCTCTGTGGCAGGGCGTAGAACTGGCCGGGGTTCATGCGGCTGGGCACGACGAAGTCGCGGGCGCCCTCCGGCGTGGACTTGATGAGCACGGGCGTCTCGACGTCGATGAAGTCGATGCTGTCGAGGTACTTCCGCGTCTCGATGTTGATGCGGTGGCGCAGGAAGAGGTTGCGCTGCACCGGCCCGCGGCGCAAGTCCAGGTAGCGGTACTGCATCCGCAGATCGTCGCCGCCATCGGTGTTGTCTTCGATGGTGAACGGCGGGGTGTCGGCTGCGTTCAGGATGATGAGTTTGGTGACGTCGATTTCGATCTCGCCGGTGGGGATCTGCAGGTTCTTGGACTCGCGTTCGCGCACGGTGCCGATGGCCTTGACGACGAACTCGCGGCCCAGCTTGCGGGCCTGGCCGCAGAGGTCGGCGTTGGTGTCCATATTGAAGGCGAGCTGCGTGAGGCCGTAGCGGTCGCGCAGGTCCACGAAGGTCAGGCCGCCAAGGTCGCGGGCGCGCTGGACCCAGCCGCTCAGGGTGACGGTCTGTCCGATGTGGTCAGGGCGAAGTTCGCCGCAGGTGTGGGATCGATGCATGTCGATGAGGGCGGCCGGAAGTGCCGGTTCCGCGCGGCAAAGGTAAGCCGCACCTTTACGTAGAAAGCGGTGTGCAACCCGTGTTTGCACAGTGCATTGGTTGCCGTGTGCGGCGTAGTTTCGGGACATGTCATCTGAGCACATGAACCCCGTGGAACACCTGGAGGCGAAAAAGGCGGAAGCCCGCTTGGGA
This sequence comes from Flavobacteriales bacterium, assembly GCA_040261275.1. Classification (GTDB taxonomy): domain Bacteria; phylum Bacteroidota; class Bacteroidia; order Flavobacteriales_D; family Sanyastnellaceae; genus UBA8752. The sequence continues at coordinate 13,053 of JBDQOI010000003.1, read as the reverse complement.
GGAGGAGAGAAGCGCATCGAAGCCCAGCACGGAAAGGGCAAACTGACGGCGCGCGAGCGCATTGACCTTCTTCTGGACGAAGGCACCTTTGAGGAATTGGGCATGCTCGTTACGCACCGCTCCAACCTGTTCGGTCTGGACAAACAGCAATTCCTCGGCGATGGCGTGGTAACGGGTTACGGCAAGGTCAACGGACGGCTGGTCTATGTCTTCAGCCAGGACTTCACAGTGCTCGGAGGTTCGCTGGCCGAGGCCCACGCTGAGAAGATTTGCCGCATCATGGACCTGGCGCTGGACAACGGAGCGCCGGTGATCGGCCTGAACGACAGCGGCGGCGCCCGCATCCAGGAGGGTGTCGTTTCGCTCGGGGGCTATGCAGACATTTTTCACCGCAACGTCCAGGCGAGCGGTGTGGTGCCACAGATCAGTGCCATTCTCGGCCCCTGCGCCGGTGGTGCGGTGTACAGCCCTGCATTGACGGACTTCATCCTGATGACGGAAGGCACGAGTTACATGTTTGTGACGGGCCCGAACGTGGTGAAGACGGTGACGCATGAGGAGGTGACGGCCGAAGAGCTCGGTGGTGCCCGGACGCACGCGAGCAAGAGTGGAGTGGCGCATTTGACGGCACCGCATGAAGTGGCGGCCATCGACCGCATCAAGGAGCTGCTCGGCTACCTGCCCCAGAATTGCGAGGAGCTGCCCCCGGCCCATGCGCCAACGGGAGGGGACGCTCGCCGCGAGGCCTTGAACGGCATCATTCCGGAGAGTGCCCAGCAGCCGTATGACATGCGGGATGTGGTCAAGGAGTTGGTGGATGGCGGGGAATTCCTGGAGATCCAGCCGGACTATGCGGCGAACATCGTGGTGGGATTCGCGCGTCTGGATGGGCGGTCCATTGGCATCGTGGCCAACCAGCCTGCGGTGCTCGCCGGGGTATTGGACATCGGCGCGTCGACCAAGGCGGCGCGTTTCGTTCGGACCTGTGATGCATTCAATGTGCCCCTCCTCGTGTTGGAAGATGTGCCGGGCTTTCTGCCGGGCACGGACCAGGAGTGGAATGGCATCATCACCAACGGGGCCAAGCTTCTGTATGCATTCAGCGAGGCGACGGTGCCACGCATCACGGTGATTACCCGTAAGGCTTACGGTGGAGCTTATGATGTGATGAACTCGAAGCACATTGGAGCAGACCTCAACTTTGCTTGGCCCACAGCCGAGATTGCCGTGATGGGAGCGAAAGGGGCGGCGGAGATCATTTTCCGCAAGGAGATAGCCGTTGCGGATGACCCGGCGGCAAAGCTGGCGGAGAAAGAGGCGGAGTACGCGGACCTGTTCGCTCACCCTTACAGGGCAGCGGCCCGGGGGTATGTGGACGAGGTCATCGAGCCGGCCAAGACCCGCGAACGGTTGATCAAGGGATACGCCATGTTGGAGAACAAGACGGTCCGTCGACCTCGCCGCAAACACGGCAACCTCCCCCTTTGATTGGGATTGTTGGGAACAACCTCTGCCCGAAAGGGTTAATTTCACTGAATATTAGAACGATACCCATGCTACGAAACGCAATGACAGCCGCCCTCTGCTTTGGCCTGTTGTCCTCTCTTTCCGCTCAATCCTGGAGCGACAATGAACTCGCCATTGGAGACAAGGCTCCTTCGGCCGAGATGAAAATGATGAACATCGACGGCCAGGAATGGAGCCTCGTGGACCTCGCCGGCGAGAATGGCACCTTGGTTATTTTCAGCTGCAACACTTGCCCCTTCGTGGTGGGCCGCGAAGGCAAGAGTGATGGTTGGGAAGGACGGTATAACCCGCTGGCTGCTTTCGCCCGTTCCAACGGCGTGTCTACCATCCTTGTAAACTCCAACGAGGCGAAGCGAAAAGGAGACGACAGCATTGAGGAGATGAAGCTGCATGCTGTGGAGGCGGGTTACGCCATGCCTTATATGATGGACAACGGCCACAAGCTGGCCGATGCTTTCGGAGCGCGCACTACCCCTCACGTATACCTTTTTGACTCGGAGTTCCGTCTCATTTACCGGGGTGCCATTGACGACAATGTCAATTCAGCGTCCGAGGTGAAAGAGCGTTATGTAGAAGATGCGATTACCCGTCAGGTGGCAGGCAAGAAGATCAAGCCTGAAATCACGAAGGCGGTGGGCTGTTCCATCAAGCGAGTGAGCTGAACGAAACCTTCGTCCTGAAGCAGGGCGGAAAAAGAAAAAACGCCGCTCCATTCGGGGCGGCGTTTTTCGTTCCGTCGGTTTCGGTTGCTCGAATCAAATGACGAGCAATGCGTCGCCGTAGGCGTGCATCCGATACTTCTCCTTGATGGCGGTTTGGTACGCCTCCATGATGAGGTCGTAGCCACCGAAGGCAGCGGTGAGCATGAGCAGCGTGGACTGCGGCGTATGGAAGTTGGTGATGAGGGCATCGGCCAACTTGAACCTGTACGGAGGGAAGATGAACCTTGAAGTCCATCCGTCATACGTCTTGAGTTGGCGGAACGTGCTGTGTGTGGACTCCATGGCGCGGACGACAGAAGTGCCCACAGCGACCACCTTGCCGCCCCGTTCGATACTGCGGTTGACTGTTTCAACGCAGTCCTGCGGGATGATGAGTTGTTCGCTGTCCACTTTGTGCTTGGTCAAGTCCTCGACCTCGACTTCGCGGAAGGTGCCCAGTCCGATGTGCAAGGTCAGGAAGGCGGTGTCGATGCCTTTGATCTCGAAGCGCTTCATCAGCTGCTTGCTCATGTGAAGCCCAGCGGTGGGAACGGCTACTGCCCCTTCTTCTGTGGCGTAGATGGTTTGGAAACGCTCGGCGTCCTCCGGTTCTACGGGCCGGTTGAGGTACTTGGGAAGTGGAGTCTCTCCCAAGGAGAAAATCTTATTACGGAACTCCTCGTGGGTACCATCGAAAAGAAAACGCAAGGTCCTACCGCGGCTGGTGGTGTTGTCGATGACTTCGGCAACCAATTCGTCCTCCTCTCCGAAGTAGAGTTTGTTGCCGATGCGGATTTTCCGGGCGGGGTCGACCAATACATCCCACAGAAGGCTTTCCCGGTTGAGTTCGCGAAGCAGGAACACCTCGATGACGGCACCGGTCTTTTCCTTGTTGCCATACATCCTGGCGGGGAAGACCCGCGTGTTGTTCATCACCATCACGTCGCCTTCATCGAAGTAGTCGATCAGGTCTCGAAAATGCTTGTGCTCAATCTCGCCGGTTTCCCGATTCACGACCATCATCCGGCTTTCGTCCCGGTTGTCGAGCGGGTATTGTGCGACGAGATCCTGTGGGACGTCGAACTTGAATTGGCTGAGTTTCATCCGCTCTACACTCATCTCAAAGGGGCTTTTCGGGCGGGCGAAGTTAGGCAAAGCCCCGGCGGGGTTCAAGCCCTCGTTGCATTGGGGTTTTGAATGGGCTCAATCCGAACTTGAGACCGGCTCTTCCAGCGACTTCAGTTTTTCCAAAAAGGTGTCCAGGGTCCAGCAGTCGGAGAGCGCGAAGCTTCCACTGGCGGAGCGCCGCAGCTGCGAGAGGTAAGCGCCGCAACCCAGTGCCTCTCCAAGATCCCGAGCCAAAGCCCGGATATAGGTTCCTTTTGAACAGTGGATGTCAAAGCCCATGACCGGCGAATCCCAGGCGGTGATGTCGAATCGATGGACGGTCACCTCGGCTTTGCGCAGTGCGAGTTCCTTTCCCTTGCGCGCGGCTATGTATGCTTTCTGTCCGCCTACTTTTTTGGCGCTGAACATGGGAGGCAATTGCTCCAGTGGCCCGGTGAGGTCAGTGGCTGCGCTTTCAAGCTCGCCCAAGGATAGGGGAGTGGGGTCTCCGGTTGTGCGTATTTCGGTTTCGAGGTCATGGCTGTCGGTAACGGCACCGAGGGTCATGTGTCCATCGTAGACCTTGTCGTCGGCGGTGAGCACATGGATCTGCTTGGTCATTCTACCGGTGCAGATGACCAGAACGCCGGTTGCCAGAGGGTCTAACGTGCCGGCGTGGCCCACTTTGATTTTGCGGAAACCGCCGCCCTTGCGGATGGCGTAACGGACCTTGTTGACCACATCGAAAGAGGTCCATTCGCGGGGCTTGTCGATCAGCAGAACCTGTCCTTCGAGAAAGTCATCCCAGCAGGTGAAGGTGTGTACCGGCCATGCATCCATGTTGCAAAGGTCGACAACCGGAGCTTCCCCAAAATGAGCGGGCATTGCCTTCGTTCCCCGCGTCTCTCGGCGGCACCGGGTGAAGCTATCTTCGCGCCGCACGCCATGACCCTGCAAGATCTCCTCGGATTTTACGACCACGATGCCCGGACGGGAAAAGTGTCCGATGCGCTGGAGCGGGGGGGTGCCAAGGTGGAGGCGCGCGGACTCGTGGGCTCGGCGCGGGCCTTTCTTGCGACGCAATTGGTGCGCCGTCATGGGGGAGATCACTTGTTCCTTCTGGAGGACAAGGAGCGGGCGGCCTATTTCATGAACGACTTGGAGAACCTCCTCGGTGAGGAGGGACATCAGGTGCTGTTTTATCCCAGGAGTGCTCGGATTCCTTACCAGGAAGAGGGGACTGACAACGCCAACGTGGCGATGCGGGCGGAGGTCATGAGCAAGTTGAGCGCACTGCGCGGCAAGGTGTGCATCGTCAGTTTTCCGGAGGCGGTGGCCGAGCAGGTGACCACCCGGAAGGAGCTCAAGCGCAACACCTACACCATTCAACGGGGCGATCGAATCAGCCAGGACTTCCTCGATGACATTCTCATCGACTACGGCTTCGAGAAGGTAGAGTATGTCTACGAACCGGGGCAGTATGCCATTCGCGGGGGCATTGTCGACATCTTCAGTTTTGCCTTTGACCACCCCTATCGCATAGAGCTCTTCGGAGATGAGGTTGATGGCATCCGGAAATTCGACCCATCCGACCAGCTCAGTGTGGGTAAGATGGACCGCGCGGTGATCGTCCCGGATGTGGGCGACCAGCTGCTCAAGGAGGAAAGAGAGCCCTTCCTCGATTTCCTCGGTGAGGATTGCACCGTTTGGGCGTGGGACGTGAGGGGTGTGGTGGATCAGCTCGACAAGGAGGTGGAGAAGGCGCAGGCTTTTTACGACCGCAGGACAGGTCAGACTGAGGCCCTCAGGCCGGGGGAGTTGTATACCACGGGCCTTCGTTTTGAGCGCGGCCTTGATTCGAAACGGGTGGTGGAATTCGGCGGTGGTTCCTCGTTTACGGACCGCATCTCTGTGGACTTTGGTCAGAAGGACCAGCCTGGGTTCAACAAGAACTTCGACCTCCTGGCCGAGCATCTGAAGCACCGGCATGAGGACGGCTATGCCACCTTCGTCGTGGCGGGTCAGGGCACGCAGTTGGAACGCCTTCACGACATCTTTGCCGACAGGGGGGATGAGGTCAAGTACCAGCCCATTCCTGCAGAACTCAGTGAGGGGTTCGTGGATGTGGGCCTGAAGCTTGCGGTCTACACGGACCACCAGATTTTCGAGCGCTACCATCGGTTCCGGCTCAAGGACGGCTTCAAGAAGAACAAGCAGGCCCTGACCATCAAGGAACTGATGAGCCTTGAGCCGGGCGATTTCGTGGTGCACATCGACCACGGCATCGGTGAGTTCAGCGGTCTGCAGAAGGTCGATGTGGGCGGGAAGGAGCAGGAAGCCATCCGCCTCAAGTACAAGGGGGGTGACATCCTTTACGTCAGTGTGCATTCGCTGCACCGCATCTCCAAGTTCACCGGCAAGGAGGGCATGGCGCCCAAAGTGCACAAGCTGGGCTCTTCGAGCTGGGCAACAACCAAGAGCAAGACCAAGAAGCGGGTCAAGGAAATCGCTTTCGACCTGCTCAAACTCTACGCCAAGCGTCGCGCCAGCCGGGGTTTTGCGTACACGCCAGACACTTATTTGCAGACGGAGCTAGAGGCGAGCTTCATGTACCAGGACACCCCCGATCAGTTGACGGCGACAGAGGCGGTGAAGGAGGACATGGAGAAGGAGGTGCCCATGGACCGCCTTGTATGCGGGGACGTGGGATTTGGCAAGACAGAGATCGCCATCCGCGCGGCCTTCAAGGCGGCGACGGACGGCAAGCAAGTGGCGGTGCTCGTTCCCACCACCATCTTGTCGATGCAGCATTTCCGCAGCTTCTCACGCCGCCTCAAGGACTTCCCGGTCAAGGTGGATTACGTGAACCGTTTCAAGACGGGCAAGAAGATGACGGAGACCGTCAAGGCGCTGGAGGCCGGGGAGATTGACATCCTCATCGGAACCCACGCCATTGTGGGCAAGCGCATCAAGTGGAAGGACCTGGGCCTGCTCATCATTGACGAAGAGCAGAAGTTCGGTGTGGCGGTGAAGGACAAGCTCAAGACCTTGCGCGCGACAGTGGACAGCCTCACCCTGACGGCGACTCCCATCCCGCGGACGCTGCAGTTCTCATTGATGGGGGCCCGTGACCTGAGCATCATCAATACGCCTCCGCCCAACCGCTACCCCGTGGAAACTGAAATCGGCTCCTTCAATGAGGAATTGATTCGGGATGCCATCGCCTATGAGATGTCCCGCGGTGGCCAGGCCTATTTCGTGCACAACCGCGTGGGCAACATCCGCGAGGTGGCGGGCATGATCAATCGCCTGATTCCGGATGCGCGCGTGGGCATCGGGCACGGCCAAATGGATGGCGAGCAGCTGGAGCGGGTGATGTCCGACTTCATCGACGGTGCCTACGATGTACTGGTGGCCACCACCATCATCGAGAGTGGCATCGACATTTCCAACGCCAATACCATCCTGATCAATGAGGCGCACACTTTCGGACTCAGTGACCTGCACCAGTTGCGCGGTCGCGTGGGCCGCTCGAACAAGCGGGCTTTCTGTTTCCTCCTGGCCCCGCCGTTGCACGCCTTGCCCACCGAGTCGCGCAAGCGTTTGCAGGCCATGGAGCAGTTCAGCGAGCTGGGCAGCGGCATGAACATCGCCATGCGCGACCTCGACATTCGCGGTGCCGGCAATTTGCTGGGCGGCGAACAGAGCGGCTTCATCACGGATATCGGCTTCGAGATGTACCAGAAGATCCTGACCGAGGCCATCCGCGAGCTCAAGGATGAGGAGTTTGCAGAATTGGCACAGGAGGAGGCCGATTCCCGCGAGCACTATGTGGAGGAAACGGTGCTCGAGACGGACCTCGCGCTGATGCTGCCCGACCATTACATCTCCGACATTGCCGAGCGGATCGCCCTGTACCGCGAGCTGGACGAGATGGCGGACGAGGAGGGGTTGCAGGCCTATGAGGCCCGTCTGCTCGATCGTTTTGGCCCGTTGCCCCAAGAGGCTGAGGATCTGCTCGAGACGATCCGTTTACGCTGGATGGCGCAGGTGGTGGGGTTTGGCAAGTTGGTGCTCAAAGGAGGGAAGCTCATCGGTGTGTTTCACGATGAGGAAGGCAGCGATTACTACAAGGGAGTGCGGTTCCAGCGCGTCTTGGATTTCATGCAGTCCCATCCGCGCGGTGTACAGATGTACCAACGCAACGGTGCCCTTCGCCTGCGCGTGGAGCCCGTGGAGAACCTCGAATCCGCCATGGCGATATTGCGCCGTTTGAGCGGCACCTCCGTTCCGGCGAAGCCGAAATCAGAAACGGTGGGCGGGGACTCGCCCCTAGATTGAGACCTGCATCAGCGGTCCATGGACCAAGTGAAGCCACCCCGGATCCAACGTCCGGGTTGGTCCACGTTGCCGATGTCGGCGAACTGGGCGTCCAGCAGGTTGTCTATGCGGAGGTGGAAGTTCACAGGCATTGACTCCGAAGACCAATGCAAGGTGGTGCCCACGAGGTGCACAGGTTCGAATTCTATTTCCCGGCCGACAACGGGGTCGTAGTATCCGCCCTTGCGGTCTTGAAGGCTCGACCGCACGTCCAGCAGGAATTCCTCGGAGAGGCGCAAGCCAAGGATGGCGTCCAACTTGGTGCCGAGGATGTCCAGAACGTAGTTGCTCTCGAATCCACTGCTGGATTCGTCTGCCTCGAGCAGGGAAAGTCCCAGTGTGAAATGGCGCAGTTTCTCCTGCGGTGTCAAGGCGCGGGCGGACAAGGTGAATTCTTGCCCTGTGAAATGCACGGCGCGCAGATTGGTGGCCTCGGTGATGGACGAACCGTTGAATCGAACCCAATCGATGAGGTTTCGGCCCCAGCGATGGAAGAGATGCTGTGAGAGAACGAGTTTGTGTGCGTCGTTCAAATCGGTGGTGAGGCGGTAACCGAATTCGAGGTGATCGGCCTCTTCCGGCAGCAGGTCCTCGCTGCCTTGGGCACCACCGACGGTGTAGTACAGATCGGTGAACGAGGGCATGCGCACGGAGCGACGGGCCGAGGCGAATGCCACTGCGTCGCCTTCATCGTCCATTCGGAAGGTCAAGGAGGCCTCGGGAGTGAACCGGGGACCATCAGCCGCGGAATTAAGGGTCCAGTTGGCCAGGGCACTGGCGGTGAAACGTCCAAGGCGAAGCCGTTGTCCCGCGGTCAGCTCCATGTGTGTTCTGCGGTCCCCCAGAACAAAGGTGCTGTCGCCGGTGCGTCCACCTTCGGCCGTGCCCAGTCGGTTGCTGATGATGCCTTCGCGCCGTGCGTCGAGGGAGAACAAAGTCTCGCCCCATGCTGTGGGGTGGCGAGCACTGATTCGGATCCCGCGGGTGTTGGACTGGTGAAGATTCGCACCTGCGTACCAAGAGGGCGCAGCCCCTTCCTCGGAGACGAGCATTCCCGTCGAGTCGGGCACGTAGTAGCCGTCACCCTCCCGAAAGAGCTCGAAGCGATCTCTGTGGTGGCGCATTTGCACGCCTGCATCCAGGTTCCAGCTGCCCGCAACCTTGTTCCAGGTCAATTGTCCTTGCCAAAGGCCCACTTCTTCATACTGACGGGGAAAATTGGCGGTGTAGAAGTCCTGGGCCCCAAAGGCCGACCCGAGCCTGCCCAGTCGCACATTCCAAGTGCCCCAGTCGTTGGTTGCCCGGCCGGAATACCTCAGCCTGTGCATGAGGAGGTCGGTGTTGTCCCTGAACCCTTGTGTTGTCGTGCGGCTGACGCTGATCCGGTGCCGGACAGAGGTGGTTCCCCAATCGGCGCGGAGGCGAGCACGCGTCCAAGCAAAGGAGCCGGATTCGATGGTGGCTTCGATCCCATCGGAATCGGCCGGCCCGGCATCGATGATGATTCCTCCGGTGACTCCGCCGCTGCCCAATGAGCCACTGCCACCGCGAACAACACGCAACCGCTGGAGATCTTCGGGGTCGATGGGAAGGTTGAGCAAGTGGTGTCCCGTGTGGGGAGCACTCCAACGCATTCCATCTACCCAAAGGGCGACTTGTTCGAAGGTGCCGCCCCGGAGGCTCAAATCCGTCTGTGCGCCGAATACGCCGCGCTGCCGGGCATCCATTCCTGGAACGGTTTCCAGTATTCCATCGAGTGCGGGTTGGCTGGCTGCTTGGAGCATCTCCGAGTCCAAGGTCAACAGGTTGCGCGGCGCGGATGCGGGGTCTTCGGCGAATCCGGATTGTACCAACACCTCGGGGATGATGAGGGTGTCTTGGCTGTGAAGGAAAAGGGGACCCATAAGGAGGGTCAGGCTGAAGAGGAAGCGCGAGGACATGACTCGGATTTGCAGTGCAAGCCTACGACATCATGTGGATTCTGGAAGTAGGGATGAGGACTCAGACGGTCTGCTTTTCCGAAGCAGCTTCCATAGCCGCCTTCAACTTGGCCATGGCACCGCCATGACCGGTGAAAAGCGGGGTGCGCTGATGGAGGTCCGTGGGCTGGACGTGCAGCAGGTCGTGGTGGTGGCAGCGGGTAATACCACCGGCCTGGTGGGCCAGAAAAGCCAATGGCTGAGCTTCGTAGAGCATGCGGAGCTTTCCGCCTGGCTTGGCGACCGTGCCCGGGTACATGTAGACTCCGCCTTGGATGAGGTTGCGGTGGAAATCCGCCACCAATGCGCCGGTATATCGGGCGGTGAGCCCTTCTGCGCGGCAGGCTTTGATGTAGTCCTTGACTCCGGGAACGGCGCGGTTGATGTAGGAATCATTGATGCTGTACACCTTGACCTCATCGGGAAACTTCATGTCGGGGTGGGACAGGAAGAACTCGCCGATGGAGGGGTCGTAAGTGAATCCGTGGACGCCGCACCCGGTGGAATACACCAGCATCGTGGAGCTGCCATAGAGGACATAGCCCGCAGCCACGAGGTCCTTGGCAGGTTGCAGGAAGTCCTCAGGGGTGGCCGGCTCTGTCAAAGGGGAACGCCTGCGGTGGATGCCGAATATGGTGCCCACACTGATGTTGACGTCGATGTTGGACGAGCCGTCCAAGGGGTCGATGCACACGACGTATTTGCCATAGCCCCTGCCTTCGCCGCGTTCCGAGTGGTCGACATGGATGATGCCGGGTTGTTCTTCCGAGACGATTCCGCCCACTTTCAGGCAGGACTGTAAAACGCGCGTGAAGGTGTCATCGGCGTAGACGTCGAGCTTCTGTTGGGCCTCGCCCTGTACGTTGGTGGAGCCGTTGCCATTCGACTGATGGGCACCCAATATGCCCGACAATCCGGCACGGTTAATGTGCCGGTTGACCATCTTGGCGGCTGTACCGATATCGGTCAGCAACCGTGACAGGTCACCTGTGGCGCCGGCAAATTCAGCCTGGCGCGCCACAACGAATTCTTGTAGCGTGTTCGCTCCGTTCATTGCAGAGAGCTTCACTGCAAGATACGAAGGATGGCCACCTTTCCCGGTAGGAATGGGCTGCTGCCTGTGCGGGAGTTTTGTAGGAGTGCATGAAACGGCGTGATGCTGTTTCTGCAGCGCTGCCCTTGCGGGGTGCAGTCAAGACCTGGGACGGGCTGGACGGCAGTCCCCGGTATCCGGGTGCAGGAAACTTGAATTCGTCCTTGGTTGGATGCGGTGGTTCGTGGGATGCTCAGCCGAGTTTCCCGTGGGTGAAGAGCGCTTCCTGTGGTCCCCAATGCTTGGATGTTGCACTGGTGGGACGAGGGTGAGGCAGGTGTCTTGAAAGAGGCGCCGATTCAGTGAGCAGGCATCACAACCCGGGTGAGTTCAGCAAAAGCTGACGGCGGCAATTGTTCGGCCCTTTTCCCTGCCCACTCTTCCGGGAGGGTAGATATGTCATAGCCGCCAGCCCGCAATGCGTTCCGCAAGGTTTTCCTCCGTTGACCGAAGGCGGCTTTTACCAGTTTGCGCAGGGATTCGTAGGCGATGCCCGGAGGGTCGTTTTCGGACGTTCGAACCAAGCAGATGACGCCCGAGTCCACATTGGGAGGGGGTATGAACGCACCGGGACCTACCGTGAAGCAGTATTCGCATCGGAAATACGTCTGCAGGAGCACGGAGAGAATCCCGTAAGTCTTGGTACCATGGCTGGAACAGACACGTTCAGCGACTTCCTTCTGGAACATGCCCACGCAGGTGTTGACCTGGTCCTTCCAATCGAGGGCGCGGAAGAGAATTTGGCTGCTGATGTTGTAGGGAAAATTACCGACCAGCGCGAAAGGACCGGTCATTCCCAGGTCTTCTGGGGTGCTTCGCAACAGGTCCGCTTGGTGGATGCGGTCATTGGAGATCCATGCAGAGGCCTCAAGGAAGGCGACGGATTCACGATCGATTTCCACAACGTGGACGCGGTGCCCAAAGCGCGTGATGAGGGGTTGGGTCAGTGAGCCGGTGCCGGGGCCTACTTCGAGAATGGAGTCTCCGCTCAGATTCGGCAGCAACCCTGCAATCTTTGCCGAAATGGAGGGGTCCTTGAGGAAGTGTTGACCCAGTCCCTTCTTGGCTTGTACTCCTTGGTCGTGAAAGCGCTTCCCCCGACTCATTGGTCCCGCAATTGGCCTTTCGCGATGACGGACATCGTGGTGCGGAATGCCAGGGCTTTCTCACCAAACTTCCTCTTGCCCTCCTCTCGCATCTTGGGTGCAAACTGTTGTTCATACCGGTCAAAATCCGTTTGGCTGGCGAGTTCATATTGGGCGGTATAAGTGGGACCAGTTTGGTGATCCGTATGGAGCTGTGAAAAGGTGAAACCGAGAAAACAACCTGTTCCAAGCATATCACGTAAATGCTCGTCAAGCATCCATGTAATCCAATCGGAATGCACTTCAGGATCGACGGATATGGTCACATTATATATAAGGTGTGTTTCGGGCATATTTCGAGGGATTACACGATTCGGAAAGAAAAAAATTTAGTTTGGACGATAGAAATTGGGTTTTTATCGAAATTTCTTCCTATCTTCATGCTTCGAGAAATCTTAACCGAGATGAAACTGATTCGCTCAATTCTATTGTCCACTTTCCTGTTGGCAGCCACCTTTGGCCTTCAAGCCCAACAAAACTACGGGATAGCATACCAGGCCGTAGCCCGCGACGCGGGTGGCGACGCCTTAGAGAATGCTACGCTGGACGTTCGCTTTACTCTCCTTGATGCTGCATCCTCTGCAGTGTGGACGGAGACTCACTCCGCCATCCTCACGGATGAGTTCGGCCTGATCAACCTCACCATAGGCAGTGTTGCCGGTGCAGGAGACCTGGCGGCCATCGACTGGTCTTCCGGAGGTTATTCCTTCGAAGTGGAGGTCAACAGTGGTGGCGGGTTCGCCTCCTTCGGCTCGATAGCGGTTACCGCTGTCCCGGTTGCGTTGTTCGCAGCCAATGCGCCCGAAGGAACGGCAGACAGCTTGGCTGTTGTCTTGGCCCAGGAAATCGCCGACCGCGCATCAGGTGATGCGGGTTTGGCAACCGACCTGTCCAACCTCGCCGGACTGATTGCCACCAACACGGGGGCCATTGCCACGAACGAAACGGGCATCGGTACCAACGCCGGTGCGATTTCCACGAATGCAGGCGACATCAGCACCAATGCCGGTGACATCAGCACCAACGCCGGTGCGATTTCCACGAATGCAGGTGACATCAGCACCAATGCCGGTGACATCAGCACCAACGCCGGTGCGATTTCCACGAACGCAGGCGGGATC
>JBDQOI010000039.1:0-18652 GCA_040261275.1 Flavobacteriales bacterium | reverse complement strand
GACCATGACAGACCTGACGCCCTTCGACTACAGCGTTACGGTATCCAATGTCTTCGGATGCGTGGGGACATCGTCTCTTGAAGTAGAAGCGTCACCCGTTCCCGCTTCCGACGTTCATTCCACAACCAATATTCCGCTCTGTCCGGGAGTTGTCCCCGAAATCCTGTTGCTCGCCCCGGTGAATGCCAATTGGATCCACACCTGGTCCGATGGAACAATCGCCAACAATCTCACCTTCCCATTGACCGGCGCTGCATCGTCGGTCTCCGTCACTACATCCGATGCCACCAGCGGCTGCGAGGCTTCCTCATCGGAGGTTATCGAGACAACGTGCGGCCCCGGTGGGGGTGGGGGTGGGGGTGAAATCTGCACTTACACCACCGGCCTCCTAGCGAATGTGAGCCAAGATTGCAACACGGTCAGCTTTGGCACTGACTGCACGAATTGCACGGATATCAGTTGGTCCATAGGGGGGGGCAGTGCAACCGGTGATTCGACTTACACATTCAGCGAAGCAGGATGTTTCGATATCGTTGTTTTTGGCAATGTGCCCAGCACCACTGAAGGTGATACATGCTATGTAGATGAGGAATTCTATGTGTGCATTCCCATTGCTTCAAATTTCCGCATGGAACAGCAAGGGTGCACGGAAGTAGCTTTTACTGAACTCACCACCTATCTGGACATCCCCGGTGAGAACAATGAAATAACAGAGTGGGCATGGGATTTCGGAGATGGGACCACCTCCTCGGAGCCCAACCCTGTTCACACTTATGCAGATACGGGACAATACACGGTGACCTTGGCGGCCACGGCAGCCAATGGCTGTCAGGCCACGTTCAGCAATCCGTTACCGCTCAGTTCTTTCAGCACATTCGAACCGCAGATAGAATGGCCCATCTGCGCAGGAAGCCCGTCTTATTTCTCCGTTGTGGCCCCGGGAGCGACCGAATACTCATGGGAGTTTCCAGACGGTACGGAGAATGAAGGAAACCCAGTGTATCACACGTTCGATACAATACCCGCTGACAACGTCGTCCATTTGACGATGTTGAGTGCATTTGGATGTGAACTCACAAGCGATATCGTCATCGACATCTTTCCAGCACCGTTGGATCCGTTGGCAGGTCTCGCAGATGTTGCGATCTGCCCTTCAGTGGGAGAAGTACTCATTTCTTCAAATCCGGGTTTTTTCGATCATCAGTGGTTCGATGCATTTGGACCCATTACGGGGGCCACAGACCCCGAACTATTGGCGGGTGATGGCATCTTTCACGTCAACGCCAACGATGCGAATGGATGTTCCGTGCAATCGAGTGAGGTAGAAGTTCAAATTCTGCCTGATCCATTGCCCTCGATTGTTGGACCGGGCCTTGTCTGCAATGAAGGAACCGTTGAATATGAAGTTTCTGGTAACTATGTCGGCTATGAATGGTACGTTGATGGCATCACGACCGGCACGGAAGCAACCTTGTCCTTGCCCGGCACCCCAGGAGATCTCCATGAGATTCAAGTCATCGTAACTGGCGGGAACGGTTGTGTCCACTCGAGTAACGTTCACACCACGGAATGGGTAGCCGGTCCTGATTTCACTCTGGTGGGATCCTCAACACCACAATGCGCGAACCCGGGAGCCACGATCAGCATAGACCCCATTGAGCCAGACGTTTCCTATTTCTGGAACACGGGCAGCACAGAGCCTTCCATTTCCGGGGCTCAAGCCGGGGTCTACACGGCTACGGGAATCGATCAGCACGGCTGTGTGCACAGCATATCGACAGAAGTATATCCATTGCCCGACCTCTCACGGGTGCCATCAGGGTGCTACGAAACATGCGCTCCGGAGTTGCTATGTGGCCCCGCAGATATCTACACCTATGAATGGTACCTAAATGATGCGCCCATATCATTCAGCAACCAGCCGTGTTTGGAGGTCGAGCAGTCTGGCACCTATCACCTTGTTGGCGGCAATCAATTCGGCTGCACGAGTCAATCCGACCCCTTGGAATTGACGCTGGATTCCTGCATTTGTGACATCACAGCATCCATGGTTCCCGACAGCACATGTTGTGCCGCGATTGACTTCACGAATGGATCCAGCGTAGAATTCAATACTGCGGTGATCCGTGTGGGTGAAAGCACTGCCACATTCGATGTGGCCGAGGGATTCTCCATTCTGGCCATGGGGTCTGATTCCATCCAAATTCAATACCAAGGCGGAACAAGCCTGCCGCAAGGCGACCTGGGTAACGTGGTCCAGATCTGCTTCGATGAGCCGGGCACACATACCGTCGATTGGAGTTGGAGTGGAATTGGGCCGGTGGTATGCGATGGGCAAGCGGAGTGGGTACAGCCTTCGGTTACGCATGTCGTGGATGATGAAATATGCCCGGACGCATGTGATGGCGCTATCATCTCCACGATTGAAGGCGGGGTCATTTGGACATCGCAACTGACCGATGCGGATGGCAACGAGGCCAATGCCTCCAACCTTTGTCCTGGCATATATGCCTATTCCGCGACGGAAATCAATGGTTGCTCGCTGACGGACACGTTCGAAATCACGGGGCCTGACGATTTTGAATTTGACATCACCATCAATGAGCCACTCTGCCATAATGGTATGGGAACCGTGTGCATCGAAAACCCGTCAGGAGCCTCGGGAGAACTGACTTTCACCGTCATGCCCACCACTGTGGAGGTCGGTGCCAATTGCTATGAGATTGACGCCGGATTCCATCAAATTCTGGTGGAAGACACTTTGGGCTGCACCGCCAACCCTTACAACTTCACCGTAGCACAGCCGGATGCCCTCCAAACCCTACTGGACATCACACCGGTTTCATGTTTTGGCGGCGCAGATGGTGCCATTGCCATACAGGTTGCGGGAGGAACTGAACCCATTGCGTTAGCCAGCCCCTTTGCGATTCCCATGTTGCCTGACACCCTGTTCAACTTGGTCAGCGACAGTCTTGAGCTCATCGTCACGGATGCCAATGGCTGCTTGGATACGTCGCTTGCCATTGTGACCGAACCGGAGCTCCCGATCACCCTGACGTTGCTGGATGTAACAGGCATCGATTGCAATGGCGAATGCACAGGCGTGGCAGAGGTTGAAGCCAATGGTGGAACAGGACCTCTCAGCTTTTTCATCGGGTCCGTTACCAGTTCCAATGCCATCAATCCGGAAGGCTTGAGTGCGCTCTGTGCTGGCGAACAAATCCTGTTTGTGAGCGACATGAATGGCTGCAGCGATTCGGTTGCTTTGAACATTCCCACATCGGCACCACTCGAGTTCTACATCAATGCGGAAGACGTGACTTGCACAGGCATGACCGATGGCTCCTACCAGATTGGTCTGTTCGGTGGCTCCGGCAATGTGGGCTGGGTCATCCTCGGTGAAGCCGTGGTCCAAGATGCTCTAGCCGAAGGTGTCTATGAATTGTATGGCTTTGACGATTTGGGATGTGAGGTGGACAGCAGCTTTGTGATCGGCGCTGAAACCGTATCGGACATGATGCTGGACATGTTCAGTACGCCGGTTTCTTGTTGGGAAACGTCGGACGGCACTGCGACGGTAGCCGTCACGGGCGGCATCGCGCCCATCACCTACGCATGGAATGATTCAAACGGACAATCCACTTCCACTGCTGTCGGGCTGGAGGCAGACACTTATGTGGTAGTCGTCACGGATGACATCGGGTGCACTTACTCGGAAAGCGTGGAGGTGGAATCCAACGAGGACTGCCTCTTCATCGCTGATGGCATCACGCCGAACGGCGATGGCATCAACGACACTTGGGTCGTCGGTGGACTCGAGTTCTTTCCTTCCAGTTCGGTGACGGTGCACAACCGCTGGGGTCAGGTCATGTTTGAATCCGCTCCCGGAACCACCCCGTGGGATGGGACCTTCAACGGCCAATTCGTGCCGGCCAGCGACTACTATTTCGTGATCCGCACGGAGCCCGGTAAGAAGCCGATTACGGGAACCGTGACGGTCAAATACTAATCCACCTCTCGAATTCACCGAAGACGGACCAAACGACAAACCCGCATCCTCCACGGTGCGGGTTTTTTCATGCCTAGCTTGAGCAGGTGAACCACATCTTGATTTTGTCCATGCTGTTGGTCGCCGGATGCCAGATGGCCACTGAGCCAACGACGACAGGTGCTGGAGGAGTGGCGCAAATGCAAGTTGACTCCACCGCCCAACTTCAGGTCGCAGACTATCCGCTTGGGCCGATCCAGGATGCCGCCGGCAACCTGTGGCTGGGGTCGGTAGGCAGTGGGGCGATGATGTGGAATGGGGAGGAGCTGCGTTATTTCCATGCGGAGGATGGCTTGGTGGGTGACCGGGTGACCGGCTTGACCCTCGGGCCAGAGGACAACCTGTGGATGGTATCGGCTGAAGAATACATGGGGGGCGGTTCGGCCTTGATGAAATGGGATGGAGAATCGCTGGAGCGGGCTCTACACCCTGTCGGTTTTCCTGACAATCCGGTCCGGCCTTTCTTCGACAACGAGGGCGCACTGTGGGTGCAGTCAGAAGGACAATTCCACCGCGAAGTGAACGGGGTGTTCGAGGCTTTTCCCCTGCCTGATCCAAGCTTGCCCCGGACCAACACCACCGGCTATGAGCCGAAGAATATGCGCCAGCTGCGCAACGGCGACCTTTGGTTCGCCACGTCTGATCAGGGCGCTTATCGATGGGATGGCAAGGACTTCCATCAGCTCACCACTGCCGACGGGCTGCCTACGGACAACGTTTCCTTACACATGGAGGATCGGCAGGGCAACCTCTGGCTCAGTTGCTTCCATTGGCACTTGACCTCCGGCGAGAAACGCGGTGCCCTGTGCATGTGGGACGGCCAAACGGTCACCACCTTTCCCCACGTTCCGGGTCTGACCGAGAACGAGATCTACTCCGTCACGGAAGACCGGAACGGCCACATCTGGATTTGTGCTACGGGTTATGCGGTGTACCGGTATGATGGAGCCCGCTTCGAGTCATTCACCCGGGTGCAGCCACCGCGTCCGGACTTCAGCTTCGGCTGCAATTCCATTTACGAGGACCGCAAGGGGCGACTGTGGTTCGGCTTTGCCGGCGGGTTGTATCGGCTCGATGGCGATACGTTCGTCAACGTCACCCGCGATGGCCCTTGGGATTAATACCAAGTATTCAATCTGGACACCGAGGCCTTCAGAAGTTCGCGTTTAGCGGGCGAAGGGGCTGTGGTTTTGGTAGTTGCGGCGGACGAAGTCGAGGGCGGCCTGGAGGATCTCGCCCATGTTGGCGGCCCGCTTGAAGTTGACGTCGCCGGTGAGCGCGAGCAGGTCCCCTTTCAGCTCGGCAATCTTGCCCTCCCCGGACAGCGGCTGGTCCCGCATGCAGGCGAGCAAGTCGGCGAGGCGCTGAGTCTCGCTGGCGGCGCGCTTGGCCAGCAACGCCCGCTCCTCCTGGATGTACTGCTGCACGGATTGCTCGGTCAGGACCTCCCGGGTCATGCGGGAAAGCGCGTCGTTTTCCGGCAGGTGCTCGGGCTGGTAGACCTTGGCATTGCCCTCGTAGCTCTGCTGGTCAAAGTCGATGGACCGGATGCGGTATTGGACCCGGTCGAAGTCCTGCGTGATCACGACCACGTAGTTGTACGACCGCATGTCGCCGAGGAGGCGCATGAAGCAGCGCTCATTGAACTTGACGTATTCCTTGGCCAGCGCCCGCATGTCCTGCATCGCCAGCGCTTCGAGCCGTTCCTCGATGAAGACGTCGCCGGGGATGCCCACGATGTGCTCCTCGATGAGGGTGCCCTCGTGGACAAGGAACTGGATGCGGTTGGGCGACAGGAGTTGCTCGAGTTCGAGGCCGTAGATGCGCGAGGCGTCGCACCGCTTGATGTAGAGGAAAATGTAGTTGTCGTTGATGACGTTCCGCACCTTGACCCGGAAAGGCTTGGTGTTGCCGAACGTGCAAAAGGCGATGCTGTCCACCGTGATGAACGGGAGGATGGAGTCGCTGCCGTCGGCGTGGAGGATGGAGTAGACGCGCTTGAGGTTGAGCACGAGCTCGTCCCGATCCGCATTGGAGTAGAGGCAATCGACCCACAGCGTATCCCGCCCTTCCTCGTCGAGGATGGGCACATTGCCTTCGAACCGGAGGAGGTCCTCATAGGCGACAGGGATGTCGACCGACCGGTTGTGGGTGTCGAGGTACTCTTTCAGCAGCGGGGTGACTGGAAACGGCTGCTTTTTCCGGGAGATGAGCTTGTTGTTCACGCGGAGGGATGGAGGAATGAGGGCGAAGCGCCAGACAAGGTCGATGATTTTGGAGGCGAAGTCAATCCCCGGCAATGGGTGCCATGGAGTAATTTTCGGCGGATGTATTGGCTCCTGTTGACACAACGGTATGGTCTCTGGACGGGAGCTTGGTTGTACATCCGATTCAAGCTGCTCGAACGGCCGACCTTGAAGTTGCCGGAGCTCGATCGGCCCATCGCGTTCAGGAAGGGGATGCAGGAGCGGTATGCCTTTGCCCAGGTGTTCATTCACCGCGAGTATGATTTCGATTGGGGTTCCGATCTGGAGCGGATTGTGGACGCGGGAGCCAACGTCGGCATGGCGACACTGTATTTCAAGCAGCGGTTTCCGGAGGCCCACATCGCGGCGGTGGAGCCGCACCCGGGAAATGCGGAGGCCTTCCGAGGCAATACGTCCCACCTCGGGGGGGTCGAGCTCTTCGAGGCGGCACTGCACAGCCGGTCCGGTGAGACGCTGGCCGTCACGGACGAGGGCCATGGCAGCAACGCGTTCATGACGCGAGCCGATGGCGGAGAACAGGCCGTGGCCGAGGTGGCCACCGTCACCCTCTCCGACTTGATGCAGCGCATGGGGTGGCCGTCGGTCGACCTGGTCAAGATCGACATCGAGGGCGGCGAGGGCGTCCTGTTCGAGGCGTCACTCGACTGGATGGACGTCACCCGCCACATCGTACTGGAGTTCCACGAGCGCATGGTGGCAGGCAGTTCCGCCCCCGTGTTGCAGGCCATGGCGGCCAAGGGATTCCTCGTCGCGGACGTGCGTGGAGAGAATGTACTGTTCAGCCGGACCGGTGAATAGGGCCGCGAAGAGGTGCTTGCCCGAGTCTTCCCGACTTTTGTGCGCAACATGAGCCGGGGTCCCCATTCTACGCGTGGTTTTCTGAGCCAATTCCTCGGGCGGCAGGGGCACTGGATGCTGGCGTCCCACGGTGCGGTCAAAGTGCTCGGGTTCGCCGCGGTGGTGGCGGTGACCCGAATCGTGACCGAAGCCGACTACGGATTGTACGCCTACGCCATGGGGTTGGTGGCTTCCGCGGTGCCCTTCATGGGGTTCGGCGCCTACCAGGCATTCGTGCGATTCAGTGCGCTCGCCCCCTCGCAATCGGCCAAGTTCGATCTGCACCGCCATGCCATGGGCTGGGGATTGCTCGGCTCATTGACCCTGTCCCTCCTCATTTCCCTGCTCTCCCCTTGGATCTGCCGTGACCTGCCCGAGAGCGCCTCGGTACTCGGCGTGCTGGCGTGGGTCATCGCCTCGACGTTCATCTTCGAACACACCAAGGGTCTGGCCCGGGCGCTGCACCTGAACCGGATGAGCGCCCAGGTCGATCTGACGTTTGCCGTGCTGCTTGTGGCCGGCGCGTATGTCGGCGCCCGCACCTTCGGTATCCAGGGGTATGCCTTCGCGGTCGTGTTGAGTCCAATCGTGGCGTCGGTGCCCTTCATGTTCCGCCTGGGCGCGCACCGCGTGGCGTGGGGCAGGGTCCAACAGGGGATGGAGGGGTTCTGGTCCTACGGCCTGAGTACGGCGATGGGGGCGATGTTCGGACAGGCGCTCTTTGCGGTCGACATTTTCATGCTGGGGCGGTTGTGGGTGGAGTCGCCGGATGACCTGGCCATCTACCGCGTGGCCTGGCTGATTCCGCTCGCGACGCAGGTCATGCCCAGTGCGGTGGCCGCCACCGATTTCGTCCGGAATGCGGCCATGGTAGGCGATGCGGCGGGCATCCGCTCCTACGTCTTCCAGTATTGGAAGTCGTTTGGACTCGTTTCGCTGGTCGCACTTTCTGTCGTCGCCGCGTTGGCGCCATGGCTGCTCAGCGTCTTCGGTCCGGGCTATCCCCGTGGGGCGCAATGGATGCAAATCATGCTGGTGGGCGTCCTCGGTGCACACCTCTTGCGCATCCCGATGGGAAACCTCCTTTCCGCACTCGGCCGGGCCCGTTGGAACACGTGGACCAGCGCCGCCGTGCTGGTGATGGCTGGCGTAGGATGCGCCTGGCGCATTCCGTCTGACGGACTGCTGGGGGCTGCCCAGGTCATGGCCGTCATGCTGTGGGTCAATGGGTTGATCAGCCTGGCCCTTGTTCAGCTCCACATCCGCCGCATCGCCAAGTCATAGCACCGGGCACGGGGTGTACCGTCAATCCGGGCTTCAAGTTTGGATGCCATTCCATTTGCGAAGACCGCAAAGGCCGCATGTGGTTCGGCTTCGCAGGAGGTATGTATCGGCTGCAGGGGAAGACCTTCGAGAAGGTCATCCGCAACGGACTTTGGGAGTGAAGCGAGGGAGTGAAATCCGAACCAAGGTCACAGGCGGATGGTGAATCCCATGGACAAGGTTTTCCTGTTGCCATTGAGAGGAGGTCCTTCGGGCTGACTGGGGTCGGGAGAAGGTTGGTCAAGTAAGCCTCCGATACGCGATCCATAGCGCAGAACGAGACCCCCATCCTTCAAGTCGAACAGTCTGACGCCAATGACCAGCCCGCCCATGAGTGCAAAGTCCCGTTCAGCGGTGATTGAATCGATCTCGTCGGAGCCATCCAGATGGGTGCTTTCTACCATAAGCATGCCTGAAGCGCCGTATTCCAATTCGATGAAAGGGAGGACATTGCCTTCGAGCAAGCCTTCCGGCAAGGGGAAAAACCGGTTGAATAAACACAGGTCAATCAGGTTTCTGTGATGATTGACATACCCACCCAAAACAGAATCCCAAGGTGCATTCCAGCTCTCTTGAAAGGCGATGGCAAATCTGAGTCCCGCGCCGAAAGGCTGGGGGCCTTCCAACGACAGGTCAGCACCACCCCCCCAATGTTGTTTGGTTCCGGCTGAGGACTTCAAGTCCAGATGAAGTCGGTTTAGGACCAGGTCTGCTCGCAGCTGTGTTTCCGACGCTACGGATGGGGCGTCTTGAGCAGCGAGGCGATGTGCCTTCGGTCCAATGAGAAAGCAGCTCAGGAAGAAGAGGATGTGAAAACGGGGGAGAAGGGGACCCATGAATGTCAGGTTCGGTTGGCGCATGCCTTTCAAATAGCCTTCCAGAAAATAGGGCAGCGTCAGAACTGGCGTAGAGATCAAATCTGAGAGGGATTCTCTCCTTCATCGAGCGTGAGGCTGGCTCGCTTTTGCCGGAAAAGTGTGATGATGTCGTGGACGATACAGGCCATCGTGAGGTTGAACAACAAAGTCACAAAAGGCCAGAATGCCGCCACGGTGAACATGGCCATCCAAGGCAGCACGCCCCATACGCTGTTGGCTTCACTTTGGGTGACGCCCGTGCTGAGCTCATCCAGTTTCATGCCCAAAAGCCCAATCAAAAGGGGGGCCAGGGCGAGTGCCAACAAGACCGCGTGCAAGAGCACGACGAGGGTAAGGCGCCATTTGCGCTTGAGGAGGATGGTCTTCTTGAACATGACGGAATGGCAGGGCGATTCAACGCTTGAGGCGGGGTTACAGCACGGAGGTAGGGACGATGCCGCGGAGCCAGCATTGGAATTGCTTCCAACGGCCCGCTTCGCCATCGGGGTTCCAATCCGAAGTGGTGTGCCAGGCGTTTTCGGGGGCGAGCTCCTCCAGCATGAGCGATTCGACTTGGCTGGCCATCGGCACGCTCTCCATGATGGCGACGCACTCGGTGTTGAGGTTGGCGCTGCGGGGGTCGAGGTTGAACGTGCCGATGACCACGGTGCGGTGGTCGACCACCATGGATTTGGCGTGCAGCCCGAAGATGGGCACGTACCCCGCACGTTTTTGCTTCTCGGCGGTGATCAGCTGTTTGCGGATGGTGGCGTCCGGACGGTATTCATACACCTGAACACCTGCCGCGATGAGGTCCTCCCGGATGCGTTGGTAGCCGTTGAAGGCCTCCAGGTTGTCGGTGGAGCAGAGGCTGTTGGTCAGAATGGACACTTCGACCCCGCGCGCCACGGCGTCTCGGAACAGCCCCAGCCCGAGTTCGGTCAGCACCAGATAGGGGCTTTGGATGACCACGGATTCCCGCGCCCTTTGGACTTCGGCGAGCAGGGCATCCGTGCTGGCGCCACCGCCGCTGAACCCGCCGCTGGCGTTCTTTCCCGGCGCGTCCGAGACGAACCGGATGTCGTCCAGTTCGTGCAGCCGACCCGAGGCCAAGATGTGGGGGATGGCATCGGGAATGCCGTCGATCAGCGCACGGATCTCAGGCCAGAAATTCTCCGGGTCGCAGGCGTAGGCGTGGATCTGTGCGTACAGTTCCTCGGTGTGGTCTTCGTCGGTCTCCCAGGTGATGGCCTGGGCGAGGGGGTGGTCCCAAAAGGCGTCAAACGAAGTGGCGATGGCCTCGGCCCCTGCTCCGATGAGCAGTACATCGCGGTCGCGGAAATTGTAGGCCTGGTCGTAGTCAAAGTACTCGTCTGCGATGTTGCGCCCGCCGGTGATGGCGACCTGCCCATCGACCACGAAGGTCTTGTTGTGCATCCGCTGGTTGAAGCCTTGGAAGTCGCGGGCGACGTTGACCACCTTCTGGACCGCATTCTTCCCCTCGGTGGGGTTGTAGATGCGGATCTCGATGCCGGGATGGGCATTCAGGGCCGCCACGTCTTCCAGCGCCACGTCGAGCATGATGTCGTCTACGAGCATACGTACCTGCACGCCTCGATCGGCTGCGCGGATCAGGTAATCCAAGGCAATCAACCCCACGTTGTCCATCGAGAAGATGAAGTACTGGATGTCGATGCTGCGGGTGCTGTGGTCGCTCAACCAGGCCCGGGTAAAAACGGCCTCTTCACCTTCTTCGAGGACGTAAGCCCAGGTCGAAGCGGAATCCAACAGCCCCGCGGCGTTTCGCTGGTCCTGGATCGAGTGGACCACCTGGCCATTGCAATCCGCTGCCCTTGATCCGGCGTAGGCATCCAACCGGGAGTCCAAACCCTCCGAACCGCATCCAGAAATGAGGCCGATCGAAAGCCCCAAAAACAAGCCCCAGCTTGCGCTTCTGCAGATGTCCATGGAAGCAAGGTAGGGCCAATGCCATGGGGTCCCATGGGCCACAGGGTGCTGTTCTAAGGGGGGGCGATCCTCTCATGATTGCGGGTGTCGACACCACCCGAGCGGTCGAGGATCGGCTGCGGACTGCAAAGGACCTGCGCATTGACTGGACTTCTCCAAGAAGAAGTACCCCGAGGCTGACCCTACACAGATGGGTCCATTGTGTTTTCTGATGCTGTATGGGTGGGTGTTGACTTAGAGGAGGCGGTCCCGTCATTGTGATTTTTCATCCGCGCCACCTGAGAGCCACAGCAGCAGCAGAATGGGTGCTTGATGGCGCTCTTATTCCTGGGCGGCGTTCGCTGGGTCGTGCTCATCGTCCGAATCCCCATCATCGGTCAAGATGAACTTGAGCTTTTGGTAACGGAAGGAGACCAGCAGCAAGATGGCGCCGAGCAAGATGAAGGAGACGATTTTGGCGGTGGAGTTGCCGGCCAAATCGAAGAGGAACAGCTTGGCAATGGTCAGCGAAAACAGCGCCAAAGAGGCCAGCCGCAACGCCTTCAATTTCCAAGTCATGCCATAGGACATCATGCTCATCGCCAGCAGTGTCCAAACGATGGGCAGGGTGCCCTTGATGGCGGCTTCATAGTTCAGCGCGCCGCGCTGACCATAACCCACCATGACTGTCGCATGCCCCAGTTCGATGGACACCATGATGGTGGCGAGTAGGGCGAGGCCCCAGACCAAGTAATGGCCCTTTTTGGACCGCAACGAATTCCGCAAAATGAACTGTTTGTAGAGTTCATACCCCCCCCATGTAAGCACCAGTGGGGACAGGTAATGCAGCATAAAGCCATTGGAAATTAAGGTTTTGGAGATCAGGCCTTGGTCGCGCGCCGCGATGGATGCGCCAAACAACGTCCAACTGTAGCCGTAAGCTCCGAACCCATAGACCACCAGCATCGCGTTGCGGTAAGTTTTGCTTTCACGGGCCGTGCGCTGGGTCACCCAGACGCCTGCCCAAAAGAGGAAGCTGTAGGCACCCAAAAACAGGTCTTGCTCGGCGCTGGAATAGAAGGACTTCTCAAGTTGGTGGCCCAATTCCAGATACAAACCGAAGAACAGGACCAGGACCAACAACACCTTGGAATAATGGGGGCGCCAAATGAACTTCAATGACCTCCAAGAAAGGGTCTCCGTGGCGGTGATCCATTGATGGAGGAAAGCCAGCGCAACGGTGGCAAAAGCACTGCTGATGAATGCGGGATTGAAGACCGACGCCGCATTGTCGATCGAGGAGTTCCCGGAGTAATCGATGGTCCAATCCAGTGCCAGGCGCATGAGAATGAGCGGAGTCAAAGCGATGGCCGCCCAGCGCAGGTATTTGATTTGAGATCGCCTTGCGAGCCACAGCATGAGGACACTTTGCAGGGACCAGAAGACGACAATGGACCCTCCCACCATGGTGCTGGGGGCCATAAGGGCGAGGAAGACCAGTCCCAGTCCGAGCATCAAGGAGCCCAGGTTTGGATCCATGGACTTCAGCTTTCTCAACACAAAAAATGCGCCCAAATGAGCGAGGGTAAGGGCGAGGGCAAACATCCCATCTGGTTGCGCACCGTATGGGTTGAGGGCGATCGATCCCACCAGGAAGAACAAGCCCGCATTGCTCAGCAATAGGACGATGTCGCCGGCTCCCAATGGAGCTTTCATGGACAGTGTGCGAATGGAATTTGCGACAAAAAACATCACGAAATGAAAGGCCATCACCCGCATAAATTGGCGTTCGTCGTATTCCAAGGAACCGTGGGTTTGGGCCAAAATCAGACAGATGATGTAGGTGGCGAAAAGGACGATGCGGTTGACCACCGGCCACTTTTTCCGGCTTGAAATCCCACAGACGGCCGCATTCAAAAACAGGAGGTAAGTCGGTGTTGACTCCACTCGGAAGAGTCCATCCACGAAGAAGGGGGTGCCGATTCCGCCCAAAATGGCGATCACCGCCAATTCTTTGCGGTCATAATAGAGGGACAAACCAAAGACCATTGCGGTCACCACGGTCATCCATACGGTGGCTGCGCCTTGGTCGATGAACAGGTAACGTTGGTAAGCCAGGGCGACCGTGAAGTACAAAATGGACAGTGCCCCACCGACCAGCACAGCGCTGTAGGTGCGGTAGGAGGTCCGCAGCTGGTGAGCGACTGCAATCAATCCTGCCCCAACGCTTGCCCCAATGGCCACGCGCATCCACTCCTTGATGACGTTGGTATCGATCCCCAGCTTGACCAAGAACCCCACCCCAATCACAAAAATCAGGATGCCGATTTTGCTTAGTAGGTTTTCCCCAATGAAGGCCTCCAAGTCTTTGATGCCTCCTGCCGACTTTGCTGATGGGGAAGGTTCCTCCGGCGGCTGCTCGGTCGAAAAAACAGGCTCAGGTTCCGGTGGGGTTTCTGTTTCGGGTTCTGCAGTTGGCGGCGGTTCTGGGGCTGGTACAGACTCCTCTTTGGGGAAATCCGTTGCCCCCGTCCGTTCATGGGCAAACGGTTCGGTGGGATCATGGATCAACGCGTCCATGCGTCTCTGAATGGACTCCATTTGCTTTTGCAATGCCCTGAAGCGCAAAAACAAAATGACAACCAACACCAATAAAAGGAATGACATGCAGCGAACATAGGAGCAAAGCGATGCGGATGAGCACCTCGCACCGCGATTCATGGGGTTGCCCGGTGCAGCATAGGAAAGGTCTTACCTGGACAAGCCCCAAGTTGGAGCCTGCATGGGACGGTCCTCGAAGGACATTTGTACCTCGAGGTGTTGGTGTGGTGTCCGCGCGGAACCGTTAGATACCGGAGATTACTGCCGGATCCAGCGCAGGGTGCGGCGCTGCGCTCCGTCGACGATACGGATGAGGTAGACGCCACTGCCTGCTGTGTGGGGTACGGTATGCGTAGACGATCCGGGTTGGGCCGAGTGTATGGGCCTGCCCATGGGATCGAACACCTCGATGGAGGCATGGGGTGGAAGCCCGGTGATCTGGAAATCGCCGGTTCCGGGATTTGGAAACAGGGATGCCTTGATGGTGCTGCGGTCCAGGTCCCCCACGTCGGTGGTGTTGCATCCGTCGACCCATGAAATGCCATCCAAATTCCAATCGGGTTCGATGGTCAGGCACATGTGGTCCAATGCCGTGACGGCCACATCGACAATGCGCGGGGTGTTGCTGTAGTCAAACGTGATCACGCCTTCAGGCTGGTCCCACTCCGCACCTTGCACAGTGCCGACGAGGCCGCTGCCCGCGCTGTTGGCGACTTCCACTCCAGCGCCTTCGGTCAGGGCCCAATGCGCTTGCAGGGATGCCCAATTCGGATGGGCGGCATCCAAGGGGCTGCAATGCCAAGCTGAGATGGCCTCTTCAGAAAGCACGCCATGCCAGAACCGGACCTCAGACAGGGCGCCCGTGTAGCTGTACGCTCCCAAGATGTCGGACCCAAAAAACCACCCGCTGCCGACGTCGATATCGCCGACTTCGGAGATGTCTTCTTCGGCAGAGAACACGCCGTCGGTGTACAGCCGCATCATGCCGTCGCGGTCAAAGGAGCACGAGAGGGTGTGCCATTGGCCGTCGGCCACTCCGCTGGAACCATTGGCGTCCGCGCGTTCATCACCGTCGCTGATGTTGACTTTCCACGCCGGGCCGCTGGGGTATTCAAAGGAGAAGACAAACCCGGGGTTGAGCCCTGTATTCCAGTCTTTGTTGCCGATGATGGCCACATCGGGCGTCGCTTGGGTGCGGATCCGCACCTCGAGGGTGAAGTCTTGATCGGCACCGAGTTGTAAGGCGGGGCTGTCCTCAATGACCACCGCATCGCCACCGCCTTCAAACCGCAATTCTGCCGCACCTGGGGCGATGCAGTTTTCGGGAGCGGGCAGGATGTCCAGCGTGTCTTTGACCAGCACAGCAGGCTCCACCGAGGGGCCGCTGGCCAGGAAAAACATGGTCTCCTCTTCGATGGAGGTGCCCCCGTGGTTGTAGCCGATCCCCCCGTGGTCGGTGGAGACCAACACCAACCAGTTCTCGGCCGCGTAGTTGGGTCGGTTGGTCAAGGCCTGCATCACTTCCGCGACAAACCCGTCCGTGGTTTCAATGGCGCCGATGTACTGTGGCACGGCGGCACTGAACCCGTAGCCGTGCCCGCTGATGTCGACATCGTCAAAATGGAGGAACACGGCGTGGGGATCGCCACCTTCCAGGAGGGACACTGCAGCGTCGCGCACGGCGGCATCGGTGGGCGAATTGATGGCTTCGTCGACCACCTCTCCCAAGATGTAGTCGTTGATGGGAGCCCAGTGGCAGAAAGAATGGGTATTCAGCTCTGGGCTTTCCAATTCCAGGCGCTGCATGAACGAAGGGAACCCCTCAAAATTGCTGCCCACAAAGTTGTTGCTGGTCACGCCGTGCGCGTCCGACCACACGCCACAGATCATCGCGGACCAGCCCGGCCCACTGTAGGTGATGTCGTTGTTGAGCGCGTCAGGACTGTAGATGCCATCTGCAATCAAGGCATCCAGTGCAGGCGTTTCGGCGGCTTCCAGGCAGTCGGGCCGGGTCCCGTCGATGCCGATGATCAAAACCCGCGCATCCTCGGATTGGCCCAGAACCGAAGTGCCGGTGACCAGAAGAAGACAGGCGAGGGCGAAGTGGAAAGCGCGTTTCATGACCAACAGGTTGGGGTGCAGGCTGGCAAAGTATGAAAACGGCCATCGACAGGCCCAGCAAAAAGCGTCATTCCAAGCCGATCACCTTTTTCGTCCTGCCGTTTTGATCGCGTTGGATGTACATCTGACCCGGCTGGAGGGAAGAGACTTTGCGGCCCATCAAGTCCAGCCATTCGATGCCGTCCCATGGGGGAGAGGCGGGCGTGAGCCCTGCCATGGAGAGGGTGGTGGTGCCAGCAGGTTGCTGCTGTGTCACACAGTGGACCATGCCCCCCCACTGCAGCATGTTTTGACAATTGATGCCCAGGGCGGTGCGCATGGGGTACAGCCCTTGCACAATCTCCAGGGCGGTGGCGTCCATGGGGTCATTGTATTCCGGAACCAAGACCACCGCATTGCCCACGTAGTAGTTGACATAGGAGCTTCGGAATCCCAGATCCATCCCCCAGGTCGTTTGCACCGTGTTTTGGGTCAGGGGCAAATTGACGCGCGTGTAGGGTGTCCCTTCAGTGTTTTCAGCCTGGGCAATCTTGTTGCGGTCTTGCGCGTCCACATTCCAATACGCCAGGTCGGGGTTGCTCATGGTGACGATGGTGTTGCCTGAAGCGAATTTGACAAAACCATCGATGTGCTGGTCGGTGATGTCTTCATTGCCTCCAAACTGACCATCCAACCAGATGACCTGCTCCACCCCCAAATACGTGGTGAAATAGCCCTCGATTTCGGCTTCTGTCCATCCTGGATTGCGGTCGTCGCCGGTGATGGATGAACGGGTCGCCATCAAGGTGCCTTGACCATCGATTTCTATGGCGCCTCCCTCGAGCACCACGGCGTTCAGGTCAATGAGGGGCAGGTTCAATTGTTCGGCGGTCACGATGGGGACGTCGTCATCCAAAGCGAAGGGGGTGTCCCCACCCCATCCATTGAATCCCCAATCCAAAACGACCCATTGTCCTTGGTCGTCTTGCACGAAGCAAGGCCCAGTGTCCCTGGCCCAGAAGTCGTCGGTGGGGCACAGGTAAAAATCAACCTGGGTCATGTCGATTTCGGCAGCGTTGAGCTGGTCGGTGATGTGGATGATTTCGCTTTCGTTGTAGGCGATGATGTGAACGCGTTCGCCTTCGGAAAGGGCGGAGGTCATGGCCACCCAGCTTGACTCTACGTCCTCTGCACCTGAGTCATAAGTGTAGTTGTGCGGCCACTGTAACCAAGTGCCTTCGTGCGGTCCTTCCTCACTGGGCATGGAGTATTGCGCCATGACGGAGGGCGAATTGAAAGTCCACACGAACAACACAGCAAGGGGCAAGAAGGCCGTTCTCATGGGGAGAAGGTAGCCGCCAGAATGCTCAAAATGCAGAAAGCCGCCCGAAGGCGGCTTTCTTAACCAAATTGGGCGCAAGTGTTGCCTGCGGCCTCAAGAATTTATCACTGTACGATGACCTGCACCGTTCGGGATGATGAGGTTCCGTCCACGACGTTCAGGATGTAGAGGCCTTCGGCAACTCCATCCAAGCTGAGCGGGCTTTGACCCACGCCATACAGCATGAATCGACCTGAACGGGGCACACGCGCAACCCGTCCTGATCTATTTTGGTTCCCCATTGGGAGAGACACCCTCCTGTCTGATCATGATTCACTATTTCCTCCGTCTGCTGCCCTTTCTGTGGTTGGCCACAGCGACAGCTCAGCAGGAATTGTCTCCCCTGATCCAGGACTGGAAGGATACCACACGCTCTGTTGAGGACCGGCTGCAGACCGCCAAGGACCTGCACATCGCATTTCATCAGACTTACCCGGACACCGTGCTCTACTATCTGGAGGAGATGCGCGATCTGGCTGAAAGTGCAGACCAGCCGTTGGCGTTGTATTCCGCCCACAACCGCATCGGAAGCCTACTGGAACAACAGGGGCACTTGGAGGAAGCCCTCACCGCATTTGACCAAGCCGAGCAGGTGGCACTCGCCCTCGGCGACTCTGCCCGCCTCGGCACGGTGTACGGAAACCGTGGCAATGTGAATGTCCAGCGCAACGAATACGTCGAAGCCACGCGGCACTTCAATCGGTCCATGGAACTGTATGAGGTCGCCGGGGATACGGCCAGGGCCCGCAGGGCAAGGATGGCACTCGGCAACGTCTTCATGATCATCGGCCACCATGAATTGGCCATGGCCCAATTTGAGATGGTGCAAAGCGGCATTGCCGAGGAAAAGGACATGGGCTATTTCCCCGGCCTGTTGGCGTTGAACATGGGGTACTGTGCGTTCGAATTGAAAGATTACGAACGGGCATCGGCGCTGTATGCGTCAGCGCTACAGACGTTGGAGCGGGAGGATAAGGGCTTCTTCGTGGCAGGTTGTTATGCGAACATGGCCACTTTGTCCGAGGCGATGGGTGCGCCGGATGAGGCCAAGGAACAATGGGTTACGGCCATGGAGATGTACCGTGAGCTCGGTGCACGTGGCGACGAACTCTCGTGCAAGCTTGCCGTTGCCGAATTGACCCTGTCTAGCCACCCCGCCGAAGCCTTGAGTGTGGCCAGCGGTCATGCGGAGGAATTGCTGCAACAGGACGGCTATGAGATCAAGCGCCAACTGTACAATGTGCTGTACCAGGCCCACAAAGCGCTGGGGCAGGAGGCCGAAGCTTTGGAG
>JBDQOI010000038.1:0-21214 GCA_040261275.1 Flavobacteriales bacterium | reverse complement strand
CCCGATGGCAGTACCGGATACTCCGCCCACCAACCGAACAACGACAACGGCGTCATCACGCCCACCGCCGCGCTGTCATCCATGCCCTACGCCCCCGGCCCCTCGATGGACTTCCTGCGTTACCTCTATGAGGACGCCGACGGGCAGTACCTCGGTGCCGACGCCCAATACGTCGGTTCGCTTGGCCCGTTTGACGCCATCTCACCCCACTACGATTGGACGACGCCCCGCTACCTCGCCATTGACCAGGGGACCATCGGACCGATGCTCGAAAACCACAAAACCCAATTGTTCTGGAACCTATTCATGGGCGCCCCGGAGATCAAGCAGGGCCTGCTGAACCTGGGCTTCACCTCTTCGGAATACGACCTGAACGCCAGCTGCAACGCCGATTGCCCCGGCACCGACTACTGCGGCCCCGGCACCCATTGGGACCCATTGACCGCCGTCTGCGTGGTCACCCACCCCGCCGACATCAACTTGGATTCGTGCGTGAACGTGGGCGACGTACTCGCCATCCTCTCCGTGTTCGGACAGTGCTTCGATTGAGCCTTCCGTGCGCGTTGCGTTAAGGATGGACCTGCCGAAAAGCGTTGCCCGCAAGAGGGGGGTAACGAAAAGCGTTGCCCGCAAGAGGGGGGTAACGAAAAACGACCCCCGTGAGGAGGTCGTTTCGATGTCGGGACAGCAGGACTCGAACCTGCGATCTCCTGCTCCCAAAGCAGGCGCCTTACCAACTGGGCCATGTCCCGAGCGGGCGCGAAGATACGTCATCGCTTGGGACCTTCCTCATGTTGGAGAGGCCAGTTGAAAGCGGAGGCCTCAGACCACCTGTTTGTTGAAGTCGGACAGAATCCAGGTGACTTCGGCATCGCCTGGCGATTTGATTTCCAGCGAGATGTCGTCTTCGGCTGCGCGGGACTGGAAGTCCTCGATGATGTCGCGAACGTCCACGTCCATGCGGAGTGTCTTGGACGCATCGAGCACGACATGGCCCCCGGGCTCCACCTTGGAGAGCGCTTGGCGCAGGCCGGCCTTGTGCAAGAAGGTCACATCCTCGCTGAGCTGGAGGTGCCAGGTGCCGGATTGGCCGTCCTTGCCTTCCTCGTAACGAAAGCCCACGAAGGGGCGCTGGTAATGGTCCAGCAGGATGCTGACGATGCTGACGGCGAGACCGATGCCGATACCGACGAGGAGGTCGGTGAAGACGATGGCGAGCACCGTGACCACGAAGGGTACGAACTGGCGACCACCGCGCTTGTAAATCTTGGCAAAGGTGGCCGGCTTGGCGAGCTTGTATCCCACCACGAGAAGCACAGCGGCAAGGCTGGAAAGCGGGATGAGGTTGAGCACCTCCGGGACGAGCAGGAACAGGATGGCGAGCCACGCTCCGTGGAGAATGGCACTCATCTTGGTCTCGTTGCCGGTTTGGATATTGGCCGAGGAACGCACGATGACCTGCGTGATGGGCAGGCCGCCGATGAGGCCACTGAAGGTGTTGCCAACGCCTTGGGCGATGAGCTCGCGGTTGGTCGGGGTTACGCGCTTGTGAGGGTCGAGCTTGTCGGTCGCCTCCACGCAGAGCAGCGTCTCGAGGCTGGCCACAATGGCAATGGTGAGACCGAGCATCCACACGGCGGAGTTGCCGATGGCGGAGAAGTCCGGGAAGCGGAAGATGCTGGAGAACGTTGGGTAGGCGCCTTCGCCAATGACGGGGAGCTGAACGAGCTGCTCGGCACTGAGGCCGGAGCCGAGGGTGGCGAGGTGGATGCCCACGCCCACAAGCACCGCAGCAAGGGAACCGGGAAGGACGGTCGTGAGCTTCAGCTTCTTCATGAACGGCCGCTCCCACAGGATCAGGATGGCCAGGCCGAGCACGCTGATGAGGACGGCGGTGGGTGTGATGTTGTCCATCATGACCGCCAACTCGCTGAAGGTGTTCTGACCGTCGGGCTGCATGAATTCCATGTCTCCCTCGGGGTCAGCGTCGTATCCGAAGGCATGCGGGATTTGCTTCAGGAAGATGATGATGCCGATGGCCGACAGCATGCCTTGGATCACGCTGGAAGGGAAATAAAGCCCGATGATGCCGGCTTTGAGGGCACCGAGGACGAGCTGGAGCACGCCACCGATGACCACGGCGAGCAGAAAGGTCTCATAGCTGGGCAGGGTGTTGATGCCGTTGAGGACAATGACGGCGAGGCCCGCGGCGGGACCAGAGACACCTACGGCACTGCCCGAGATGGGCGCGACGACGAGGCCGCCAAGGATGCCGGCAATCAGGCCGGCGAGTGGGGGTGCACCAGAAGCCAAGGCGATGCCGAGGCAAAGGGGAAGGGCGACGAGAAAAACAACGATGGACGCAGGAAGGTCCTTATTGAGGTGCTTGAACATGGGGAGAATGGAAAAGGGCGATGAGGAGCAGGACCGTCCTGCTCGCATGACGGTGGGCACGTGGCCCGGACGTCAACCCAATTCCGGAGGTTCCCAGATCTTGGCGGCCACCATGGAGGACCAACCTCCGGGAGGGGCTACTTGATGGAGCCGCTGGCCGTCCAGGGCGAGGCGGATGCGGTTGCCGTTCAGAAAGGCCTCGTACTCAGAGGTCTTGTCCTTCTTCTCCTCGGGGCCCTCTCGCTCTTCCTCCTGACCTTCCTCTGATTCTTCCGACTCCATGTCGAAGGCCATGACCGTCCGTTCACCTTCCAAGGCAAAGCAGACCTCTGCCAATTCCAATCCCACACACCCCACGAGAAGCATGCCGAACAGAACCATGGCGGTATGGCGAAGCGCAATCATTTTCACGGCAAAGGAACTTCCTTTCTTCATCAATGTTCACATCCGAGGACCGGGTTTCACCTCATTTTGCAAACCCATTGCCCACACTCCCTGCTCCATGGCTGCTCCTACCCTCCTCCGCATCGTTCCCGCCCACGACGAGCCCATGGGTGGCCTCTCCACCCAACGCGCCTTCCCCACAGGCGCCCTCCCCGATCTGAACCCCTTCCTTTTCCTGAACCACCACGGCCCGCAGGTCTATGCGCCTGGCAACGCCGGGCTGCCCTTTGGGCCGCACCCGCACAAGGGTTTCGAGACCCTGACCTTCATCGAGGAGGGTCTCCTCGCCCACCGCGATTCCACGGGCGGATCCCACGTGAGCGGTCCGGGTGGCGTCCAATGGATGACGGCGGGCAGTGGCATCGTCCACGCCGAAGTGTCTCCGGAGGAATTCCTGCGCGACGGCGGACCGTGTCACCTGTTGCAGCTGTGGATGAACCTGCCGGCAGCGCTGAAGGGGGTGGCTCCGGCCTACCAATCCGTAGAGCCGGAGGGGCTGGCTGCGGGCCGTGGCGAAGGCTGGTCGATGCAGGTCATTTCGGGCCGAACCGAGGTCGAAGGACAGCAGCTGAACGGGCCTGTGAATTCACTCACGGGACTGTTCACCTCGCGGGTGAAGCTGTCGGCCGGGGCAAGACTTGACTTCCCTGTGCCCGAGGGGCGCACGCTATTGCTCTACGTGGTTTCGGGTGCGGTGTGGCACAGTGACGCCACGCTGCGGCCCTTTGCCACGCCCGTGTTTGACCGCAACGGCGGCACGTTGAAGTTGGAGGCGACCGAAGACAGTACGCTCCTGCTCTGCCATGGCGACCCCATCGACGAGCCGGTGGTCGCCTACGGTCCTTTCGTGATGAACACCGAGGAAGAGATTCACACCGCTTTCTCCGAATTCCGCGCAGGGAAATACGGACATGTGGATTGACCTGAAGGTCAACGAATCAAAGTGACCTGACCGATGAGCTTGTAGGGTTGTCCCAATTCAGTGTCGATGACGAGCACCCAATTGTACACTTCATTGCCTACGAAATGGGTTCCTGAGTCGGCCTCACCGACCCATCCCTTCTCGGGGTCATCCGTAGCGAAAACCCGCTCACCCCAGCGGTTGAACAACTCGAAGTAATAATCCTCGACTTGACTCAATGGCGCTACGGAAGGCAGGAATATGTCATTGATGCCGTCGTTGTTCGGCGTGAAAGACGCAGGAACATATACCTGCACATCGCCGATGACCTCCACCTCACGACAGAAACGGTCCTCGCAACCGAAGTCGTTGACTACATCCAAGCACACGGTATACAGGTCCCCGAAATAGGGCGGGAAACTGTGGTTGAGGATGAAGGACTGGCCTTCTTCCAGCCCCTCGACCGTCCATGAGAGCGCATCGATTTCACCGAGGCTGCTGGATACGAATTGCACCTGGTCGTCCCGCACAGTGGGCTCCTCGGGGAAAAAGTCAAAGTCCGCTACGGGCGTCTCGATCCCTACGAAGGTCGCCGTGGCAGAAGCCGAACAGGTCAGTTCCGCATCGCCCGCCGTGACCGTACAAGTGACCGGCAAAGCCCCTACTTCCACGGTTTCATTCCAGGCTGTAGCCGTCGAATCTTCTCCCGCCCAGCTCCATACGGTGCCGTACACCACACCATTGTATCCCGACACCTCCGCTTCCAGGGTCGCTGAGAAAGGGGCACAATCGGCGACGAAATCCTCAGAGAGATCCACCACCGGTGCAGGGTCGATGCGCAACTCGAAGGCCACGGCATCGCTGCACCCTCCTTCCGACTCCACTTCCAAGATCACCGGGAAGATGCCGGAGATTCCATTGGGAACATCCCAAATCGGCCCTGTTGCGCTTCCAAAAGGTGCTGCCCAACTGAAGTCCAGCGACCCCGTCCCCGAAGCAGCTTGTTCCAACTGAACCGCATCGTCAGCACACCACAGGGTATCTGCCGTCACGCCAGCCACCGGAAGGGCAAAAACTTCCGCCGTCGCCGTCGCCACATCCGTGCATACCGCTCCATCGGGATGGGTCTGCACCAAGTTCAATACAATCTGCTGTAGGCCGGCCGCATTGGAAACCATCGGTGGAAGGACGTTGCCCGCCACATTGATGCCTGCCCCATTCCACGTCCAGTTCGGGGTCACACCTGGTCCATATGGGGTGACATTCAATGGGACCGGCGATCCTTCGCAGACATCTTGGATGGTGAAGTCCGCCACGGGATTGGTATGCACCTCAAGGGGGGTGGTCAAGGAGGACGCGCACCCGCCCTCGGCGGCGACATCCATCGTCAGCGTGTAATTGCCTGCCGGCAAGTACCCCAAGTCGACCTGATCAGCCACCGTCTGTTGGTTTGCAGTTCCGTCCGAGAAGGTCCATGTCGTCGTCATCGGTGCGCCCGATGCCAATGCCGTGGAGGAACTGAATGCGGCGGGGTCACCTTCGCACAATCCGGCGACGGCATCCCAACCGGGAACCGGGGTGGCAAACACCTCGACCTGCGCCGCATCCGAAGCCGAGCAAGTCACAGTAGCGTACGCCTGCTCCAAGGTCAGGGCGATGTTCTGCAGACCAAAGGCAGAAGAGACCTGAGAAGGAAGATCCGGCCC
The DNA here is from genome assembly GCA_040261275.1 of Flavobacteriales bacterium. Classification (GTDB taxonomy): domain Bacteria; phylum Bacteroidota; class Bacteroidia; order Flavobacteriales_D; family Sanyastnellaceae; genus UBA8752. The sequence continues at coordinate 15,769 of JBDQOI010000038.1, read as the reverse complement.
GGTGACCAGAATGGGATTGCCGTTCCATGTCCAGTTGGCCACTCCGAATTGCCCTGTAGGATCCACTGCCGTCCAAGGAACGTCAGTTCCTGAGCAGACGTCCTGCAAGGTGAAATCGGCCACGGGCGTTGGCTGAACTTCCAATGGCGCAGCGACCTGTGCCGCACATCCCTCGTCGGTCGTTACGTCGAGTGTGATGTTGTAACTGCCGACATCCGGAATGCCCAAAGTCAAGGTGGAGCCCGCGCTTGTGGACGGTCCCGTGCCGTCGTCGACGGTCCATGTGGCCGTCCAATTCACTGCCGTAGGCAGGGTTGTCAAGTCGTTGAAATCGGCGGCATCGCCTTCGCAGATTTCATCGGGAACGTCCCAATTAACCAAGGGGTTGGCCAAAACCTCCACGGTCTCCGTATGGGTATCGGAGCAGGTGGGATAGGCGGCGTTCTCGAGGGTCACCTCCACCGTCTGGGTGCCGAAAGCCGCCGAAACAGCGGGATCCAACGCAGTGGCCGACGGAGCCAGGGCCGTGCCGTTCCACAACCATGTCGTCACCCCCACAAATTGAGCAGGGTCGTCTGCCCCCCATCCAATCGGAGCACCCTCACAAGCATCGACCAGGAAGAAATCGGCAACGGGAGTATCATGCACGGTCACCGTTTCGGTCAAAGCTGGAGCCTGGCAACCACCAAGACCCTCCACCACCATCGTCAGGTCATAGGTTCCCGGGGGCTGGTTGCCCAGCATCAAATCCTCGGACAATGTGATGTTGGGTCCGCTGCCATCGTCCACCGTCCAAATCGCCACCCACGGATCGCCCGATGCCAAGGTGCTCGTATTGGTCACGTCGAGGGGCTCCTCCTCACACAAGTCGGCTGTGGCCGTCCAACCCGCCAAGGGAATGGCGTACACCTCCACCGTCTCCGTGTGCGCATCAAAGCAGGCGGGGTAAGCCGTATTTTCCAGGGTCACCTCCACCGTCTGGGTGCCGAATACGGCCGAAACCGCCGGGCCAAGCTCGGTTGGGGACGGAGCCAGGGCCGTGCCGTTCCACAACCATGAAGTCGTGCCCTGGAATTGTGCCGGATCGTCCGCCGTCCAACCGATGGGGCTGCCCTCGCAGGCATCGGCCAGGGTGAAGTCGGCTACGGGCGTATCGTGCACGGTGACCGTCTGGAACAAAGCCGGGGCTTGACATCCACCCGGTCCCTCCACCTCCATGGTGAGGTCGTACGTGCCCGGAGGCTGATTGCCCAGCGTCAAATCGGGCGTGGTCGTCACGCTTGGACCCGTGCCGTCGTCCACCGTCCACGTCGTGCTGATTGCAGCGCCCGATGCCAAGGTGCTCGTGTTGGATACGTCCAAGGGCTCCTCCTCACAGAGGTCTGCCGCGGCCGACCAGGAAGCCTGAGGGAAGGCGTTCACCTCGACCGTCTCGGTGTGGGTGTCGGCGCAAGCGGGATTCAAGTCGTTGACGATGGACACCGCGATGGTTTGCGTTCCAAAGGCATTGGAAACGGCAGCCGGAAGTTCTGTGAAGGTGGGCGAAATGTCTGTCCCGTTCCACGTCCAATTCGCCCCGGTCCACTGGCCTGAGCCAAAGAACTGAGGGAAGTTGTCGAGGGTGTAGGGAATGGCGGTCCCTTCGCATACGTCCGTCAATGAGAAATCCGCCACGGGCGTATCATAAACGGTAACGAGTTCATTCAAAGCGGGCGCAAAACATCCTCCCGGCCCTTCCACCGTGAGAGAAATGGGATAGCCTCCTATGGGCAAGATGCCGAGGCTGACGGTTTCCCCCAAGTATGGGTTCGGTCCCGCTCCCAGGTCTACCGACCAGGTGGTGTTGAGTGGCTCATTCGAGTCAATGGAAACCGTGGCAGTAAAGTCCAAGACATCCTCTTCGCAGAAAGAAGGAACCACGTCCCAAGTGGCCTCGGGGACGGCGTGCACCAACACGGTGGCAGACGCCGTATTGGAGCAGGTCAAGGTGGGCGACACGAACAAGTCCAAGGTCAAGGCGACCAACTGCGGGCCGAAGTCAGCGGAAACGGCTGCATCCAACTCCGTGGCGGTCGCAGCAATGGGATTGCCGTTCCACGTCCAGGAAGGCACACCCACCATCGGCCCCGGCGCCGTCAAGGCCCAGGGAATCGCGGTCCCTTCGCAAACCTCCGTCAAGGTGAAATCAGCTTCGGGCGATGGATTCACGGTGATGGTCAACCCCAGGGGAGCTGCAGGGGTGCATCCTCCTGGACCTTCCGTTGTCATCTGGACCGGGTAGTTGCCCGGGGCGATGAGTCCGAGGTCCAAATCGTCACCTGCGAAATTCTGAGGACCTGCCCCGAGGTCTACGGTCCAGGTCGTGGTCAATGGGGCGCCCGTTGCAATGGAATTCGAACTGCTGAACGCCACAGGATCCGAGGCGCACAGGTCCGGTATCACGTCCCATCCTACCGCGGGAATGGCGTGGACGGTGACCGTTTCCGTGTGGGTGTCACTGCAGGCATATCCCGAAACGGCAATGTTCTCGAGCAATACCGTCACCGTTTGATTGCCAAATGCTGCTGAAACCGCTGGAGCGAGATCCGCGGCTGTGCCCGTGGCATCGTTGCCGTTCCAAGTCCAGGTCTGTTGGTTCGCGACATTGAATTGCGCCGGGTCATCCGCCGACCAAGGAACCGGCGTCCCCTCGCACACTTCGACCAAGGTGAAGTCGGCTTCGGGAGTATCGTACACCACCACCGTCTCCGTCAGCTCCTCGAAACAGCCTCCGGGCCCCACGACGAGCATTTCCACGTCGTAAACACCCGGCAATTGAACACCGAGTTGTACGCTCTCCCCGGCATAGGGCAAGGGACCACCGCCATCGTTGATTTCCCAGGTTGTCGTCAGGGCATCTCCCGAGGAAATCGTGTTGTTGCTCGTGAAATCGAAGGGGACCTCCTCACAGATTTGAACCGGCACGTCCCAGTTGGCGCTGGGTTGGGCATAAACGGTGACCGTCTCGGTGTGAGAACCCGTGCATTGCAAGGCATTGGTCGAGGACGCATTGGTCAACGTGGCCGTGACCGTCTGCACACCGGGCGCATCAGAGACAACGGACATCAGACCCGCGTAGGGTATGGCAAAAATGGGCGTGCCTCCAGGCGCCCCGTTCTCCCAAACCCAGGCCGTATTGACACTGTTGAGGAAAGCTGTGATTTCTGTTGCCGTCCAGGGAATATCGTTGTCCTCGCAGACGTCCGTCAGGGTGAATTCCGCATTGGGTGTGGCGACCACTTCCACCTGCCCCACCAATGGAAGGGCTGCGCAGCCTCCCCCACCGGTAGCCGTCATGGATACGTCGTAGGCCCCGGGCAACATGGGCGCCCCGAGTTCCACCTGAGGCCCTGCGGTACCGGCCACGTTGCCGAGCGGATCCGTCACCTGCCAACTGATGTCCACGGGACCACCATCAGGATTGGTGCTGGTGCTGTTGTATTGGGTCAATCCGTCCTCGCAGACCTCGACTGGAACGTCCCACGACGGCACCGGGATGGCGTGCACGGTGACGGTCTGTGAGAAGGCGTTGTCGCATGTGGCCGTACCCGAGGTCAAGCCCAGTTCCAAGGTCAAAGTCTGCGGTCCCGGCGTGGCCGTGACGGACAACGGGAGGTCCGTACCCGTCACCACAATGGGGGTCCCGTTGAGCAGCCAATCGGGATTGGCGGGCGGCCCTGTACCCACGGGGGAGTATTGCACCGCATCGCCCACGCAGACATCCGAGGGCAAGGAAAAAGCGGCATTGGGCCCTTCTGCCACATTCAATGCGCCGCTGGCGTCGTTGTCGCATCCGCCCGGGCCCGTGACCACGAGGTCGAGCGCATAATTGCCCGGATCGGGCGCTGCGATGGCCAGGTCCTGCAAGGTCGATGTGGTCACACCCGCCGGTCCAGTGACCGTCCATAGATAATCAAGCGCGGCGCCAGTGGACAGGGTGCTGTTGTCGGTGAAGGTGGCGGATTGGCCCTCGCAGATGTCCAAGGGCCCCGCAAAGTCCGCCACGGGAATGCCGTGGACGACCGTGCTGGCGGTGGCCTCCGCGGTGCAGGTAATGCCGGGATGCACCTCTTCGAGCAGAAGGCTGACATTCGGGGTGCCGGGGTTCGCAGACAGGGCGCCATCCAATACCCCCCCCGCTTCGAAAGTGGGGCCCGCGTCCCATGTCCAAGTCGCGACGGATGCACCGTAGGATGCGGGGTCGTCCAGAACCACTGGGATGGGAATCCCTTCACAGACTTCGTCCAGGGTGAAACCGGGAACGGGATCGGCGTACACCGTCAGGGTCTCGTTGAGACTGGACTGACACCCCCCATTGCCTTCGACCACCATATCGATGATGTACTGTCCTGCGGGGATCAAACCGAGATCGAGAACGGCCCCAAGGGTCTGCTGGGGTCCTGCACCATCGTCCACCGTCCACGTCGTGGTCAGGTTGACGGAGGGGTCGTTCACAGAGCTGGCGTCGGAAAAGTCCGCAGCCGTGTCGTCGCAGAGCACATCGGTGACCGTCCAGTTGGCCAAGGGCTGGGCGTGAACCACTGTGGAAGCACTCGCCGAGGCACTGCAAGTGACCCCTGTCGGATAGTTCTCCACCAACTCCACTTCTACGGTAGGCGCCCCGTAATTGGCGGAAACCGCCAGGTCGAGATCGGTCGGCGTCGCCGTGATCGCACTCCCATTCCAGGTCCAGGTCTCTGCCCCGAAAAAGTCGCCTGTGCTCGCCGTCCACGAAATGAGACTGCCCGCGCACACCTCATCCAAGGTGAAGTCGGCTACGGGTTGGGGGTGGACATCGAGCAGGGCCGAAACATCACTGCTGCATCCGGAGGGCCCCTCCGCCGTGAGGGTCACTGTGTACTGGCCCACGCCCGGTGTACCGAAGTCATAGTTTGCACCGCCCGTGAGTTGCGGTCCGGTTCCGTCGTCCACTGTCCACTCCCAATTCAGGGCCAGCCCTTCCGGATGGCTGCTGTTCTCGGTCCACGCCACCGCCGAACCGAAGCAAACCGCCGGCGTTCCGTTGATGTCCACCAGCGGCAAGGCTTCTACGGTAACTGTCTCGGTGTGATCGTCCGAGCACTGGGCAGCCCCCACGCCTGAGGTCACCTCCACCGTCACATCCTGAACCCCGAAATTCGCGGTCAGCTCGGGTCCGAACACCCCTCCTGCCACCGTTAGCGGACCGGCGGTCGTGGACCAGAGTACTTGGGCGCCCCCCGTGGCTGTGGCGGGTTCGGGAACCACATCTGCTTGGCAGAGCACGGCAGGGAGGCTGAACGTGGCATCGGGAACAGGGTACACCTGGAAGGTCGCTGTGGCATCTGAAGTGCAGCCCGCCGCGGTGGAGGCGATCAATGCTGCGGTGTAAACACCTGCCGCAGGGGCAGTGAGATCCACCGTTCCGGCCGTCCCTGCTGGGTTGGTTCCTGCGCCTTCGTCCAAGGTCCAGGAGAGATCCACTGTGGTAGCGGGGTCAGAAATGACGGTGGCATCCACAAATTGAGCGTCGGGGCCCGCACAGAAATCCACCGGCGCCGCGATGTCGGCCAAGGGTAGAGCGTTGACGATGACATTGACAGGGAACACCCCACTCGAACAATCGACGCCGGGATAGGCCTGTACCAATTCCAACCCTATGGTTTGTGTTCCGTAACCGGCCGAAACTGCGGGGGGCAAATCGGTAGCGCCCACCCCTGGCAGGTCCGCTCCATTCCAAGTCCAAGTGGGTGTCGAAGCCGCATAACTGGCAGGGTCCGTCAGCGTGTAGGCCACAGCGCTGCCCTCGCATACCTCTGGTGGCAGGGTGAAGTCAGCGACGGGGTTGGGATTTACGGTCAGGACTTCCGTCTGCGTATCGAAACAACCTGCTGCTGTGGTCACAAGCTGCTCTATCGAATACGTTCCTGCTGCGGCGTTGCCCAAATTGAGCACGACCCCATTGTAGGTCGATAGCGCCGTTCCATCGTCCACCGTCCATTCCACATCCAAGAGGTTCGCTGTGGGGTTCACGCTGTTGTCCGACCAGACGACGAAATCTCCCGCACAAACGTCCAGGTTTCCGGTAAGTCCGGCCACTGGAAGGGGCTCCACCGTAACGGTCACGGATTGTACGTCTTCGCAAATGCCCGCCTGCACCGTCCGCTCCACCGTGAAGGTCCCTTCCGTGGCGGTCAAGTCTGCCGGGAAGTCGGGTCCAGCCACCGCCCACGGCGCACCGTCCAAGGTCCAAGTTCCCGGCAGGCCAGGCGACCCCGTCAAGGTGACGGGAACCTCCTCGTTCAGGCAAAGGCTGGTGGGCAGATCGAAGCTGGCATCGGGCACATCGAATACGGTAATGTTGGCGACATCCGAAGATGTGCAAGCCCCTGCTGTGGCGGTGAGCGTGGCGGTGTAGTCGCCCAACGGAGGCGTCACCAAGTTCAAGGTGGGATTCGTTCCGGTAAAGGGCGTTCCTGCGCCATCCACAATGGACCAGTCGATGGTGTAGCCTCCGGCACTCATCACCGTGGCGTCGGCAAAGAGGGCGTCCTGGCCCGCACACAAATCTCCTGGTGAGGCAATGGCGGCAATGGGCTGGGGATTGACGTCCACATTCACGGAGGTCTCGGTGGAACAACCGAGCCCCGTGACCGTTTCTTCCACGGTCAATGTCAAGGTTTGGGTCCCCGCCCCTAACGATACCGCGCCCGGGAGAAAATCGGGATCCGTCACGTTCAACGGTGCGTTATTCCAATCCCAGTCGACCGTACCTGACGCGTAATCCGCCGGATTGTCGAGTACAAAGGGGATGTCTTCGAACTCACAAACGTCGGTCAAGGTGAAACCGCTTTCCGGCAGACCGAATACCTCCAAAGTCCCGGTAGTGATGGCCGGGCAACCGTCACCATTGGTCACGTTCATGGTAACATCGTATAGACCTTCTGTCGTAATCCCGAAGGGAAGCGAGTTGCCGGGCACACCAAAGGAACCCGCGCCATTCAAAACATTCCAAATCACGAAGCCGGGAGTCGACGTCCCGTAGTCGCTTGCATCCGTCCATACCACGTTGTCTTCCGCACAGGCCTGGGTCACCCCCGCAAAGGCCGGTACTGGAACGGGATTTACAATGAGGGTCTCATCGTGCACATCCTCACACCCCGAACCCAGGGCTCCTACCGTTCGTTCCAGAATGTAGGTGCCCTCAACAAGGGTCAGGTCTGCGGGAAAATCCGGGCCGGTCACATTCCAAACCGCTCCATCGAGGGTCCAATTTCCGGTGCTCCCAGGCGACCCCACCAAGTCCAGCGCAATGACATCGCCCTCGCAGGCTTCGGCAGGAAGGTTGAATTCGGCGTCCGGGATGTCGAACACCTCCACCGGAATGGGCAGTTCCGCCGAGCAGCCATTGTTCAACTCAGCCGAGAGGACCACATCGTACAGACCTACTGCGGGACCGGGCAGGCTCAAAGTGCCGACGCCTCCATAGGCGACCTCTCCCGTGCCATCGTCCACCGTCCATTGAATGGTCGAGAGGAAAGTGCCGATGGGAGCGGTGGTCGCTTCCACCAAGGTCAAATCATCGCCAAAGCAAATGCCTGTATTCCCGGTAAAATCCACCACCGGAAGGGGGGATACAAAGACATTGTCCTGTGCAGTGGATGTGCATGCCACCCCTTGTCCCGGATAGTCCGCCGTCAGCACAAGGTCAACGGTTAGCAGACCCGAGCCCGCGGTCACGGTTGTTCCCAGGTCTCCTCCATTGTCAGTGAGGGGTATGCCTGTAGCCGTGGACCACTGGGGGTTGGAACCTGCCGCCGCATAACCCGCCGGATCGGTGACCGTCCATTCCGCCGTGAAGGGCCCCGCCCCTGCCGTGGCCACACTGCTGACCACCAGGTCCTGACCTGCGCAAGCATTCCCCGGCAAGTCCCAATTGGGCTGCGGCAGCGCCAGAATTTGTACCGTCTCCAACATGGGTGGGGCATTGCACGTCACCACCCCGTAATCCAGCTCCAAGGTCAGGGACACCGTCTGATTTCCCGCGTTGGCCGAAACCACCGCCGGCAGGGTGGCCACATTACCGGTGGCAATGTTGACGCCCCCAAAACCCCATTGCGGATTCGCACCACTCCAGTCGTTGAGGACGTTGACCACGACCTCCTCGCCTTGACACGCAGGATCCAGTGAGAAATCTGGCAGCGGTGGTGCTTCGTACACAGTGAATGTAGAAGTCTCCGTTCCGATACAACCTGCTGCATCTTCTGAAGAAAGGAGCAGGGTGTAGTCGCCCGGGGCCAAAAAACCGAGACTGGGATTCGCGCCGGTAAAGTCCGTCGTCGTTCCATCCGTTGCCGTTACAGTCCAGGCATGCGTGAGGGCTGAACCGGTGGGGGAAGTAGAAGTTGCGACCGCCGTAGTGGCTTGGTTGGAGCAGCTCGCAGGGACATTGAAGGCGGCTGTGGGCCCTTCCACCACCTCGATGGTTTGCTCCCACTCAAACTGGCAGAACCCCGTTACCCCAGGAGGTGCTGGAGCGGAAGCCTGGAAATAATAGTCATAGGTCCCCGGCGCAGGGGCCAGATTGAAATAAGGAACCAATGCCGCGGAAACGCCCTCACTCACGCCGTCTACTTGCCATGAATAATCCGTTCCTAAAAGAGGGGCTCCGATGGGCGCTGCAGAAAGGATGAGGGGAACGCCCGCACACCATTGAGCCGGAACACCCGCTCCTGGATTCAGGGGATCCGTGTACACATTGTAATCGACCGTTGGGACCACATCGACCACGACGCTCGTATCGGCCTGACAGCCGAATGCATCGATGGCGGTGTAGATGAATTCGTAACTGCCCTCATCCGACGTCTGGATTCCGAGGTAGTTGCAATCCCCGAGAATATCTGTGGTCACAAAGCCCCATGATGGATCCGCGGGCGCCCAAAAACTGCTGTCACATTCGGACCCCACCGTGGCTTCAAAATCAATCGGTTCTGGAGAAATGTCCGGGCTGAAGTTGATGGCCCATAGAAAGAGTGTTCCGTTGTCGCCCTGCACATTGTCCGAAATGTTCAGGGTCCACGTTCCATTGATGGGACAACCGATGAGGTCGTTCCAATCGCCGGTGATGGCGTAATTGCCCGAGGGCAAAGGAGGCGTTCCGGCGGCGCATCCCGTTGTGGCCGGCGGAAGTAACGATTCGGCTATGGTCTGCCAATCATCCGTTCCTGCAGACGACCAGGTGTAATCGTAACCGACACCGGGCACAGGAGGGTCGTCTGTGGTGACGGGGCCTACTTCACCGGCATCCACACACCCCCCATTGCCCCCGGGCCAAGACTGCAAGACCATGGAATTCCCGTTGGGACACTCAATGGAAATGGTCAAGTCGGCGATGAAGGAATGCTCGAGGTTAACGGCTATTCCCGCAATGTCCTCGGGAGAGGTGATGGTCTGTCCCGGAGCGAAGCCGCTATAGGTCAAGGACGACCCAGCATCCCCTACCTGCGGAATGGCCACACCGTCTCCAAATTCAGCGATGGGCGGGCTTTGAACCGCCGTTGTGCTGACCCCATCGGGACCCAATTGCAGAAAGATGCCTCCGCCTTCACAAGCCGAAATCGAGTTGGACGGCAGGTCGAACGAAATGGGCGCCGCCACATAAACGTATGTGTCAATGCTGTTGATACTCGCGCATCCGTTTTCGTCGGTAACGGTCAAGAGCACCGGATATGCCCCCGATTCTGTATAGGTGTGATTCGGAGTCGGTCCTAAATCTCCGGTGACACCGTCGCCGAAGTCCCAAAACCAAGAAACTATGGCGGCCCCGGCGGCCGGGGTGCTGCCGGAGGCATCGAAGCTGACAGGCACGCCAATACAGGCCTCTACTGGGGACGGTTGTGGACCCGCCGCCAAAGAGGCCAAGACGTTGGCCACGGGGCGGTCGCAGGGAACGCTGCAGGAACCCAACGCATTCCAATTGCTTGCGCCGTTAGGTCCAGAAGTGAATTGCCAAGTGATGCACCCCGTGGGATTGGGGCCAGATGCCAAGTTGTTGATGTCCTCGCCCAGCAGACCTGTGCCTGTGTAGCTGGCATCAGGAGCGCCCAACGCAGCATCTCCGAACCAAACGTTGAGTGAAGCGCCCGCATCCAGGTTGAATGAATTGAACGAAAAGGTCAGGTCTTCGCCCGGAACATCCGGACAAAAGGTCATGGTGAAGTCCGCATTGTTGGACGCATCCTGAAAAGGGCCGCCGTCATCCAAAAAGTAGAAATCACACCCTGTGACCGTCCCTTCTTCATCGATCCAGTACTGCTGTGCCCGCACTGGTGCGGCGAACAGACCCATTCCAAGCAGGAACGCCACAAAGCGAAAGTGCCAAGAGCGAATCGAGGTCGAAGCTATGGAGCAAAAGGGCGGGTGCACGGAGGGCGTAATGGACTGGGCAATTTAACGTTGGAAGTCCCAGACAGGTTGCATTTATGGGCACGAAAAAGGCCCGCCGAAACGGGCCTTTTCCACGGTTTTGAACAACAACCGAAAATCAGAAGCGGTCCAGGTTCATGACCTTATCCCACGCTGCGACGAAGTCGCTCACGAAACGGGCCTCTCCGTCGCCGCATCCATAGACTTCCGCGAGGGCGCGGAGCTCGGTGTTGGAGCCGAGGATGAGGTCCACGCGGGTACCGACCCACTTGGTCTCTCCCGTGCTGCGGTCCTTGCCCACGAAGGCGTGCTCACCGCTGTCGAGCGGGGTCCACTCCGTCTCGAGGTCGAGCAGGTTCACGAAGTAATCGTTGGTCAGTGCCCCCGGGCGGTCGGTGAAGACACCGTGCTTGGACCCGTCCCAATTGGCGCCCATGGCACGCATGCCGCCCATGATGGCCGTCATCTCGGGCGCAGTCAGGGTGAGCAATTGTGCCTTGTCGACGAGCACCTCCTCGGCGGTGACGTTGGCCTTGGCGCCGCGGAAGTAGTTGCGAAAACCATCGGCTTGCGGCTCGAGCACCGCGAAGCTCTCGACGTCGGTCATCTCGGCGGTGGCGTCGGTACGGCCGGGCGTGAAGGGCACCGTCACGTCGTGACCGGCAGCCTTGGCGGCAGCCTCCACGGCAGCACAGCCTCCGAGCACGATCATGTCGGCCATGGACACCTGCTTGTCACCAGCGGCGGCGTTGAAGGCATCACGAACACCGGAAAGGGCGTCGATCACCTTGCTGAGCTGCACGGGATTGTTGGCCTCCCAGTACTTCTGGGGAGCAAGGCAAATGCGGGCGCCATTGGCACCGCCGCGCTTGTCGCTGCCACGGAAGGTGGACGCGGAAGCCCAGGCCGAGGAGGCCAGCTCGGCGACCGTGCAACCGGTGGCGAGAATGTCGGCCTTCAGCTGGGCGGCATCGGCGGCGGCGATGAGGGCGTGGTCCACAGCGGGAACCGGGTCCTGCCAGATCAGCACCTCTGCCGGCACTTCAGGACCGAGGTAGCGCTCGCGCGGCCCCATGTCGCGGTGGGTCAGCTTGTACCAAGCGCGGGCAAAGGCGTCGGCAAACTCATCCGGGTTCTCATAGAACCGGCGTGAAATCTTCTCGTACGCCGGGTCGAACCGCATACTCAAATCCGTGGTGAGCATGGTCGGCTGGTGGCGCTTGCCGTCGTGGTGGGCGTCCGGCACCAGATCTGCTGCGGCACCCCCCTTGGGCACCCACTGGGTGGCACCCGCAGGACTCTTGCTCATCTCCCACTCGAATCCGAAGAGGTTCTCGAAGTAGTTGTTGCTCCACTTCGTCGGGGTCGAGGTCCAGATGCCTTCCAGGCCACTGGTGATGGTGTCGGGTCCAGCACCCGTGTTGAAGGTGTTCTTCCAACCTGTGCCCTGCTCGGCGATGGTCGCTCCGGCCGGCTCAGCCCCCACGAACTCACCGGGGTCGGCCGCACCGTGCGTCTTGCCGAAGGTGTGACCCCCGGCGATGAGCGCCACGGTCTCCTCGTCGTTCATGGCCATGCGGCCGAAGGTCTCGCGGATGTCGCGGGCGGCGGCGAGGGGATCGGGATTGCCGTTCGGGCCTTCCGGATTCACGTAGATGAGGCCCATCTGCACGGCGGCGAGGGGGTTCTCGAGCTCGCGCTCACCCTTGTAGCGCTTGTCCGCCAACCACTCGGCCTCGGAACCCCAGTAGACGTCTTCTTCCGGCTCCCACACATCGGCGCGGCCTCCGGCAAATCCGAACGTCTTGAAGCCCATGCTCTCCAAGGCCACGTTGCCGGTGAGGATCATGAGGTCGGCCCAGGAAATCTTCTGGCCGTACTTCTGCTTGATGGGCCACAACAGGCGGCGCGCCTTGTCGAGGTTGGTGTTGTCCGGCCAACTGTTGAGCGGAGCAAAGCGGAGCATGCCGGCTCCGGCACCCCCGCGGCCATCGCTGATCCGGTAGGTGCCGGCGCTGTGCCACGCCATACGGATGAAGAAGGGACCATAGTGCCCCCAGTCTGCGGGCCACCACTCCTTGGAGTCGGTCATCAATTCGGTCAGGTCCTGCTTGACGGCAGCGAGGTCGAGGGATTGGAACTCCTTGGCGTAATCAAAGTCCTCGCCCATGGGGTCGGACATGCCTGAGTGCATGCGGAGGATGCTGAGGTTAAGCTGATTGGGCCACCAGTCGGTGTTGCGGGTGCCGCCTCCGGCACCGTGGTTGAGCTCGCCGTTCATGAAGGGGCACTTCGCGACGTCTCCGTTCATATGGTCTTGCATGGTGTCATTGTGTTCTCGTAGGGTTCCCCCTGACCCGCATGGCGGGAGTTAGGGGCTGTGAAGGTAGAAAACAGGAGCCGGTGATGGGAAGTTCTCTCGGGCAATCGAGGACCCGATTTTTGCAGGCCATCCCCCAAAAGAAAAAGCCCGGCTTGAAGCCGGGCTTTTCTTGCGGAGAGACGGGGATTCGAACCCCGGCAACGGTTTCCCGTTGACAGATTAGCAATCTGCTCCATTACCACTCTGGCACCTCTCCTCCCCTTCCCGTCGAAAGCGGACGGCGAAATTACAAAAACCGGACTGAATTGATGCACCCGCCAGAATCCGAAGAGCGTGCCCACTTAGTGTTCGTTTCACACTTACAAAACAGTGTCCCCGAAACACCCTTTCACCCCCACCTCACCCTACCTTTATAGTGAATTATCTTGCCATGAAGAACCTGTTTTCCATCGGATTGTGTGCCGCTTTCTTGGTCTGCGCCTCTTTCGCCTCACCCATTCTGGCCCAGTCCCCGACCGACAACGCCACCACACCGACCACGGATGCCGCTGAAGTGGTGTCCGTCTACGGTGACTCCTACACCAGCATCGCCAGCAATCTGAATCCCGGGTGGGGTCAGAGCGGTTCGGTCAACCCGGCCTTCGATCCGGGTACGGGCGACCTGGTCATGCTGTACTCCAATTTCAACTACCAGGGAACGGATTTGGCCACCACCGACCTGTCCGGCAAGACCCACCTGCACCTCGACGTTTGGGTCGCTCCCGGAACCGATCGCCTGCTCAAGGTGACGCCGGTCAACAGTGGCGGCTCCGGTTCCAGCGAATTCCTCGTGAATGTGCCGTTGACGCCTGGCACGTGGAACAGTGTGGACCTCGCCAAGTCCGACTTCACCGGTATGACTTGGGACAACGTGATTCAGATGAAGTTCGACGGCCAGTTCAATGGAGACGGCTCGGCCAATGGTACCGGATGGGACGTCTACCTGGACAACATCTACTTCTACGGCACCGACACGAGCGGTGGCGGCGGAGATGGCGGCGGCGACCCCGTGGCAGCCACCCCGACGGACAATGCGGCGGCCCCCACCGTGGATGCCGCCAATGTGATTTCGGTGTTCAGCGACAGCTACACGGACATCGCTTCCAACTACAATCCCAGTTGGGGCCAGAGCGGCACGGTGGCCACGGATTTTGATCCGGGCACCGGCAACCTCGTCATGCTCTACTCCAACTTAAACTATCAGGGAACAGAGCTGGCCACCACCGACGCTTCTGCCATGGGCTACCTCCACGTGGACGTGTGGGTGGCTCCCGGAACCGACCGCCTGTTGAAGGTGACCCCCGTGAACAATGCTGCCGGCGGATCAGGTGTAGTTGAATTCCTGGTCAATGTCCCCCTCACCCCCGGCTCCTGGAACAGTGTGGACCTGCCCAAGTCGGCCTTCACCGGCATGACGTGGGACAATGTGTTCCAGATGAAGTTCGACGGCCAGTTCAATGGCAACGGCACCGCCAATGGTGCCGGCTATGACGTCTACCTGGACAACATCTATTTCTGGGAGGACACGAGCGCTCCCGTGAGCGGATGTATGGACAGCAACGCCACGAACTATGTCGCGGAGGCCACCGTGGACGATGGTACGTGCACCTACAACGTGACCTTCCGCGTGGACATGGCCAATTTCACGGGAGCATCCTATGGCGGCGTCTTCATCAACGGCACCTTCAACAGCTGGTGCGGGACATGCAACCCCTTGGCGGATGCGGACCAGGACGGCGTGTGGGAAGTGACCCTTCCCCTGACAGCCGGCACGATTGAATACAAGTTCACCCTGGACGGATGGACGCAACAGGAAGAGTTCCTGCCGGGCGGATCGTGCACGGTTTCGAATGGCGGCTTCACCAACCGCGCCCTCACCATAGACGGCGTGGAAGACCTCTCTGTTGTGTGTTGGAACACCTGTGCCGCCTGTCTGCTCGCCCCCGGTTGCATGGACAGCAATGCGGTGAATTACGACAGCAGCGCCCAAGCGGACGACGGCTCCTGCCTCTACGCCGTGACCTTCCAGGTCGACATGAGCAACTACGGTTTGGCCGATGGCGCCACCGTATACACGAACGGCACTTACAACGGTTGGTGCGGCGCTTGCAATCCGATGACGAACGCAGGAAATGGACTGTGGACGGGTACGTTCAACCTCCCTGCCGGCGATCAGGAATACAAGTTCACCATCAACGGATGGGAGAGCGATGAGCAGTTCAATGGAAACGAGGCCTGCACCACCGCCCCCGCCGAATTCGTGAACCGCGTGACCAACATCAGTGGACCGACCACCCTACCGGTGGTGTGCTGGAACACCTGCGACGCCTGCGCCGACATCACCAACACGACGCTGGGCACCGGCCACTCCACCATACAGGACGCCATCGACGCGGCCTCAGCGGGGAACGTGATCGAGATCCTCGACGGCAGCCATGCCATCGCCACGCCCATCCTCGTGAACAAGGCCGTGACCTTGCAGGGACAGTCTGAGGCCGGCACCGTACTGACGTGCGAGGCGGCCCTCGGCGGCGCCAACAGCATTCAGGTCACTGCGGGCGCTACCCTCAAGGACTTCACTTTGGAGGCCAACAGCTACGCCACCTTCGGCATCCACGTCCAGCCGGGCACGGATGGCTCCGCCTTGTCGGGCCTGACCATCAACAACACCGGCTCCAACGGCATCGGCCTCTCCGGCGTCACGAACGCCACGGTGAACGACATCGCCGGTTCCGGCAACGTCCAGTACATCCTGGGCATCGCCGGGTCCGTGGGCGTCTCCGCGTCCGACATCTCCGGCGGTAACGTCGGGGTCTACAAGGGCACCGGAACCTACGCGCAATCCGCCACCGACATCGTGTTCACCGGCACGTTCAACCTCGCCGGCGGCTTCGTCATCGAGCAGCTCGCCGGCGACGATGAGATCACGTACTCCATCAATGGTGACCCGACCGACGTGCAGAT
>JBDQOI010000037.1:0-21471 GCA_040261275.1 Flavobacteriales bacterium | reverse complement strand
CACTCCCCCTGTCCCCTCCAACAACCCCGCTGTCGGTGAGCGCATCCGGGCCCTGGTCGAAGAAATCGACGCCTGCATTGCCCTGATGCCCCGCTCGCGCCATCGGGCGTCGGCCGAAATCGTCTCCGCATGAACGAATCTTCCATCCAAGTCACCATTGCAGGTCGCACCTATCCTCTCACCGTGGCGGAAGGCGAAGCGAAAAGCGTGCGTGATGCGGCAGGAAGAATCGACGAGCTTGTGCAAAGATTCCAACGCGACTACGGTGTCTCCGATCGCCAGGACTTGCTGGCTATGGCGGCTTTGCAATTGCTGAGCGACTTGACCGGAAACACGGTACCAGAGGATTCCGAACCCAAAGGAGTCCCTTCAGAGGTATTCGATGGTCTGGAAGAAGTCCGTTCATTGCTTGCGCAAGCCGGAATCCAGCCTGAGGAAGGACGGGGATCAATCCCCTGACCCCATGGAACCCACACCCCTCATCATAGGCGCATTTGCCGGCCTCATCATAGGCGGAGCCATTGCTTACGTCCTATTGAACCGCGTCTTGAAAAGCAAGGCGGAACAGGTCATCAAGGAAGCCGAACAAAAAGGCGAAAACATCAAGGAAAAGAAAATCCTCCAAGCCAAGGAGAAGTTCCTCAAGCTCAAGGAGGAGCACGGAAAGGAGATCAAATCCCGGAATGCCAAGGTTCAAGAATTGGAGGACAAGCTGAAGAATCAGGAGCGGAACTTGAAGCGCGAGGATCAGCAATTAAAAGACCAGCGCAATCGCCTGAAGCGGGATGAGGAGACCTTACAGGCCCGTCTGAAATCCAACGAGGCCAAGGGAAAGGAGTTGGAGAAAAGCCAAGCGCAGGCTGCAAAACTGCTCTCCGATGTGGCCGGAATGTCCGTGGATTCGGCCAAGGAGGAACTCAAGGAGCAGATCCTCGGGGACGCCCGGGCCATGGCAGCCCAGCAGGTTCAAGACATCCTTGACGATGCCCGAGCCAAAGCGAACCAGGATGCCAAGAAGGTGGTCATCCAGACCATCCAGAGGGTGGCGACAGAGCACGCCATCGAGAATAGCGTTTCGGTGTTCAACATCGGCAGCGACGACATCAAGGGCCGCATCATTGGCCGCGAAGGGCGCAACATCCGCGCATTGGAAGCCGCAACTGGTGTTGAGTTCATCGTGGACGACACACCCGAGGCCATCATCATCAGTTGCTTCGACCCCGTGCGGCGCGAGATCGCGCGGTTGAGCCTGCACCAACTGGTTTCAGATGGGAGGATTCACCCCGCCCGCATCGAGGAAGTCGTGGGCAAGACCACCCGCAAGATTGAAGAGGAAATCCTGCAGACCGGAAAGCGCACTGTCATCGACTTGGGCATCCCGAACATGTCCAACGCACTGGTCCGCATGGTGGGGCGCATGAAGTACCGCTCCAGCTATGGACAGAACCTGCTCCAGCACAGCCGCGAGGTTGCCAACCTCTGCGCCACCATGGCGGCAGAACTGGGGCTGGATACGAAAGCCGCCAAGCGGGCAGGTTTGCTGCACGACATCGGAAAGGTGAGCGATGAGGAGAGTGAATTGCCGCACGCCATTCTGGGTATGAAACTCGCAGAGAAGGCCGGTGAACGCCCCGATGTTCTGAACGCCATTGGCGCTCACCACGACGAGATCGAAATGACTTCACTGATTTCGCCCATCGTGCAGGTGTGCGACGCCATCTCAGGTGCCCGCCCCGGAGCGCGGAGGGAGGTGGTCGAGAGTTACATCCAGCGCCTCAAGGACTTGGAGAACATCGCTTTGGAACAGCCTGGAGTGACGCAGAGCTACGCCATTCAGGCCGGCCGAGAACTCCGGGTTATGGTGGAGAGTGAACAGGTCAATGACGAGATGGCCGAGCAGATCTCCTTCAACATTTCCCAACGCATCATGAATGAGATGACCTACCCGGGTCAAGTGAAGGTGACGGTGATTCGGGAGACCCGGGCCGTTAGCGTGGCCAAATGAACAATCGCGAGGAGGGTCGGCTTGCCCGCTCCGTGCGCTGGCAAACCCTCAATGTGGGGTTCCAGGTCCTCTTTCAGTTGGCCTTCATCAAGGTCCTCGCCATCTTCCTTACCGAGTCCGAATGGGGTGTCATCGGCATTGCACTCGGCATCATTGGCATCATCGAGATCTTCGCCCAATTGGGCGTCGGGCCTTCGCTGATTCAGCGCAAGGACCTTTTGCCGAAGCAGATCTCATCGGCGTTCTGGGTTTCGCTGCTCCTCGGTCTTTTGTTCGGAGTGGCGACCTACGCTGCAGCACCTGCCATCGCTCATTTCTACCACAGGGAAGAACTCATTCCGCTCCTGCGTTTCATCGCCTTGAGCTTTCCGCTGGCCGGACTGGCATTGGTCCCGAGGGCCATCCTCATTCGACGGATGGACTTCCGCAACCTCTTCTGGTCTTCCCTGATCGCGATGCCCATAGGCAATGGCGTCATCGGGATCCTCGCCGCCTACAGCGGTTGGGGCGTTTATGCCTACGCCGTTGCCCTGTTGGCCCAGAACGCCCTGCTGGGCATCAACTATTGGCTGCGCGCTGGAATTCGCCCCGGCTGGCCCGCCCTGGCCCCGGCCCGCCCTCTGTTTCGATATGGCGCTGCGAGCACGGTTTTCAACTTTCTGAATTATGCGGCTTCCCGCCTCGACGTGCTCGTGCTGGGACGGTTCATGCCTGCGAGCCGCAACGCAGAACAAGGCATATACGACCGGTCGAATTACCTGATGACCTTGCCGATTACCCTGCTGGGCAAACTCTCTGACAGTGTGCTGTTCAGCAGCATGAGCGAGGCACAGGAAACCCGAGAGCGTCTGAGGGGGATTTTCATAGGGGGCCTCTATTTCACGGCCTGTCTGGTCATGCCGGGCGTGGTGCTTCTCGAGGTGTTCGCCCACGAGTTCGTGCTGGCCCTGCTGGACGAGAAGCTGTTGCCGGTCGTTCCCATCGTGCGCATTCTTTATGTAGCGGTGTTCCTGCGCAGCTGGATCAAGGTGTGCGATGCCACCGTGAGGGCCATGGATAAGATCGCCGCGGCGTCTTGGATCAAGGCGGCATTCTGCGTCGGTCTGTGTTTTTCCGCCTACCTCGGCTACCTGCACGGTTTTGCGGCTCTCGCCTGGGGGGTGGTGGTGGCCACCTGCATACAGGCCATCGCCATGCTCTGGCTCTGTGCGCGCAGCCTGGAAATCAAAGGGAGGCAGATGCTCCGCCCCGCCATTCCGGGTCTCATTCTCGGTGTGGTGTGCCTCGCCTCGGTGGCGCCTGTTGCACTGTGGATGGAAAGCCACTGGCTCCTGAGGTTGCTCGCGGGAATCGCCTCGGCGCTGGCGGGAACGTTCACTTGGGCCTGGTTCCGGCCAGACTCACTGCGTCAGGGGCCCAATGATATATTGGCTCAATTGGCCTCCCGTCTGCCGTCTGCGGCGTTGAAGAAGCGCTGGGGAGCATCAGCGAGCCTCCGCGACTGACCCCGCAGTACTTTTGCAGCCCAATGCCGCGGTTGTCCTTTTTTCCTTTCCTCATTGTCCTGCCCCTGGTTCTGGCTTGCACCACGCTGGTGAAAGGTCAATCCTCAGGCGCAGACAGCCTCTGGCTCATGGGGCACGTTGCGGATACGCCGGACTCCATCGTGGGGGATTTGCGGTTGGGTATGCAATGGAATGGAAAAACCACCACCCCGTTCGATTCCATGCAATGGATCGGTCCGGCCCGCACGGGATTGCAGTTCTGGGCGGTATCAGATCGGGGTCGACTCCAAATGGAATGTCGCCTCCCCCTTCGAACCGACAGCGCCGTTTTTTCCTTGAATTGCGACTCCATCGGTTGTGCATTCGCCCTGGCGGGAGATACGGTGCGCGCCCCTTGGGTGGCCCGCAGTGAGGGCTGCTTTCCCGCCACATCGAACCGCGAGCTCCAGCGTACTTTGACCTCGGCCATGCAGGAACCTTTCGAGTCGATTCGGTTCAGCAAATTGACCGGGGCACTGTCCAAACAATGCCTCCAACCCGAGCAGCTCAAACAGTGCGCTGCTCTCTTCGATGACGAGGAGCGGCGGCTGAAGTTGATTCAATCCGCACCCTGTACTGCACCCTCGCTGCTCGAGGAGCTGACCCCCCTCTTTGCCACGCAATACTTCCGCGACCAATTCCTGCAATGGATCCAGTCAAGCCAATGAATTTCCATCGTGTTTTTCGTGTGGGAAACTCCACCTTTACGGGCGATGAACGGAATGGTCCTTCCGGTTGTTTTGAATTTGAATTCCAACGATGATGTCCACCACCACACACGCCATCCACAATTTCTCCGCCGGTCCCTGCATTCTCCCGCAGTCCGTGCTTCAGCAGGCTTCTGATGCCGTTCGCGACCTCGAAGGAAACGGCTTGAGCCTCATCGAGATGTCGCACCGGAGCAAGCCGTTTGTCGCCATCATGGAGGAAGCGCGCCAGTTGGTGCGGACGGAATTGGACCTGCCGGAGCATTACGAGGTCCTTTTTCTGCAGGGTGGGGCGAGCCTCGGCTTCCTCACCGCCGCCATGAATTTCCTACCCGAGGGCGGCAGCATGGACTACGCCGTCACCGGAACCTGGGCCAAAAAAGCGCTGAAAGAGGCCAAACTTGTCGGAAACGCCCAGGCCATCACCTCAAGTGAGGACACCGGATTTGACCGAATCCCTTCCCTTCCCTCCACCTCTTCGGCGGACTGCGTGCACGTCACGACCAACAACACCATTTTCGGCACCCAGTACGCGGGTGACCCCGCGATGGACAAGCCCATCGTAGCCGACATGAGCTCCGACATCTTCTCGCGCCCCATTGACGTGGAGAAGTACGCCTGCATCTATGCCGGCGCCCAGAAAAACATGGGGCCCGCGGGTACCGTTCTCTACATCTACGACAAGAACCAAATCGGCAAAACGGGCCGGGCCATCCCGAGTTACCTCGACCTGGCCGTCCACGCGGACAAAGACAGCATGTTCAACACGCCGCCGGTCTTTGCTGTCTACACGAGCATGTTGACCCTGCGTTGGCTCCGGGACAATGGAGGTGTAACCGCCGCCCAAGAGCGCAACGCCGCCAAGGCCGCCTGCATCTACGGTGAGATCGATCGGAATCCATTGTTCCAAGGGTTCGCCGATGTGGCCTCACGCAGTGTGATGAACGCCACCTTCACCGCCGTGGACGACGCCCACACCGCCGGCTTCCTCGCTGCTTGTGACGCAGCAGGTGTCAGCGGAATCAAGGGCCACCGTTCTGTGGGTGGTTTCCGCGCCTCCATGTACAACGCCCTCCCGCTCGAAAGCGTCGAAGTCCTCGTGGAAGTCATGCGCGAATTCGAACGTACCCACGGCTGAACCCAATCGAAGCATCCGAACTCCCCCATTGTCATGAAAGTCCTCGCCAACGACGGCATCTCCGAGAGCGCCAAAACCCAACTCGAAGCCCAAGGCGTCACCGTTTCCACGGACCATGTGGAGCAGGCCCACCTCATCGACGTGCTGAACAACGAAGGATACGCTGGCATCCTCGTCCGCAGCGCCACGAAGGTCCGCAAGGACATCATCGACTCCTGCCCCGGACTGCGTTTCATTGGCCGCGGGGGCGTTGGCATGGACAACATCGACGTGGCCTATGCCCGCCAGCAAGGCAAGGTGGTCTTCAATACGCCTGCCGCCAGCTCGCAAAGCGTAGCGGAACTCGTCATGGCCCATCTGTTCGCCATGGCCCGCTCCCTGCACCGCAGCTACCAGGAGATGCCCGCCCGTGGCGCCGACGATTTCAAGGTGCTGAAGAAGGCATACGCCAAAGGGATTGAGCTTCGCGGCAAGACGCTCGGCATCGTCGGCTTCGGCCGCATCGGTACTTCCGTCGCGCAATACGCGCTCGGTTGCGGCATGGAGGTCATCGGAGTCGACCGCGAAGGCACATCGCGCAACGTCACTGTACAGGTTCCCCTCGGTGGCGGCCGCGTTCAGGAAGTCGGTGTGGAGATTCCGCTGATGCCCATGTCCGAGATGTTGGCCCAGGCAGATGCCGTAACCTTCCACGTCCCTGCGCAGGAAGACGGCTCCCCGGTCCTTGACGCGGCCGGCGTGGCCTCCATGAAGAAGGGCGCCATGATCGTCAATACCGCCCGCGGCGGCACCGTCGACGAAGCGGCTGTCCGGAAAGCCGTCGAAGAAGGCCACCTCCGCAGCGCTGCCCTCGACGTTTTCGTCGGCGAGCCCAAGCCCGACCCTATCCTCATGCAAGTCGACGGCCTCGCCCTCACGCCGCACATTGGCGCAGCCACCTTGGAAGCCCAAGACCGAATCGGCGACGAATTGGTGGAACGCATCCTCGAATTGCGTTAATTCGGGGCTCGCTTCCGGAACATTCCGGCGCGCACGTTCAATGTCAACGAAGCCCGCCCCCCTTCTGCAGCCCTTCAAGGGTGTCCTGCCTGCGCCGGACAAAGCGCATTTGGTGGCGACCCGCAGCTATCTCACCTACAGCGACTATGAGCTGAAGGACAAGCTCTCCCGCAACCCGTACAGCTATCTCCACGTCATCCATCCGGACGGCGAACCGGATGCTACCGGTGGATTGAGCGCCATCCGCTCGGCCTTTGAGGGGTTCTTGGATCGCGGTTGGTTGCGGCCCGACCCTTTAGCGCATTACTATGTCTTGCAGCAGCGCGGGCCGCTCGGGACCTGCACAGGAGTGGTGGGACTGGTGCCCACTTCTGCCGCGCAGTCGGGGCATATCAAGGTTCACGAATCGACGCTGTCCCATCGGGAAAGCCTGTTTGCCCGCTACCTATCTGAGGTGGGGCTGAACGCCGAGCCCACCTTGCTGGCCCACGAAGACAGTTCTGCCTTGAACGCTGTGTTGGCGGAAGTCAAGGCGGGCCGGCCCGACCTCGACTTTACCACGGCCGACGGAGTGCGGCATACCCTATGGCGATCAACCGTTGAGCAACGCAAGCTGTTGGAGGATGTCTATGGTGGCCTCGATGCGGCCTACATCGCCGATGGCCACCACCGCGTGGCGTCAAGCATGAGGCTTGCAGAGGAGCAGCCAGAGCGATCCGATGCCCATGCCTTCATGGCCTTGCTGGTTCCAGAGAATGAACTGATTTTCCGCGGTTATCACCGCATGGTGAGCATAGGGGGAAATGCTACCGCGATTGCACTCGAGTCATTGAAAGAAATGGCGGGTGTGTCATGGAAGGAAGAGGGGAACGCTCTGCATCCCGAAGCCGATGAGATCGTATTGCGGGGGCGGTTCGATGGGGTCCTCTCCATTGGGGCCGCCTTGCAGGAAAGCAGACTGACTGCACCGGAGTGGCTGCAGGAGAAAGTGCTGGCTCCGCTGTTCGGTATTGACGATCCGAGAGCGGATGCGCGGCTCAGCTACTTGCCGGGCGATGCACCCGAGAGTGAACTGCAGGGGATGGCAAATGATGTGGCCTCGCTGACTTTCGTGATGCCCGCGCTGGACTTTTCCGGGCTGAAGGCTGTGGCCGATGCGGGGCGGTTCATGCCGCCCAAGAGCACTTGGATCGCGCCCAAGTTGCGCAGTGGACTTACCCTCTTCGATTTCGGGCCGGCACCCTGACCTTTGCGCCATGAGCGCATCGGATATCGCAGCGAACTGGAACGAGGTCAGGGCCGCCGTCCCCGCCGGGGTGGAGGTCATCGCGGTGAGCAAGACCAAGCCCATTCAGGCCGTCGAGGCTGCCTTTGCTGCTGGGGCCCGAAGCTTTGGCGAAAATCGGGTGCAAGAATTGGTCGGAAAACACGAGGCGCTGACCCATGCGGATTCGGGGCGGGCAGACGAATTCGAGGGACTGCAATGGCACCAGATCGGGACGCTGCAAAAGAACAAGGTGAAGTACATCGCCCCATTCGTGGACCTCATTCACGCCGTAGACCAGGCGCCGCTGCTCGATGAAATCAACAAGCGAGCCGGGACGGCCGGTCGACGGATCTCCGTGCTGTTGCAAATGCACATCGCCCAAGAATCGAGCAAGTTTGGACTGTCTTCTGCGGAGCTCGAGGAAATTCTGGAGCGCATGGGCGGTGGTGGCTGGCCCAACGTGGAGGTGAAGGGATTGATGGGAATGGCCACGTTCACCGACGACACCGCGCAGGTGGCGCAGGAGTTTGGAGGCCTGCGCCAGTTGTTCGAGTCACACGGCGCCGGACGAAACTGGGATACCCTGTCCATGGGGATGAGTGGTGATTGGCGCATTGCCGTGGACCAAGGAAGCACCATGGTACGCATCGGTAGCGCCATTTTCGGAACGCGATGAGCACACCCTCCGACAACGGGACATGGACGGCCTATGAGCCTTGGTTCCGGGCATGGCTCGTTCTGGCGCCCTTGGTAGCCTGGGGCAGCTGGTTCATTGTCCGCAATGCGCGGCTCCGGCTGGCCCAACTGCGGATGGACAGCCTGGATGTTCCAGAGCCGGAAGGCACCTGGGGCTACGCAGCCGCCTGTACCGTGGCATTCACCCTGCTGATGGCCGTCATCGCCCGCACTTGGGTGCGGTCCGGACAGCGGATGCGGCATTGAGTCATACGGCTAACCGGATCAGATCGCCGCGCAAGGCAGGGCGGTCCAATGCGAACCGCTTGATGTCGACTTCCGTCTTCAAGCCCAAGGCCAATTGAGCCAGCAGCCTGCCCACCAGCGGAGAGAACTTGAACCCATGGCCGCTGAACCCAGCGCCTACGATGAGGCCCTCATCCGTGCGGTCAAGAATGAAATCCCGGTCCGCTGTACCACTGTAAAAACAGACGTATCGACGCACGATCTCAGCCTCTGCGAGTTCTGGAATATGGGCGCCGAGGAATGCCCGTGCCGCCTTTTCGAAATCAGCGCTCACCTTGCGGTCATCGCCGTCCGGATGGCCTGCCGGTCCGGGATGATGGTTGGCCACTTTGATGCGGCCGTCACGCGCCGTCGGGATGGCATAGAACCCGCTTTCCATGTGGCTGAAGACAGGCAGCCGCTTGAGGCGGTCGCCGAGATCCGAAGCGTCGAAGTAGATGAGCTCCTGGCGGGTCACCTCCATCGGCACATCGATGAACCTGCGCGTCCAGGCACCGGCCGTCAGCACCACGGAATCAAAAGGCAGCCTGCCCTTCGCATCCTCAACGGACCGGGCGTTGACATCCAAGGCCTCTCCTCGGAAATGGACACCCTTTGACTTGAGCCAAGCGTACAGACCGTCCAAGATGATGTGGGGTTCCAGCACGCCCCCTAGCCGGTCCACTGTGGCAGCACCTGCTTCGAAGCCCGGCCACTCCTGGGCCACGGTTCCGCCCGAAAGACGGTCAGCAGGCAGCCCCATCTGTCGGAGCGTCTGCCAGCTTTCGAAGGCATGACGGTCCCCGGGCTCCTCCAGCAGCAACTTGCCCGTACCATGGAGCAAGGGACGGCCCAGCTTCTGCTCCCACTCCTTCCAAAGTCGGAAACTCAAAACGGCATTGGAAATCAGGGGTCTGTCCGCTCCATAGTGTACCCTGAAGCTCCTTCCGGTATCCACCGATGCGCCCGGACCGGACCCCATGGGATTCGGGTCGTACAGTGTGACTTCGGCTCCCAGCTCAATCAGGTGGGCCGCTGTCATGGCCCCCATGATCCCGCCGCCCACAACGGCCACATGGGCTTGACGGATGGCACGCAAGTGGGCCGAGGTGCCTACAACGCCCGTCATGACGCCTGGTGCTGTGCCCGGGCCACTTGGGCCCGAACGGATTCCAATTCACGGCCGAGGAAATCGGCTATGGCCCCCATGCCGGTTCGCTTGACCGCGGCGCGCTCTTCAGCGGCAGCGTTGTAGTTCGTGTTGATGTTCACGTCGTAAAACCGCAGGCGACCGTCTTCACCCGGCGCTGCCTCCATGGCGGCAACTTCCATTCCGGAAGCCTTCAGGAAGGCCAAGCACTGCTCCAATTCTTGGGGATGATGGCCCTCCAACACCTCGAATTGGGCGCGACCATCAGCGGGGCAATACGCATTGCCAACTTGACATCCATCTGCCGGGCAAAGCTCAAAACCTCCTCCCGCATCGATGCTGACGGTATAGATGTGCTCACCCCCTGCGAATTCAAGTCGGAGCACCCGCCCATCTGCAGGGCGCACGTATTCCTGCAGGATCACGGTACCATCGAGGGTGTAATCATCAAATTCGGCAATGACCTGCTCCAGGTCAGCGGAGTCCCGGATCAACCGAACGCCGGTTCCCTTTCCGCCCCGATTGGGCTTGAGGATGAAGGGGCCATCCCAACGTTCGGCGGCCTCACGCAATGCCTCGACCCCGGTGGCCGCCATGCTGCGGGGCACCAGAAGTCCGTGACGCTTCAGCCCTATGGTCTGCTCCACTTTGCTCACTTCTAGGCCGGTCGCCACTCGGTTGTTGATGACGCGACGCCCATGGGCTTCGAGCCAGCTCATCAAGCCTCGGGTGGCCTCCCAGGCATGGCGGTGATCCCGGGTGTGGGAACTGGCGCTCATCCGGTTGAAGAAGACCCCTTCCGGCGGAATTGCCTCCAGGTCGATGGCGAGGCCATCCACGAACCACTCATTGAAGGGCAGTCCACGGGAGACCAGTTCGCGCCGCAGCGGTTCAACCCAGGCATCGTTTTCATGGATGATGTGAATGGTCGGGACGGAGCCATTCACTTGGGCAGGGATTCGGGAGTTCCCGCCGGAGGACGGGTGAAGAATCGGCAAGATTGTAGTCGTCATGATGGAGGCGTTTTGTCGTTTGGATGTTTCATTTTCCGCGGAATGCTCGTCACGTTCAATGACGTGTGCTTTCAGGGTCGATGACTTTAAGTGCGCTTGTGGCAGTGGAGGGGGGGAAGAATCGGGTTGAAATGAAAAAGCCCGGCTTGTGGGCCGGGCGGTTGGGTCAAGGGAAAGAAAATGGGAGGAATTAGAATTCCCCCGCGCATGACGACAACGTGCCCGGGGAGGTCGGACAACAACAACAGAAGCAAGTGTTCGTGCCGTTCATGATGGCATAAAGATACGAATAAAATTTATATTATACCAATCCGGTGGGATTAATATGGGTCGACGTCGATAATGACCCGCAATGGGCGGTATCGATCCACCGCACGCATCGCCTCGATGTCCTCCATCAAGGCGGCTTTTACCTGTGCAGGGTCCACGCTCCTTTCGTACTTCAAAAGAATGTGGCGCTGGTATTGGTCGTTGACCCTGGCAATGCCGGGCTCTTCCGGACCGATGACCCGCCCCCCAAACCGACTGCGCATGCGCCCCGCCAAAGCCGCTGCCCCTTCGCGCGTCAAGTGCGGATCGCGGTGGCGCAGGATGAGGCGGATCAGACGTTGGATGGGCGGATAGCCAAAGGAGGTCCGCTCTTGCATCTCGGCCTGGGCCATGGCCTGCGCATCGTGGGAGACCACATGGCCGAATACCCAATGCTCGGGATCGAAAGTCTGGATGAGCACTTTTCCTCGCTCCCCCCTCCTGCCGGCCCTTCCTGCAACCTGGGTCAACAGCTGGAAAGTGCGCTCCAATGCCCTGAAGTCCGGGTAGTGGAGCATGCGGTCCGCCTGCAGGATGCCCACGAGCCCCACATTCTCGAAGTCGAGCCCCTTGGTCACCATCTGCGTGCCCACCAGCACCTGGATGTCGCCGCGCTCAAAAGCCTGAATGATGCGTTCGTGTCCCGTTCGACTTCGGGTCGTGTCCAGGTCCATCCGCTGCACGACAATGTCGGGAAACAACGCTGACACCTCCTCTTCGATCCGCTCGGTACCCAGTCCCTTGGCCTCTACCTCCTCGCTGCCGCAGCGCGGACACTGGGCCGGTTCACTTTCCCGATAGCCACAATAATGACAGTGCAAATCCCGGAGGAATTTGTGATAGGTCAGGCTCACATCACAGCGCTCGCAATCCGGCACCCACCCGCAAGTGCGGCATTGGAATACCGGCGAGAAGCCCCTGCGGTTCTGGAAAAGGATGGCCTGTTTGCCTTCGGCCAGCGTCTCCCTGAGGGCCTCGAGTAGGGTGCGGCTGAAGTGGCCTTCCATCGCACGTTGCTTGCGGGCCTTGCGCAAATCGATCAGCCCAACCTCCGGGAGCGAAGTGCCTCCGAACCGCTCGGTCAAGAGCACGTGGGAGGCCCGTCCAACATCCACTGCCCATCGGGCTTCCAGTGAAGGCGTGGCTGAACCCAGCACCACGTGGGCGCCGTGGATATGACCGAGCATGGCCGCTGCATCGCGCGCCTGATAACGCGGAGCGGGGTCCTGCTGCTTGTAGCTGGCGTCGTGCTCTTCATCCACAACGATGAGCCCCAAATTGGAGAAGGGCAGAAAAATCGCGCTGCGCGCACCGACCATGAGACGCCCCCTGCTCTCCTTGGCTGCCACCCTGCGGTAGGTCGAAGTCCGCTCGCGGGGACTGAAGCGGCTATGGTAGACCTCCAACCGGTCGCCGAAGAACTTTCGCAACCGAACGATGAGCTGGGTCGTCAAGGCGATTTCCGGCACGAGGAAAAGAGCATCCCGTCCCGATTCCAGGGTAGAGTCGATCAAGTGGGTGTAGACCTCCGTCTTGCCGGATCCTGTCACCCCTTCGAGCAGGGTCAGGTTCTGTGCCAGCATGCCCGCATTCACCTCATCCAAAGCCGTCTTTTGCGCAGGACTCAACGTTGCCAGCGGGTCCACTTGTGCGTTTTGGTCTACTTCCCAAGGCGCCTGCTTGAAGGTAAAGACGAGCCCCTTTTCCATCAGGCGCTTGAACAGTGTCGATGTAATGCCTTCCCTGCGGGTCAATTCCGACAAGGGCACCCCTTGCCGTGCGCCACCTTGATCGAGCAAAGCCATCATGGCCCGAGACTGTGATGGGGCGCGGTCATCCAGTGCATCCAGAGCATCGGACAACCAACGCTCATCGCCTGCCGCGCGTTCAGAAAGGCGAACCATATTCACCGTCTTTCGTCGGGGGGCCGATTTCAACTCCTCCATCGAAAGGACCCATCCGCCCTCCACAAGACGGTGCAGGACGGAGGCCGGATTGGCCATCCCCAATAAGGCGCCAACTTCCTTGAAAGAAAGGGCACCCCTGAGCCTCAGCGCCTCCACCACCTGGAAACCGCGATCGTCGAGGGCCTCTTCGTCCAGGTCATCGATGTCCGGGGACAATTCCAGCTTGGTTTCACTGGCTAGGCGCATTCCCGAAGGCAGGGCAGCAAGCGCCACCTCACCTGGGCCACAGCAATAGTGTCCCGACATCCAGTCCCAAAAGCGCAAGGTTCTTTCCGACAGCAGGGGTGTCTCATCCAGCAAGTTGAGGTAAGACTCGGTGCGGTGCTCCGGCTGACGCTCGTGCACAGCCCTGATGACCGCGGTATGCAGTCGCTTTCCCCGAAGCGGAACGATGATCCGGCACCCGGGCCGCACGGCATCCCGATCCTCTTCAGGAACCGCATAGGTCAAGAGCCCAGGAAGGGCCAACGGCAGAATGACATCGACGTACAACACGAAGGACGAAAGTACCCGAATGCAACGCTTGGCTTACCACATTTGAACACCATTGAACCCCGGTCACAAAATCCGGTTCCATTACCATGCACCATTTGAACGTAGGAGATGCAGCGCCGGCCTTCGAGGCGCTCGACCAGAATGACAAAACCCATCGTCTCGAGGATTACCGGGGCAAGAAACTCGTGCTCTACTTCTATCCCAAGGACAATACGCCCGGATGCACCAACCAGGCATGCAGCCTGCGCGACGGCATGGGAGACCTGGAGAAAGAAGGTGTCAAGGTGCTCGGAGTCAGCATCAATCACGCCGCTTCGCACAAGAAATTCATCGACAAATTCGACCTCCCCTTCGATCTCCTTGTGGACGAGGATCACGCACTGCAGGACCTGTATGGAGTCTGGGGACTGAAAAAATTCATGGGCCGGGAATACGATGGAACGCACCGTACGACCTTCTGTATTGACGGGGAGGGAAACATCGCCGCCATCATCCGCAAGCCCAAGGTCAAGGCACATGCCGAGGAAGTCCTGCGGGCTTTCAATGGCGAAAGTTGAACAGGCGTTCACAAAAAGGAAGCACAACGTAAATTCCTTACGGACCCCTGCCTCTACTTTGCTTTCGATTCACAGGAAAACAACCGCATCATGGCTGCAGACAATAAGGACAAGCTCAAAGCACTCCAACTTACCCTCGACCGCATCGATAAGACTTACGGTAAAGGCACCGTCATGAAACTCGGAGACGAGGCCGTCGAAAAGGTGGACGCCATCTCATCGGGTTCTATCTCCCTCGACATTGCACTCGGCGTAGGCGGTTTCCCCCGCGGTCGTGTCGTGGAGATCTATGGTCCTGAAAGCTCCGGCAAAACCACACTGGCCACCCACGCCATCGCCGAAGCCCAAAAGGCGGGAGGCATCTGCGCCTTCATCGATGCAGAGCACGCCTTCGACAAGTACTACGCCGAGAAGCTAGGTGTGGACACCGAGAACCTGCTCATCTCCCAGCCGGACAACGGCGAGCAGGCCCTTGAGATCGCCGATAACCTGATTCGTTCCGGTGCCATCGACCTGATCGTCATCGACTCCGTGGCCGCTTTGACGCCCCGGGCTGAAATCGAAGGCGAAATGGGCGACTCCTCCGTGGGACTTCAGGCGCGTTTGATGTCCAAAGCCCTCCGGAAGCTGACCTCCACCATCAACAAAACGGGATGCTGCTGTGTCTTCATCAACCAGCTTCGCGAGAAGATCGGAGTGATGTTTGGCAACCCTGAAACCACCACCGGTGGTAACGCCCTCAAATTCTACTCTTCCGTGCGCATCGACATCCGTCGCAGCAGCCAGATCAAGGACGGAGACGTGGTCATGGGCAACCGTACCAAGGTCAAGATTGTCAAGAACAAAGTCGCACCGCCTTTCCGTCGCGCAGAGTTCGACATCATGTATGGCAAAGGCATCTCCAAGGTCGGTGAGATCATCGATCTCGGTGTCGACCTCGGTATCATCAAGAAGTCCGGTTCTTGGTTCAGCTATGGGGAAACCCGCCTCGGCCAAGGTCGTGATGCAGTGAAAAACCTGCTCGCGGACAACCTTGAATTGATGGAGGAACTCGAATCTGGAATCAAAGCTGCACTGAACCCGGACACTGCGGAAGCAGAAATGCCGGCACTCGAAGAGGCCTGATGGATGCACTTCGGGCAGCGGCCATCCCCTGTCTCGTCGCATTGACTTTCGCCCGTTGCGGCGCAGGTCCCTCCACGGATATGAACCCGGAGGGAACCCGGATTGTGGATTCCCTCGCCGGGTTCAATGATCAAGTGGTGGAGCGGCCCAATGCGACCGCCCCCTATCTCGCACGTGGCGAATTTCACTTGCGGAATGGGGATGCCGGAGCAGCCATTGATGATTATGAGCGTGCCATCAAGCTGGACTCCTCCTTGGTGGATGTGCGCCACGCATTGGGCTTGATGCGTTTCGACGTGCGGGACTTTGAAGGTGCGGTGAGGGAGTGGAACGGCGTCCTGTCGACCGATCCCCGCCACATTCCTTCCCTTCTATCGCTGGCTAAAGTGGACCTGCTCCTGCGTTCTTATGACCCTGCCCTGAAGCGCATCAATGACGCCTTGCGATTGGATGATCGCCTGGACGAAGCGTACTTCTTGAAGGGCCGTCTGTATCTGGAAACAGGAGACACCGTCACCGCAGCGAGTTCCTTCCAAACCGTGGTAGAGGTGGCCCCGGAGCGTTATGACGCCTTCATCCAGCTCGGTTTGCTTTACGCCGCTGCACACGACGACCTCGCACTCGAGTACTTCGGCACGGCGAGGACCTTGCGCCCCAACAGCATAGAAGCGCTATACGATGAAGCGATGTTCCTCCAGGAGCATGGCACCTCGGATGGAACGCGTTATTCCAAAGCACTTTCTCTGTATGACCGCATCTTGACTTTGGATACGGCCAACGCATCTGCAGCATTTAATATGGGCTTCGTGCATTTGGAGTACCTCGGTCAATATGACAGCGCCTCGTATTGGTTCGAGGAGGCCATTGCCCGCTTGCCCTACTACCATCAAGCGCATTACAACAAGGGGCTCGCCCTCGAGAGCCTGGGCGACAACGACGGTGCCCTCGCTGCCTACAATGCTGCCTTGTCCTTTGATCCGGCCTATACACCGGCTGCCATTGCCAAGGGAAGGACACTCCAGGCCCAGCGCTGAGTGAAGACCGCTTCGGCAGACACTTGTGGCCTTTCAAATGACGTCCACGAAAAACGCCGGCTCCTCGCGGAGCCGGCGTCGTTTCGATTAAGGTGGCGAAGAATTACTTCACCTGGTCCACGACCGCCTTGAAGGCGGCGGGGTGATGCAGCGCGAGGTCAGCGAGGACCTTGCGGTTGAGTTCGATTCCGGCCTTGGAGCACTTGCCCATGAATTGGCTGTAGCTCATCCCGTGCTGGCGGGTACCGGCGTTGATGCGCTGGATCCACAAAGAGCGGAACTGGCGCTTCTTGAGTTTGCGACCGACGTAGGCGTACTGGAGGCCTTTCTCGACGGCGTTTTTAGCGACCGTCCAGACGTTTTTACGGGCTCCGTAGTAGCCCTTGGCCATCTTCAGGATTTTCTTGCGGCGGGCCCGACTGGCCACTGCGTTATTGGAACGAGGCATGGTATATCAGTTTCGGCGGACAGCGTCCCAAAAGGGAACTTGAGGAGCTGGCAACCAGTTCAACAGTTTCTTTCTCAGATGCCCAATTGGGTCTTGATGTTCGGCGTATCCGACTTGTGCACCAAACCTGACTGGGTCAAGTTGCGCTTCTGCTTGGTGCTCTTCTTGGTCAGGATGTGCGACTTGAACGCGTGCTTGCGCTTCAGCTTGCCCGTGCCGGTCACGGTGAAACGCTTCTTCGCGCTGCTCTTGGTCTTCATCTTCGGCATATCGTCCGTATGTGTCGGTTCGGGTTGACCCCTCACCAGGTTTTACTTCTTTGGTCTGAGCGTGATGAACATCCGCTTCCCCTCCAACTTCGGCATGAGTTCTACCGTGCCGACGTCTTCCAATTCCTGCGCAAAGCGCAACAACAGGATCTCTCCCCTCTCCTTGAAGACAATGCTCCTTCCACGGAAGAATACATGGGCCTTCAATTTGTTTCCCTCCTCGAGGAACTTGCGGGCGTGCTTCACCTTGAAGTTGAAATCGTGGTCGTCCGTGTTCGGGCCGAACCTGATTTCCTTCTGGGTGACCTTGGATTGATTCGCCTTGATTTCCTTCTGCTTCTTCTTCTGATCGTACAGGAACTTCTGATAGTTCAGAATCCTGCAGACCGGAGGATCCGCTTTCGGGGAAATCTCCACAAGGTCCAATTCCTGCTCCTCGGCCATCTTGAGCGCGTCCTCCAACTCGACAATATCGGCGTCGCCGATGTTGTCTCCGACCAAACGCACTTTTGGAACGCGGATTTCCCGGTTCGTACGGTGCGGATTTTTTTTGATCACTCGGGCAGGGCCCCTGGATCTTCTGCGTCGAATAGCGATGGTGCGCTCAGTTTGGGTTTTCAATCATCTCATCTCCACCGAGCATTTCCGCGACCTCTTTTTCAATACGGTCGGCAAATGCTGCCGTGGTCATGCCTCCCACATCCCCTTCGCCTTGCTTGCGCACGGCTACGGTTCCGTTCTCGGCTTCGTCGCCTCCCACGATGAGCATGTACGGGATTTTGTCGAGCTCCGCTTCGCGGATCTTCTTCCCAACCTTTTCACTGCGGTCGTCTACGAGGGCGCGAATATCGCGCTTTTCAAGCGATTTTGAAACCTCTTGTGCATAGTCGTTGAACTTGTCGCTAACCGGCAGTATCCGCGCCTGTTCCGGAGTGAGCCAGAGCGGGAATTTTCCGGCGCAATGCTCGATCAGGATGGCGACGAAACGCTCCATGGAGCCAAAAGGCGCCCGGTGAATCATCACAGGACGGTGCTTTTCATTGTCTGAACCCACGTATTCCAGCTCGAACCGTTCCGGCAGGTTGTAGTCGATCTGCACCGTTCCCAGCTGCCACTTGCGGCCGATGGCATCGCGGACCATGAAGTCGAGCTTTGGACCATAGAATGCGGCCTCTCCCAATTCGGTCACGGTCTTCAGTCCCTTTTCGACGGCGACCTCGGCGATGGCCTTCTCGGCATTGTCCCAATTCTCGTCGCTGCCGATGTATTTGCTCGGGTTCTCCGGGTCGCGCAAGCTCACCTGCGCAATGAAGTCCTGGAAGTCCAGCGTCTTGAAGATGTAGAGCACCAGGTCGATGACCTTCCCGACCTCTTCCTTGACCTGGTCGACCGTACAGAAGATGTGTGCGTCGTCCTGCGTGAAGCCCCGAACACGGGTCAAGCCGTGGAGCTCGCCGCTCTGCTCGTATCGATAGACCGTGCC
Source organism: Flavobacteriales bacterium (assembly GCA_040261275.1). Classification (GTDB taxonomy): domain Bacteria; phylum Bacteroidota; class Bacteroidia; order Flavobacteriales_D; family Sanyastnellaceae; genus UBA8752. The sequence continues at coordinate 3,001 of JBDQOI010000037.1, read as the reverse complement.
GAACTCCGCAAATCGAACGGGCAGGTCTCGATAGCTGCGGGGCCGCGACTTGAATACCTCGCAGTGGTGCGGGCAGTTCATGGGCTTCAGGAGGTACTCCTCTCCTTCCGCGGGCGTCTTGATGGGCTGGAAGCTGTCCTCGCCATACTTCTCGTAGTGGCCACTGCAGACGTAGAGTGCCTTGTTGCCGATGTGAGGGGTGATGACGGCCTCGTAGCCCATCTTCCGCTGGGCATCCTTGAGGAAGGACTCGAGACGCATGCGCAGGTCGGCCCCCTTGGGCAGCCAAAGCGGCAAGCCTTGGCCCACCTTTTCGCTAAAAGTGAAGAGATCGAGTTCGCGGCCCAGTTTGCGGTGGTCCCTGAGGCGTGCCTGCTCGAGCAGCTCCATGTGCTCGTCCAGCTGGGCCTTCTTGGGAAAGGCAATGCCGTAGATGCGGGTCAGCTGCTTTTGTGACTCGTCGCCCTTCCAATACGCTCCCGCCACAGCGAGCAACTTGACGGCCTTGATGAAGCCGGTGTGCGGAATGTGCGGCCCGCGGCACAGATCGGTGAATCCACCTTGCGTGTAAAAGGTGATGGTCCCGTCTTCGAGGTTCTCGAGCAAGTCCAACTTGTAGTGGTCACCCTTCTCCTTGAAGTAGGCGATGGCTTCGGACTTCGGCACATCCTTGCGCACGTACTCCGACTTCTCCCTTGCCAACTCCAGCATTTTCTTCTCGACAGCGGGAAAATCCTTGTCGCTGAAGGTGTGGTCTCCGAAGTCGACATCGTAATAAAAGCCTCCTTCCACGGCAGGGCCGACCCAGAACTTGACCCCCGGGTATAGGGCCTCCAGCGCTTCCGCCATGAGGTGGGCGCCGCTGTGCCAGAGGGTATTCTGGGCTCCTTCGCTGCCCCAGGTCAGGAGGTTGAGCTTTACGTCGCCCCCGAGCGGACGCTGCGGGTCGCGGACCTCACCGTCCACCTCGGCGGCCAGCACATTGCGGGCCAATCCCTCGCTGATGTCCCGGGCGACATCGAGGGCAGTGGCGTCATCAGCAGCTTGTCTGACCGAGCCGTCGGGGAGGGTGATGTTGATCATTCGTTTCCGATTGGCGGCAAAGATAATCCGCGGCTTCCGCCCTTCTAATGTCTCAAGGAATGTCAAAGTCCACCCCTTGGCCGGGATTACGCATACCAAAACCCTACTTCCATCCCTTCCTGATATAGGATAGCAGGGAAAGCCCCTCGCTCCCTTCACATTCACCCCCCCACTCCATGAAGCGTTTCCGCCTCCCTTCCTTTTTGCGACTGAGCACACCCCTCGCCCTGTCTTTGGGCTTCATCACAACGGCTTGGTCGGCTCCACAAGACCTCCGCCACTTTGACGATTTCATTCATCATGTACGGCATGAAGCGGGTTTAGGGGACGCCACCCGCATCATGGACTGCTTCTCACCGCTCGTGGTCAACGAGGACGGCTGCGGCGCCGTGTCCATAGCGGACATTCTCGGCGAGGAGGCCCAGCGCTTTGGCTGGAAAACCATCGGTGGGGACGTGGCGCGGTTCGCGGATGGGTTCGTCTTGGTCGATACCGACGGTACGATGGTAAACCTTCACGCCCGGGCTGCGGGCAAGAACCAGCTGCTCGAAATCACAGGAAACCGGGTGAAGCTCCGCCGTGAAGCGGGCGTTCAAGGTGAGGTCATCGCCATGCTGGACAGCGGAGTCTTGCACGGCGCGACCGATCCTGCTCGCTGGGCCGTCACGCGGGACGGGACGGAATGGACGCCGGTTTGGGCAGAGGTCGAGGGCATTGGAAGGGTGCGCGGTTACATTGGTAGCGATTACGTCCGCTCAGTGAAAGGCCATGGCGACCTCAAGTTGACGGCCTCCTACGATGGCAACCGCTGGGCCCTGACCGGGTACGAGCGCATCCGTTCCGACCTCAAGGTCACTTGCGCTCACCCCATGCCTTGAGGTGCCAATGAACGGTGGCCTGGGCGCAATGTTCGCCCCGGGCATCATGAAAGGCGGAACCCAAGGTGACACGGGCTACCCCTTCTTTTTGCAACACGCCGGTGAGTCCCAGGACCTCCGGCGTGTTCCTTTGGGCGGAGGCCACGCAATCTCCTTTCGGCTTGGCGAGGTAATCCACCTCAATGCGCGACATGATGATGCGGTAATCGCTCAAGCCCACCTCCAGAAGCACCGATGCCCCCGAAGAAAACTCAAGCGCCGTTGCTATGGCGCACGCGTGCATCCCCCCGAGGTGGTTCTGGTTGGAGCGGCGACTGGGAAGGCGGATGCCCACCTTTTCGGGATTCACTTCCACGATGGAGATGCGATGGGGCCGATTGAAGGGCAGGGCAATGCGCATCAATCGGTCCAATGCCTTCGGGTTGCCCGAGCGTGCGGAGGCAAGAGCGGCGCCGGCCCGCTTGGCCATCCACGCGTTCATTCTGCAGCGGGTGTTGGCACCTCCAATCCAGCGCGCTCCAAGACCCCGGTGATGTCTGGGCGGAAATACCCCGGTCCCTTCATCACTTTGCCATCCTCACGGAATATCGGCTTCCCATCGGCCCCCAATTTGGACATATTGGATTCCTGAATGGCGGAGAATACATCGGCCATGACATCTTGCATGCCGTGGCTCAACATGCTGCCGCACAGGATGTACAGCATGTCCCCAAGGGCGTCGGCCACCTCGGTCATGTCCCCGCGCTGGGCGGCTTCCAGGTACTCGTCGTTCTCTTCCGCCATGAGCCGGTGGCGAAGGGCCACTGTCTCCGGGGCGATGTCTACGGTCGGACGATCCGCATAGCCCATTCCAAAGGTTCGATGAAACAACGCAACGGCTTCAGTGCAGTCTTTTACAGTCATGCCCACAAGTTGGGTCAACATCTTTTAACCGGGGGCTGTGGCCGCCCGCCGCCCGCCCCGCGAAGTTTTGGACAAGAGGAAAGTGGGCAGACACGATGGCTGCGCAGAATTAAGTGCAAGCGAGTCAAGTAAAGCGA
>JBDQOI010000036.1:0-22262 GCA_040261275.1 Flavobacteriales bacterium | reverse complement strand
GGTGCGCGCGTGGCAAGCCTACAAGGACAAAGGATTTGAGGTGTTCAGCGTCTCCTTGGACAAGGACGTGTCCAAGTGGCAGCGCGCCATTGACCAGGACGGTCTGATCTGGTCCAACCACATCAGCGACCTCCGCGGCTGGAACAGCGTGGTCACCGGCCTTTATGGCATCAGCAGCATCCCACACGCCATCCTCATTGACAAGGAAGGCACGGTGGTGGCTACGCACCTGAGGGGCAGCCAGCTGGAAGCCGAACTCGAACAGCTGCTCTGAGCCTCGCCCGTGGCCCTGCATTTCGCTTCCGACTTGCACCTCGGTGCACCCGATGCCGCCGCCTCCCGGGAGCGGGAGCGGGTTTTTCTGCGCTGGTTGGATGAGGTCGGGAGCCAAGGGGAGGCATTGCACCTCGTGGGCGACCTCATCGACTTCTGGTTCGAGTGGAAGCACGTGGTTCCCAAAGGGGCTGTTCGTTTGCTGGGGCGCATCGGGGAATTGACGGATGGTGGACTGGAGGTCCATTGGCACCTCGGAAACCACGACATGTGGACCCGGGGCTACCTCGCCGATGAACTCGGGGTGCAGGTGCATGCCGATCCCATGGATGTGCATTATGGAGGGCGCCGTTATCTGGTTGGGCACGGTGATGGATTCGGCCCCGGAGACCGCAAATACAAGGCCCTCAAGCGACTTTTCAGGAACCCCGCCGCCCGTTGGGCCTTTGCGCGACTCCATCCCAACTTCGCCTATGCGCTGGGGGCCCACTTGAGCCGCGACAGCCGCGCCTCCGGTGCGGAAGCCGAAGCCCGATATGACGGTCCCGAAGGCGAATGGCTCTTCCACCATTGCCGTGATGTCCTGAACTGCGGAGAAGCCTATGACGGCTTCATTTTCGGGCACCGCCATTTGCCGCTGGACCTGGAAGTGACGTCAGCGGATGGCCAACGCCACGCCCGCTATCTGAACTGCGGCGATTGGCTCCACCACCGCACCTATGTGACGGTCGACGGAGACGGCGCCCACCTTCACCGCTGGTGATCCACCGGGGACAGGCCCTTCGCTACTCTGGGACAAAAACAAACCGCCGCAGCCCCACTGGGCCACGGCGGTTTTCAATTCCTTGAATCTCGGATCAGCGGATGATCACGCGGGTGCTTTCGGTATGGCGGCCTTCTTCCGCAGAAATGATGTACAGTCCTGGGGCGAGGTCGCCCACTGAAATGCGGACCTGTCCGCCGGCAGTGGCCTGTGGAGAGACCGTGCGCACGGGACGTCCATTGATGTCAAAGAGGCGCAGGGTAGGCTGCGTCCATCCCTCGCCGAGCTGGACAGTCACATCCTCTCCCTCTGCAGGGTTGGGGTAGACAAGCAGGTTGCGCTGGTCCACCGCTTCGGAGAAGAGATCTTCATCCGTTCCGAGGTAAGTGTCGCTTCGGAAGATGCCGCGGCCGTGGGTACCTGCGTAAATCGCGCCGTTGTTGGTCACTTGGGACCACTCCATCGGCATGTGCCATTGCTGCTCCATACAGAAGACGGGGCTGGCCACATCGTCCGCGTTGGATACCATACCGAGGTTTTCGACCGTCCAGGTATCACCGCCGTCGGTGGTCTGCCAGACACCGTGCTCGGTTCCCACGAGGATGGTCTGACCAGAAGCATCGCCTTGGTCGATGACCACATCGTAGATGGGCATCTTGCTCAGGTCGTTGTTGCTTGCAAACCAGATGTTGCTCCAGTCGGGGTCAGCATCCAGTGCATTGAAGGTCTCTTGCACCTTACCCCCGCCGACGTTACCGTATCCTCCGACCGTGGCCACGACGTGGTTGGGGTCGTTCACATCTACTGCCACTCCCGTCACCACGGCACCCGTGGCCATGATTTCCGTGCGGGTCACCTGATCCACAGTACCGCATTCGCCTTCGTGCTTCCAGAGATCATTCAGGCCACTGTAGCGGTAGAGCTTCGCATCCCAACCGGCCACGAAGATGTGGTTGCCTGCCTCAGGATGCTCACCGGCGGCGAATTCGATGCCCTTGGCACCTCCTCCATTCGGCGCATTGCCCAAGCGGAACCAACGCGGCTGCGCGTTGAAGTTCAATCCGTTCCGGGTCATCCACAAACCGCTGGATCCGGAGAAGCTCATCACCGTCATGGTCGTGTAGGGGTCTGTGACTTCGATGGTTTCGTGCACATCGTACAAAGTGTCGGCCGCGTAAGTCCAAGTGGTGTCACACACAGTAACCAGGCTGGTGTCTCCATTCTCGATGACCTCTACGTCGTTGCAATCATAGATGATGCTGAGGTCCTGGTCGTCGAGCCAAGGGTATTCGGTATTCTCCACCGGTCCTGTCTCGGACACGATTTCCGGTCGAATGAGCACATCCCAGTAACGCAAGGGCGCCTCCAAGGTGTAATCGAAGGGACGGTTCAAGTTGGCGGTCTCCATGGTGAACGTGCTGTCCTCAATGGTCTCGTCAAAAGGATTCACGAGGGGCACCGTCATGCCGCTGTTCTCGTCGTTGAAGTCCTCGTAGAGGCTCATGCAGGTGTAGAAGCTGGTCAAGGCGCCATCCGCGATCAAATCGACCAGACACTCATCCCAGAAGTCACCAGCCTGTGTGAAGGGAGCGCCCTGAACGTAGAATCCTCGACCGAGCACGCCGTTCTGCGAAGTGGCGAAGAAGGGGACGCCCTCCTGCAGACCGGTAGCCTGGGAAATGGCGCAGTCAAATCCATCACCGCCGAACACGTCGGCCGCGTCGAGATCGTTGAAGAAGGCACCGTTGCCCGGAATGAGCGAAGTCCCATTGTCCTGAGAACCTCCAATGGCTTCGCTGGTCGGGCCGTAGGCGATGCCGTAGAACTGGGTCAGCTGCAGGCCGCGGTTGCAGGCCGTGTAGGTCGCGCCGCCATTTTCGCTGCGGAAAATACCGCCGTCACCTGCGACGTACATGGTGCCACCCGGGGTAAAGATGATTTCATGCACGTCGGCGTGCACATAGAAAGGATTGGCGGCCCCGCCGTACATGGTGGCTGCTTGCTCCGCCTGATAGGATGGTCCGCACTTCCAAAGTGCCTGGCCCCCTACGAAAGCCATTTCGGGATCGCCCTGCTTGACCCCCAACGCCAAGTCATAGCGTGCCTGGTTGTTGGTTGGGCAGATGTCATAGCCTTCGACACCGTCAGGCCAGATCTCCTCCCAAGTGATGCCCCCGTCGCCGCTGTGGAAGACACCGCCAAATTGGCTACCGGAAGTGGCCAGCAACGCATAGGCATGCTGGCTGTCGTCCGGGCTGATGGCCACGCGGCACCGGCCGAAGCCCTGCTGGATGACCGGGTCGTTCTGACTCCCTGAGACGGAGTTCGCCGTACTGAAGTCGGTGGAGCGGTACACCCTACCATTTCCAGCGCTGATCAGCATGTAGCTGCCGTCTGCTGCGATTTCGATGTCTTGCACGGTGGAAGAGCCCGCGATGCCGTCGATGGCATCTTCGGTCACGACTCCGTTTTCGATGTATCCAATGCCCTGGATGCCTCCATACCACACGCGGTTCACGACACTTGGATCGGCAACCAACGCATCGGTCGCACTCCAATCTCCACCATTGAAGAGGCCGGGGTCCGTTCCCTCGACCCGGTTCCAGGTCTCACCATTGTCTGTGGAACGGTACACACCATCCCCGCGGAAACCTGAACCTCCTACACCACTGACCCCGTCAAACTGGGTTCCTGTTCCTACGTAGAGATCCCCGTTGCCGGCCATGGCAATGGAGGCGACCATGGCCGAAGGGAAACTGCTGATGCGCTCCCAATTGTCGCCTTTGTTCCAAGAGCGCCAAAGTCCACCGCTGACACCACCCGTGATGAGCTGGAATTCATTCACTGCGAGAATGCAGCGCGTACGCCCGCCTACATTGTCTGGCCCCATGGCGTTCCAGTAGTGGCTGCCCGAACTGCGGTCTGCACTCTGGACAGCCGCAATCTGCCGGGTCCGTTCGCCCAATTGATGGAGCCCTTCATGGTTCATCTCACCGGTTTCGATATCACCGCGAAGCGCAAGCAGCAATTGCTCCATGCCGGACGCGTCCTGCACGGGTTCTGCTTTTTCCGTTTGGCGGGGCGCATACGGCGCCTTGTCGGTTGAGGGGCGATTGAAAATGGCCAAAGCGCACAGGCTGCAAACAATGGCGGACAGGAAGACGGTATTCTTCATCGTGATTCGGTTCCCTTCTTAAGGAAGGCGGAATTTAAGACATGAACACCAGCTGGGCCTCATGGGTTCGACGACCGGGCCCGGCAAGCCCTCGAAAGGGCATGAATCCCATCCTGCGACGCTTAGATGACGTGCTTTTCGGCGTGGTAGCTCGAACGCACAAGCGGTCCGCTCTCCACAAACATGAAGCCCATGGCCAAGCCTTCCTCGCGCAGCATGCCGAAGATGTCCGGATGGACGAACTCAGCTACGGGCAGATGCTTGGGCGTTGGCTGGAGATACTGGCCAAGGGTGAGAACCTGACAGTCCACCGACCTCAGGTCTTCCATCGTCTCGCGGACTTCTTGAACAGACTCCCCAAGACCCAGCATGACCCCGCTTTTGGTGCGAATACCCGCTTTGCGCAGACGCATCAGCACCTCCAGGCTTCGGTCGTATTTGGCTTGAATGCGCACCTGCTTGGTCAACCGGCGAACGGTCTCGAGATTGTGCGAAACCACTTCAGGGGCCACATTGATGATTTTCTGCAGATTCTCCCACTTGCCCGCAAAGTCGGGGATGAGGGTTTCCATGGTCGTCCCAGGGCTTTGCTGGCGGATGGCCCGCACCGTTTGGGCCCAGATTTCGCTCCCCCCGTCGGACAAATCGTCCCGATCCACCGAAGTGATGACGGCGTGCTTCACCTCCATGAGCTTGACGCTCTGCGCCACGCGCCCAGGCTCGAAAGGGTCCACCGCTTCCGGGCGCCCTGTGGAAACATTGCAGAAGCCACAGGAACGGGTGCACACATTGCCCAGGATCATGAAGGTCGCCGTTCCCTCGCCCCAGCACTCGCCCATGTTGGGGCAATTGCCGCTCTCACAGATGGTGTGCAGCTTGTGCTCGCTCACCAATCCGCGCACCTTCCGGTAGGCCTCGCCCGTGGGCAATTTGACCTTCAGCCAAGGCGGCTTGGTACGGCGGGGGCTGTCCCCTTTTCCAGTTGTCGAAGGAGGCGCCTGGGTCATGTCTGGAATTTTTGTCGCCCCATCGTCCAATGGGCAAACAATGTGAGATACAACCGTTGGTTCTGATTGAACTCTGCGGCCATAATGGTGATGCGATTCGGAAAGGCGTCCAATTGCGCACCTACCGACAGCATCCTCAAAGATTCGCGCGTTCCCCCGTACTCGAAATCCAACGCAGCTCGGATAAAAGCACCGGGGTGGGGCGTCACTTCCAAGATGCCGTTCAGCGAGCCAGCCCGGCCATAAATGTCGTCGGTTCCGTGCTCCTCCGGATCGTAGCGCTCCGTCAGCAAATAGCGGTAGGGAATGTTCGGGTAGCCAATTTCCAAGTAGACGGGCTTTGTGAGACCCAATGCCGGGCCGAAGGAAAAATGCCACCCCATGGAGACCCCTCCATTTCTGAGCTTCGGCGTAGCCACCGTCCTCTTTCCCCAGCCCAAGCGCAGGATGTACAGGGAATTCACTTTTCCGTACACATATCCTTTGGCTTGTTCGTAGACCGGATTGAAGCTCCGCACTTCCTTCGGGTGCTTCATGCTGACCCCCTCGATCGACCAAGTACTCACCTTGCCGACTCCCCGATAGGCACCTCGCTCCAATATCCCCCCCATGCCGCGGGTGTGAAGGGAGATTCCCGCTTCATAACGGTGTGTGAAGGTGGTCTTTGGGCCTTCCTCATCGGCATTGAACCCCACATTGGACTGGGCACCTGCCGAAACACAGAACCCGAGTAACACCATCAATCCACACAGGCGGACCACGGAATTCACTTCCGTCCAATGACGATGTATCGGCTGAACCATGTTCCTACGAAATTAGCGCACGATGAAATATACCGTCACCTATCCTCAACCCTTAAGGACCCGGGCGGTTCATTCGGGGAACGGCCAAATATTGTTGACCGATGCTCCTTTGGACAACGGCGGGCTGGGCGAAGCCTACTCGCCCACCGACTTGGTTTCCGTGGGCTTGGCCGGATGCCTCATGACCATTGTGGGACTGAGGGCAGGAAAATTGGGATTGGACATCATTCGAATGGACGCCGAGGTAGAAAAAAAGATGAGCCCTCAACCGAGACGCATAGCGCGCATCTCCGTGGGGCTCACCGTTGAATTGAAAGGAGGTACGGATGAGGATCGGGAATGGCTGCGCTCGGAAGCACTGGCCTGCCCGGTCGCCTTGTCCCTGCATCCGGACCTCCTTCAGGACGTCCAGATCACTTTTTTGTGATGCCGGGAAAAGACAGATAGAATGGTCAGTCGATGACGTCATCCACCGAATCCGTGGATTCGATTGATGAGGCGCATTCGAGCTCGACACCGTTGTAAGCGTCGCAGTATTGAGAGGACAGGGCACAACTGCCGAGCCCCAAACTTATCATGAGGGCAAAGGCCCCGTTTCGGAAGTACTTCATGAGATTGAGATGTGGGTTCGTGAAGGACACAGAAGCCCATACGTGAGGAAATCCGTTGGGGTTACGTTTTGTATGCGCAACTTGCCGGCACATTGAATTCCGTGGCCGAATCGATTTCACCTCCATCGCATGGGAGTCTGACCCTGGCACTTTGGGCCTTCCTGCTCGCCACAGGACTCACAGGGGTTGGGTGCGGATCCACTGCCCCCCTTGGGACGGATTCCAACAAGCCCTATCGATGGGAGGAATTGCCACATCATCCCGCCTTTGCCTGGCATCGACACAAGGCGGATTCGGCATTGGTCCACATCCAGATTCCCGCCCATGAGCCGCTCCATTTGAGGGAAAACAGAAACCTACCCTTCCGTTTTTCCCTCGAGATAGACCTCACCATCCAACCTCTGGAACTGCCCGAGAGCGATTCCGCCGCCGCCTTTTCTCCTTCTCGTCATCTGTATCGATGGCAAGGAGAAGCGGATTCCGCACAGACCCAACTTCAAGCGTGGTTCGCCTTTCCTCTGGGCCAAGGGAGATACAGAATCTCCCACACCATTCGCGATCTGCACCGCGGCTCAGCCGTGAGCGGTGCGGTGCTGATGGATGCCTGGTCCGAGGATGCCCCTGTTCGGGCCCTGGCATTCGATGCGGATTCTGGAGAACCGGCCTGGAACTTGGACCTGCCCTCGGGAAGGACGGTGGGATTGCTCATCCCACCGGACTTGTCCGACCTGAATTGGGAGTACACCTTTCTTCCCCCTGTGGACACTTTTCCCAGCGCGCCTTTTTTGGACCGCAGACCCTTCGAAATGCGCTTTCCGGAAACCCTGGCTCGACGGACCCCCATCCCCGCGGACACCGGCTCCCTCGCGCTCCCTCCGGGAAATTGGAGTGGATGGTCCGTGATGAGCTGGGACGGAAAACCCGGCATACATCAATGGTCCGCGGAAGGGAGCCAACGAAAGATCGTGCTCCCTGCGCGCCGACCTCACTTTCCCGCCATGCGCGACCTCGATGAGATGATGAAGGCCACGCGTTACATCGCCACGCGAAGCGAGTACAAAGCCATGATGGAGGCGCGCGACCCCAAGCGTGCCCTCGATGCTTTCTGGCTTCAATTCGCGGGCAACCCCGAAGATGCTCGGGAGTTGATTCGGACCTATTACGGTCGGGTGAGAGACGCCAATGTGCACTTCAGCGGACTCAAGGAGGGTTGGCGCACCGACAGAGGAATGGTACATATCGTATTGGGTCACCCCGACCAGACCCGGAGTGATCGCTATGGTGAAACTTGGGTGTACGGGGAGGAAGGAGACATCAATGCGCTGATCTTCCGGTTTGCAGCCCGTCCGTCGGGAGATGACTTCAATGTGCTGGAGCTCGAGAGATACCCGGGGTTCCGAAGTCCCTGGGAGGCGATGATCTCCAGTTGGCGTCGGGGAAAAATTAGAAGGAGATGAACAGAAAACCGCGTCGCACGGACGACCGCATCATCGGTTGGCACCCCGTTCAGGAAGCCCTGGATGCCGGAATGGAATTGGCCCGGGTCCTGCTTCAGCGGGACGCGAAAGATGAGCGCACGCGCATGCTGGTCAAGACGCTGCGGGAACGCCAAATCCCGATCCAGCGTGTGCCTCGAGAGAAATTGGATCGAATCACGAAGAAGAACCACCAAGGTGTGGTCGCCTTCTCATCGCCCATTGTCTTCACGCCATTGGAAGAGCTGGTCCAACGGGGATTTGAATCCGGAGAACGGCTGTTCCTGCTTGTATTGGATGGCGTAACCGATGTGGGCAACCTCGGAGCGATCGCACGGTCTGCAGAATGCTTCGGAGCGACCGGTCTTGTGATGCAGGACCACCATGCGGCTCCCGTCAATGAGGATGCCATCAAAACCAGTTCCGGGGCATTGCTTCGGTTGCCTGTTGCGCGTGTGCCCGATATCGCCAAAGCGTTGGCCTATTTGGGGCAATGCGGCCTTGAGCGAATTGGGATGAGCGAGAAGGCGGAACAAGCCCTCAGCGATTGCAAGGCATCCGATGCGGCCTGTCTGGTATTGGGGGACGAGGAGAAGGGGATATCCACATTGAGTTGGGCCGAATGCGATATTCACACCCACATTCCGATGCGGGGCAACACCGGCTCGCTCAACGTCAGCGTTGCCGCTGGAATTGGACTTCACCACCTGCTGGGTTGACGCACGTCTATTGGTCATGATGTGGGAGACGAAACACCATTCCAATCCGCCGAGTCACGAAATATTTTCGACGCTGTCAATATTTTTGTCGATTTATTAAAAAGATTCGTATATTTGATTTTGCACCTCGTCGTCTGTTTTCAGCAATTGAGCCAAAATCAAGCTGAAAACGTTATATGTCGCACATTCGCTACGTTCGCAATGGATTTCCGCCCCTCGTTGGGAGCGGGATTTGTGGTTCCCAATTTTCACGTGTCATGTCTGCACGCACCCTCCTGATCGGTTTTCTTCTGGCGCTGTCCCCAGTTCACGGACAACAATTCCTCAGGATCACCTGTGATTCCTCTTGCTTACCCGCTTTCGAGTCCATTCCCGAGGACCTGACGGTGGCGTGCGAAACGCCGTTTCCGGAATTCGAACTTCCGTCGGCTTCCGGCTGCGCCACTTCCCCTGTGGTGAACATCCCAAGTGTGGAATTGGATGCCAGTTCCGTTACCCAACACGATGTGGAAACCGCCGAAGGACCCGGGGTCGACTGGGCCCTTTGGCTCGGTGGATTCCAAGCCATGGGCCACGGAGCGAGCGACTATTTCCATCCTTATGGCGACGGAATGACGTTCGTGCAGTACGCCAACGGTACAGCTCGATTCCAAGGTGAGGTGGTGAACGACACCAACCCTAATGAGCGCTTCGAGGTGGATGTCTTTCTGCAGGGAGAACAAGATTACGAGGGTTGGACTGCCCTGGGACGCCTCCCCAAAGACGACCTCGGACTGGAAGCCTACGAAGACTGGACATACTACGTAATGGTGGATACACTCAGCCGCCTGATCGGAAGGGGAGACTTTGAAGGCGACATGCTCTACCTCGATCACATGCCCTTCTCGCAATTGTTCGGTTATCAGGTGGGTGAAAATGGAGCCAACAACCGGAACACCAATTTGGGCGTCAGTGGTTGGTTCTGGTACAGGGGCATCATGGGCGGTCAAGACGTCACCGGAACAGGCGACGTGAACGCCGACCTCACCAACTCCGAAGATTCCGGTGCCTCCTGTCCCGTGGTCGAACGGCTTCATCGCGTGGCCATGGCCTGGAGCGACTGTGGCCATCACGTTTACGAGCAAACCCTCGAACGCATTGACGAAGAGCCTCCTGTTCCCATGGAGTTTCCGCCGCTGGAGTCGGTCAGCTGCACCGACCTCCCGGACACGGCTGGCGTTGAGGATTTCGCGATCTGGGACGCTTGCGGCAGTGCCGTGACGGTAACCAATGTGGACTCGGTCGCAGGTGAGCCCTGCAACCAAGTACTCTATCGCACCTGGACCTTCACTGACGCCTGTGACAACAGTATGGACTCTGTGCAATTCGTTGCGCTGGTGGATACGACAGGACCGACCTTCTTCGTGGAGGACACCACCATCGTTTGCGATGCCTGGGACAACTACGAACCTTTTGAACCGGTTTTCGAAGACGACTGCTCTCCTGCAGACAGTGTAACGTGGTCCTTTGCCGACACGGTCACCTCCGGCTTCTTCCCCTTCTACTTCACCTTGGATCGGGTGTACACGGCGACCGACCTCTGCGGAAATGAAACGGTGGATACGATGACCATAGCGGTCATTGATACCGTGGCCCCCACTTGGATTTTCCTTCCCCCGGACACCACCATCCTTTGTGACAACTGGGAGGATTACACCATCATCCAACCCATTGTAGAGGACAATTGCGACCCCGACCCCTCCGGCCCAGGCGGCGGAGGTGCCACCGACACCACCATTACCGAAGGTGAATGCGTGGGAGAGTTCGTTGTCGAATTGACCTTTGAATTCGCCGACATGAGCGGAAACGTCTTCACCTACGTTCAGCTGATTACGGCAGTGGATACGGTGCCTCCCACCTTCCCTTATGTGCCGGCAGATACAACCTTGGACTGTTCGCAGGCCTTCCCGGAGCCCACGGACAGCAGCTTGTGGCTGGCCACGGCCGAGGACAACTTCTGCCCGTTCGAGGTCACTTGGACCGACTCCATCGCAGCAGGTGAATGCCTGGGCACGGACACGCTGTTCCGCGTCTTCACAGCAGTGGACGATTGTGGCAACACGACGGATTCTCTGCAAGTCATCGTCCGTGTGGACACCCTGGGTCCGGAGTGGAATACCCTTCCTTTGGATACGGTCATCGCTTGCGGGGAGGAAATTCCCGAACTGGACTTGACCGCAATGGACAATTGCTCCGGCGTGGACAGCACTTGGTTGACGGTGGACACCCTTGACATTGCCTTCGGTGAAGCAGTGGCCACCGGATTCGAATCCTGCAATCTGGATGGGTTTGTCGCAACCGGTGGTTCCATCTCGATCAGCAATGATGCCTTTGACGGCACTTGCGCATTGAATATGTTGCACGCGGCGGGTGAGCCGATGCACAATTTCTATCCGGAGTCCATCATGGCCGGTAGGGGCACGTATGAAGTCATGGCCCGCGCAGATGAGATCATCTCCGACAACCTGATTCAATTGCTCGCGGGAGACGATGAGGGCAGCGAGGCGCTGACCATTGCCCTCCGCCCCCTGGGTACCGACAATCCGGGAATCGAGGTCATTGGATTTGGTGTGGACGTAGCCACGAATGCTACCATGAACCAAGGTGAGTGGTACCACGTGGAGGCCGTACTTGGCGAGCTTGAACTGACCCTTTCCATCGATGGCATGTCCGTTCTCGTCGTGGACCTGCCGGCTGATTTGCCTGAACAGGGACGATTCAAGCTGGCTGCTGCCTACGCCGGATCTTATGACGACATGGCCTACACGCCGGAGGATCCCTGTCCGGTTGTCGAGCGCCTGGCGCGTACCATTTATGCTGTGGACGGTTGCGGAAACACCTCCATGGCCTCGCAAATCGTGGACATCATCGATACGGTTGCCCCCGTCTTCAGCGTGCCCGATACCACCATCATCTGCGACGACTGGGGAGACTTTGAGCCCATTGAGCCCGAAGTTGTGGACGCCTGTTCCGAATCCACGGGTTGGAACTACACCGACGAATTGGTATCCGGCGTAATGCCCTCGAACTTCGTGCTGAACCGGGTTTACGCGGGTTACGACGGCTGCGGCAATACCACACTTGACACGATGGTCATTACGGTCATCGATACGACCCCTCCCTCCCTGTTCCTCCTTCCATTGGATACGGTCATCCTTTGCGACCAGTGGGACACGCTGACCTTCCCCATTATTCCTCCCGTTTGTGAGGACAATTGCGACACCAGCGATTGCATTGGAGGAGACCCGGTCATCGATACGGTTCCTGGGGCTTGCATCGGTGAATTCACCATCCTGATTACGTTTGAATTCCAGGACGGCAGTGGCAACACGGTGGCGTACACCCAAACCGTCGAGGCCGTGGATACCATCCCTCCCTTCTTCACGTATGTGCCCACTGACACTTCGTTGGACTGCACGGAGGATTGGCCCATGCCAACGGATACTGCGTTTTGGATGGCCACAGCGGACGACAACTTCTGCCCCACCGGTGTGAGCTGGGAGGATACCGTCGTTGCAGGCCCGTGCCTCGGTGTAGATACACTGTTCCGCATGTGGACGGCCATCGATGACTGCGGAAACACCACGGATTCGCTGCAGACCATCGTGAGGATTGACACCATTGGCCCTGTGATTGATCAGGCATCCATTCCAGCAGATACCACCATCCAATGCATGCAGCTTCTCCCCATGGAAGCTCCCACTGCCACGGATGCGTGCAGCAGTGCCACCCTGACCGAGATCGCCGACACCACGGCGGGTGACGGAATTTGCATGGGTGGAGTAGAGGTGACACGGACCTTCACTTTCGCGGATGACTGTGGCAATGAAACCGTGGTGACCCAGATGGTCCTCATTGTGGATACGCTCGCTCCGGAATTTGATGTCCCCACGCTGCCTGCAAACGAAACGCTCTACTGCGAGGAGGACATTCCCACCTGTGCCGACTACGATGTGCTCGCATTCGATACTTGCTGTGAAACGGAAGTGACCTGTGAAGAGAATACGGACCCCACGGCATGCCCGGGTACATACACCTTGTACCTGAACTACACGGCTACGGACGAAAACGGAAATTCCGCGTTCCACACCACGACCTATCAGGTGGTGGACACTGTTGGGCCTGTGCTTTCCGAGCCCCTACCCAATGACACCATCATCGACTGTGATGTGGCTACGGTGGACCTCACGCCCACCTTCGACAGTACGGCGTTCGACGTCATGGACGCTTGCAACGGATGGACCTTTGAAGTCGAGACGGTCACCGAGGGTCAAGAGGAAGATCCTTGCAATTACACCCGCTTTGACACCTACTCCTTTATCGATTGCGATTCCAATGTGACGCAATGGGTCCACGAGCTCGCTGTGCAGGATACCACTGGACCGGAAATCGGGGGGTTGGACGACATCACCTTCGATTGTCCTCAGGAAATCGAGTACTTCGACGTCAATTCTCCGTTGAGCAATTGGTCGGGAGGTCCCGAAGTCTTGGACAACTGCACCGACTTGGATGACATACAAGTGACCTACGAGGACGTCATCACGGTAAATGTGGATGCCACGCACTACACGATGACACGGACTTGGACCTTCACGGACCAATGCGATAACGTGAGCCCACATGTGCAAACCATCATGGTGGATGAGCCCGAACTGATCCTACCCAATGCTTTCAGCCCTGCAGGTAGCACGTCCGGTAATGGTATCAACGACCTGTATGTCATTCCTAACCTGGGCACCACGGAAACGAGCGATGGAACCGTACCCCCCTGCTACTGGGGTGGCGATGAGCAATCGGTGTTCTTTCAGGTCTTCAACCGTTGGGGGACCCGCGTCTATTCTTCAGAACCTGGAGAGCACTACGCGAACGACTGGGCCGGCACGAATGACGATGATGAGGCACTGGTGAACGGTACTTACTTCATCTTGCTGCAGACCGCCTACAAGTCCTACGGTGTCTATGTAGACCTGCGGAATGACAACAATTGATCGCTTGCACGCGCGAAAAAATTCTTGACCATGAAACGCTTCAGCATATTGATTCTGGCCCTGTCGTTGACGGGTGCTGCGACCCATGTCGCCGCCCAACAGGACGTCATGATCAGCCAGTATTTGTTCAATGGACTTTTGATCAATCCCGGTTATGCGGGATCGCATCCCTACACCTCTTCCAGCCTGTTGCACCGCAGCCAATGGAACCAGTTTGATGGCGCCCCTACCACCAGTGTGGTGGCCATCGACGGTGCCCTGCGCAACAACAGTTTGGGGGTGGGCCTTTTGATGCTCCACGATCAAATCGGTCTGACCACCCAAACGGACGTGGCGGTCAACTTTGCCTACCGCATGCGGCTCGGAGCCGGTAAGCTGGCCTTCGGATTGAAGGCGGGTATGGCCAATACTCGCGCCGACCTGTTCGAGGCCGAATTGGCAGAACCCGGAGACCCGAACTATGCCGAGAACCAGCAGATCAGCCAATCGGCGCGCTTCGGTTTTGGTGCCTATTATCACATGCAGCGGTTCTACTTGGGCTTTGCGATTCCTACCCTGACGGCCCTCGGCCAGAACACGGGCACAGTGGAACCGCACATGCTGACCACAGCCGGTGTCGTCGTCAAGGTGTCCGACGGAGTGATGCTCAAGCCCAGTTTCCTCGTGAAAATGGTGGAGGCCGCGCCCGCTTCATTGGATCTAAACCTGCACGCTCTGTTCCAGGAGCGAATCTGGATTGGTGCCGGTTGGCGCTCGGGGGACGCCATCGTCAGCATGATGGAAATCCAGGTGACCCCGGAATTGCGCATTGGCTATGCCCATGACTTCACCCTCAGTGAAATCCGCAACTACGCCACAGGTTCCAATGAAATTCTCATCGGATTCGACTTCGGATCCGGCATCAGTGCTAAACGCTCTCCCCGCTATTTCTGACAATATGCCCGGAAGATTCTCCATCCCCACAACGGTCTTGCTGCTCTGCATAGGGGCAGCTGGTCTCCTCACCCTGCCAGGATGTGCCCGACTTCACGTCGAAGAGGGCAATGCGGCCTTCTCCGAACTTCGCTACCAGGATGCCATTCACCACTTCGGCAGTGCGGTCCAACGGGATCCCAGCCCGGATTCCTATCGGAAGCTTGCGTCATCGCATGCGCTCATCAACCAGCCCATGGAGGCCTCTTCGGCCTATGCATTGCTCGTAGCGCAGCCCGAAGCAACGGACGAGGACCGAATTGCCTACGCAGAAGTATTGTTCCAGCAACAGCGTTACGCCGAAGCAGAGCGCATTCTGAGCGAAGTAAGTCAGCGGAATCCCGGCAATGAAGTGGCTGCCGCACTTCGCTACAGCGCGGTTCTCGCGCAAGATGGCGCACGGGACACCTCGGCGTTTGAATTGACGCCCTTCGACATTCCCGGTATCCGTTCGGCCTTTGCGCCCTTCCGGTTCGGAAACACCCTGTACTTCACGGGAGCCCTGGAAAAGCCCGGAGCGCGTGACCCTTACACGGACTTGAGCTTCACCGATCTCTATCAGATCCCTGTGAATGGAGGTGAGGCTATTTTGACTCCGGGGGTCAACGGCCCGTATCACGATGGCATTGCCACGATGTCCCCGGATGGAGCCCTGCTGATTTTCACCCGAAGCAACCACGCTCCGGAGAAGGCAGGGAAGTTGTTGCTCGACGAATCATCGGTGAACAACACCACCATTTTCTATGCGCGCAAGGGCCTGGAAGAGTGGATGGCTCCCCTTGAAATCGGCTTGAGTGAGGGAGCCAATATGTTCGCCCACCCCGCCTTCAGTCCAAACGGCGAGGTCCTGTATTTCTCCAGCGACATGCCTGGCGGCCATGGAGGAATGGACCTCTGGAAAATCAAGCGCAATGGAGACACCTGGACCTTCCCTCCCGTCAACCTCGGTCCACAGGTGAACAGTGCCGGTGACGACGTTTTTCCCAGCTTGAAAGGCAACGATACCCTGTTCTACGCTTCGGATGCACAGATCACACTGGGCGGCCTCGACATCCTGTATTCCATTCGGGATGAGGGCGGAAACTGGGGGGCTCCCGTGCATTTGGACTATCCGTTGAACAGCCAAAGCGATGACTTTGGCATCTCCTTCGATGAAGGGGGCAAAACGGGCTTCATGTCCTCCGACCGCTATGGATATGACCGGATCCTGAAGTTCCGGGTGGTGGACAAGCCACTCCTTGTGCGCGGTATTGTGATGGACAGCGAATCCAAGGAGCCGATTCCCAATGCAAAGATTGACTTGCTCGATGCTGAAGATGGCAGTGCCATCGTTCTGACCAGCGGGGAAGACGGTTCCTTTGAATTGAACCTGCCTCACGGCCGCACCTTCCGGGCAGAGGCTACGATGGATACTTACTTCGCAGAGAACATTACCCTCGACACTCCAGAGGACCCCTTGGTCCGGGAGATGGAGGTGACCATTGAACTGACCCCGACCAGTGAGCTCACCAACGATGAGTATGCCAGTGCCATCCGAGAGGGAGACAGCTTTGAATTGCCCGAAATCCGCTGGGATTACGATAGCTATCGCCTCCGTGAAGAAGCCAAGCCGGCCCTTTCATTGGTCGCAGATTTCCTCAAGAGCCGTCCTGGTATAGAGGTCGAGCTGCGCTCTCACTGCGATGCCCGTGGATCCGACCGCTACAACCAGCGCCTCAGCGAGCGCCGCGCTGCCTCAGCAGCCCGCTACCTTGTGGATATTGGCGTTTCCGAGTCACAGGTTCTGCCCGTGGGAGTGGGCGAGGGCGAATTGCGCAATGAATGCAGCAATGGCGTCCCTTGTTCAGAAGCCAAGCACCAGGAAAACCGGAGGACTGAGTTCCTTGTGGTCCGTACGCCTGACCCCGAGGACTGAAGCCCCTTCGAACACCAATCTTGAACCCATCAAAAAGGGAGCCTTCCGGCTCCCTTTTTGTATTTCCTGCCCTCGGTAGAGGGCCAAAAGATCAAACCGCCCTTACGCGAAGTGGGGTCCGGGATAGTAAGCGGTATCTCCCAATTCCTCTTCGATGCGGAGCAACTGGTTGTACTTGGCGATCCGATCGCTGCGGGAAGCACTGCCCGTCTTGATCTGGCCGGTGGACAGGGCCACAGCCAAGTCAGCAATGGTCGTGTCCTCGGTCTCACCACTGCGGTGGCTCATCACGCTGGTGTAACCACAACGGTTGGCGAGCTGCACGGCCTCGATGGTCTCAGTCAAGGTGCCAATCTGGTTGACCTTGATGAGGATGGAGTTGGCCACTCCTTCCTCGATGCCGCGGCTGAGGCGTTCCACATTGGTCACGAACAGGTCGTCACCCACGAGCTGCGTATTGTCCCCCATGGCGTCCGTCATGAGCTTCCACGTCGCCCAATCGTCCTCGTCGCAGCCGTCCTCGATGCTGATGATCGGGTATTTACCTCGGAGCTCCTTCCAGTACTCCACCCATGCTGGGCCGTCCATCTGCTGGCCGGTCCCTGATAGGATGTATAGCCCCTTCTCCTTGTCGTAGAACTCGCTGCTGGCCGCGTCGAGGGCCAACTGAAAGTCCTCGTCTGGCTTATAACCCGCCTTCTCGATGGCCATCAGGATGGTGTCCAGCGCCTCCTCATTGGACTTGAGGTTGGGTGCGAATCCGCCCTCGTCGCCTACGTTGGTGCTGAGTCCCTTTCCCGAGAGCACCTTCTTGAGGTGATGGAATACTTCGGCACCCATGCGCAAACCATCGGCGAAGGTGTCCGCCCCGACGGGCATGATCATGAACTCCTGGATGTCAATGGCGTTGTCCGCGTGCGAGCCTCCATTGATGATGTTCATCATGGGAACCGGCATCAGATTGGCGTTCACGCCGCCAATGTAGCGGTACAGGGGCTGGCCGAGAGAGCCGGCTGCCGCCTTGGCCACTGCGAGGCTGACGCCGAGCAGGGCGTTGGCGCCCAGGTTGCCCTTGTTTTCGGTCCCGTCCAGGTCGATCAAGTAGTGATCGATGCCGACCTGATCGAAGATGTCCATACCGACGAGCTCCTCGGCGATGGTAGTGTTGATGTTCTCAACGGCCTTCTTGACCCCTTTTCCGAGGTAACGCCCACTGTCTCCATCCCGGAGTTCAACAGCCTCATGAATGCCGGTGCTGGCTCCTGACGGAACCGCTGCGCGCCCGAGGACGCCCTCCCCAGTCACCACTTCGACCTCGACGGTCGGATTGCCCCTCGAATCGAGGATTTCGCGGGCGTGAATGTGATCGATGTATTGCATGGTCAGGCGGTTTGCAGCTTGGTGTGTTGTTTGATGTTGGTGATGAACCGGTCAAAGAGATGACGGCTATCGTGTGGTCCTGCGCTGGCTTCCGGGTGGAACTGCACCGAGAAGACCGGCTGTTCCGCCAGCTTGATGCCGGCCACTGTGCCGTCGTTCAGATGTTCGTGGGTCACGACCACGTTGGCCGCCCCCTCGAGGGAATCCCGGCTCACCACGAAGCCGTGGTTCTGCGAAGTGATTTCGCACTTGCCGCTCTCGAGGTCCTTCACCGGATGATTGACTCCTCGGTGACCCTGGAACATCTTCTCGGTCTTCAGTCCTTGGCTCAAGGCGATGATCTGGTGGCCAAGACAAATGCCGAATACAGGCTGTCCGAGGGCGACGATCTGGCCCACCAAGGCTATGGTATCGGGCATGGCTGAGGGGTCTCCGGGCCCATTCGAGATCATCCATCCTGAAGGGCTCCAAGCCTTCATTTCATCCAACGATGTTCCCATGGGGAACTGGCGCACGAATGCGCCCCGCTCTTCAAGGCATCGGGTGATGTTCTCTTTGTTTCCGAGGTCGAGCAACGCGATGCGGATTTCACTTTCGGAATCTCCGGCGTCTTCTGCAGCGCTGCGCGTCACCTGGCTCGACAGTTCCAAGCCCTCCATGGAAGGGGTCGCCTTGAGCCGGGACATAAGCTCGGCCTCATCTGTGCCGTCGCTGCTGATGAGCGCGTTCATGGCTCCGCAGTCGCGGATGTGCTGGATGAGCCCGCGGGTGTCGATGTCCGCAATGCCCACTATCCCATCGCGCTCCAATCGGTCCGCCAAGGGTTCAATGTCTCCCACACGGCTCGCCACTTCGCTAAAGTTGCGGACCACGAGACCTGCAATCTGTGTACTGACGCTTTCGTTCTCTGCGCCGTGCACCCCGTAGTTGCCAATATGCGCCGTGGCCATCACGAGTACCTGGCCCTTGTAGCTGGGATCGGTGAAGATTTCCTGGTAACCGTACATACCGGTATTGAAGGCGACTTCACCGGTGGTGGTACCTGTGGCGCCGATGGCCTTGCCCACGAATCGGGTGCCGTCCTCAAGGAGAAGCACGGCCGGCGCCGGCGCTATTTGCTGGGTGTCGGACTGGTTCATTGCGGCGCGAAGATAGACCGCATCTCGAGCCCTCCTCCCCTTTTCGGGCAGTGGGATGACAACAGGGTTTGAACAGGCGTAATGGGCGCAAATGAAAAAAGGGAGGCGGACGCCTCCCTTTTTCATGGGTTGTAGGCGCGCCTTATTCGGCGGGCTTCTCTTCTTCGCCCTCGGCGTCGTCTGCCGGGGTGTCGTCTGCGGCAGGAGCCTCCTCGGTGGCGGCTTCAGCAGCAGGTGCTTCTTCGGCAGCAGCCTCAGCAGCGGGAGCCTCCTCGGCAGGAGCTTCCTCAGTGGCGGCTTCAGCAGCAGGCGCTTCTTCGGCAGCAGCTTCAGCAGCGGGAGCCTCTTCAGCAGCGGGAGCCTCCTCGGCGGGAGCCTCTTCGACAGCCTCTACAGCCACTTCCTCGACAACTTCAGCGGCAACTGCAGCTTCTGCAGCAGGTGCAGCGGCAGTGCCACCACCGCGGCGAGAACGACGGCTGCGCTTCTTCTTGGTCTTGGCTTCATTGCCGTAGAGCTCGTTGAAGTCAACCAACTCAATCATGCACATTTCAGCGTTGTCGCCCAAGCGATTACCTGTGCGGATGATGCGGGTGTAGCCCCCCTCACGGGCGCCCACCTTGGGTCCGACCTCACTGAACAGCTCGGTCACGGCATGCTTGTCCCGCAGGTAGCGGAAGCAAATGCGGCGGCTGTGGGTGCTGTCCTCCTTGGCGCGGTTCACAATCGGCTCCACGAATCCGCGAAGGGCCTTGGCCTTCGCCAAAGTCGTTGTGATGCGCTTATGCTCGATCAGACTGCAGGCCATATTGGCCATCATCGCCTTTCTGTGGGCGGTCTTGCGTCCGAGGTGATTGAATTTCTTTCCGTGTCTCATGATGACGGCGCTTACGGTCGCGGATTACTCCGCGTCCAGCTTGTACTTGCTGACGTTCATACCGAATTGCAGGCCCTTGCTCTCCACGAGGTCCTCGAGCTCGGTCAAGCTCTTCTTGCCGAAGTTGCGGAACTTCAACAAGTCATTCTTATTGTAGGCGACCAGATCACCGAGGGAATCGATATCCGCTGCCTTCAAGCAGTTCAAGGCACGAACACTGAGGTCCATGTCGACCAACTTGGTCTTGAGCAGATGGCGCATGTGCAACGAGCTCTCATCCAACTCCTCGGACTCATTCTTCTCCACGAAATCGAGCGTGATGCGCTCCTCGCTGAAGAGCATGAAGTGCTCGATGAGAATACGGGCCGCCTCTTGAAGGGCATCCTTCGGGGCAATGGAACCGTCGCACTGAAGCTCGAGGATCAGCTTCTCGTAGTCGGTCTTCTGCTCCACACGATAGTTGTCAATCTCGTATTTCACATTCCGAATCGGCGTGAAAATGGAGTCGATGAAAATCGTGTCCACGGTGGCTTCCTCATGCTTGTTCTCCTCAGCAGGGACATAGCCCCGGCCCTTGGAAATCCGCATCTCAACGCTCAACTGAACACTGGAATCAAGATTGCAAATCACGTGGTCGGGGTTCATGACCTGGAAAGCAGAGGTGAACTTGCCAATGTCGCCCGCCAAGAACTGATCCTGACCGCCGATGACAACGTTTACCACTTCGTGATCCACATCCTCAATCTGACGCTTGAACCTTACCTGCTTGAGGTTGAGCACCATTTCGGTGACATCCTCCACCACACCTTTGATGGTGCTGAATTCATGTTCCACACCTTCGATGCGGATTTGGGTGATGGCATAACCCTCCAGGCTGGAGAGCATGATGCGCCGGAGCGCATTGCCGATGGTCACACCGAAACCGGGCTCCAAGGGACGGAATTCAAACCGTCCGCTGAAGTCATCGGAGTCAAGCATGATGACCTTATCTGGCTGCTGAAAATCGAGAATCGCCATATCGAATGTGCTGGGTTGTGATTACTTGCTGTAGAGCTCGACGATGAGGGACTCCTTGATGTTCTCGGGAATCTGGTCACGGCTGGGCACCGCGATGACCGAACCCGCAAGGGCATTGCCATCCCAATCGAGCCACTCGTGGCGCTGTCCGCCGGAAGCGATGGCTCCGGTGACAACCTCGAGGGACTTGGACTTCTCACGAACGCCCACGACGTCTCCCGGACGCACCCGGTAAGAAGGGATGTTCACGACGTCGCCGTTTACCGTAACGTGGCGGTGGCTCACCAACTGGCGGGCTCCACGGCGGGTTGGGCTCAAGTTGAGGCGGAAGACCACATTGTCGAGACGCAACTCGCAGAATTGGAGCAGCACCTCACCCGTGATGCCGGGCTTGGCCTGTGCGCGTTCGAACATGTTGCGGAACTGACGCTCGAGGATACCGTACGTGTACTTGGCCTTCTGCTTTTCAGCGAGCTGAACAGAGTACTCGGACTCTTTCTTCCGACGGCGATTCGGGCCGTGTTGGCCTGGGCCGTAAGGACGACGCTCGAGCGCCTTGTCCGGGCCGAAGATGGCTTCCTTGAAGCGGCGGGTGATCTTGGACTTGGGTCCGCGGTAACGTGCCATGTTGTGTTGCTTGCTTGTTTCGGTTCCCTATGAATCAGACGCGGCGGTGCTTGGGAGGGCGGCACCCGTTGTGAGGCATGGGCGTGATGTCCACGATCTCCGTGACTTCAATGCCCATGTTGTGCAGGGTGCGGATGGCGCTCTCACGTCCACTTCCGGGGCCCTTCACGAAAACCTTGACCTTCTTCAGGCCGTACTCCATGGCTTCCTTGCCACAGTCTTCAGCAGCGCACTGCGCAGCGTAAGGCGTGTTCTTCTTGGAACCGCGGAATCCCATCTTGCCGGAGCTGGACCAGGAAATGACCTGTCCGGTGGCATTGGTGAGGGAAATGATGATGTTGTTGAAGGAGGCATGGATGTGGGCTTGGCCCATGGCATCCACTTTTACCTTCTTCTTTGACTTCTTGGTGGTCTTGGCCATCGTTTGGGGGAGTTGGTCGATTCGGCGTCCCGGGTCAGGGACTAGAGAATTACTTCTTCTT
>JBDQOI010000035.1:20103-24314 GCA_040261275.1 Flavobacteriales bacterium | reverse complement strand
GACCAGCGGGCGACCATGCTGTGGCCTTCCACAAACAGGTCGGTGGTTCCGGATCCGTCCATGGCGTGCACCGCCGGCGGCCCGGGGTCGTGGTAGACGTGGTAGTCGAAGCCATCCCGCGTGTAGGTGACGCGGTCCTGCTCGCTCAGCGCCCACGGGGTCACCTGGCCCCATTCCGGCGAGAGGAAAGGCGGCGTGTCGCCGGGGATTTCGTTGCCGCTCTGGTCGATGAACAGGTCGAGCGTCAGGGGCTGCCAGCGGTTCAGGTCGACCACCGTTTCGTTGCCCGGCAGGTCCACGATGAGGGGCGGGTTGACCGGTGCGTAGGCAGTGTTGGCGTAGTCGTTCTGTTCGTTGGCGCCATCCTGCATGCCGTAGGCGATGAGTTGCTCGGCGAGGTAGTTGCCGAGGGCGCGTCCGTCTCCGCTGCTGTAGTCGGTGCTGGTGAAGCCCGTGTCGAAGCCCAGGGTGGCCATGTGGACGTCGTATCCGGTCATCAGGTTGGCGGCCTGCGGGGCGCCGGTGAAACGGTGCTGGAGCAGCCGGTACATCCCGAATGCGATGGCCTCATCCCGGGCGCTGGCGATGTCGTTCGAAGGGGTAAATCCATCAAAGGCGGCGGTGAATCCGCCGTGGTCCTGACCCAGGAAGGCGGTGCAGGCCCCCGGGTCCATGGTGGACCAGGCATCCCACATCAGCAGGGCGCTGTGCCAGAGATTGCGGGCGTGCACCGTCGGCCGTGCGTAGTCGCCCCGGATGCTCTCGAGCAGCATCTCGTTCCATTGGCGGGCCATGCTGTGGTCGGTGCCGATGACGGGGTAATCGACTTCTTCCTCACAGTTCGGGTCGGGGTTGGTCGGGCACACGTCGCAGGCATCCGGAATGCCATCCAGGTCAAAGTCCGCCGAGCCGCCCACGAGTTCGCAGTTGTTGGACATGATGACCTCATACCCGGCGCATTTTCCGCTCAGGATGTCGATGAGCCCGTCGTTGTTGATGTCCAGGAGCGCCACGTCGTAGCTGTTGGCGACCCAGTCAAAGGCCGTGGTGCCGTAAGGGTCGTTCAGGGTGCCCCCGTTGTTTTCATAGATGGTCATCCTCCGGCTGCTGTTGCACGGCGGGATGTCCACGTCCACGTCGGATACGACCACGTCCGGATCCCCGTCCAGGTCCAGATCGGCGGCGTGCACATTGCCCCCGAAACCATTGGTGGAGCTGAATCCGAGGTTGACCGTATTGAACCCGAGGCTCACGTCGGCGGTGTGGGAGGTGGCGGTCAGCACCTTGTCGCTGCCGTCGTCCACCACGTAGAGGTCCAGCAGGCCGTCGTCATTGAAGTCCACCACCTCAAACATGTACGGTGAGGCGCTCGGCACCAGGTTCTGCCAGTTCGAGAAGTTGCCCGTGCCGTCGTTGAACAGGACGATGACGCCGCGGGAATTCCAGGGCGCCACATTGTAAAGGGTGGTGTTCTTGATGATGTCAAGGTCGCCGTCGCCGTCCATGTCGTGGATTTGCCCGGCCGTTCCAAACGCGCTGTTGAGCAGGTTGCCCGCCCGCGCATCGCCCTCATCGGTAAAGTGCCCGGTGCCATCGTTGATGAGCAGGAAGTCCTGCGCCGTCCCGCCGGTGCTGTTGAAGCGGTAGTTCACAAAGTAGAGGTCGGGGGCGCCGTTGCCGGTGAGGTCGTCGGCCCACACGGCGCAGATCAGCGGGTCGTTGCTGCTGAGGGTCGGCAGGCGCGTGGCCGATTCGTCCGCCAGGCCCAGCCAATCGCCGTCCACATCATTGCCCAGGTTCATGTAGAGCATGGGCTGCTGGCTGAAGGTGTTCACGATGATGACGTCCTCCCAGGTGTCGCCGTCCACGTCCACGACGTAGACGTCGCGGGCGAAGCTCGGATTGGAGATGAATTCCGGCGCGAGCTCCGCGGTCATGTCCACCAAGACGCCCTCCTGGTTGATGAGCAGCAGGTCGGCCTTGGGCGGCTCCGAAGCGGCTGAGAAGGGCTCCTTGCGCACCACCACGACGTCGGTCCAGCCGTCCTGGTTGAGGTCGGCGGGCCAGAGGTCCTTCTCCTCGTCGTCGGCGTTGGCCACGCTAGACAGGGTCAGGCGGGTGTCGGTTTGGATGTCCCAATCGAGCCATTGCGCCTCAGCACCCATCGGACAGAGGGCGATGTAGAGAAGGCCGATCAAGGGCTTCAGGAAATCCGTGCGTTGAAGCATCTGGGGTTTGGTCGAAGGTGGGGCAGCGGCCCCGCAATGGCGCTGATGCACAGTCAAATTACGATTTCTCGGGCGGATGCCCTGATTGCGGGTAGGAAAGGTGATCAGGGACACCGTCCTCTCTACCTTCGGCAGGTGAAGCGGATGGAGGTCCAGAAAGGAGAACAGCTGCAGGTGGCGGGCGCCCGCCCGACGCACGTGTTTCATGTCGTTTCCGGCTTGCTGCGCGCCTATTTCGTAGACGAAACCGGCAAGGAACACACCTACATGTTTGCCCCGGAAGGCTGGACGTTGGCCGACCTGGAGGCCACGGGGTTCACCCAATCCACCAGTCTGGTCATCGAGGCGATGGAGCCCAGTGTGGTCGATGCGATGCCGATCGCTGAATTCTATGACCATCCCGACTTGGACCCCTTGGCCGAGTTGAAACGCATGCACCGACGAGCGGGCGTCCTGCAGCGCAGGGTCCTGATGATGATGAGCTCGAGCGCCCTCGAGCGCTATGAGTTCTTCCTCGCCACCTATCCCGAGCTGAGCCACCGCGTATCCCAGAAGCTGATCGCATCTTATTTGGGCATCACGCCGCAGGCGCTGAGCATGATCCGTCGGCGCAGGGTGGAAGGGACGCGCGGAAGTTCATCGAGTTGAATGCACAGCGGAAAGGAGTGGGGGAAGTTTGCACTTCAACATTCCAATCCATGAAATACATCTCTTCTTTCTTGACGGCCCTGCTGTTTGTGGGCGCGACCGCATTGGGTCAGAACGCCACCATCGACATGGCCCAGTCGTCCATTGCCTGGGAGGGCGGCAACATTACCGGCAAGCTGCACAATGGGGCCATTGCGTTTTCTTCCGGCACGCTCGAGGTCCAGGACGGCCGCATCACGGGTGGCACTTTTGCCATCAACATGGCCAGCATGACCAATGCCGACCTTCCACAAGGGGTTGGCGACCAGCTGATGGGACACCTCAAGTCGGCCGATTTCTTTGACGTTGAGCAGTTCCCTTCGGCGCAACTCGAAATCCGTTCGGCCACGGCCTTCAAGGGCGGCAAGGCGACGGTTTCCGCTGTGGCGACCATCAAGGGCAATGCCAATCCCGTTGAGTTTGAGGTGGTGCAAAAGGGCAAGACCTACGAGGCTGAATTGGTCATTGACCGTGCCCAATATGACGTTCGTTACGGTTCCGGATCGTTCTTCGACAACCTCGGAGACAACGCTATTCTGGATGAGATTACCTTGAACGTCGTCATCGCAACACGCTGATCATGGACAAGCCCGAATCGGCCGGAAAGGCCCCCATCATGCAAGACCTCCTCGAGGGCGCCACCTACGCGTGGTGCGCTTGCGGCCGGTCCGACAACCAACCCTGGTGCAACGGTGCCCACAAAGGGACTTCATTCGTGCCCAAGGTGTTCGAGGCCGAAAAGACCGGCAAGGGTGCCATGTGCACCTGCAAGCTGACCCAGAACCCGCCCTACTGCGACGGCTCCCATCTCAAGGCGTGACGCGGCTGAATGGGCGGTGACGTGTGATTTTCACGTAAGTTTTGGGCATGCCCCATCGCTTGTCCATTGTTCCCTTCACCGCGGATTTGGCGCCGCATTTCTGCGCACTCAATACGGAGTGGCTCGAGGCCTATTTCCTCTTGGAGCCCTATGACATCCAAGTGCTGCAGAACCCGCAGGAAATGGTATTGGACCCGGGAGGGAAGGTGTTCTTCGGCAAGCGGGGAGAAGACGTGATCGCCACGTTTGCCTTGACGCCGCGTGGCCAGGGGGTGGTTGAGCTGAACAAGATGGCGGTTCGGAAGGATTGCCGGGGCTTGGGCTTTGGACATCAACTGCTTGAATTTGCCCTGCAGTGGTGCAGGGAGCGGGAGTTTCGCATGCTGGAGTTGTACTCGAGTACCAAGCTCGATGCCGCCCTTCACTTGTACCTGAAGTTTGGTTTCGTGGAGGTTCCAGTGCCCGACGACTGTGTT
>JBDQOI010000035.1:0-20093 GCA_040261275.1 Flavobacteriales bacterium | reverse complement strand
TCCGAATGCAGTTGATGCTCGATTGAAGGTTTGTCACCAAACTCGCGCAGCTTGCAACCTCAGGATACCATGGGCACCCCTCTCAACGCTTCTCAAAAACGCATCCATCAGCTGGATGTCCTGCGGGGATTTGCGCTCTTGGGAATCCTCGTCATGAACATGATTTCCTTCGGGTTGCCGGAGGCGCATTATTTCAACCCGTGGGCGGAAGGGCCTTTATCGGGCCCGGATCGGTGGGCATTCCTCTTTTCGGAGGTGTTTGCGAATGAGCGTTTCATGGGGCTGTTTTCCGTGTTGTTCGGCGCGGGCATCGTGCTTTTCACGGGAAGGGTCGCCGCCAGTGGTCGCTCCGAGGCAAAATGGCATTTCCGACGAAATTTCTGGCTGCTTTTGATCGGCCTCGCGCACGCCTACCTGCTGTGGAGCGGGGACATCCTCGTGACCTATGCCCTCTGCTCGATCTGGCTCTTTTTCTGCCGCAACCTTGGGGTGCGGAGCCTGCTGATTCTATCGGGGGTGTCCTTGGGCATCCACCTGGCCGAATACGTCTTCCTTTCGTGGTCGATGCCGTATTGGTCTGCTGCAGAAATCGCGGACCTCGCGGCATTTTGGGCGCCTTCGGCGGCTTCGGTGGCCGAAGAGTTGGAGACCCTACGGTCGGGGTGGTTGGACCAGATGCCCCGCCGGATCGAAGGGGCGATGGCCATCCAAACCGGATGGCTTCCCTTCATGGTTTTTCGGGCGACGGGCATGATGCTGTTGGGGATGGCGCTGTTCAAGGCCGGGGTGCTTTCCGGCCGCCGGTCCAGCCGGTGGTTCGGGCGCATGGCCGTTACTGGCCTGTCTATTGGTTTGCTTGTGGCCGTATTGGGTATCCGCCACGGGGACCAACACCTGTGGTCGGTGGAGCACTGCTTCTTTCAGAACGGCGTGTTCCACATTTTGTCCAGCACACCGATGGTTCTCGGGTACATCGGCGGTTTGCTGTGGTTGTGCAGAACGGCGGCAGGCCCAGTATTGGAGCGGTGGATGGCCCCGGTGGGACGGATGGCCCTGACGAATTATTTGACGCAGACCCTCATGGCAACCACGGTGATGTACGGCCATGGACTGGGCGGTTTCGGTGCGCTGGGGCGGGCGGAACTGTGGGGTGTCATCGTGCCCATCTGGGTGCTCCAAATCGTGTGGTCCAAGTGGTGGCTCGCCCGGTTCAAGTTCGGTCCCGTGGAATGGCTGTGGCGCTCGTTGACCTACTGGCGCCTCCAGCCCATCCGCTGAGATCGACAGCTCCAGCGCACCCAACCGCATTCCTCCGTTGTTTGTGGCCCTCGGGTGGACTTTGTTTTTACAGGACGCTCCTGCAGGGTACTTTGACCCCATGAATGCGTCCCGTCTTTCTTGGGTGTACTCCGCTTGTTTTGGAAGCGGGCTCCTGGTTTTCATGTTGTTGTCCTGGGCCTCTTCAACGGTCGCTCAAACCGCAGATGCGGGCATTGCGCCGTTGGAGGAGGCGCTGCAGTTCCGCTGCGTCGGGCCTTTCAGAGGGGGGCGATCGGCGGCGGTGACCGGGGTGCCCGGCGATCCGATGACCTTTTACATGGGGGCCACGGGCGGGGGTGTCTGGAAGACGTCCAATGGGGGCACAACCTGGGAGAACATCAGCGACGGCTATTTCGGAGGCTCCATTGGCGCTGTGGCGGTCAGTGCCTCACATCCCAACTTCCTGTACGTCGGTGGCGGTGAAGTCACGGTAAGGGGCAATGTGTCTCCGGGCACAGGTGCCTACAAGAGTGTGGACGGGGGGCGCAGCTGGTCGGCCATCGGTCTGAAGAACAGCCGTCACATACCGCGGATCCGCATCCACCCTGACAACCCGGACATCGTCTACGCGGCCGTGCTGGGCGACCTCTTCAAAGACAGCGAGGAGCGGGGGGTATACAAATCGACTGACGGAGGGGAGAACTGGGAGCGCGTGCTCTTTGCCAATGCCCGTTCAGGGGCGGTGGACCTCGTGTTTGACCCCGTCAACCCCGAGGTGCTGTACGCCAGTACCTGGAACGTGCGGCGCACGCCCTACGATTTCTCTTCCGGCGGTGAAGGTTCGGCGCTCTGGAAGTCCGAGGACGGGGGCGCCACGTGGACCTCGTTGATGGAGCAGGAGGGCATGCCCGAAGGGCCGTTTGGCATCATCGGTGTAACGGTTTCGCCCGTGAACCCGGACCGCGTGTGGGCCATCATGGAAAACGACAACGGAGGCGTCTACCGCTCGGACGATGCCGGGGATACCTGGAAGCTCACGAACTCGGACCGCAGCCTGCGCCAGCGCGCCTGGTATTACACCCGCATCTACGCCGATACCGAGGACGCCAACAAGGTGTACGTGATGAACGTGGCCTACCACGTTTCCACCGATGGGGGCGTTTCGTTTGAATCGAACTACGCGCCGCACGGCGACCACCACGACCTGTGGGTCGCCCCGGACGACGCCGACCGCCTCATCATCGGCGACGACGGCGGAGCGCAGGTGAGCTACGATGCGGGGGCGAGCTGGTCGACCTACCAGAACCAGCCGACGGCCCAGTTCTACCGCGTCACCACCGACGACCATTTTCCTTACCGCATCTACGGCGCCCAGCAGGACAATTCGGCCATCCGCATCGATTCGCGGTCCGGTGGACGCTACATCTCGGACGACAACTGGGAATCCACGGCGGGCGGCGAGAGCGCGCACCTGGCGCCCGACCCCACCGACAACGACATCGTCTATGGTGGCAGTTACGGCGGGTTCCTCACGCGGTACAACCACGACACGGGGATGAACCGCGCCATCAACGTCTGGCCCGACAATCCCATGGGCTACGGCGCCGAGGGGATGAAGTACCGCTTCCAATGGAATTTCCCGGTGTTCTTCTCGCCGCACAATCCGCAGAAGATCTACACCTGCTCGCAGTTCCTGCACGCCTCCACCAACGGCGGGGAGAGCTGGGACATCATCTCGCCCGACCTGACCCGAAGCGAGGCCGAGAAACTCGTGTCGTCGGGTGGTCCGATCACCAAGGACAATACGGGCGTGGAGTACTACGCGACCATTTTTGCGGCGGCCGAGTCGCCGCTGGAGGAGGGGCTGCTGTGGTGCGGCTCGGACGATGGGTTGCTGAACGTGTCGCGCAACGGCGGTGCCGATTGGACGGATGTGACGCCCAAGGGGCTGCCCGAGGCCACGATGATCAACAGCATTGAGGTGGACCCCCACCGGCCGGGCGGACTGTACGTGGCGGGAACGCGCTACAAGCTCGGCGATTATGCGCCCTACCTCTACCACACGGCGGATTACGGACAGACCTGGCGCAAGCTGGTCAAGGGCATCGACGGCGGCCATTTCACCCGCGTCATCCGCGCGGACCGCGAGGTGCCGGGACTGCTTTACGCCGGCACGGAATTCGGGCTGTACATCAGCACGGACGACGGGGCGACGTGGGCGCCGTTCCAACAGAACCTGCCGCAGGTGCCGATCACGGACCTCGCGCTCAAGGACAACGATCTGATCGTGGCCACGCAAGGCCGTAGTTTCTGGCTGCTCGACGACCTGGACGTCCTTTGGCAGTCGCTTTCCGACCCTCTGGCCGACGGTGCCTTGCGCCTTTTTCAGCCGCACCCCACAGTGGGCTTCGGCGGAGGCAAGGGCGCCGAAAGCGCGACGCGGGGGACGAACCACCCGGCGGGCGTGCGCGTGCATTTCTCCGCGCCTGAAGGGGCAGAGCAGGCGGCATTGACTTTCCGGGATGCCGAGGGTGCGGTCATCCGCTCGTTCTCCACGGATGCGGGAGACGCGGCCGACAAGCTGGACCTCGGGGAGGGGCTGCAGCATTTCGACTGGGACCTGCGCTACCCCAAGGCCGATGATTTTGAGGGGCTGCTCATGTGGTGGGGCAGCCTGTCCGGCCCGGTGGGCCCGCCGGGGACCTACTCCGTGGAGCTCACCGTGGATGGCGACACGCTCGCGACGGAATTTGACATTCTGCCCGACCCCCGGGCGGAAGGCAGTGCCGAGGACCTGCAAGCCCGTTTCGAATTCCTCAAGTCGGTGCGGGACAAGGTCGATGAGACCCACGACGCCATCCGACACATGCGCGCGACCAAGGCCCAGATTGCGGGCTTGACTGGCCGCCTCGACGAAGAGGCCCACGCCGAGGTTGTAGAAATGGGCCGGGCGATGGATTCGACCATGACGGCCATCGAGGAGGTGCTCTACCAGACGAAGCTGAAGAGCAACCAGGACATGTTGAACTACCCGATCCGGCTCAACAACAAGCTCGCCCACGTAGGCTCACTCGCCAATATGGGCCTCTATCGCCCTACCGCCCAGATGATTGGGGTCCGCGATGAGATGACCGCCCTCATAGACGCCCAGCTCGCCCGGTGGTACGCCCTGCGCGATGCCCAGTTGCCGGCATTGAATGCCGCCATCCGCGCCCACGAGATCGACCTGATCGCCCTGCCCGAGGACTGATCAGCGAATGATGGTCAGGGTGCCTTGCTTCACCTTGGGAAAGCCCAATTGGTCCCTGAATGTGGCCATCCAGTGGTAAATGCCATTGGGGACATAGTGAGTGCCACCGGGCCCTTCGCCTTGCCAGCCCTGTTCGGGGTCGGAAGAAGACCAGATGCGCTCGCCCCAACGGTTGTGGATTTCCACATCGTAGGAGGTGACGCCGAGAGCGACAGGTTTCCAGACATCGTTGATCCCATCGTGGTTGGGTGTAAAACTGGACGGGGCGTGAAAAATGGTGCCGTTGACCACCACTTCCGCAGAAGCCGTGGCGGTGCAGCCATTGGGCCCGACCACTGTCTGTATGACCTCGAAACTGCCGCCATCGCTGAAGATGTATGGCCCATTCTCGGATTCCAGACTGCCTCCATCGGTCATCCAGTAACTCACACTGTTGGCCGGATCCGTGGTCGATGTCACCATGACTTGCGGCTGGAGCAACTCCACTACAGTGGGCTCCACGGTGAAACCGGGCTCCGGATTGGGCAATACCGTGACCGCGTCCGGAACCACAAACGTGATGTCGGCGGGACAGGTGCCGATGGCGGAGGCGCTGACGGTGATGTCGTATTGGCCGACCTGTTCGTAGACGAAGACTGGAGCGTCGAAAGGGGTGGAGCTCCCCTCACCGAATTCCCAGGCCACGTCCAGCGGGATTTCCTGCTCAGGCGCTGAAAAGCTGACCGTGAGGGGCACGCATCCTTCCACGGGCCAGATTTCGGGTGTGAAGGGGGCGAGAATGGGGGGCAGTTCGATGAAAATGGAGTCGAGGGTGGTGGCGGTGCAGCCGATTTCATCCAGGGTGAGCGTGACCGGATGCCATCCGCCCGTGCTGAAGGTGATGTCGCCCACGCCGATTCCCAAGGTATCAGAAGGTGTGCCTCCGTCGAAGGACCAGCTGTATTCCGCACCTGCAAAGACGGCGCCCGATGCGGTGAAGTCAAAGCTGTTGCCTTCGAGACATTGGGATGCAGGTGATGCGAAGGATGGGGCCGGCTCGTGGACGATGAGGTTGTAGGAAGCCGACGAAAGGAGGCATTCCAATCCGGTAAAGGTGACCTCGAGCAGGTAGGCGCCCGCATCGGTCAGATCCGCCTGGGGAATGAAGGCTGCGGCTGAGTTGCTGCTGAAACCATTGGGCCCTGTCCAACTGTAATTGGCCAGGGATTCGGCGAGTGGATTGTTGGTGAATTCAGGCACCAGTAAGGTCACATCGTCGCCCAGACAGGTGGTGCCCACGGGCTCAATGAAGACCGGTGGACACACGCCGGTTTGAACGTCCAGGACCGTGACCGCCCCAACGGGACAGCCGTTGGCATCGAGCAGGGCGCTGGCCCCATCATTGGTCTGGGCATTGCCCGAGATGTCGCCTTCACCAAAGATGTCAGCCTCCCCGGTCAGGGTGCCATCGCATTGAAGCAGGAGGCAGTCGTCGGTCAGCTGCACCTGGAAACGAAAGGACACACTGTCCATTCCCATCGGGTCGTTGTCGAGCAAGCCCCCTCCGAGGGCATTGGCTCCGAGCCCCACGCGCACCTGCACCGTCTGGCTGGCGTCCAGAAATTCTCCGGCATCATCCCCGAGGGCATCCGTCATCGCCCCGGTGTTCGGCCCGTTGGTCCATTGCAGGCTGGCGGGCACAAAATCGGTACGGATGTCCAGTCCGGTTGTCACGTAAACGCCTGTCGCCGCGTCGGAGCCCAGGTTTTTGGCTACGACCGTGTATTCGAGAATATCGCCGGGCTCGGCTACGCCGCCGTTGACGTCCTCGATGAACACGGTGGCGCGCAAATCCGGCTCGTATACATCGATGACCGAGGTGATGACCTGCACCGTGATGGACTCGCCTCCTGTGGTGACGCGGATGGTGGCGTCGGTGGCATTGTTGGGCAGGAAATCGAAAGCGCTGTTGTCCGGTATGAAGACATTGGCATCGTGGCCCAAGGTGTTGTTGAATGCCGGTTGGCGCCAAGGATTCATCACTCCATCGGTGCTGTGGGTGCTGTTGAAGACGTTGTTGATGGCATGCGTGGCATCCGAGATGTACTCCACGGTGCCGGTGCCATTGAACCCCAATTGGTCTCCGCCTTCTCCGCGGTCCCCATCGAAGGCCACCACGCCGAGTTGAAGATCCACGGGCCCCAGCGGCGGCGTCAGAAATCCGGAGATGGGGACATCGACTACGTTGTTTCCTCCAGAACCCGTGATGACGGCAAGTCCATCGAACAGGGTGAGGTTCCGCATGGGTTCCAGTGCGTCCCCGTATACGATGACCAGCACCCATCCGCCCCAGGAGGAATTGCCTTCGTCGGCGATGACGTTGGCCACGGTGTAGCGGGCGTTTACGGGATTCGATGCTACCCAGGCCGTGACGTCAGCGAAGCAGCAGTAATTGTCCACGTTGGAGGCATTGAAGGCGTACTCTTCGTCGGCGGTGATGTCAATGTAGGGGTCACCCTCTGCAGCGCGGATCTTCACTTGGTCCTTGAGGCTTTCGTTGGGAACGACCCCGTTGCCCAGGCGACCCGCCCAATACAGGCCTGCAAAGCTGATTTCCGCGCAGGTGCCAAGCGCAAGGCTGTCGGAGGAAGAGCACCACGTATCGGGGTCAGCGTCCCCATCGTAGTACTGCATGTTATGGGCGTTGTTGTTTTCCTGGGGCCACCCTGTGATGGGCATGGCCTGCTGGGCGGCCGTGCAGGAAGATCCCGTGCCGCAGTACATGGTGGTGTTGGCCAGAAACCGGATGCCCCCATTCTGCTGGGCTTGGAACCTGATGTCGAAGTTCTCGACGATTTGCGCTGCGCCGATGGAAGCGATGCATGTCAATGCCAGCGCGAGCAAGCATTGATGGGGGGCGCTGAACATGGACATCGACCTCATAACCCCTCGGGGCGGCAGAGGGTTGGCTTCCATGTGCGATTTCATGGCCTACCTGCAGAAAGGCGGCCGCCGTCGGTCAGCTCTTCCGCCGATGGATGGATGCTCATTGGAACACCCGCACGTAGTCGATGGCCATGAACTGCGGGAAGGTCGTGGTGGCGTTGGGGTAGCCTGGCCACTGGCCGCCCACGGCTACGTTCAGGATGAAGAAGAAGGGATTGTCGAAGGGGTAGGGTTGGCTGCCCGTCACGTTGTTGTCCACG
This sequence comes from Flavobacteriales bacterium, assembly GCA_040261275.1. GTDB lineage: Bacteria > Bacteroidota > Bacteroidia > Flavobacteriales_D > Sanyastnellaceae > UBA8752. Next base: position 12,398 of record JBDQOI010000035.1, on the reverse strand, counting down.
TTGTAGAAGGGCACGTCATCCAGCAGCCAGGTGATGCCGTTTTCGTCCCAGTCAATGGAGAAGACGTGGAATTCGTCCGCGAAGGTCTGACCAAAGGGAATGCTGGTGCCGTCCCCGGTGTAGGTGTGCTGTTGCCAATTCGCGCCAAAGTGGACGGTGCCGTGCACGATGTTGGGTTGTGAGCCGATAAGCTCCATGATGTCGATTTCGCCGCAGGCGGGCCACCCTGCGGCGGGGAAGTTGGCACCGAGCATCCAGATGGCAGGCCAGATGCCCTGGCCGAAGGGAAGCACCGCCCGCACGTCGATGCGGCCGTATTGGAATTCCTGCAACCCGATGGACTTCATGCGGGCGGAGGTGTACTGGTTGCCTTCGTCCTTGGCGACGATCATGAGGTTGCCGTTGGCGACATAGGAATTCTCGCTGCTGGAGGTGTAGTTCTGCAGTTCCTGGTTTCCCCAGCCGCTGGCGCCCAGATCGTAGGTCCAGTGGCTCAGATCGATGGCGTCTTCATTGAATTCATCGGACCACACCAAAGTCATGCCCGGATAACTGTCAGCGGAAGTGTAGCCTTGGTCCGTGACCTGCAGGATGGTGTCGTCATTGCGTATGGTACCTACGGCTTCCTGAATGCCGCCAGCCTGCAAGGCAAATTGGGTGCCGGTGATGACCACGCGGAACTGCTCGTCCTCTTCTGCAAAATCGTCGACGACGATTTCGACGAAAATGGAAGCCGAAGCGGTGCCTGCGGGAATGATGAGGGAGTCTTCGATGTGGACGTAATCAAGGCCGGGTTCTGCGGTGATGGGGCGGGTCTCGTAATACACCTTGATGTCTCGGGAGGTCGACTCATTGAGCACCAATGGGAATTCAAAGACGCTGTTTTCCTCTGTTTCGTCGGCCGCGATGTCGATGGGGAAACGCACCTCGGGGACCACTACCGGTCCTTCGTCGGGGTTGCATCCGGAGACAAGCAGGAAAGTGGCGGCCAAAAGCCAGCAGGCGCGTTGATTCAAGGCAATCATGGGTGATCGCGAAGATAGTTCCAAGCCCGGTCCAATGGGGCGGAGTCCAGCGGTTTCATCCCCGTGGTCCCTGTCTTCATACTTCCTTGTGGAACCGCAGGCTACAGTTGGGGTATTCATGGTCGTTTCGCTTGTATTTTAACGGCTCCATGATGCTTACTGCTTCTTCCATTTGGCGTGGGTTTGTTGCCCTGTCCGTGGTGTTGTTCCTGGGTTTTAACTCCTCGTGGTCCCAGCAAAGACTGTCTACCGAAGGTGCCTCCATCGTCAATGAATCGGGGGAGCCTGTTCTCCTCCGAGGCATGGGGCTCGGTGGCTGGATGCTGCAGGAGGGCTACATGCTGCAGACGGCAGGGTTCGCCAATGCGCAATACGAGATCCGCAACAAGATCGAGCAACTGATCGGAGAAGAGGCTACGGACGAATTCTACGCAACCTGGTTACAGAACCACGTCACCAAGGCGGACATCGACGCGATGAAATCCTGGGGGTTCAATTCGGTGCGCCTCCCCATGCACTACAACCTCTTCACCTTGCCGATTGAGGAGGAGCCCGTGCAGGGTCAAAACACATGGTTGGAGCTGGGTTTCCAATTGACGGACAGTCTGATTTCCTGGTGCGCGCAGAATGAGATGTACGTTATCCTGGACCTGCACGGGGCACCCGGTGGTCAGGGATACGATGCGGCCATTTCGGATTACGATCCGTCCAAGCCTTCGCTCTGGGAGAGCCAGGACAACCGCAACAAGATGGCCGCGCTGTGGAAGCGGCTGGCAGAGCATTACGTGGACGAGGACTGGGTGGCGGGTTATGACCTGCTCAACGAGCCGAACTGGGACCTGCCCGGAGGAGTGGCCCTGCGCAATCTCTATGTGCAGTGTACCGACAGCATCCGGTCTGTCGATCCGGACCATATTATTTTCATCGAGGGCAATTGGTGGGCCAATGACTTCACGGGATTGACCCCGCCCTGGGATGACCAGTTGGTCTACTCGCCCCACAAGTACTGGAGCTACAACGACGCGGGTTCCATGAACTTCGTCACGAGCCTGCGCAACGCGTACAATGTGCCGCTCTATCTGGGCGAAAGCGGCGAGAACTCCAACGTTTGGTTCCGCGATGCCATCCACTTGTTGGAGGGGCTGAACATCGGATGGGCGTGGTGGCCGCTGAAGAAGATCGAGAGCATCTCCTGTCCGCTTTCCATCGAGAAGTCCCCGGAATATCAGACCCTGCTGGACTACTGGGGGGGCAATGCAGCCCAACCAACGGCCGCATATGCTCAGGCCGCATTGATGGACCTCGCCGAGAAGCTCAAATTCGAGCACTGTGTCCAGCAACTGAGCGTGGTAGACGCCATGTTCCGCCAGGTGCAATCCGATGCTTCGGTGCCCTTTCACGCGGACCAGGAGGTGCCGGGCGTCATCCACGCCACCGACTTCGACATGGGGACGGTGGGGTCGGCGTACGGAGACGTTCAGGTGGCCAATTACCACGTGAGTTCGGGCAACTACACGGAGTGGAATACCGGTTGGCAATACCGCAATGACGGGGTGGACATCACGTTCTCCACGGACCCCATGCACAGCAACGGGTACAAAGTGGGCTGGGTCGCTTCAGACGAGTGGATGAAGTACACAGTGGATGTGGCCACAGGCGGTTTGTACAACATCGACCTCCGGGTTTCGGTCGGCGCAGAGGCCGGTTTGGTGCACTTTGAGGTGGAAGGCACGGATGTGACCGCATACGAGCCCCTACCGGTTTCGGGTGCAGGCTGGCAGACGGTCACCATCGAGGATGTGTTTCTGGAGGAGGGTCCTGTGGGTCTGGTGCTGTGGGCGGATGAAGGTGGATTTGACTTGACCCACCTGAAGTTTTCCTTCACGGGGACCCCGGCTGAACAGGTGGGGATGGACTTCGTGAACGCCAAGACGGAGGATGCCCAACACGTTGAATTGACCCTCAACAAGCCCCTTGAGCTCCCGTTGATGCAGGATGTGGGAGCCTTCACCCTGTATGCCGACGGAGACGCTTTGACCTTGCTGGATATGGTGGCCGATCCCAACAGTGACCGGGTCATCGTTTTCGAGGTGGAAGAGAGCATGGACGCTATCATGGAGCTGGAGCTGTCCTATGGAGGTACTTCCGTTGCGGGTCCCGATGGGGGTGCTTTGGCGGCATTCACGTTGGAGGATGTGTACAATGATCTTGATTTCCGCTATCCGATTCCCGGTTGGATCGAGGCGGAAGGGTTCAGCGCCCAATCCGGTGTGGAGCTGGAGGCAACGGGCGACAATGGAGGAGGGCAGAACCTCGGATTCCTCGATCCCGGCGACTACATGGAATATGCCGTCAACGTCCGTTTCACGGGGGATTATGTCATCCATTTCCGCACGGCGTCTGAGAGTTTTGGCGCGGTGGATCTCGAGTTGATCAACGCGCAGGGGCAGAGCACGGGTCTCGGCGGTGTTTCATTCCCGGCAACGGGTGGATGGCAGGTCTGGGAAACGACCAGCCGCGAAGTGTACATGGAGGCCGGCCTCTATGTGTTGCGGGTGCAGGTCACGCAAGCCCCGTTCAATTTCAATTGGATGGAATTCGAATACGACGAGCCGGTTGAGGAGCAGGGCGTCACGTCATTCCAGACGGTATTGGCCTATCCGAATCCCGTGACGGCAGGGGAGGTGACCATCGCCTTCTCCGTGTTCTTCCCCCAGGACTTGACCCTGTCGATTTACGATATGACGGGGCGGCCGGTATACGGGCGCACTTTCGAGGATGCCTCCTTCATCGAGGAGAAAATCCCACTGACGGGATTCGCTGCCGGGGTTTACGAGGTTTTCGTTCACCGCGAGGACGGCACAGTCAACAGCGGACGGTTCCTGAAGGCGGTTCGTTGACGGCAGCCCGCTGAAAGGGAAAACCCTTCATCGCCTCCGGGAGGGCTTACTTCAGCATGGGGCAAAAGAAAAGGGAACCGGCCGCGAGACAGATTCCCTTTTTTCATTTCAGTATGCGCTGATTACTGGGCCACGAGGCGGAAAGTCCAGTAGGCCTCTCCGGGGTTGGCTCCGTAGTCAATCGTGATGGTCACTTTCTCTACGCCGTCCACGTTGGTGTAGTCGAACACCTCGTAGGTGATGGTCTCGACAGGGGTGCCGGTACCGGCGTTGTCGAGCTCACCCTGGTTGTACGCCTTGTTGAAGCCGATGAAGGCGCCGAGGCCGTTCACGGTGATTTCGGACTCCGTGGCGGTGAAGGCGTGGGTGCCGGCACCGAACACGTCGAACGGAGCCGTGAGGAGGGTCTCATCCACGCACTCGTTGTTGCCGAGCATGTAGCTCTCTGCCCAAACGAAGCCTTCGGTGGTGTACTGCATGGTGCCGTCATCAAAGAAGATCCACGCGTCGTCCAGTTGGCAGGCGCGCTCGATGACGCCATTGGCATCGATTCCGCCCCACCAATCACCGCAGCCCTGGCAGGGGCCGACGATGTAGCTGGCCTCACCGTCGAGGCTCCAGGACTTTCCTTCAGCGCTGGAGAGCACTGCGGGAGAGAACGTGGCGGAGCTGATGGCGACGTCTTGTGATGCGTCGTCGCTGTTTCCGGCGCCGTCAGAAGCGGTCAGGGTGACTGTGTAGTTGCCCTCGGCACCGTAGGTGTGGACCGGGTTCTCCTCTGTACTCATCGCGCCGTCACCGAAGTCCCAGCTGTAGGACGTGGCATTGGCGGAGGAGTTGGTGAAGCTCACCGTGAATCCGTCGGTCGTTGAAGAGAAGCCTGCGGTCGGAACGGTAGAGGGGATGGGAGGAAGGTCAGCCGGGTTGTGGTAGTGCACGAGGTAGAAGTTCCAGGAGAAGCCCCCGTCGAGTCCGACGATGGCCACGCTCAGGCGGTCGGCGATGTCGCCTTCCTCCATGTCGATGATCTGGAACGTCTTCGTCGCCACCGGGACATAGTTGTCTCCTGCCTCGGTCTTGTTGCAAAGGCCGATGTAGGCGCCAAATCCATTGATGGTAATGGTGTTGGCGTTGGTGTTGAAGTCGTAGGTGAAATCTCCACCGTTGGCGAAGGCACTCAGGTCCTCACCGTTGGGGCCGGTGAATACGCCGGGGTCGTCCTCGTTGAAGCAGCCTTCGTCTGCTCCGAGCCAGCCGCCGTTGGCATCCGCGTCCACAAAGAGCGTGCCCTCGGTGTTCATCTCGAAGCTGCCGTCGGGGTTGAAGACGTAGCTGTCGTCCAAAATGCAGGGGCGGTCACCGTGGGGTGTCACGCCTCCGAAGGACCACCAGCCGTTGTCGCCGATCGTGGGGCCGATGCCCAAAGCGATGTTCTCACGGTCGAGGTACCAAGCGCGGCCATCGGTTCCTGCGAGGAAGGCGTTGGCCGTGTTCGGATCGGTGATGATGATGGACTCGGACTTGGAAGCGGAGCCTTCGTCGCCGGTGGCGGTCAAGGTCACTTCGTACGTTCCACCACCTGCGTAGGTGTGGACCGGGTTGGCGTCCGTGCTGGTGTTGCCGTCACCGAAATCCCAGGTGTACGCATTGGCGTTGGCTGAGTAGTTGGTGAAGGTGACTTCGGCCCAGTTCGTCTCGCTTACCGCGTATTGGAAACTGGCAATGACGGCAGCGGGTTCCGGCTCTGGATCCTTCTTGCAGCTGACTACGACCAGGCTGACCATCAGGAACAGGCCCAGTGCTTGAATCGTCTTGTTCATTTGGGGTTTGATTAGGGGTTATGGGTTGATGTAAGGTTTGATTTGAATCAATTGAACAGCGCTGCGTCCGGGTAAGTGGTCAATCCGGGCGCAAGCTGGGTCTCTTCCAAGGCGATGGGCAACCAGAGGTGGTCCTGGTTGAAGTTGGCGGCCTTGTCGCCGTCTCCCTCAAAGAGATCGGCTGCAGCCCGGCCGGAACGGACCAGATCGTACCAGCGGTCGCCTTCACAGGCCAACTCGGCCCGGCGCTCGTACCAGATGAGGTCCTGTAACAACCATCCTTCCTCGGCCATGACCGTGGCTGCGTTGCGGAAGTTGCCGCTGTTGTCTCCGGGGCCTGCCGCGCGCTCGCGCACGATGTCGATATAGCCCATGGCGGTGGCGTCGTCGCCCGATCCGCGGTGGAGGGCTTCGGCGAGCATGAGCAGCACATCCGCGTAGCGGAACACGTGGGTGTTCTGCGCCTTGGTGAGGTGTTCGTTTCCGCCGTTGACGTTGGTTCCGGCAAAGGCCTTGAGGTTGGGGTATTTCTCCTGCCAGTAGCCGGTGTGGTCCACGGGATTGATCTGGGTCAGGTCGATGATGGGGTCGCAGCTGAGACCCGCGTCGGCGAGGTCCTGGCCGAGCTCGTCCTCGGAGATGATGGCCACATCCCGGCGGTAGGTGTCATCGTCCAGGAAGTGGTTCCACAGGCTGGGCGTGACGTTCATGAAGCCCCAACCGGCCTCGTAATCGGGGTGCTCGGCACAGAGGCCCCGCACGCCGCAGAGTTGGATCATGCCATTGCCGTCCACGCCTTCGAACCAACCCCAGTCGCTGGACCAGAGCGGGTTGTGCTGGATTTCGAAGACCGACTCGGCGGTGTTGCGCATGTCGAACTTGTACAGTTCCTCCATGTCGTCGAGGAGCTGGTAGGTTCCGAGGTCCACTACCGCTTGGAAGGCGTCAGCGGCCTGCTGGAACAGGGCTGCATCGTCGTTTTTCAGGTCTGCCCAGTAGAGGTAGGCCTTGCCCATCAGGGCGTAGGCCGCGCCTTTGGTGACCCGGCCTTCCTGACCGGACGGCGGAACTTCCGGAAGGAAGGGGATGGCCGCCTCGCAATCGTCCACGATTTGCTGCATGACCTCGGAAAGGGTGTTGCGCTCCAGGTCGACGTCGCTCGGGGCCAGGCTGCGGTTGACCACGGGGATGGGGCCGAAATGGCGGAACAAATCGAAGTGGTAGTACGCGCGGAGGAACTGGGCCTGGGCCTTGTACTCCGACACCTTGTCAGATTCGATCTCTGTCAGGTCGATCAGGGCGCAGGCCCGGGCTATGCCCACGTAGCCCCGGCGGTAGATGGGGTGGGTGACCACGTTGGTGTTCGTGTTGGTGAAGTCGTCGTACTCCTGCCAGCCGGGCTGGTCGTTGTTGGACGGGTCACCCCCGGCGTTGGCGTTGTCCGATCGGATTTCGCCGTACATGGTCTGGGACACCCATTGGCCGTAAGCCATGGACCATCCGAGGGGGTCGTATACCGCGATCAAGGCGGCCGCGACCTGGTCTTCGGTCTGGTAGTAGTTGCTCGAGAGGAACTCGTTGACGGGCTCCACCTCGAGGCGGTCTTTGCTGCAAGCGGCCAGAATGAGGGTGAATCCGGCGAGCACTGCGAGGTTGCGATAGATCTTCTTCATTTTTCTGCGCGATTAGAAAGTCACGTTGAGTCCCGCACCGAAGGAGCGGTTGTTGGGGTAGAACCCCTTGTCGATTCCGGTGTCCAGGATCCATCCGCTGGTGCCGATGTCCGGGTCGAATCCGCGGTAGTTGGTCACGGTGAACAGGTTGTTTCCGGTCAGGTAGACCTTGACTTCCTTCATCTTGGCGCGGTGGGTCCACTCGGCGGGCAGGTTCCATCCGAGCTGCAGGTTGCGCATGCGGAGGAAGTTTCCGTTTTCCACGTAGAAGCTGGAGGGGCGCTGGTTGTTGTTGGGGTCGGTGGAGGTCAACCTCGGCAGCTCGGTGCTGGGCGCCTCCGGGGTCCAACGGTCCAGCCAGAAGGTCTGCATGTTGGAGAAGGTGACATCCGAACGCTCGTAGGTGCGGTAGATGTCGTGGCCCAACTGGGCGTTGAAGATGAGGTTCACGTAGAAATCCCTGTAGGTCAGGTTGGCGCTCAAACCGATGATGTGCTTGGGCCAGGGACTGCCGATGTCGCCGATGTCGTCGGAGTTGATGATGCCGTCCCCGTTGGTGTCCAGGAAGCGGATGTCTCCGGGCTGGGCGTTGGGCTGGAGCAGGTTACCCTCGTTGTTGATGTGGGTGAAGACTTCCGACTGGCTTTGGAAGATGCCGTCTGCCTGATAGCCCACGAAGTGGCCCACGGCGTACCCTTCGGTCATGCGGGTGATGGCGGTGTTGCGCACGGGCCATCCCCATCCGTTGAGGTATCCCGTCTCGCCCGCCACGCTGATGACTTCGTTCTTGAAGTGCGTGTAGTTGAGGTTGGTGTTCAGCTTCAGGTCACCCTGGCCCATCCGGTAGCCGATTCCCAATTCCACCCCGCGGTTGAGGATCTCACCGAGGTTGGAGGTGGGGTTGTTGGTGGCGCCGATGTAGCCGGGAATTTGCTGCGTCATGAGCAGGTCCTTGGTGCGCTTGCTGTAGACGTCGGCTTCAATGGAAAGCTTGTCGTCAAAGAGGCCGAGCTCGACACCGAGGTCCAACTGCTCGCTCTGTTCCCACTTTACGTTGGGGTTGGGCGGAGCGGCGAGGGCGGTTCCGGTGTTCAGCACCTGATCCTCCGAACCGAAGGAGTAGGAGAACACGTTCTGGATGCGCGCCACGTAGCTCAGTGGGGAGATGCGGTCGGAACCGTTGACCCCCCATGAGGCCCGCACCTTCAGGAAGCTGATCTTCTCGGAATCCTTCAGGAAGTCCTCCTTGGAGGCGACCCATCCCACGGAAGCGGAGGGGAATACGCCAAAGCGGTTGTTGGCACCGAAGTTGGAAGAACCGTCGCGGCGGATCGTCGCGGAGAAGAGGTACTTCTCATCGTAGTTATAGAGCGCCCGGGAGAACGTGCTGATGAGGGCGTAATCCACCGATGCACCACCGAAGGTGAGGTCCAGCGTGTCTTGGCCGGCGTCGATGTAGTGGAAGTTCGGGTTGAATTCCGCGTCGGCGGGAATGTTGGAGGTGGAGCCGCCCACCTGACGGAATTGGGTGGTCCGGTAAGAAGTACCCACGAGGAAGTCCAGGTTGTGCTTCTCCTGATAGGTCTTCGTGTAGTTGACGGTGTTCTCCCACTGGAAGCCCTGGAAGTTGCCTGAGCCCTGACCTACGTCGTTGGTGAGGTTCTGGGCAGCCGGGTGGAACTCATAGACCGGAGTGAAGTAGCGGTAATCGTACCAATTCAGGTCGAAACCGCCGTCGGTCTTGATGGTGAGGCCATCGGCGAGCTTGGCCTCGAGGTAGACGTTTCCGAGGATCTGGTCGGACTTGTTGTCGCCATAGGCGAGGTAGAGCCGGCTCAGCGGATTGATGTATTCCTTCTGGACCCATGGGGACTGGGCGAAGCCGAACTGTCCGGCCTCATCGTAGAGAGGAGTGATGGGGTCGTAGGCGAAGGCGTCGGACTGCACGCCACCAAAGGCGCTGTTGGTTCCGATGTTGTTGTTCTGTGTGCGGTTCAGGTAGAGGTTCTGCCCGATGGTGATCATGTCCCGCACCTTCTTGGTCGAGTTGTAGCGCATGGCGTAGCGCTTGTAGTTCGACTTTTCTCCGCCGATGACACCGTTCTGGTCCCAGTAGTCCATCGACAGGTAGGAGTTGTTTCCGGAAGCGGTGATCCGGTGGTTGATGACCTGTGCCGGATTGAAGATGGCTTCCATCCAGTTCGTGTTGGCATCGAGGGGATCTCCGAGGTCGGGGAACCCCAGCACGTCAAGGGAAGAGGACTGGTTGCTGTTGGCAAACTTCTCCCGCATGAGGATCACGTAATCCTCGGCGCTGAGCATCTCGGGCAACTTCCAAGGGTTGGAGTTGAGGTAGCTGGACGAATAGGTGATGCTGCCATCGCCCTTGCTGCCATTCTTGGTGGTGATGATGACCACACCGTTGGCCGCCCGTGCTCCGTAAATCGCGCTGGAGGCGGCGTCCTTGAGGACGTCCACGGACTCCACGTCGCCCGGGTTCAGGTTGTCGATGTTGCCTACTTGCAAGCCGTCTACGATGTAGAGCGGTGAGTTGTCTCCGTTGGTACTGATGCCGCGGATGAGGATGCTCTTGCCGGATCCCGGCTGGCCGCTGGACTCATTGATGATGAGACCTGAAGTCTGGCCCTCGAGGGTGGAGGCTACGTCGGGAACGGCGATGCCTTCGATGTCCTTGGCGCTGATCTTGGCGATGGAGCCGGTCGACACTTTTTTCTTCTGGCGGCCATATCCCACGACCAACACTTCACCGACCATTTCCGCGTCCACATCCATGACGATGCGGAGGAGCGCAGCGCTTTCCACCGTTAGGTTCTGCGTTTCGTAGCCGATGAAACTGACTTTGAGTTGGACGGGCAGTCCATTGACTACAAGCGAAAAGGAACCGTCCACACCGGCTGTTGCGCCATTGGAGGTTCCTTCTTGTATGATGGTGGTGCCGATCAGGGCGTCCCCGGTTTCGCGGTCAATCACCGAACCGGAGAGGGTGATGTTTTGAGCCTGCAGTGCCGTGGTGCTGAATATAAGCGCTCCCATAGCCAAGGCTGTGGCCCATCGGGACCATCGCAAGGTGTTGCGATTCATGAATCGTTGATTTGGTATTGGGTGGAAATATCGCCGCCAACAGGTCATTAAGCGCGGCATTCTGGATATTGGTGTACAAAGTACACAAAGGGGGTGCAAGTCGGAGCAGGAAGGGGATGATATTTCTGAACCGACAGATTATCCGGTCTTGGCACCACGGCCGGCGATGTACCCCGTGGTCCAGGCGGCTTGGAAATTGAAGCCGCCTGTGATGCCGTCCACATCCAGTACTTCTCCCGCGAAATGGAGGCCCGGAACGGTGCTGCTTTCCATGGTGCTGAAGTCCACTTCCGAACGGGTGACTCCGCCGCAAGTGACGAACTCCTCCTTGAACGTGGTTTTGCCTTCCACGGTGTACACGTCATTGAGCAACAGGTTGATGAGCTTGTTGCGGGCTTTCTTTCCGACGTCCTGCCAGGGCGCGTCGGCCCCTATGCCCGCTTTGGCGATGAGGTGGCTCCAGAAGTTGCGGGGCAGATCCCAGGGGCAGGCGTTGGCCACTTTTTTGCGGGCGATACCCGGGAGTGTGCCTGCGAATTCCTCGAGTACTTCGCCCTCGTTGACCTTGCCGATCCAATTGACTTGGATGCGGAAGTGGTAGCCGCGCTCCTCCAATTCACGGGCGCCCCAGGCGGAGAGCTTGAGGACGGCCGGCCCGCTCATGCCCCAGTGCGTGATGAGCACCGGACCCTGGTGCGACAGCTTGGTGCCTTGAATGCGGACGATGGCATTTGGGACTACGAGCCCCATGCGCTCGGTGATGGTTTCACCGGGCATATTGAAGGTGAACAGTGACGGAACCGGTTCGGTGATGGTGTGGCCGAGTGCACTCAGCCAATCGAACCCCGAAGCTTTGGGACTGCCTCCTGTGGCGACGATGACGCGGTCGAACCGTTCGCCATGTAGGTCAAAGCCGCCTTCGTCCAGCGGTTGGATGGCCGTGACCGGGGACTGCAAGCGGATCTCGACCCCGTAAGTTTTCGCCTCCCTTTGCAGGCAGTCGATGATGGCCTGTGAGGTGTTGGCTTCCGGAAACATGCGGCCATCAGCCTCGGTCTTCAGCGAAACGCCCCTTGAGGTGAACCACTCCACAGTGTCGGCCGCATGGAATATCGAAAAGGCCTTTTTCAGCTGTTTCCCGCCGCGGGGGTAGTGCTTGGCAAAGGCGCTGGGGGAGAAGCATGCGTGGGTCACATTGCACCGGCCGCCTCCGGAGACCTTGACCTTGGACAGGAGCTTGTTCGATTTTTCAAACAGAACGACCTGGGATTCCGGATGGTGTTCGGCGGCCGAAAGGGCCGCAAAGAAGCCTGCCGCCCCACCTCCAATCACCGCCACATTGCGCACGCCATCCATGCCGGGAAATTACAGTCGCACGACTTGCCCGATGGTTGGTGCGTCATGAAGAAATCGATGGGGGCGTCAGCGTTCCATTTGAGGACGGATGGAGGCGACGGCGGTGGTGTGGGCGTCGATGTCGGCCCGGTCCATCCGCATCTTCCGGAATGCGCCTGTGTGGTAGAGCGGGGCTTGGTTGTCGTAGAAATCGCTGAAAACGTTGCCGGATTGGCCGGTCGGCAGGATGCTTTCCGCAGCGTCCACGTCCGCGAAGTCGATGCCGATCCGCATGGAGGGGCCGGAGAAGATGCTGTAGTCGACCGCTTTCTTCAGCTTGAACTCGTATTTGCACAGGGCATCCTTTGCCGCGCCCAGTCCGTAAGGCCCCACGCTGAGCCAATCGCCGAGCACGGGGACGTCGGCCATGGCGTGCTTGTGGGTGACGGTGTGCAACCGGTCGTAGCGCCAATCGTTCAGGTCAGGGCCCAAGGACGTCACCAGGTCGTCAAAGGCCCGGCGCAAGGCGGCACAGGCAATCTC
>JBDQOI010000034.1:24211-24467 GCA_040261275.1 Flavobacteriales bacterium | reverse complement strand
TTCCCGACCTCCATCGTGACGGTACCCGATTTCGGGTTGGGCATAAGACCACGGGGTCCGAGAACTCGGCCCAGTGCTCCTACTTTTCCCATCACTTGGGGGGTCGTGACGATCACGTCCACATCGGTCCATCCGCCTTTGATCTTCTCGACATATTCATCGAGACCGACGTGATCCGCTCCTGCCTCCTTGGCCTCTGCTTCCTTGTCAGGAGTACAGAGAACCAGCACCCGGACGTTCTTACCCGTTCCGTGAG
>JBDQOI010000034.1:0-24201 GCA_040261275.1 Flavobacteriales bacterium | reverse complement strand
ATGGAGTACGCTTCGTCCACGTCGGCCTGGTCGAACGCGGCTTTGCGATTGCGTGTCAATTTTGCCATTGTGTCTGATGTTAAGCGATCAGAAAGGCGAATCGCCGGTCACGTTCAGCCCCATACTCCTTGCCGTTCCAGCGACCACCTTCATGGCGGATTCGATGGAGAAGCAATTGAGATCGGGCATCTTGTCCTCTGCAATTACGCGGACCTGGTCCCACGTCACTTTACCCACCTTCTGTCGGTTGGATTCCGGAGAACCCTTCTTCAATTTGGCGGCTTCCATGAGTTGCACTGCTGCGGGCGGTGTCTTGATGATGAAGTCAAAGGACTTATCACTGTAGACGGTGATGACCACCGGAAGAACCTTGCCTGCTTTGTCCTGGGTACGCCCATTGAACTGCTTGCAAAATTCCATGATGTTCACACCCGCCGCACCGAGTGCAGGACCAACCGGAGGTGAAGGATTGGCAGCGCCACCTTTCACTTGCAGTTTGACCATCTTGGCGACTTCTTTAGCCATGGATCTATTGTTTATAATGAACAGGTCGGCCGCAGTGTCCAGGGAAGCATTCTGGGACAGGGCACGGGACGTCCTGGCTGTTCCGGTTTAATTGGGAATTCGGTTATAACTGTATTGAATCTTCTTACTCACGCCTCTTTCTCTACTTGAAGGAAGCCCAATTCCACTGGGGTCTTCCTTCCAAAAATCTTGACCATCACCTTCAACTTGCGCTTCTCCTCGTTGATCTCTTCGATGGTGCCATGGAATCCGTTGAACGGACCATCGCCCACCTTGACCACCTCTCCCACTTTGAAAGGGATGGCCAATTCCTCCTCGCTCTCTGCCAACTCATCCACACGTCCCAGCATTCGTGCCACTTCATTGGCACGCAAGGGAAGCGGGTCACCTCTCTTTTCAGCACCAAGGAATCCGATAACGCTTGGCGTGTTCCGAATCACGTGTGGCACCTCACCCACCAACGCGCACTCCACAAAGACATATCCCGGGAAGTGGTTGCGTTCTTTGGTGACCTTTTTGCCGTTGCGAATCTGCAGGACTTTCTCGGTCGGAATCAGAATCTGCCCCACGTAATCGGACAAGCCGGCCGCGGAGATCTCGGACTCAAGGAATCCCTTGGCTTTGTTCTCCTGCCCGCCGATGGCGCGCACCACGTACCATTTCTTGTCGATTTCACTCATGGTCCTGACTGCGCTCAAACGACGTAAGTGTAAATCATCCCGATCACCCCTTGCCAGATGCTATCGGCCGCATTCACACCGAAAACCCAATCCATGACGAACACAAGGCCCGCAATGAGGAGGGAAGCAATGAAAACCAGAAAAGAGGCCTCCTGCAACTGCTTGGGGCCGGGCCAGGTCACACGCTCCACCAATTCAGTGTAGCTGTCTTTTACGTATTCTGCAACGTTTGCCATTTTCCTTCGGTGTGTTTTGCACGGGCAGCAGGACTCGAACCTGCAACCAACGGTTTTGGAGACCGCTACTCTACCAATTGAGCTATGCCCGTAGACGGCGAAAGAAGATGCCCCATTGGGCATCTTCTTTCCCCTAAATTTTCGATTGAGTTCAGGCCCTTGATGATCAGCCGATCATCTCGGTCACCTGACCAGCGCCCACGGTGCGACCACCCTCGCGGATGGCGAAACGCAGACCGGGGGACATGGCCACTCCGTAGATCAACTCCACGGTGATGGTCACGTTGTCGCCGGGCATCACCATCTCACGACCAGCATCCAAATGGATTTCGCCGGTCACGTCGGTGGTGCGGAAGTAAAACTGCGGGCGGTACTTGTTGTGGAAGGGAGTGTGACGACCACCCTCTTCCTTCTTCAAGATGTAGACCTCAGCCTTGAACTTGCTGTGAGGGGTCACAGTGCCAGGCTTGGCGATGACCATGCCACGCTTGATGTCGCTCTTGTCGACACCACGGAGGAGCAAACCGACGTTGTCGCCAGCCTCACCGCGGTCGAGAATCTTACGGAACATCTCCACACCCGTGATCGTGGACTTCATGCCGTCGGCATTCAGACCGAGGATATCGACCTCGTCACCCGTGTTGATGATACCCGTTTCAATACGACCGGTAGCAACGGTACCACGACCCGTGATCGTGAACACGTCCTCCACAGACATCAAGAAAGGCTTCTCGTTATCGCGAACGGGCAACTCGATGTACTCGTCCACTGCGTTCATGAGCTCGAGGACCGTGTCGACCCACTTCTGCTCGCCATTGAGCGCGCCCAGAGCAGAACCCTGGATGCAGGGCACATTGTCTCCGTCGTACTCGTAGAAGCTGAGGAGCTCGCGCACCTCCATCTCGACGAGCTCGAGCAACTCCTCGTCATCGACCATGTCGACTTTGTTGAGGAAAGGCACGATGCGAGGCACACCCACCTGACGTCCGAGCAGGATGTGCTCGCGGGTCTGGGGCATGGGGCCGTCTGTCGCGGCCACAACGAGAATAGCGCCATCCATTTGGGCAGCACCCGTTACCATGTTCTTCACGTAGTCCGCGTGACCTGGACAGTCAACGTGGGCGTAGTGACGGTTCGCGGTAGCGTACTCGACGTGTGAAGAGTTGATGGTAATACCGCGCTCCTTTTCCTCTGGAGCATTGTCAATTTGATCGAACGAGGAAGCCTCGCTAAAGCCAGCATCAGCCAACACTTTCGTGATCGCTGCGGTGAGGGTCGTCTTGCCGTGGTCAACGTGACCGAGGGTCCCGATGTTCACGTGCGGCTTGGAACGATCGAACGTTTCTTTAGCCATGGTTTGGTTTGTTTAGAGTTAATGTATTAAAGGATTGTTTCTTAGCACTGAGCAATGGAGCCAATGACGGGAATTGAACCCGTGACCTCTTCCTTACCAAGGAAGCGCTCTACCCCTGAGCTACATCGGCAGTGGTTGGAGGCGCCCCTTTGGACGCTCACCGTTTTTCTTGAGCGGGAGACGAGATTCGAACTCGCGACATTCAGCTTGGAAGGCTGACGCTCTACCAACTGAGCTACTCCCGCTTGCCTTGAAATTGGCTTGATTGTGGGGGTAATAGGATTCGAACCTATTCAGTCGTAGACAACAGATTTACAGTCTGCCCCGGCTCTCCAACTCCGGCGTACCCCCATGGTAATTTTAGGATGGTGCTTTGAGCCGGTGGAGGGATTCGAACCCCCGACCCGCTGATTACAAATCAGCTGCTCTGGCCAACTGAGCTACACCGGCCTCATGTCAAAGAACAGGGCAAAAAAAGCCCTCCCCGATTTAGGGAGGGCAAATGTAGTTCAGAATAACCTGACCACAAGGGGTCTTTGCGAACTGAATTTCAGGAATTCGCAATTGTCCTCAAGCGGCCTTGCTGCGGGCTTTTTCCAGTTGTCTGCGAAGGGCTTCCACCACCTCTACAGCAGCCTCTTCGAAAGACGTCGCTCTTCGGCTGCTGTACAAATCAGGTCCGGGCACATTCAACTTCACCTCGACACGCTTGTTTTCTCGGTCTTGATCCTTGTCTAGACGAAAATGCACGTCTGCAGAAATAATTCCGGGATGAAAGAGCTTCAATTTGCTCAATTTCTCCTCGATGAAACGAACCAAGGACCCATCGGCCTTGAAGTGAATGGACTGGACTTGTATTTGCATGTATACCACTTGAGGGTGAGACTTCAGAAGATGCCTCGCGTATCAAGTGGTGACCCCCGGTGCACGTCCTTCATGCGGCTCGTCGTCACGTGGGTATAGTGCTGGGTAGCATTCAGACTGCTGTGCCCTAGCAATTCCTTCACTGCGTTGATGTCTGCTCCGCGGTTCAAAAGATGCGTTGCAAAAGAGTGCCGAATGACGTGCGGACTACACTTGCTAAGCGAGCTCGCTTCGGTAATGTAGTGATTCACTCGCCGATAAACAAATGCAGGATACAGCTCCTTACCGCCATCCGTGACCAACAATTGGTCACTGTCCCCAGGTCGGGATCGCATGTATTGCTCCGCCAGGTCAATCGTCGCTTCGGAAATGGGAATGTAGCGGTCCTTTCCTCCCTTACCATTGACCTTGATGTTGCGTCGGCTGACGTTTACATCGGCATGCAACAATGAAATCAGTTCGTCCTGACGCACCCCAGTCTCATACAACAGGGTCATCATCAACCGATCCCGGAGTCCCGACCAGCTTTCAGGGAAAACTGACCCATCGAGCAACGACAACATGTTGCGTTCAGGGACCACCTCGCGCACCCGCTTTTCCAACTTGGGCAGAGACACACCGTTGCTGGGGTCTCTGTCGGTGTAGGACATGCGGCGGGCAAAGCGATTAAATGTTCGGAAAGCGCTCACCTTTCTGTGAATGGTGCGTGGGCTTCGCCCTTCTTTCATCATGTGTACGATCCATGAACGTACCCAATCCCCTTCTATGCCTACCAAAGAGTCATGCTCATACTGGTCTGCCAGGTAACGTTGGAATTGATTCAAATCCGAACGGTAACACCTCAAGGTGTGGACACTCCCCCTCTTCTCCTTTTCGAGAAAGTGCAAGAAGGCCTGAAGCGGCGTGTTGGGAGCGGACGAAGCGGACATTTGGTTTGGTCAGGACGAATATTACCCCACCAAACCGATATTACAAATTATCAGCCCATCAAAGCCTTCTTGTTTTTGTAAACGGCTTTCTTGAGCGCTTCTCGGCGCACGGTCTTCGGCTTGACATACTCTTTGCGGGCGCGGAGCATGCGACCAGTTTTGGTACGATCGAACTTCTTCTTGAAACGCTTGAGTGCGCGTTCGATATTTTCTCCCTCCTTGACCGGAATGATGAGCATGATTCGAAATTGGGTGCGCGAAGATAGCTGAAAATTCGGAATAGAACCTACTCGCGTCAGCCGGAAAGGCTTACACTACACCTTTAGACACCAAGCTTCGGGAAATGACCAGCTTCTGAATTTCAGATGTCCCCTCTCCAATGGTGCAGAGCTTGGAGTCCCGGTAGAACTTCTCCACCGGAAAATCCTTGGTATAGCCGTAACCACCGAATACCTGAACGGCTTCCGTTGCGATCCGCACGCACTCCTCCGACGCATGATATTTGGCCATCGCACCCGAACGCGTAACGTCTCCACCGTTTAGCTTGTCATCGCATGCTTTGGCGATCAGCAACCTCGAAGTTTCGAGGCCCACCGCCATATCCGCAAGCTTGAAGCCAACACCTTGGAAACGGGCAATGGGTTGACCGAATTGCTCTCGCTCTTTTGCATAGGAAAGGGCGGCGTCGAAAGCGCCGCGTCCGATGCCTAGGGATAGGGCAGCAATGGAAATGCGCCCTCCATCCAAGATTTTCATGGCCTGTATGAATCCTTCGCCCACCTCACCCAAAACATGGGCCTCCGGTATCCGGCAATCCTCAAAAATGAGCTCGGCGGTTTCACTCGACCTCATCCCGAGTTTGTTCTCCTTTTTTCCACCCCTGAACCCCGGCGTCCCCCTCTCCACCACAAAAGCGGTGATTCCATGGCTGTCGAGCAATTCGCCTGTACGGGCCAGCACTACAACCACCTCCGCAGAGATCCCGTGGGTGATCCAATTCTTGGTGCCATTCAGCACCCAGTGGTCGCCGTCCCGTGTCGCGGTGCAGCGCATTCGCATGGCGTCCGACCCCGTGCCCGCCTCCGTCAGCCCCCATGCCCCGATATGTTCCCCAGAAGCCAGGTTTGGCAGGTACTTCCTTTTCTGCTGCTCATTCCCGAATGTCAGAATGTGATTTGTGCAGAGGCTGTTGTGTGCCGCCATGCTCAACCCCACTGCTCCGCATACTGAGGCGAGCTCCTCTATGGCCGCCGCATACTCATGATATCCCAATCCGCTTCCCCCGTAATCCTCGGGGACGAGCATGCCCATTAACCCCAAACTCCCCATTTCTGTAAACAATTCGCGTGGAAAATATTGACTTTCATCCCATTCCATAACATGCGGTACGATTTCACGCTGGGCAAAATCTCGTACCATGGAGCGAATAGCTTCAATGGTCTCGTTTTCCTGGAAGTTCATTTCGTCCGGGGGTTTTAGCAAAGGTCGACCATTCGGGTCAACCATTCGCTTTGCACGGCCTCAGATAACGGGCAATGATGACACGACTTGTTGAATCAAGGGCAGGATGATCCAGTACGCGGTCCACATCAGGCCCGTGATGCTTGGCCCTGCGCTCCAAGACCCTGGCTTCCTTCCACCCGACCTTGGGCAGAGCGGCCCACCCCGGAACATCAAGGCTGTCTGGGCATCGCCTTTGCACATCCGCGGCAGAGCACTGAAAGGAGGGGTGCAAGGCCGTGGCCAAACTGTCCCACCCATTCAATGCTTCGGTCAACAGCGACAAATCCGCGAAGCCGCCCCATCGCCTTCGCGCATTGAGGATGCGACCCGCGACCCATGGCCCTACTCCTCGAATGGCCAACAGCTCCATGCTGTCGGCACGATTGATGTCGGTGGGGATCGGAAGGTCTGTTGAAAACGTGGGCAGATTTCCAACTCTTCCTGCGGCTCCTTTGCGGTTTGGATGCTTGCGGCTCCTGCCCCATGGCTCAGCTCCGACAGTGTCCTCCCCAACTTTCTTGGAATCCAGGACAAGAGATGGACCATAGTGGCTTAGCCAGCCGTCGGGCAGCACACGCATCCGCTCAAGGGCTGCTCTACTCACCTGGCCACCAATTGACCGAACATATCGCTGGGCACCACGTGCCTGTCTCGGTGAAAGACCGAGGGCCACCCATCCTGCCGAATCGAGGTCTTTGGGCCTGATTGGTGCCTTCACCGCCGGGAACTCCGGGCCTGATCCTGCTGCATCAGCCTTTCCCCGAAGGAATCCCGTCGCTCCCTCATCTGGAGCGTCCGCACCTTCCATTGAATCCAAAGCCATGAGCAATTGCCCCACATTGAGGTCATCAGGGGGAGCCGAATGCGTGCGTCGCCATCCTTCCACACCAAGACTGCCCAAAACGGCCAAGGCAAACCAAAGGGTGCCCAGACGCTCGCTCCGCAATACGTGCATGGACCCCGGACGGATCAGTCGAATCGCTTGATTTCGCCTGACTTCACCCGCCGCAGATAATCCGCCAAGTCCGTTCTGACCTCACCTGCGAGGAAGTACAGACCCAGCACATTGGGGAAGCACATGGCGAAAATCATCGCATCCCCGAAATCGAAGACGCTCCCGGCGCTAATGGCACTCCCCACGATCACAAACGCGCAGAAGATGGCCTTGTAGCTCAGGTCCGCTGCCCTCGTCTCTCCAAAAAGATAGGTCCATGCCTTTAGGCCGTAGTAACTCCAGGAGATCATGGTGGACAAAGCGAACAGAATGACCGCCAACGACAACACGCCAGGGAACCAGGAAATGCTCTGCTCGAATGCGCTGGATGTGAGTCCAATGGCATCCAATGAGCCGCTCTGGGCATTGTTCAAGACGGTCACCGCATCAAATTGCCCATAGTCCGTGATGACGATGACCAGGGCGGTCATGGTGCAGATCACCACCGTATCAATGAAGGGCTCCAGCAATGCGACGATGCCCTCACTGACGGGCTCATCCGTCTTGGCAGCACTGTGGGCAATGGAGGCCGATCCAATGCCCGCCTCATTGGAGAAAGCCGCCCGACGAATCCCTTGAATCAGAACGCCAATCAGTCCGCCATACATGGCCTCGGTATCGAAAGCGCCGGAGAAAATGCGCCCGAATGCAGAAGGCACTTCTCCCAAGTTGGTCAGGATGACCCACAATGCGCCGAGAATGTAAATGCCCACCATGAAGGGGACGATTTTGTCCGTGACCTTGGCGATGGACTTGATTCCGCCCAAGATGACGATGCCCACGATGATCGCCATGACAGCACCGAAAATCCAGCCTTGCCCGTAGAACATGCTGGCCTCACCGCCGGTCACGGAAATCAGCTGCTGCGTAGCCTGGTTGATCTGCACCATGTTGCCGCCGCCGAACGACCCCCCGATGCAGGCCACGGCGAACAATGCGGCGAGCACCTTGCCCAGTCCGCCCATGTTCCGTTTTGCCAATCCGTCGCGGAGGTAGTACATCGGACCTCCGGATACGGAACCGTCCTCGTTCTGTCGGCGGTACTTGAGGCCCAAGGTGCACTCCACGAACTTGCTGCTCATACCGAAGAGGCCCGCGATGATCATCCAAAAGGTCGCCCCCGGCCCCCCTAGGGAGACGGCCACAGCGACACCCGCGATGTTGCCCACACCTACAGTGCCACTCAATGCGGCAGTCAACGCCTGAAAATGGGACACCTCCCCTTGGTGGTTGGGGTCATCGTACTTACCCCGGACGACATCCAAGGCGTGACCGAAAGCGCGGATGTTCACGAACTTGAAGTACACCGTGAAGAAAACCGCACCGAAAAACAGCCAAATGAGGACGAAGGGAACCGTAAAACCTGCGATGTCCACTGTCCAGAAAATCACCGACGTGATGGCATCGGTGATGGGGGCCATCACCTCATTGATGGCATCATCAACGGATGCAGCTAAAGCTTTGGAGGGGAACAAAAAGGGAACGCAGAGCGCTAGGCTCGCGGCAATCAGGCGTTTCATGAATCAGAGTGGTTCGCTTGGGTCGCAATATAGTCCGCCGGGGTTGCGCCTGCGAAATCCGGTCACTCCGGAGTTTGTAGACCGAACAAACGGTTGAGCAGACGCAATTGTTGGTCACTGCCGAGTACAAACAGTTTGCAGGCGGTATTCAACGGTGTTTCAGGGCCGGGGTTGATGATGAACTCCCCTTCCGAAGTCTTCACACCGATGACATTGACACCAAGTCGGTTCCTTGCATCGAGTTCGCCAAGTGTGGGCAACCGGAATTCGCTGGGGAGATCCTTGACGTCCACCTCCTCAAGATTGATGGCGTCCTTTCCCTGAATTCGGATGTGATCGATGAAATCCATGACGTCGGGATTCGCCACCAGCGAAGCCATGTGGGCACCCCCTACCGTATCGGGCATGATCACGTTGTCAGATCCGGCCCTCCGAAGCTTGGCCACGGAACCCGCCTGCGATGCCCTGCTGATGACCATGGCACCAGGATTGTGCTCGCGAACAGACAACACGGTGTAGAGGTTGTCCGCATCGCTGGGCAGCGTGCATATAACGGCCCGGGCATGGTCCACTCCCGCGGCGATCAGCCGGTCATCCCGCGTGGCATCCCCCACAATGACCAAGGGTGTCAAGTCTTCGCGAAGGTTGCCGACGAGCTCTTCGTCCTTTTCCACGATGACCACCGTATAGCCCTTGGAAATAAGGTCCGCGTAGGCCTTCTCACCTACGCGCCCGTAGCCGCACACGATAACGTGGCTTTTGAGGTTTTCAATGGTTCGTTCCAATTTCCTGGCTTTGAAGAGGTCGCGATACTCCCCAGCCACGAAATAGGTCGTGATGGCGGAAATCGTATAGGCGAATGTACCGATGGAGAAGATGATGAGCAGGGAGGTGAATACCATTCCTTGCGGACCCAGTTCATGCACCTCTCGGAATCCGACCGTGCTCACCGTGATCATGGTCATGTAGAAGGCCTCGATGAAGGTGTAATCCTCGAGGACCATGAAACCAATGCTCCCCAGTACGATCACTCCAATCACGATGCCCACAGAAAGGGCAATTCGGCTGAAGGACTTGAATCGGTAGAACACGGCGGGAATTTAGCGGTAACGACTCAATTCGGCTTCCATGGCAGACTGCAGACGCCATGCCTCTGCCCGGGCGGCTTCGGCAAAATCAGCGCCTTGGGATGCGTACATGAGACTGCGGCCCACATTGACCAGCAACCCTCCCGCCAGTTCCTCCGACCAGCCTGCGGCACAGACCGATTCAAGCGTCCCCCCTTGGGCCCCCACTCCGGGGACGAGCAGGAATCGGTTGGGCACCACTTCCCTGACTTCCGCCAGCCAATCGGGTCGGGTGGCACCTACGACGTACATCAACCGATCGGCGCCCTCATAAGTACTGCTGACTTCGAGAACCCGCCGCCATAGCGGTGTTTCCGACCCAGCACCGTGGAACTCAAAATCCTCTGCTCCCGGATTGGAAGTGGCGGCCAACAGGATGGTCCACTTGTCCTCAAATGCGAGGAAGGGCTCCACACTGTCCCTCCCCATGTAAGGGGCCACCGTCACCGCGTCCGCTCCCCAACCCTCGAAAGCGGCCCGGGCATAGCGGGTCGCCGTATTGCCAATGTCGCCGCGCTTGGCATCCGCAATTTTCAGACATCCGTCGGGTATGAGGGCCATCGTCTCCGCCAGAACGGACCATCCGTCAGCCCCTAACGCTTCGTAAAACGCCACATTGGGCTTGTAGGCCACGGCCAAATCGGAAGTCGCCTCAATCAGGGCGCGATTAAAGGCCAATACAGCCGCCGGACCTTCACCGAGGTGTTCCGGAATACGCGAAGGATCGGGGTCCAAGCCCACGCATAGAAAAGACGACTTGGCCCGAATGGTATCGATGAGTTGCTGTCGGTCCATGGGGCGCGAATATATTGACCGGGCCCATGGCGAGCGGTTCAATCCTGCGCCGTGATTCCCGCTTGCTTCAAACGCTCTGTGCGCTCCGTCAGGCGCAGGGCGTCCACAAGTTCCTCCAAGTCACCTCCCAGGATGCGATCGAGGGCATGCAGGGTCAACCCAATGCGGTGGTCCGTCACCCGGCCCTGGGGGAAGTTGTAGGTCCGGATCTTTCCCGAGCGGTCCCCCGTCCCCACCTGGGACTTCCGTTCTTCCGCCTCTTCAGCCCGACGTGCGCGGTCCTCAGCCTCCCACAATCGGGTGCGCAAGACGACGAGCGCCTGCTCGTAATTGGAATGCTGGGAACGCCCATCCTGACACTCCACCACTACACCGGTGGGCACATGGGTCAGGCGCACGGCACTCTCCGTCTTGTTCACGTGCTGGCCTCCCGCCCCGCTGGCGCGAAAGGTGTCTTTGCGGACATCGCGCAGATCGAGCTCAAAATCCTCCTGCTCGGCTTGCGGAAGGATGGCAACGGTGGCGGCCGAAGTATGAATTCGCCCTTGAGATTCCGTTGCCGGTACCCGCTGAACGCGATGTGCACCGCTCTCGTATTTGAGAAAACCGAATACCCCTTCACCCTCAATGCGCACGACGGCTTCCTTGAAGCCCCCAGCCGTGCCTTCGTGGGCGCCCATCAACTCAAACTTCCAACCCTTCGATTCAACGTAGCGATGGTACATACGAAGCAAGTCCCCCGCCCACAGCGCTGCTTCATCACCACCGGTGCCCGCCCGCACCTCCAGCATGCAGTCCCTTTCATCACTGGGGTCATCCGGCACCAGTGCTTCTTGCAGCTCGCGGACGAGGTCTGAGGAGATCCCCTCCAATCGATCCACTTCCTCCCGCGCCATTTCACGCAATTCGGCATCAGAGCTGTTGGCATCCAAACGGGCGGCGCTGAGGCCTTCCTGGGCCTGCCGATAATCGCCGATGAGCTTCACCAGTGGCGCCAAACGGTTGTAGTCCCTCATGGCAGACCGGTATGCTGCCTGGTCCGCAATGACCTCAGGGTCAATGACCTTCAGAGACAACTCACGGTGCCGGTCCTCCAAAACCGCGAGCCGTTCCAGCCACCCTTTCACTTCAGGCATAGGTCTCCACCCCTTGCGGGCCGTGGATGCTTAACCGCGGTGCCCCGTTCCCACGGGTTTCCACGCGGCCCACCACTTGGGCCCTTACTCCGTGGCGCTCGGCCGTGGCCATGACCGTTTTGGCATGTTCTTCCGTGGTGTAGACTTCCATTCGGTGCCCCATGTTGTACACCTGGTACATCTCGCGCCATCCTGTCCCACTGTGCTCTTGAATCAACCTGAACAAGGCGGGCGTCTCGAACAGGTTGTCCTTCACAATGTGGAGATCGGAGGAAGCGAAATGGAGGACCTTGGTCTGCCCGCCGCCGCTGCAGTGAACCAGGCCGTGCAGAGGCTCACGCCCCTCCCTGAAGAGGTCCACCATTACAGGCGCGTATGTCCGTGTTGGCGACAAAACCAACTTTCCGGCATCCAAGGGAACCCCCTCCACACTGTCGGTAATATCAAAAGGCCCCGTGTAAGCCAGATCCGTGGGTAGTCCCGGATCCATGCACTCCGGGTATTTCTCTCGCCACCCCGGTCCGAAAAGGTCGTGTCGTGCACTGGTCAAGCCATTGCTGCCCGTGCCACCATTCCACTGCGATTCGTAATGGGCCTGACCGTCACTGGCCAAACCGACAATGACATCTCCAGCCTGAATGCGTGCATTGTCGATGACCTCGTCACGCCGCATGCGACACACGACAGTGGAATCCACCACTACCGTGCGCACCACGTCTCCCAAGTCCGCTGTCTCACCCCCCGTTCCTCTGACGTCCAGACCCCAAGCTCGCCAATCGGACATGAGCTCTTCTGTTCCTTGAATCAGGGCTGAAATGACTTCGCCGGGAACCAACCGCTTGTTCCGTCCTATGGTGGAACTGACCAAAATGGGGCCTGTCGCACCTACACAAAGCAGGTCATCGAGGTTCATCACAAGGGCATCTTGTGCAATGCCTTTCCAAACCGAAAGGTCGCCCGTCTCCTTCCAATAGATCCAGGCCAACGCACTCTTGGTGCCGGCTCCATCGGCATGCATTACCAGACAATGTTCCTTACTGCCCGTCAGGTCATCGGCAACGACCTTACAGAATGCCTTGGGGAACAGGCCTTTGTCCAGGCCGGCAATGGCCGCGTGCACCTCCTCCTTCCCGGAGGAAACACCGCGACGTGCGTAACGATCTTGCACTGCACTACCGGTATTCGAACCGATCACTCCGGAACGAAGTCGAAACTCGTAATCCGGAATACCGTTCGGCGGTTCATCTGGTGGGCCGCTTCCTGCTCCTCCTCCGAAGCGAGCGCGGCAATCTCTGCATCGCTGATGAGCGGCATGGACTCACCCCGTCCCGTAGGCTGGAGGCGCTGACGGTCGATGCCCCGTTCCACCAAGTAATTCACGCAAGTTTCTGCACGGCGTTGGCTGAGCTCATCGTTGGCTTTGTTGCCCCCCCGCGTGTCGGTGTGGGCCTCGAGGGAAATGACGAAAGTGGGGTTGCGTTCGAGCAAATCGACGAGGTAATCCAAGGAGTCCTTTGAATTGCACCCTGCGTTCACCACGAGGTCGGCCTTGGCAAACTCATACTGCACGAGCGGCATGGGGTAATCTTCGTTGGTCACCACCTCTCGGAGCAGGTATTCCTTGATGAAGTTGGTGGACTTCGAAAGGCCCACCGTGCTGAACTGATCGCCTGCGCTGATGTAGCCTTCCTTGGAGATGTCTACGGAGTAGGTGCTTTCGTTTCCAATGCTCCAATCGCCGCCCTCGGCTCCACCTTCACCATCGGTGTTCACCGATACGCTTTCTCCATCGCTGCCTGTCACCGTGACAGATGCCCCTTCGATGGGCATTCCCGTGTCGTAGTCATAGACATAGGCCGCGTAATCGAACTCGAGCGGGGGCATGGCGAACGAGAAAATATCGTCTTTTCCCTTGCTCTCAGGGCGGTCAGAGGACAGATAACCCTTGTCCTCTTTGGGGTGGTACACCAAGGCGAAATCATCGCTCGCCGTGTTGATGGGGTACTCCATGAATTCCGGCGTCTCGAAATTCATTCCGTCCCCTTTCCAGGAGGCCTTGAGAATATCCAAACCTCCCATACCTCCGGGGCGATCGGAAGCGAAGTGCAAGTCTCCATTGCCCCGGATGTGGGGAAAGAACTCATGGGAAGCCGTATTGATTCCAGGCCCCATATTCGTTGCGGACCCCCACTCTTCAGAGGCATCATTCCACTGGATGTACCAGAGGTCCTTACCCCCCTGACCACCGGGCATGTCGCTGACAAATACCAAGAACTGATCGTCTGGGCTCATGGTCGGTTGTCCCACCTGTGAGCTATCGTCCGTCGCGCGGTCCACAATGGGGAAATCCTCCGGAGAGCCCCACTTGGATCCGGTCTTCTGGGACACGAAAATGTCGCAGGGGTAGTTGTTGTCCCCTTCGATCAAGCAGCGCGTGAAGTACAAGGTCTTGTACTTGGAATCCAGGGTTACCCCTCCCTCATTGCTGGGGCTGTTGATGGCATTGCCCAAAGGCTCCGGGATGCTCCACTTCCCCTTCCGGTCCACCTCGGCGGTAAACAGATCCATGTAGCTCTCGCCGGTGATGGGGTCTTCTCCACTGCCCGTAGCGCTGCTCCTGCTGGAAGCGAAAATGACCTCTTCCCCCCGCTTGTCCGCAATGGCCATGGCAAAGTCGAAACTCGGAGAGTTGACCATCACCAAGGGCTCCACTACAAAACGACTGTCATTGACGACCAGGCTTTCTGCGGCCGAATTGCAGGATGAAATCATGGTGTTGGCCAGCGAGCCATCGCCTCCGGCCTTCTTGTAGCCCTCGAATTGATCGACGGCGTCGTCGAATTCTCCCTGGCCCATGAGCACGATTCCGTAGTTCATGTAGACTTCCGGATTGTCATCGGCCCACTTCAGGTCCACGGCACGTTTGTACCATTCTTCAGCCGCACCCAGCGCCCGGCTCAAACGGTAACACTCACCAATTCGAAAGCAAACCCGTCCCTTTTCATCGAGGTCTCCCTTGAGCTTGGCATAAGAAGCCTGGTAGTCAGCCGCAGCTTCGAAATATCCTCCGCGATCAAAGGCCGCATCCGCATCGGCAGTGATGTCGTTTTGGGCGGTGCCCTGCTGGGCAAAAATTGCAAGGACAGTAGCGAGCGCGAAGCGCAGGGCGAAATTTTGCCCGAAGTTCAGGTTCAGCATTCCCAGTTGATGTTTCCGGGCGAATGTAAGAAGGCCCCGGTGTTTCGCATGAACGAAACCGGGGCCTTCTTTCGGATTGTATGAAGAATCAGCGGGTAAACAGCAATTCTCGCAGCTTTGGGAAGGGCCAACGGCTGTCTTCCGTCAGCTTCTCCAGCTGGTCTACCTGCACACGCAAGTCGTCCATCAAAGGCTTCACGACCTCAGCGTACGCCTTGGCCTTTTGGTGCAGACTCTCCATGTCGTTCACCTCGGAACGCTCACTCCGCAGCGACTCCAGGGCTGCGTAGGTAGCTGATAAACCTGCAGACAACTCTTCCAGGATGCCGCGTTGGGCCTTGGTCATGCCTCCGGCCTCACTCTCGCCATAGACATCCATGAAGCCCTGAATGTTGGCGAGCAAGTCTCCCTGGTAGTCCATGACCGCCGGAAGGACCTGATTGGTCACCATATCGCCCAGCACGCGGGCCTCGATCTGCAACTTCATGACGTAGTTCTCGAGCTCGACTTCCGTCCGCGCCTCGATCTCCTCAGCGCTCAAGACGCCGAGTTCCTCGAAGAGCGCTACCGTCTCCTTGCGGTCCCACACGGCCAGAGCGCTCGGGGTATCCAACAGGTTGGACAAACCGCGTTTGGCGGCCTCGTCGACCCATTCTTGGCCGTAACCGTTGCCCTCGAAGCGGATGGACTTGCTCTCCTTGATCAACTTCTGGATCTCCTTCAGAAGCGCTTCGTCCTTTTTGTCGCCCTTGGCGATCCGGGCGTCCACGGCCACCTTGAAGTCCTTGAGCTGCTGGGCCATGATGGTGTTCAAGACCGTCATCGGAACAGCGCAGTTGGCTGTGCTTCCCACTGCGCGGAACTCGAACTTGTTGCCGGTGAAGGCGAAGGGTGAGGTCCGGTTGCGGTCGGTGTTGTCGAGCAGGACCTCAGGAATGCGGCCGATCTCCAACTTCACGGCCGTCTTCTCGTCCGGGCTCATCTTGCCAGCGCTGACGTTGGCTTCAACGGCGTCCAGCAACTCCGTCAACTTGGAGCCGATGAAAGCGCTGATGATGGCTGGCGGAGCCTCGTTCGCACCGAGACGGTGATCGTTTCCTGCCCCGGCGATGGCGGCGCGCAATACGTCGGCGTGCTTGTTGATGGCCGCGATGGTGTTCACGAAGAAGGTCAGGAAGCGCAGATTCGTCTTGGGGTTGACACCCGGCTTGAGCAGGTTCACTCCTGTGTTGGTTCCCAATGACCAGTTGTTGTGCTTACCGGACCCGTTAAGACCAGCAAAGGGCTTTTCGTGCATGAGCACCCGGAAGTCATGGCGCTGGGCCACGCGCTCCAGGAGATCCATGAGGAGCAAGTTGTGGTCGTTGGCCAGGTTGGCCTCCTCGAACACGGGCGCCACCTCGAACTGGTTCGGTGCCACCTCATTGTGGCGGGTGGTCACAGGAATACCCAGCTTGTGGGACTCACATTCGAACTCCTGCATGAACGCCATCACGCGGGGAGGAATGCTGCCGAAGTAGTTGTCGTCGAGCTGCTGGCCCTTTGCAGGCGCTGCACCGAGCAGGGCGCGACCGGTCTGGCTGAGGTCGGGGCGGGCATTGTACAGTGCCTTGTCCACGAGGAAATACTCCTGCTCCCATCCGAGGGTGGCCACCACCTTCGTGACGTTCTTGTCGAAGTACTGGCACACCTCGGTGGCGGCCTTGTCTACCACTGCCAACGCCTTCAAGAGCGGTGCCTTGTTGTCCAGGGACTGTCCGGTATAGGCGATGAATATGGTGGGGATGCAGAGGGTCTGACCGATCAGAAAGGGCGGGCTGCTGGGGTCCCACAAGGTGTATCCACGCGCCTCGAAGGTGGAGCGAATGCCTCCGTTGGGGAAGCTGGAGGCGTCGGGCTCCTGCTGAACGAGCAGGCTGCCGTCAAAGCGCTCGATGGCCCCGCCTTGTCCGTCGGGCTGGATAAAGCTGTCGTGCTTTTCCGCCGTGCTGCCAGTCAGCGGCTGGAACCAGTGCGTGTAGTGCGTGGCGCCGCGGGCCATGGCCCACTCTTTCAAAGCGCTGGCCACCTGGTCGGCGATCTTCCGATCGATGCGGGTCCCATCGACCATGGCGGAAGTGACGTGTTCATACGCCTCTTCTGTGAGGTATTCGCGCATGGCACTCACGGTGAAGGCCAAGTCACCATAGTACTCGGAAATTTTGGTCGAAGG
Source organism: Flavobacteriales bacterium (assembly GCA_040261275.1). Classification (GTDB taxonomy): domain Bacteria; phylum Bacteroidota; class Bacteroidia; order Flavobacteriales_D; family Sanyastnellaceae; genus UBA8752. The sequence continues at coordinate 7,128 of JBDQOI010000034.1, read as the reverse complement.
CGGCACAGTGGTCTTCGGGGAGCGCTCGAGGACGTCCTCGATGGCGGTGATGCGATAGGTTGACATTTTTTTCTAGTCTGCAGGCAAAAGTACGCACCTACCTACCCAAATTTCAGGGGTAGGTCCATGAAAAACTTCATTTTTTTCGTCAGCGACCCGGTTTTACAGGGGTATTTCTGTGAAAAAGTCGTTTTTTCCTACAACACCCCCCTCTTTTTTACGCCCGCAATCAATAAATCACGATGCGCTCGCGCACCGAGCGGCCAGCCTGAGCCAAAGTCAACATGTGGATGCCCGAAGGAAGCCCATCCAATGGAATGCGCCCACGGAATTCCGTCCCTTCCATCGCCTGACCTACTCCGCTGCGGACCACGCGGCCCGCTGCATCGACCAGCCGCCAGTCAAATCGTCCCTGCCAACCGGAAAGCCGGAACCCCACCTCCTCGCTCGCTGGATTGGGAAAAACCCGGAAGTCCCCTGTTTCCATCGGCACCTCGGCCAAGTCGTTGACGAGGTTGGTCTCGAAATGGAAGTTGTGGATGATGGACTTGCCAAAGTCCGGCTCGAAGGTGATCCAGTTGCCGCCCACTTTGCGAAGCCGCACGAATCCACTGCCGTCGTTGTTGGCCCAAAAGCTGATGCCATCGTCGTCGTTGTCGAAGAACTCGAAGGTGTAGCACCCTTGATTCAGGTACAGGGTATCGCGGTACTGCGTGTTGGCATCGGGGTAGGTCCGATCGAAGTAGACCGTACCGTCCTGGTGCGTGAGCTTGGCGCTGTTTTCCCAAGGCACGCTGTTGGTGCGTACGAAGATGATGAAGCGGTTGTCGTCCTCGTCGCCGGGATCCTCCATGTAGGTGTAGGTCGGCGGACGGCGGAATGTGCTGCTGACTTCATCGTTCCAGGCCACCTCATCGGTTCCCCCGTTCGGTGCTGAAACCCGGGCGATGAAGGTGAGGTCTTCCTCGTCGTCACCGTCCCACAGGTTGGCATCCAATGCCACGAGGTCCACGACCTCTTCCTCGAGGAAGCCCAGTTCGCCCGTCCAAGTGTAGGCCTGAAGGTTATCCTCCAATCCAAAGGTGATGGTACAGGAGGTCAAGGGGGTGCTGCCGCTGTTGCGCAACAACACCTGAGGCTTGTCGCAAATGGGGTTGGTCCGGGAAGAGAGCTTCGACCCGCTCGGGGCAATGACGTCCACCAGTTCCGCGTCCAATGCGTGGTTGGGTGCACCGTAGGCGATGATCTGACCTTCGAAGCGGTAATTCCCATCGGGATCGTAGTCGATGTCGTAGTCCACGGTGAACGGCGCATTCCCCTCCACGAGCGGGGTCAGTTCCATGTCGCGTGTCTCGGTCGGTGCCCCAGGACACCATCCGGCCCGGTCGTAGATCCAAGTCCCGCCTTGGGGAAACAGCGGGTTGTCCGCGCACTCCTGCATGATTTCCCAGGACCACTGTTCCTCCCCGTTGACCTGGACCTTGTGCGTGTTGTAGCAGAACTCCGCGCAGTTGTTGCCGCTGCCAAACCCATGACCCGAGGCACGGGTCTTCAGACGCCACATTTCTTCCGCGACTTCAGGTGTGTACTCGTAGGCCACGACATTTTCGTCGAAACCGGCCAGGCCGTATTGGCCCTTCCAGAAAGCCTCTACGTCCAAAACGTCACGGGCCGGCTCGCCTTCAATGAACTGGAACTTCAAATCCAACAGCTCCTGCCAGTTCCCGGCCTGCAACTCCACGCTGTCCCGCAACAGCGGCAGGTAGTCCGTAACGTCGTATTTCCACGTCCAACCGTCCTCGCCCATGTCGAGACCGATGCCGTAGGGCGTGATGAACCGGTAGAGCTCGTAGCGGTCGATGACCTCGAAAGGCACCCCGAAGTAGTCCAGGCTCTCGTTGAGGATCTCGCTCACCTCGCCCGGAATCGGATGTGTGATGGTGTCTCCGAAAAGAGGCACCTCGATGGTCTCACCCGGCGCATAGTGGTAGGTCAAATCGGTCATGACAACCCCATTGCCCTCCACTTCCCAGGTGGACAGGCTCATGGGCGCCACGGGTTGGAGGTCCATAATGGAACCATCAGCCACGAGCTCCAAGTAGGCCCCTCGACCGAAGCCGATGAGCGGACGCAGGATGTCCGCGAGTCCTTTGGCTTGCTCACGGGCTGGCGTGGAGCGGCGCAACGTCGTTCCATGGTGGTATCCGGGGGAACCATTCGGGTTGTGGTTGATTTCCACGGTGCCGTTGGCTCCATCGAAGCGGTAATCGACCTGCAATGCATCCCATTGCGGGTGGAATGCCGTAGGCTGACGGTTCATCCACGAGGCGATGGTCTCTCCGTCCAAAGCTTGGGACCAGATGCGGAAGTCGTCGACTCTCCCGTTGTAACGGTTGTTGCCACTGGCTGAGGCGCCCAGGTTGAACTTGACGATGCCTTCGATGGGGTTGTCCTTGTTGGACCCGCTGTGGAAGAGTTCACCGTTCAGGTACATCTCCATGATACCGGTGGTCGCATTCTTCACGAAGGCCCAATGGTTCCATTGTCCTTCATAGTCGGCCGTTTGGGCTTGGGCATCGATGCGATCGTAGCCGCCATCCTGACCGCAGTCCCAGTAGACGCGGCCATTGCTCCAGGGGAGGTGGACATTCACCACCCGCTGGCCCGCAGCATTGACCCCTTCGAAAAGGGTGCCATTCTGGGGCTGGCTCTCCGGATCGCCATAGACCCAGCACTCAATGGTGATCTCCTGGGAAAGGCCCTGCAGGTCAGCCACATTGACCTCGACGCGGTCCGGAGCCGTGAAAATCACCTCACCATCGTGCCCATCCGACACCCAGGCGCCCCCCTCCATCGCGCTGGCCATGGCCGAACCGTCCTGTGCCCCGTCGGTATCCACGTTGACGTCTTCCATGGCAAACTCCAGCACGAGGTTGCTCGCCCCGTCCCATTCGATGGGAGGAGAAAGCCGCAGCGACAGGCTGTCTTCGAATTGCCACGAACCCAAACCATACTGGTAGGCGATCTGGTTCAAGTCCTGAAACCCCGTCAATGCCGTGTCCGTGGTCAACCCCCACTTGAGGTCCAAACGACGGGCGGAAGGTGCCCCTGCCATCATGGGAATCCACAACCGGTCAATGCTGCCCGCTCCCAGGCCGGCCAGCTCATCCGCCGTCCAGAGGTACTGGGCCCTTTTGGACACAGCGGGCTCAAAAAGCGGCACAATAGAGACGGCCTCACCGGGCTGGATGGTCGACTCCTCGAGGACCATATCGGCGATGTACTGTGCTGCGGGAATCCAGAGGGTGTCCTGCACGCCTTCCACGTAAGGCACGACCTGCGCTGTATCAAAGGGCGCATCGGCCAGGAGCTGCAGCGGATGTTGCAAAGCGGCGCTGTCCAGCAAGCCGGTGTGGTCGAAGAGATAGGTATAACTCAAGTAGTCCCACTCACCGCAGGCATAGCCGAGGTTGCCCGCAGTACCGTCCTCGAAACATTTCAAGGTGTACTCCATGATCACCTTGCCGTACTCCACCCCGTTATCAGAAGGCGGAAAATTGAACCAGCGGCGCCCTGGGCTGTCGTAGGCAGTTTCGGGATTGTTCTGGGCTTCAAACGTGTACGTCTGCACCGTCGTGGTATCGGCCAGGAGTAGACCGGGGAGCAGCATCAGATTGGTCAGGGCGGCCAAGCCGCGGAACGCATTGAAGTTCATGGGTAAAAGTTAGGGATGCATGTAATCTTGCAATCTTCTCAGTACGTGCGGCGTGCGATATCGGTAGGCGCCATTTCCGCCCGCCATTTCCGAAAGGGCCATGATTCTTCCCTCCACCCTGCACCCGTGGGAGCGGATCAAAAAGGAAACCCAAAGCCTATTCAGGAAGCCGCCGCTTCGAGATCGGCGGCCAAACGCCTCCGGCCCGGATACACATCCAAGGCCGCTGCGATGATGGCGACGGCGCGTTGGATGGCGGTGGTTTCCAGAACATAGGCGATGCGCACCTCATCCTGTCCGGCCCCGGGCGTGGCATAGAAGCCACTGGCAGGCGCCAACATGACGGTCTCGCCTTCGTGGTGGAAATCGGACAGCATCCATTGGCAGAAGGCGTCGCTGGAATCAATGGGCAGACGCGCTACCGCATAGAAGGCCCCGCCCGGCTTGGGCACCGTCACGCCGGGGATGGCATTGAGTCCCTCCACCAAGGCATCCCTTCGCTCCACGTAGGCCGCCTTGACCTCCGCGAAGTAGGACGGCGGTGTCTGAAGCGCGGCTTCTCCTGCGATCTGGGCGAGGGTCGGCGGGGAAAGGCGGGCCATGGCAAACCGCATGCAGGCCTGGTATACCTGGGCATTGCGTGTGACCAACGCCCCGATGCGCGCACCGCACATGCTGTACCGCTTGGAAACGGAGTCCATCAGGACAACATGTTCGTCCAATCCGGACAGGGACAAAACGCTGGTCGGAGTCTGGTCTCCGTAGCAGAACTCGCGGTACACCTCATCGGCAAAGAGGTAGAGGTCATGCTCCAGAACGAGGGAGCGGATGGCCTCCAGTTCGCCGTCGGTGTAAACGTAGCCCGTTGGATTGCCAGGGTTGCAGATGAGGATGGCGCGGGTGCGGTCGGAAACCTTGGCGGCGATTTCCTGCACGGGTGGCAGAGCGAAACCGTCTTCGATCCGCGAGGTGACAGGTACGACCTTGACCCCGGCCATGGTGGCAAAGCCATTGTAGTTCGCGTAGAACGGCTCGGGGATGATCACCTCATCGCCGGGCTCCAAGCACGCTTGGAAAGCAAAGATGAGCGCTTCACTCCCCCCGGTGGTCACGAGGATCTGTTCCGGTGTGACGTTCACGTTCACGGATCGGTAGTAGTCCGCCAATCCCGCCCGATACGAAGCGAAACCGTCACTCGGACTGTACTCTATGACCGTCCGGTCCATGCCGGTGACGGCATCCAGGGCCACTTGCGGAGTAGCGATGTCGGGTTGGCCGATGTTGAGGTGCAACACCTTGCGGCCGGCCTCCTTTGCAGCCAAGGCATAGGGAGCCAGTTTGCGGATGGGGCTGTCTGGCATGGCCTGCCCCTTGGTCGAAATGCGCGGCATCTTTTGCGTTCTGCTGCCCAACTTGGCAGATTGGGCCAAGCGAAGATAGCGCCCTAAAAAAACAAGAAGCCGACCCTGGAGGGCCGGCTTCTATTTTGAACATTAATCAAAGGCATTGACGCCTTATTGGCTGACAAGCAGCTTCTTTACCGCCATATAGGCGTTGGATGAGATTCGAATCTGGTACATACCGGCATCGAGGCCCTGGGCATCGATGGTCAGGAAGTACTCCACATCGCTCATCGCGTTACCGTCGTACAGCTCCTGGATGAGCTGTCCACCCATGTCGTAAAGGTCCACACGCAAGCGCATGTTGTTGGACACCACAAAGCCGAGTTGGCTGACGTTGTTCGTCGGGTTGGGCATCAGCCCCGTCACGCGGATGGGCTCCTTCAAGTCGCCACCAACGGAGACGTCAAACGGCTGATGGCCGGACCCCTCCCCGCTGACGGTAGCGCCCTGTCCTTGTGCCTCCGCATTGGTCACGGAGTAGCCGAAGGTGGACGTGTTGCCACAGGCGTCAGAAACGGTGTAGTCGTAGGAAGCCGTCCAAGGCAGTGTGCACTCAAGGTCGATGTTGATGTCACCGCTCGAACCGAGGTGCCCTTGGGACACACCGTCGAGAATGAGCTGACCGCTCCAGAAGAACCAGGCACTGGCACCGTAATTGGCGTTCTGGTTGTTGGCCCCGTTTCCAATCTGCATTCCGTAGTAGTAGTTCGACGGCTGGTGGGTTAGGCTCAATTCAGATCCGGCGTAGATACCCGTTCCGAGCATGCCTCCCGTCTGCATCACGAAGTACTTCCACTGCTCCCAAGGGCTGGTGCCGGGCAAGACGTCCGCGCAGTCCTTCTTGTAGCCGCGACCGAGGGCACTCCAATCCTCCCAATTGAAGGCGGTATTGTAGTCTGCGTTCCAGATGAATCCACCGGATCCATCGGCATTCTCCACTTCGATTTCAATGTAGATGGTCTGATCGAAGAAGCTCTCCACGATGTTGATGCCACCCGGTACGATGGAGAAGGACTCGCCATTGAAAGGTGCACCTTCGAGCACGATGGCCGCAGGAGCGTCGCCGGAGCAGGCGTTGCCGTCGAGGAAGGCCTCGGGCGTGGCTGCGGCGCAGTAGTTTCCAATCTCTTCGGTCGGAGCAAATCCGCCGATGGTCTCCGTCAATTCAATGGTGACATCGCTGCAACCATCCTCCGCGTCGAGTACTACTCCTCCGGGGATGTAGGCAAAATCAAAGATGCCTCCCTGCTCTTCTATGGTCAGGGTTTCACCATTGAGAACGCCTTCGCTGTCGGTGATCTGCGGTGCCGTGACGTCGTTGAAGGTGACGGTTTGGGTAACCGCAGTCATTCCCTCATTGCCACAGTCATCGGTTGCAGAAGCCATGTAGGTCCGCACGATCGTGTAGCTGCCGGCATCACCACAGAGGTAGGCGGGATCACTGTCGACATAAGTCACAGCGCCCACTGCGGGTGAATTGGTACAGTTGTCGGTCGCGCTGGCCGTAACGGCAGCAACCGCTGGCATATCGCCATTGCAATTCGCATCCAAATCCACGGACAAGTCAGCAGGCACGCCGTCGAGGAACACAGCAGGAGCCGTTGTATCGAGCACGGTAATGTGCTGCAGCGTGGTGTCGGAGGTCGTGTTGCCAGAAGCGTCCGTTGCGAGGATGATCCAACGGCGATCGAACTCGCGGCAGCCCGCAATGCCCGTTTCATTGATCTCGTCATAGATGATCTCCACATCGATCTCGCAGTTGTCCGTGGCCTCGTACCAGGGGTTGCCTGCCGCGAAAAGGTCCACCGTGTTGACACAGCTATCACCGGCATACAGGGTGTAGTCTTCGAGATCGAAGATGTTGACCGCTGGAGCCGTGACATCGGCCACGGTGACCGTGACTTGACCGTATGCGATGTTGCCATTGACATCTTCCACCGCAACGGACATCACATTGTCACCCGCGTTGTCGCAGTCAAAGGTGACGGCCTCGGAATACGTTCCCGATCC
>JBDQOI010000033.1:0-25253 GCA_040261275.1 Flavobacteriales bacterium | reverse complement strand
CGACCCCGACGCGCAGATTGATAATGGTTCCTGTCTGTACCCAGGCTGTACGGACCCCGATGCGGCGAATTACGATGCGACGGCCAATGACAATGATGGAAGCTGTCTGTATCCCGGATGCACCGATGCCGGTGCGGCCAACTACGACCCGCAGGCCAACACCGACGATGGGTCCTGCTCATTCACTGGCTGCACCGATCCGACGGCATGCAACTTCAATGCACAAGCCGATACCGACGACGGAAGCTGTGAGGATGCCTTGGCGACGTGGGGTGTGGATTACCTGGACTGCGATGGCAACTGCTTGAACGATTCCGATGGTGATGGCACCTGCGATGAAGATGAGGTGGCCGGCTGCAGTGACCCTGTTGCCTGCAATTACGACGCTTCGGTTACGGAGGACGATGGCACCTGCGATTACTGCTCCTGCTCGGGTGGTTCCGATACGACCTGGGTGGTAGGGGATACCCTGACCCGACTGACTTTCACGGACGACACCATGGGCTATGCCCTCGATGTCGATTGGGTGACCACTCATGTGGGTGGTGCACTTGATGGATTGTCTACTTACCGATTGTATGTGGTGCTCAACGATCCCACGGACCTGTTGAGTTCCTGCTATGGAAACTCGACCCATGAGCTGGTGATTACGGCTTCTGAAGGCTTCCATCACGATCCTTTGGGCAGCACTTTCGGCACCGGCATCAATGCGTTGCTGCTCCCGGCTTTTCCCGATGTGGCTTTCGATAGCTGGGTGACCATTGGCCTGGACGGTACGCCTCCTCCGGGATACAGCAACATTCAAAGTGCACAGAGCCCCAACCAGAATTGGATTGCCGGCTTTGATGCGGGCACGGAGCTGCGCATGGATGATGCCGTCGGCGGCGCTTGGTTTGTGACGTCGTCCAACTTGAACGGCATTCCGGATGCCGACCAACGCGTTCTCGTGGCGCAATTCACGACTTCGGGCATGGTTTCAGGCACCCTTCCGGTTCAAGCATTTCCCTTGGGCAATGGAGCCAATGAGGAACGTGCCGCGTTCACCTTCACGACGGAAGGACTCGGTCAGCCTGAGCTCACAGCCGTGATTACCTCGGGGGGTGACGGTGGCAACAACTGCGGTTGTACCGACCCGACGGCAGACAACTACGACGATACGGCGGACTTTGAGAACGGCACCTGTGAGTACTTGGGGTGCACGAACCCTTCAGCCTTGAACTACGATGCCGACGCCAATGTCGACGACGGTTCTTGTATTGTACCCGGTTGTACGAACCCCTTGGCGGACAACTTCAACCCCGAGGCCAACCAAAACGATGGCACCTGCATCATCAGTGGATGTACCTACAGCGATGCCGCGAACTACGACCCTACGGCCAACAACGATGACGGCAGCTGCATCTACTACGGTTGCATCGATCCTGCGGCGGACAACTTCGATTCCACGGCCAACACGGACGACGGGAGCTGCATTTACCTCGGTTGCACGGATCCGGAAGCGGACAACTTCGACCCCGAAGCCAACCAGAACGACGGTTCCTGTGACTATTTAGGTTGCACTGTCCCCGTGGCCTCCAATTTCGACCCGGATGCCAATGTGGACGATGGAAGCTGCATTTTCCCCGGTTGTACCAACCCGGATGCGACCAACTACGATCCCACCGCCAATGAGGATGATGGCTCTTGCTCGCTGCCAGGTTGTTTGGACCCTTCTGCTTCCAACTACGATGCGGCTGCGAATACCGATGATGGAAGTTGTACTTACCCCGGTTGCACGGACGCCAGCGCTTCCAACTTCGACCCGGGTGCCAACCTTGACGACGGGACTTGTTTATTCCCAGGTTGCCTCGACAGCGATGCCGTGAACTATGATTCGGGCGCCAATGTGGATGATGGAAGTTGTCAATATGGCGGTTGCAACGACCCCAGCGCATCCAACTACGACGCAGCGGCAGACGTGGATGACGGCTCCTGTCTGTACCCCGGTTGTAACGATGGTGCGGCTTCCAACTATGACCCTGAGGCCAATCAGGATGACGGTTCTTGTCTGTACCCCGGTTGTACCGACGAAGCGGCGGTCAACTATGATGTGATCGCCAATGACGACGACGGTTCCTGCCTCTATGGTGGCTGTCTGGATCCAGGGGCGTGCAATTATGACGCTACGGCCGATGTGGAGAACGGTTCCTGCACTTACCCAGCATCCATCATCGTGGATTGTGATGGCCAATGTTTGAACGATGCGGACGGTGATGGAATCTGCGATGAGAACGAGAACAGCGGTTGCACCGATGCCACGGCATGCAACTACGACCCCGACATGACGGAGGACGATGGCAGCTGCGAGTACTGCTCGTGCGCTGGAGATGGAGCGGCGGGATTGGATGTTTTCGAATACACCACCGATGAACCCGGCTATGGACTGCGTCTGGATCGGGTTCAGGACCACGTGGGCGGATCCTTGGACGGAATGACCACTTGGCGCTTGAGCGCTACGGTGGCCAATGCCGCGGACCAATTGTCCAGTGTCTATGGCAATGAGACGCTGCCTTTGGAGATCGCTTCGACGGCGCCATTCTATCAGGATCCCCTGGGCGGAACGTTTGCCAGTGGGGCGAACCCACTGTTGTTGCCCTCATTCCCGGATCTCGCCTACGACAGTTGGGTCACCATTGGAATTGATGGAACCCCGAATGCTGCGGCAGGAGAGGGCGCCATTCAAAGTGCCCAGAGCCCCGGACAGAATTGGGTGCTCGGATTCGATAGCGGAGGTGACATCATCATGAACGACGCCACGGGCGGTGCTTGGTTCGTTACCAATGTCTACAACAATGGTCTGGCAGGTGCCGATCAGACGGTCTTGCTCGGGCAATTCACCACGTCGGGCGAAATGAGTGGTGTGCTCAATTACCAGGTTTTCATCAATGGAGACGGCACCACAGACCTCAGGGTCACCGCCAGTTTCTCAACGGCAGATCTCGCCGGAACGGAGGGTCCTGCCTGCGGATGTACCGACGCTACCGCGGACAACTACGATGCTGCGGCCATTTACGATGATGGGTCTTGCGCGACTGCGGGTTGTACCGATTCCGCCGCCGACAATTTCAATGCAGCGGCCAACGTGGACGATGGATCGTGCATCTTCAGCGGTTGCACCGATGCGGCAGCCTTCAATTACGATCCCACGGCCAACACGGATGATGGTTCCTGCATCTTCTTCGGCTGCACCAACCCGGACGCCGAGAACTACGACCCAGCGGCCAACTTCGACAACGGTTCTTGTGTGATCAACGGATGCACCGTTTCCGGAGCGGAGAACTACAATCCGGATGCCACGGACAACGATGGGTCCTGCATCTTCAGTGGTTGCACCAACCCGGACGCCAGCAACTACGATCCATTGGCTTCCATCGATGACGGTTCTTGTGTGGTTCCAGGTTGTACCGACCCCGAAGCCACGAACTACAATCCGGACGCCACCTTCAACAATGGTTCTTGCGAATTCCTCGGGTGCACGGATACGGAAGCCTGCAACTTCGATGCCTTGGCGTTGACCGATGACGGCAGTTGTGTCTATCCCGTGGACCTTTATAATTCCGCGGAATACGACTGCGACGGCAACTGCTTGTCGGACATCGATGGCGATGGCATTTGCGACGCTTTCGAGGTGCCGGGCTGCACGGATGTGATGGCTTGCAATTACTTCGGGGCCACTGATGACGACGGCTCCTGTGAGTACCTGACCTGTGCCGGTTGTCCCGATCCCGAGGCGGACAATTATGAGCCGGGTGCGCTGATTCCCAACGCCGACCTCTGCGAATACCTGGGGTGCACGAATTCCGCAGCCGACAACTATGACGCCGACGCGAACGTCGATGACGGTTCCTGCGTTTTCAGCGGTTGCGCGGATCCCGAAGCGGACAACTATGACCCGCAGGCCAACGTCGATACCAACTGTATCTACCTCGGCTGTGTGAACCCGGCTGCGGACAACTACGATCCGACGGCCAACACGAATGACGGTTCGTGCATTTTCTCAGGATGCACGGATCCAGCTGCGGACAACTATGATCCGCAGGCCAATGCCGACACGAACTGCATCTACCTCGGTTGTACTGACGCTTCGGCTTCCAACTACGATGCCGGGGCGAACCAGGACGACGGTTCCTGTGCCTACTTGGGCTGCACGGATGCCGGTGCTTGCAACTTTGATGCGTCGGCCAATACCGATGACGGAAGCTGCACATATCCGGCCACATCCAGTGTGGATTGCGAGGGCAACTGCCTTCAGGATACGGACGGCGACGGCGTTTGCAACCCCGACGAAGTGGCAGGATGCCTCGTACCGGGCGCCTGCAACTACAATCCCGACGCCACTGACGGGGGTGTGATTTGTGATTACAGCTCCTGTGCGGGTTGTACGGACCCTACGGCGGACAACTATGACCCTGCGGCGACCTTGCCGAGTGGCGATTGTCAATACCTCGGCTGCACGGATGCTGCCGCGGACAATTTCTCCCCGGGTGCCAACATTGACGATGGCAGTTGTTCCTATGGCGGCTGCACGGATCCTGCGGCCTACAACTATGACGACAATGCCTCTGAGGATGATGGCAGCTGTCTCTATGCGGGTTGTGTCGACCCTTCGGCATGCAACTACGATGAGAATGCCGATACCGATGACGGTACCTGCACCTACCCGGAGCCTGAGTACAACTGCCTTGGATACTGTCTCCAGGACTACGATGGTGATGGCGTTTGTGATCCTTTCGAGGTGCCTGGATGTACCGCACCTTCCGCGTGCAACTACAACCCGGATGCGACCGAGAACAATGGAACGTGCGAGTGGACTTCCTGCGTGGGTTGCATGGATGCAGCGGCGGACAACTACTCTGCTTCGGCGACCACCGATGACGGTTCCTGCGAATTTGGAGGATGCACGGACCCTGTGGCGGTGAATTATGAGCCCCAGTCCACATTCAACGATGGATCCTGCCTTTACGGCGGTTGCTTGGATGCGGCGGCTTGCAACTTCACGCCGGGGGCCAACTTCAGTGATGGTTCCTGTGAGTATTCATCCTGTGCGGGTTGCATGGTGACCATCGCTTGCAACTACGACCCTGAGGCGACCATCCTCAATGTGGCTTCGTGTGACTTTGAGACTTGCTGTGGCGACCCTGCAGCGGACAACTACGACCCCGCGATCTCGGCCTTCCTTGTGGACGGCTGTGTCTACGGAGGCGACCCACCGGTTGTGGAAGGGGTTGGTTGCGACCTGTCCTTTGCCTGCAACTTCGGTGACCCTGTGGAAGACTGTGAGTTCGAATCCTGTGCCGGTTGCACCGAGGACGGAGCTTGCAACTACGATCCGGATGCCACGTTGGCCATCACCTGTCTCTATCCCATCGATCTGTACGACGTGGATTACGTGGATTGCGATGGATTGTGTCTGAACGATGTCAATGAGAATGGTCTCTGCGACGCCATTGAGCCCACGGGTTGCACCGATCCAGCGGCCTGCAACACCAGCATGTCTGCTTCTTTCGACGATGGAAGCTGTGAGTATGAGTCCTGCGCGGGCTGCACCAATGCTTCTGCCTGTAACTATGACGCTTCAGCTACCTTCAATGACGGCAGCTGTGATTTCGCCAGCTGTCTGGGCTGTACCGATGCTGTGGCTTGCAACTTTGATCCTTCCGTGACGGTGGAGGATGGTACTTGCATTTACGCTCAGCCGGAATACGACTGTGCGGGCAATTGCCTGGAGGATACCGATGGAGACGGCATTTGTGATGCATTTGACGAGCCTGTCTTCGGTTGTGACGATGGTACTGCCTGCAACTACGATCCGCTTGCTACCGACAATGATGGGTCCTGCGACTTCTGTTCTTGCTTCATCACTTCCTCGAATACTGAGGGATATGGATTGGATGTGGAGGTGCACGCTGTGGACGGTGTTCCCGGCTTCACAACCTACCGCGTCTATGCCACTACTGCGAGCTCCGATGACTTCGTGAGTGCGGTGACTGGCCTGTCCGGAACACCGCTCAAGGTGCAGACGACAGGTACTTTCTGGCAAAGTCCCATTGGCGGTGTGACGCCTTCTGTGATCACCGATGGCCTTCTGGCCTTCATTCCCGACTTGGCTTACGACAGCTGGGTGACCGTTGGACTTGACCAAAAGGCGAGCGCAGCAGCAGGGGAGGAGGACGTCGCCACGGTGTCCGGTGTTTCGCCCAGTTGGACGGTAGGCTTTGAGGATGGCGGAGACATTTCCATCACGGATGGAACCGGTGGAGGATGGTATATCCTGAACTCCGCGGTCAATGGTCTTGCCGGAGATGATCAGCGTGTCCTTCTCGGACAGTTCACCACAGACGGTGATTTGAGTGGTAACATGCGCATACAGGTCTTCCCGAACGGCGACGTCAACAACGACCTGCGCTACATCGTCAGCTTCGGTGCGCCCGATTGCGGCTGTACCGACCCCAATGCGTTGAATCCCGACCTCGATGCTGCCTACGATGATGGCAGTTGCCAATACCCAGGTTGCATTGATCCCTCTGCCGACAACTTTGACAGTGAAGCAGACGTGGATGACGGCAGCTGCGTTTACAGCGGATGTACGGATCCTTCCGCCGACAACTACAACCCGCAGGCCACGATCTTCGACGGCTCTTGCATCTTCTACGGTTGCACGGACCCCTTGGCTGGCAACTACGACCCGTTGGCGAATGCGAACGACGGAACATGTGATTATGCAGGTTGTACTTCTCCTGCGGCCTCGAACTACAACCCCACGGCTACGGTCGATGATGGCTCTTGTCTCTTTGAGGGATGTACGGATGAGACCGCTGCGAACTTCGAGCCCGGTGCGAATTCCGATGACGGATCCTGCTTGTACCCCGGCTGTACGAACCCGGCTGCGGACAACTACGATGCAGGCGCCAACCTCGACGATGGATCCTGCGTGATCTCCGGTTGCACGGATGCGGCGGCGGACAACTACAACGACGGTGCCAACAACGAGGATGGATCCTGTCAATACCTCGGGTGTACCGATGCATCGGCTGACAACTTCGATGCAGATGCCAATACCGACGACGGCTCTTGCCTTTACGGCGGATGTACCCAGATGGGCGCATGCAACTATGATCCGGCCGCCAACGCCGACGATGGAAGCTGCACTTTCCCTGTGGACTTGTTCGGCGCCGACAACGTGGATTGCACCGGAGCCTGCATCAACGATGCGGACGAAGACGGCATTTGTGATGAGGACGAAGTGGCCGGTTGTACGGACAGTGCCGCCTGCAACTACGATGCTGGAGCCACGGATGACGACGGTTCTTGTGAGAGCCTGTCCTGCGCGGGTTGCACGAACCCTGACGCGGACAACTACGATGCTTCCGCCACCCTCGATGATGGGTCCTGCGTGATCAGTGGATGTACCTACACCACGGCAGCGAACTACAACCCGGATGCCACTGTGGAGGACGGAAGCTGCACGTTTGGCGGATGTACCAACCCGGCGGCCATCAACTACAGCCCGCTGGCGGATGTGGACAACGGAAGCTGCATCATCCTCGGTTGTACGGATCCCGAAGCGGTCAACTTCAACCCCGAGGCCACGTTGGACGACAACACGTGTCAGGTATACGGTTGCACGAACCCCCTCGCGGTGAACTTCGCCTCGAATGCGGTCATCGACGATGGCAGTTGCATCATCGCTGGATGTATGAACCCGCTGGCCATCAACTACTCGGCTTCAGCCACGATCGACAACGGTTCCTGTATCGTTCTGGGATGTACCAACCCGGCGGCAGACAACTACGAGTCCAGCGCCAACATCGACGACGGTTCCTGCGTGATCGGGGGCTGCACGCTGTCTTTCGCCAGCAACTACAACCCGGCGGCCACGTATGATGACGGTTCCTGCCTCATTTACGGTTGTACCGACCCGGCGGCGTTGAACTTCAACTTCCTTGCCACGATCGACAACGGTACCTGTCTCTTTGCAGGCTGTCTCGACCCTGAGGCCGACAACTACAACCCCGATGCCACGTTCGATACGGGCGACTGTACCTACCTCGGATGCACCGATCCAGGGGCGGCGAACTACGATGCTACGGCCAACGCCGACGACGGATCCTGCCTGTACCCCGGTTGTACGGATGAGGCGGCTTCCAACTACGATGCCGTTGCCAACAGCGACGATGGTTCCTGCATTTACCTCGGGTGTACCGACAGCTCTGCCTGCAACTACGATGCCGGTGCCAACGAGGACGACGGAAGCTGCGACTTCGTGAGCTGCCTCGGTTGTACCGATGAGACGGCGTGTGATTTCGACCCGGAAGCCACCCAGGACGACGGCTCTTGTTCCTACCCGGAGGATCTCTACGGTGTCACCTGGTTGGATTGCGCAGGAGAATGCCTGAATGATACCGACGGTGATGGCGTGTGTGATGAAGACGAAATCGCCGGTTGTACCGATGAGATTGCGGTCAATTACAACGCAGAGGCCACCGATGACGATGGTTCCTGCCTGATTGAAGGCTGCATCGACACGGAGGCATCCAACTTCGATGCCGGCGCCAACCTCGATGACGGCTCCTGCATTTACCCAGGCTGCACGGATTCGGCGGCGGACAACTACGACGCGGGCGCCAACAGCGATGATGGCTCTTGCCTGTACTTCGGCTGCACGGATGAGCTGGCCGACAACTACGACGCCGGTGCCAACAGCGATGACGGTTCCTGCTTGTACTATGGCTGTACGGATGAGCTGGCCGACAACTTCGACGCCGGTGCCAACAGCGATGACGGCACCTGTATTTACTACGGCTGTACGGACCCTGTGGCGGACAATTACGACGCCGGCGCCAACAGCGAGGATGGGTCTTGTATCTATTACGGTTGCACCGACACTGCCGCAAACAATTACGAGGCTGCGGCGAATACAGACGATGGTACTTGCCTCTACTTCGGTTGCACGGATGAGGTGGCGGACAACTACGATGCCGGAGCCAACTTCGACGATGGCACCTGTGAGTACCTCGGTTGCATGGACCCGGCTGCGTCCAACTACGATGCCGGTGCCAACGTGGACGATGGTTCCTGCACCTATCCGGGATGTACGGACAGCTTCGCCGACAACTACGATCCGGATGCCAACCTCGAGGATGGTAGCTGTGAGTACCTGGGATGCACGGACCCCGGAGCCATCAACTACGATGACTTTGCCAATGTGGACGATGGAACCTGTCTCTTCTTGGGTTGCACCGACCCGGAGGCGGACAATTACGACCCCAACGCCAACTACGAGAGTGGTACATGTGAATACTTCGGTTGCACGGATCCTGAAGCGGCCAATTACGACCCGGACGCCAACGTGGACAATGGATTCTGCGTTTACACCGGTTGCACGGATCCTACCGCTGCCAACTACAACCCCCAGGCCAATACCAATGACGGTTCCTGCCTGTATGGAGGATGTCTCGACCCGAATTATCTGGAGTATGACCCCACTGCAGATGTCGATGACGGCTCTTGTGTGACCTTGATTGTTGAGGGCTGCACAGACTCCAATTTCACGGAATTCAACCCCGATGCCAACGTGGAGGACGGCAGTTGTGCCACGGGAGTCATCCTCGGTTGTACGGACCCGAACTTCCTCGAGTATGATCCGGTGGCCAACACCTTCGATGGAAGCTGCAATACACCGGTTGTATTGGGTTGTATGGATCCCGCCTACGTGGAATTCAACGCATTGGCCAACACCGATGACGGTTCTTGTGTCACCCTCATTGTTTTGGGGTGCACCGATGCCGGATTCCTCGAATTCGATGCGGCTGCCAACACCGACGATGGTTCCTGTGTGACACCTGTGGTGCTGGGCTGCCTTGAGACGGAAGCTTGCAACTACAATCCGGAGGCGAATACGGCCGACATCTGCGAATACCCCACCGACGTATATGGCGTTGATTATGTGGATTGTGACGGCATTTGCCTGAATGACATCGACGGGGATGGCGTATGCGACGAGGATGAGGTTCCCGGTTGCATGGACGAGGCTGCCGTGAATTTCGACGCTGCGGCGACGGATGAGGATGGCAGTTGCCTGTACCCCGGTTGTACCGATCCCTTATATCGAATTCGACCCTGAAGCCGATGTGGACGATGGTTCCTGTTCGGTGCTGGTGGTCGAGGGATGTACCGACCCGGCCTACACCCAGTACGATCCTGCTGCCAATGTGGACGACGGTTCCTGCACGACCATAGCGGTCTATGGATGCACAGATCCTGCCGCCTGCAACTACAGCGGCGGATACAACACCGATGATGGAAGCTGTGTCTACGCAGAGGACATCTATGGCAGTGCGCTGGTGGATTGCTTCGGAGACTGTCTGAACGATGTGGACGGCGACGGTGTGTGCGATGAAAATGAGGTGGCGGGTTGCACCGACCCGGCAGCGTGCAACTTCAGTCCGACCATCACGGAAGATGACGGAAGCTGTGAATTCTGCTCCTGTTACGAGCCTGAAGTCATTCCAGGTCCTGATACCCTCTCCTTCGAGAGTGACAGTGCCGGCTATGGCTTGAAACTGGTGCGCCTCGCCCAACACGAGGCCGGAGACTTGGCGGGTATGAGTACCTACCGCATCTATGTTACGGGGCAGCACCCCGCGGACAAGTTGTCCAGTGTATTCGGAAACGGAGAATTGCCATTGAACTTGAACACCACCACTTCGTGGTATCAGGATCCGATCGGTTCGAACTATGGTTCTGCCATCAATCCTCTCTTGTTCGGAGTGATTCCTTCACTGCCCTATGACAGCTGGGTCACCATTGGTATCGACCAGATTCCCAACCTCGCCCTCGGTGAAGGTGAAATACAAGGCGTGAGCAGCCCCGGTCAAAATTGGCTGGCGGCCTTCTCTGCAGGCGGTGGCATAGACATCGATGACGCGACAGGCGGTGCCTGGTTCGTGACCAACGATGTGACCAATGGAATTGCCGGAGACAACCTGGAAGTGCTGATTGGACAGTTCACTACGGATGGAGAGGTGTTTGGAACCATCAACTTCCAGCTCTTCCTGGAAGGGAATCCCAACGTGGACATCCGTCCCACGGTCAGCTTCTCCTCGGAAGGCATGGCCTCCAGTCTGTTCTCACAGTGCGGATGCACGCAGGAGGGAGCGGAGAACTACAACCCGGACGCCGTCTATGACGATGGCTCGTGCCTGAGTGGCCCCGGGTGTACCTATCCGACCGCTTCCAACTACGACGCTGCCGCCGGGTACGATGACGGATCCTGTCTCTTTGAAGGATGCACCGTCGATTACTACCGGAACTACACCACGTTCGCCAATGCGGACGATGGCAGTTGCTCGGATGCGCCGCCTTGTCCCGACTCCAATGGTGACGGCATGATTGGTGCATTGGAAATCACGGACCTTCTCGTGTACTACAACACCGATGGCGGTGGATGTGGTGTGCTCAGTCCGCTGACGCCGATTGAACTGGGTGTGGCACCGTGCGCCATGCCTGGAGCGGACTGCGGAGACTTGGGTTGTACCTATTCCAATGCCGTGAACTTCGATCCCGGTGCCACACTGGATGATGGTTCCTGCTTCTGGACGGGCTGTACCGATCCCACAATGCAGAACTATCAGCCATTGGCCAACCTTGATGATGGCACTTGTGTGGCCCCCATCTGTTGGGACTTTGACTTCAATGGATCGGTAGGGATCCAGGACCTTCTGGACCTCCTGCTGCTCTTCAACTCATCCTGCGGAGCGGAATGACCAAAACCGCATTTTTTGCTTCGCCTTGGGGGGCGCTTCCATGAGGAGGCGCCTCTCTCAGTTTTGGAGGGTCACCGATGAAGGGACAGGCCGGAATCGAAATCGGGGCGCCAGGTGAAGGCCACGGTCCAACCGGGTGGAGGGCGCCACAGTTGACCCCAGGTCCACCCCGGACCGATGCGGAATTGCATGCCGCCCCGTGACCACCCCAAAACAGCGTGCCAAGTGCCTTCGGTGCGCATCAGGATGCCACATTCCGCAACGTGGGCGACTCGTGAGTTGGTGAACCGGGAGGATTGCCCCAATTCACGGCCCAAGGATGCGCCCCACTCGCCCAATGCGCTTTGTCCTTGCCAACCTCCCCGGTGCCACACCCGCCATGAGAACGGTTCCCGATTCCACTTTCCGCTGGACTCCAGCCACCAGTGACCGAGCCACCTCAAGGTGTCGGCGTGAACCGGCGAAAGATGGGGTGATTTGCCGGGCACAATGTGGCGAAGGGTGGCTGCTGCGCGCCATTGGGGCAAGGTCCTGGCTCCACGCGCGCGGCTGGATTGAATAGAGAGGCTCAACGCTGAGTTCCATCTCCATCCGCCCGTCGTTTCGCCCATGGCGGACTCGCCGGTCGGGGCATTCGGGTCGTATCCCTGTGCTCCGTATTGGGCGTTCCAGCTCCAGTTGCTGGGGTCGAGCCTCCAAGCCGATGCGCCGATGGCCAAACCCGCGGCCCCGATCCATTTTCGCGAGAGCTGTGTTGTGGTGGAAGCCGAGAGGTCGATTCCGGTTTGGCTCCAGCCCGTCGCCAGTGGATCCTGTTTCAACACCAGTCCCAAAGCCATTCTTTCCCCGCTGTTTCTCGAACCTGCCCTGGAGCGGGCGGAGAAGGGCTGCCATCCGATGCCCAGCCATACGCTCTCCATCGGCTTCAATGCCTCATTCCATCGGGGCGCCCTTTGCATTCCCAGCACGATGGGTTGATCCTCCATGCTCCATGCGGAAGGATGCTCAAGTCCCGGGAGGTCGCCCAACCAGGGGGCTTGACTTTCCTGTCCCACGAGGGGAGTCAGACAGCTTGCCGAGATGAAGAGCAAGGCCCACTTGTGCAGCGCCGATATCCGCAAGGGTCCATCTGGCCGCCTCCGGCAGCGAGGGGTGGGACAAAGGCTATGGCGACAGCTCCCCTTCATCGAATCAGCCGGATATACTGTTGTAGCAGAATGGACTGGCCACCATCGGTCACCCCAGATAGTGAGACCGCATAGACCCCGGTGGGTGCAGGGCGGTCTCCGGTTCTTTCTTCTCCGCCCCATCCGACAGGGCTGCCAGAAGGATCGGTTTCATCGAGGATGCTCCCGGGGGGGAATCCGCTGTGGGCTTCCTGCCATACGCTGACGCCCCATTGGTCGGTCACGGTCATTTCCCAGCTCTTGACACCGCTGCCTCGGGGGAACAATGCGTCGTTGGTGCCGTCCCCATTCGGGGAAAATGCCTCCGGAAGCCAAAGCTGGGTGGGGGGCAGCAAGCAGAGGCTTTGGACCAGGGTGTCCGCGCATCCGTTGGATTGCGTGAGGATTTGGCTGACGGACCAAATTCCGGGTGCAGGAAGCTCCAGGGAAGGATTGGTGCCCAAGGACCACGGCAGGGATAAGGCCGAAACTGAGCTGTCATGGGGGACATGGGTCAAGGCACAATTCCACTGGCCCGCATCGGCACCTTGGGAAAGGTCAATCAGTCCGATGGGCTGCGCGTCCCATGGGATGCAGTCGGCAGCGGGGTAGAGGGTGAAGGCGGCATTCAGTGCAGGATGACTCGGAACGTTCAAGACGGTATCCAGCGTGCATCCTTCCACAGGGTCGATGAGCAGCCAATCCGCATTGGAGCCCCCCGGAAGAACCAAGGTCAGTGGTCCAGATCCCAGGGTGTCACCGTCCAAGACGTGCTGCACTCCAGCGGGTGCGTTGGCATCCAGCAGCAGATTTACGGGTGCGCCATGGCAATCCAAGGGGCCAAAGAGGGCCTCCGCGTCGATGGGGTCAACCAACGTGAGGAAAAGACTGTCCCGGGCGGGGGTGGAACATCCGTCCGTTACCTCGACCCACCACCAGCTGGAGGCAGAGGGAACCAAGGTCCGCTCCAGCAAGGGTGGTCCATTGTCTGACCAGACCAGCTCGAAACCATCGGCCGTCAAGCCCCCTGAAAGGCCCACAGTGGATTCGGTGCCACTGCCGGGGCACAGGGTGAGGTCCCCAGCGCTCAAATCCACATGAATGGGAGCCAATACTTCGAAAGGCCATGACGCGGATATGGTGCAGACATTGCCAGTCCATAGGAGCTCAGCCGAATGGGTGCCGCTGCCCAATTGGGCGGATGTCACATTGGGGGGCCAGGGGGCAGCGTCCAAACTCCAATTCTCCTGGGAAGGCGACGGGCCGTTCCCGTTGGAGATGGGACCGGGGGGCAGAAGCAATGTGCTGTTTGCGCAAAAAACATCGTCATCGAAGGGGGCGGACCAAGTCGGTGGGATTTCTACAAACGCTTCAATGGTGTCGGTACAACCGGCAGGGGTCGTCCAGATCAAGGGATGGGACCCCGCCCCGGCGACCGATGCGCTCCATTGCCAGGAAGACGTCGACGTGTACTGGATTCCATTCCCGTTCCACTGCGTACCGGTAGGAAGCAGGGGCAATGCGGTGTCCGGTTCGGATATGCAGGCGCTCCAGTCTTCCAGGGGAAGGGTGTCAGGATATACGATGACTTCCAGCGTGTCACTGCACCCATTTACGCTGTATGTCAGAAGGTTGGATCCGATTTCAAAGGCTGTGGCATAGGCGGACCAAAGGCAATCGCCCTCATCTTCGACGGTTCCTGTGTCCTCGGATTCCCAGGTGCCACACCAGGGGCTGGCCTCAGCCCCTCCCTCGCCGATGAGGTTGTCCGTGTCTCCTGCACATGCGTGTATCACTTGAGGTGAAATGGCGGTCTGTCGGTTGTACATCCACAACGTATCGCTGCATCCGTTGGGGGCGGAGTAGACCAGGGCATTCCATTGGGCGTCTGGAACAAGTGAAGGGTCGTACTCTCCTGAACTCAAGCCGACGGTGGTGATGCCTGGACCCGACCAGTTGCCGCCAGGTGGGATGAAATTGGCGAACGGGATGAAGGGCAGTTGCTCAGGGCAGGACGTTTGTGAGGGCCCTGCTTCGATGGGAAGGACGACCCCGAAAGCGTCGCGAGCACAGCCTTCCATGGTGTAGGTCAGCGAAAAGGGCCCTAGTCCTGCTTCTTCCGGGACCCACATTCCGGAGGCATCGTCCCACCCCGTCCCGGACCAAGCGCCACCGGGTGGCTCCATGGGCAGGGGAATGGGCCCATCGGACGCACACACCGTTCCAATTTCAATGTCGGCGGCGAGCGGCTCCACGTGGATTTGGGTTTGGGCTGTGCAACCGGACCATTCCAGAAGAACGGTGTAAGGTCCAGGACCAAAAGTCGAGTCGGCAACCAGTGGATCAAAGGTCCCTTCCACAATGCCAGGACCGGACCAGCTGCCCCCGGTTGAGGGCAGATCGAAGGGGAGGGAACCGGGGCAAGTGGCGAGGTCGGAAGGGGCCTGAATGTCTACCACTTCAACTTCTGTTGTGGAAGAGCAAGCGGCGGATCCCGTGGCCGTGAATTCCAAGAGGTGGATGCCCGCGCCGCTCTCGCTCGCGTCGAAAAACCAAGGCGGGTCAGTGCTTACCCCCGCACCCGTCCATTGACCTGCAATGTCTGAACTGGGCAGGAGAAGGACCTCATCCGGACACAAAGTGGTGTCTTCCACCCAGGCGCCGAGGTCGATGACGGTGATGTCCACGGTGGTGGACCCGGATAACCCCGAAGGAGATTCCGTGGCCGTTGCGCTGTACGTTGTGGTGGAGGACGGGCAGACTTCCCAAGGTCCGAGGCCTGTATATGAGGTGCCGTCGCTTCCCGACCAGATGACAACGGTGCTGTCACATCCCCGTGGGATGGCGTGCAACACGGTGCACCCCCCTGTGCACAGGGTGTCACTTTCCGCAAACAGATCGGGTGCCGCGCCACAACCAGTGGCGCTCCATTCGGCAGAAACGGTCTCGATCCAAACCGAATCACAAGCATCCCTCAGTCCCAATGAAAGGGTGGCCATGATGTCGCAATTGCCCTCGATCTGAAAACCATCCTCGAGGGGGAGAATGAGTTGCGCGGCGAAGCCACTGCCGCAGCTGATGAGGTTTGCTGCCGCTGTGTCCACCATCCAATTCTGGCCATTGCCCGCGGAGATGGTAAGGCTGGACCAATCGATCAGGTCGCATTCGATGGCGGGCGTGAATGACCATTCCAATGCACTGAATGGGCAGGATCCAGGTGCATCGAGGTTGGAAACGGGGAGCGCGGGTGGAGGGGGATTGGCCGACCAATTGAGGTGGAAGCCCTGGGGTTGGGCACTGGCATCCGAAACAAATTGGACGGTGAGAGCGCCCACCGTGGCATAGGAAGGGGGACTGTCTACAGTTCCATACAGGGTGTCCAAAACGGGGGACCCAATATCCGGACCGTCATACAAGACGAGGTAATCGAAGAGGAAGGCTCCTCCGGGTGCGGCCGGTTCAATTTCAATGCTGCCTTGGAAACTCACTTCCAGTGGAGCGTCCGCGTCCACGGTGAAGATGAGATTTTCATTGTTGCCATAGGGGCCATTGGGCCCCCCGGTATCAGTCAGCTCCCCCTGACAGTCCGTCACCGTGGTGTCGGACATCAAGTACGGTTCGGTCTGGGCGCATAACGACAGGGCCATCGCACAGGTCGCCATGGCCAATATGAACCTATGGCGAATGGGTCTCACAGCGTATCGGTGATGAGCAGCAAGGGGGACTGGACGACATTGGAGGCATGACCCGCCCGGTCCGTGATCCGAAAGGTGAGCCGGGTCATCTCATCACCCCCGTTTCCCAACAAGAAAAGCGGAGGCAAATGCACCACGAAAGTGCCGTCAATGTCCAATTCCATCTCATCGGGCGTCAAGGGTGGAATGTGATAGGTATCGGGCGCTTCCAACCTGTCGTCTTGCACCTCAAGGGCATGCCGATCCGGGTCCTCCCACCCCAGGTCACCCTGGTGGTCCCGGTAGGCCAAAGTCACCACGACGGGGGTCTGGGCCGATTCGAACGCCGTGGAATTGATGTTCACCCATTCCAGCTCGGGTTCGACCGGATCCACGGTCTCAGGTTGACACCCCACCAAATGGGCCAAGGTGACCAGAGCCGCTCCGCACACGGCAAGTGGCCGCGCATGGGAATGCAAACGGGACGTGTGGTTCATGGTCATGGCGCGATGCGAAGGCGATAGAGCAATTCGATGTAGTCAGGAGATGTGGAGGAGGGCGCACGGGATTCCGAATCTCCATCAAAGGCGCGCAACTGGAGGGTCCATTCCGATCCGGGTGCGGCGCCGGTTAAGTCCAATTCAGCGCTGAGATTGTAGGATTCCGTGCTCCCTGAAAAACTGGCAGCCTCGAAGGAGAAAGGTGCACCTTGGAAGGTTCCCCCGTCCGATGCATTCTCGGCATCCGCCAAATCGACCCCCAACGCCCAATGACAGGTCAATTGGGTTACCGGCAATAGATCGTCTGTGATGGCGGCAAAAATCAGGATGGGGGCGGCGTCCACCAGCACGGGCTGTATGCCGAGTCCTTCAGCCCGGGGGTAGGGGGTCGTGCTTCCATCCGCTGGAAATGCAGCAAAGCCATGAATTTGCGGAGGGAGGGAACTGCCATTTGAAGGGGCGATATTTCCATTGACATCCGGTGCTCCCGCGGCGATCCATGCCGCGATGGCTGCAATGTATTCTTCCCTTCGCTCGTTGTAATCGCTATCGTCGTCCACCTCCAGGGGCATCATCCCCGATGTGTTGGGGATTTCGGTGGTCAACCTCTCGTGAAGGAAAGAGGCGTCGATGCTGCCAGGAACGACCCTTCGGGAAAACGACAAGTTGGCATCGTTCGCGATCACGGGGTGGTTGACCAAGGTGTTCCAGGAGGAACCTACAGTTCTGAAATCGGGTTCGAAAGTGCCGTCGTGGCATCCGCTGTTTGCACAGGTCGGAGCGAAGACCTGTTGGTGGATCCATGCGAAATTGTCAGGAGGCAGGTCGGGTACCAGCAGGTCAACCGACTCCAATGGGGGCTCCAGTCCATCGTAAGGGTTGGGGGGCGTGTCGGGCCGACACCCGAACAGGACCATTGCGCCTCCGAGCAGGATGAGGGCATTCCAGGCGCGAAATGGAATCCTGTACAGCATCAGATTCGATTGAATAGGCTGTCTGTGCCGGGATGGACCATGCCCGCTGCCTGAACTTCCGGCATGACACCCAGAATGTCACAAACGGTCATCATGCTGTCTGTTACGAGGCCCACAGGATTGTCTTCTCCTCCTATGGTCAGCCCTTGTGGCACATTGGGGCCGGCCATGAGGCTGAAAATGCGCATGCTGTTTTCGTCGCTGTGGTCGTAGGACCTCCAATCGTTTTCATCCAGAATATTGTTGGGTTGCAGGTTGCGGCCGCATTCCGGGGTGACGATGAGGGTGGTGTTTCCCGCCATTTCAGGAATGGACTGGATGTGACTCCAGAGGTGACCCACAGCGTGGTCGGCGCGATGCAAAGCAGAGAGGTAGGATGAAAAGTTCGAGTGGCAGGAATCGACCGCTCCGAGATTGACCAGGGTGAAGGCGGGCTTGAAATGAGACAGGACTTCACAGGAGAATCCCACAGTGGCCGCATCCCCATTGTCCGTCACAGGGGGAAGATGGACAGATCCACTGTCGACCTTCTCGTACATGAGCTTCATGAACGCCTTGATGTCTTCCTTTTCTTCGTCCGTATTGTTCAATCCACCTCCGAATCCACCGCTTCCGTCCGCCGCAAATTGCTGGTCCAGAAAGGCCTTCATTCGCAGCATGGGATCGAGTTCATTTTCAGGATGGTAGATCTGGGAACCTGAAAATGCCGACTGGCCCTGCCCCGTGAAGGTGACGGTAGGGGCGAAGAAATTCCCCGCGTAGGTGGGCCCGTAATCCGGATGGGCGCTGTGGTTGAGCAAGGGAAGTGAACCTCCGATACCGTTTCCCACAAACCAGGTTTCGGTCGCCTTGTAGCCGCCGTGCCGCCTGAGGTACTCGAAAAGGGTCGGGCGCAAGGGGCGTTGCTTCAACCCCTGGCCTCCGGGTGTCGCTCCCTGCACCAGGGAATTCATGCCTACGAAGTGCCCGGCGCTCAATGCACTGACCTCCGCGAACGTGGTGCCTAGATTTTCAAGGGGCGTGGGAAGCAGCGCGGGAATGGGGTCCACTCCACCGACACCTGTGCCGTAGACAATCTTGGCGATGGGCGCATCTCCGGACAGAAGATTGTACATGATGTTCCCCGGATAGGGCTCCCCTTGGCTGTCATCCACATAGCGGCGCAGGTAGCTTTCTTGGAGCCGAACTCCTCCGGCAAAGGCAACCATGACGACGTGCTGTCCCGTCCGCCGACCCGTGGCGGCAAACAGTCTACCGGAGGGGAGCAAGTGGGGAAGGGCGACCGCTCCGGCGGTGGCCCATCCGCTCTTTTTCAGAAATGTGCGGCGTTTCATGGGTCAATAGTGGAGGTATTCGTCGGACAGGGCGAATGCGGTGTAGACCAGTTCGGGCGTCAGGTTGGGGTTGGAACCGATGTACTGACGCATCCAGGTTTTCTCTGCTTCGGTGGGGGGGCGAACGAGGAAGCGCGTGTAGGTGGCGTCGATGAAAGCATCGGTCTGGGTATTCATTTCGGTGACATCCGGCAGGAAAACGCCGGGTTGCTGCATGAAGTTGGAGATGAGCATTTCGCGCGCGATCTCTTGGTCCCCCACACTTTGGAATGCCTGTTTGATTTCATAGAGTTCAGCAGTCCCCAATGCCGTTCCGAAGAGGTCGGCGTGGAGGATGGAAATCCACTGGTCCACGGTTTTTACCCTGTCCTTGTTCGCCAGGTCGGATTCAATGGTGAGCGGCTGAAGTCCATAAGTGATGTCCGGATCAGCCGCACAACCGACCCAAAAGAACACGGCGGCCAAAATGGTCAGGCTGGGGACGTAGGCTCGGGACATCATTCGAAATCAGCGTATTCGTCACTTGTGATCAGGATCCTCTGCAGGGCTTGGATGTCAACGGCAGGTCCCACAACGGTGCGCCATGCGGAGACTTCCGCCGTTGTGATGGGCCGAATGAGCAAATGCTCCCCCCACCATCGGATCGCGCCTTCATCGAATTCTCCATCTTGAACCAACGCAGTCAAAAACTCCTCCTTGTTGGAGATGCCCGTTCCCATGAGGACGGCGGGACTGCTGTATTCCACAGCGGTATAGGCCTGTTCGAATTCAGCTTCCGTGGGATTGCGACCGAACAAATCATCAAAAGTGGCGTGGATGAAGTTGAAGCTGTTCATGTTGAGGTCATCATAAAAGGTGTTGTAGCAATACCGTTGGCTCACTTCCCTCCATGAGATTTCATCGTTCCCCCATTCTTCGACCCCGTCCAATGCTGCCTCCATGCGATTGGCGAGGTCTGTGAAATGGACATATCCAGCCGTATTGCCTTGGAGTGAGTCCTGTGTGGCCAAGCCCCGCAGAAACTGCACTTCTCCCACCATAGACTCCCAGCTTGCGCCATCGAGAAAACGTGCACTGAGGTCATTTGAGAGTTTCCTCTGGTAATGCGGGAGATATTGGGGGTCCGAACCCATCAGGCGTTGGACCAGTTCCAGGCGGCTGTCCAATTCCAAATTCCCAGCCCTCAAGGCCTCCCTTTCTGCCGTCAGTTCCTCCGTCAGGGGCTCTCTGCCGATGAGGTCGATGAACACCCGAGTGAGGTATGCGTCCACGATTACGGTAGGCACACCATCGTAGTAAGGAACCGGGTTGTCCTCAAATCGAACGTCATCAGGTTGGCACCCTGAAATCAGCAGGGAACCGGCAATCAGCGCACAAGGCAGCGATGGGAATCGAACGCGCATTCTGAAAGATAACGCTTTAGGACCCTGACGGTTGTTTTGCCCTTGGGGCAGATTAGTTTCGCGGTATGATTGAAAAATCCTTTCGGGTGCCTTTCAAGTGCGGCCTTTTCGTTCTGTTTTTGTGGAGTCTTCAAGTGAAAATGGAGGCCCAGCAGCGGTTGTATGTCCTCTGCGAAGGGGCCCAGGACTTTTATTCAGGCGAAGTCATTCAATCGCCGGCCTTGGGTGCAGTGGATTTGGGGGTGGTCAATCCAGAATTCACGGTATTGCGTTCGTTTGAAGGCCATGCCTACGCCACGGATTTGCTGTTGGCCGATGATGGGGCTTCACTTTTCGTTTCGGCGGAAGACACGGTGTATCGGTTGGACGCGGGGACCGGTGAGGTTCTGGCCCAACAGGCACTGCAAGGGGCAAGAAAACTGGCTCAGTATGGAGATCGCGTGTACGTCAGCAGAGGCGACTACGATCCGCTGACTTGGGCTTCTGTCGTATTTGATGAATACTTGGTAGCGCTCAATGCAGAATCGCTGGCATGGGAGGTAGCTTGGCAGGCCGATGGGATCGCGGGTCCTGCCTTTGCTTCTGAGGGGGTTTTTGCAGAGGACGGGGCGCTTTACGTGGCCGTCAACAATGCTTTTGCCTTTGGCGAAGAGGTCGGTCTGGTGGGACGGCTGGACTTGGCATCCGGTCAATATGAAGAGGCGGATTTGGGTCCGGAGGGGCTGAACCCCGTTCATCTGTTCCCTCTTCCCGAAGGTGGCGTGCTCACCGTCAATGCTCAGCAATACGATGGAACTTCGCTCAGCCGATGGGCCGAGGGAGAGCCCTTGACTGTTCCTGTAGCGGATGTGACTGCCGGTTGTGGTGCGGCGGCATGGCAAGGAGATGGAGTGCTGTTCCAGGTATACGGGGAAGGTGATTTCCGCAAGGCCGACGGGACGACGCTCAATCCTCTCCAGGGTTGGAGCGGTAACGGAATGTCTGCATACTCCATGGCGGTTTCCGAAACCCACGGGGTCGCCCTGGGGATGACGGATTTCACTTCCACGGGACATGTGGAGCTCTGGGATTTCAATGAGGGATTGACATGGGCCGCACCTACGGGCATCGCGCCGGGGCGCATGGTCTTCTCTCAAGAGGTTTCCAGTGTTGCGGATGCAGATCTCGAATCAAACCCGGTACGTGAAGTGATTCAGGTTTGGGACATTTTAGGACGCCCTCTGGATAGGCGGGATGCCGAACCCGGAATTTTGAGCTTCATTCGATGGAGCGATGGTTCCGTCACGAAGGAATTGAAGGCGAGGGACTAAATCCTCGTCCGGAGGGTGGGATCACCCAAACAAAGACTCTACGCCGTAGTAATTGGCGGTGGTTTTCAAAAGGCTGCGGTGCGCCCTGTCCAACGAGGGCATGTTTCCAGTAGACTGGAAATTGAACCATTTGCCTGTGAACTTGGAGTGCCCTCTGTGTTGTTGATCCTTGCCTCTCATGAAAGCTTGTATGCTGCAACCGTTCAAGTGAGGCAGATTGCGGGCGAGGAATTCATCCAAGCCAACCTCTATGGGAAACACATAGGTTCGATCGTACCAATTCCTTTCGGGTTTCCAGCGGTCATCGTTCCACCTCAATTCCAGTTGGGGGATGCGACTTTGGACATGAAGCAAATTCCCTTTTTGTTCGAGGGTGTAAACCGCCCCTGTGCTGGTTTCGTGACGGTAACTAATTCGCATCCTGAAGGATACGTATTCTGTCCGGAAGAACAAGGTCAATGACAGATTGCAGTGCCGAAAAGGCAGTAATCGGTGCCTGACGTCCAAAAAGGAAGGCAATCAACCGTCGTATGCGTCATTGTGAATCCCCCCAACGGCCCTCCCACTGGGGTCGATGTTGTTCTTCAGTCGCGCATCCCATTCCAAGGCTTTTTCCGTGCTGCAAGCCACACTCTTGCCACCCGGGACGGTGGCGGCGGCGGCGGCCGAAGGGAAGTGCTCTTCGAATATGCGGCGGTAATAATATCCTTCCTTCGTGGCCGGCGGGTGAATGGGGAAACGGACCGCTGCCCGTTCCATTTCACCATCGGTGACCTCCGCCTCTGCAATATCCTTCAGTCCATCGATCCATCCGTAGCCCACACCGTCGCTGAATTGTTCCTTTTGCCGGTAGAGTATGCCATCGGGGATATACCCTTCAAAGGCACGGCGAATCGCCGCCTTCTCCAATTTGCCTTGACCCCCCATTTTCTCCTTGGGCTCTAAGGACATGGCATAGTCGATGAACTCCCGGTCCAGGAAGGGTACACGGGCTTCGATGCCCCATGCCATCATGCTCTTGTTCGCTCGGGCGCAATCGTATTGGTGCAGGCCCATCACCTTTCGGACGGTTTCCTCATGGAATTCTCGGGCATCTGGCGCCATGTGAAAGTAGAGGTACCCTCCGAACAGCTCATCCGCACCTTCACCGCTCAGTACCATTTTAATGCCCATCGCCTTGATTTTCCTCGCCATCAGGAACATCGGGGTGGAGGCCCTGATGGTGGTGACGTCGTACGTCTCGATGTGGCGGATCACTTCGGAAAGGGAATCGATGCCCTCTTGAATGGTAAAAGTCAATCCATGGTGCACGGTGCCAATGGCCTCCGCGACCTCCTGGGCTGCAGCCAAATCCGGAGATCCTTCAAGCCCGATGGAAAAGCTGTGAACGCGCGGCCACCAGGCTTCTGAATTCCCATCATCGTCCACCCTTCGCGCGGCATGGCGCATGGCGATAGCGGCAATTACCGAGCTGTCCAGTCCTCCAGAAATGAGCAACCCATAGGGCACGTCACCCATCAGGTGCTTCCGCACGGATTCGCTCAGGGCATCCCGCAGCTCTGTGGGTTCGTAAGGACGGCTGGGCAATTCTCCTTCCATCCAATCCCGCTCATAGAAGCGTACCGGAATTTCCTGTCCCTTCTCCCACACGTGGCCCGGAGGGAAGAGGCGGACATCATCGCAAACCGCAGTGAGGGCCTTCATTTCTGAAGCCACCCACAGTTGTCCTTCTCCGTCTGTGCCGAAGTAAAGCGGGATGATGCCGATGGGGTCACGGGCGATCAGCCAGTGGTCATTTTTCGGGTCGTACAAAACGAAAGCATACATCCCGGAAAGGTGTTCGACCAGACGATTGCCCACATTGCGGTAGAGGGCCAAGATGACCTCGCAGTCGCTGCCGGATTGGAATGCATAGCCCTCTGCCTCGTTGGAACTGCGGATGGCCAAATGATTGTAGATCTCTCCGTTGACGGCGAGAATGGTACCCTTGTCCACGTCTACCATGGGTTGAGCTCCGCTGAGAACGTCAACAATGGCCAGCCGTTCATGGGCAATGATGGCGCCATCGTGTTCGCGGATTCCCGACCAGTCCGGTCCCCGATGTCTCTGGCAAAGAGAGGCTTCCAAAACCTTTTGTCGGTCGGGAGCTCCTGAATTTTGGCGATTGAGCAGTGCGGTTATGGAACACATTGTACTGTGGATTGAAGCCTTGAATTTTCACCTGAATACTCTGATAAATCCAGAAGGGTTACAACCTTTTTCCCGGTCGTGTGGTTCGTACTTTGCAACCGTGCCAACCCCGATGAGATTCTACCTTGTTTTTGCCACTTGGTTTTGTTTTGGCCTATCTACTGTTGGTCACCTCTCTGCTCAGATTGTCAACACGACTTCAGATGGTGTTGACCCCAATCCGGCCGATGGGATTTGTGACGATGGAACAGGTCAGTGCACTTTTCGGGCGGCGCTCCAAACGGCCGCGAGCGCCGGCGCTCCTGCGTTGATTGAGTTGCCGGAGGTCCCCGGATCCAGTTATGAATGGACCATGGGGGAGCTGTATTTGAATGCCGGAGAAATCACGGTGGAGGGCGGAGGCGCCCGGACGACCGTCATTGACGCTGCAGGAAATTCCCGCTTCTTGGACCTAGGAGATGGTTTGGTTTCGTTCACCTTGCAGGACTTGGAGTTGCGCGGGGGATTTGACGGAAATGACCCGGGGGGAGCGATGGAGACGAATTGCGACGATTTGACGCTGACCCGCGTGGTCATTCGCGATTGTGCCACGGGCATTGGATTTGGAGGAGGCATCCATAACCGCGGTCATTTCGAGGCCTATGGCTGTCTATTCATCGACTGCACCGCCATTGGAAACAACGGAGGCAATGGCGGTGGTGGTGGTGGCGGAGCCTTGGGAGCCGGCGGTGGCGTTTCCAATTGGGTGGGGTCGAGTTCCATTTTCGAGAATTGCACCTTCACGGGTTGTTCCGCTCAGGGAGGAAACGGAGGTAATGCAGGGCCTGGAGGCAACGGTGGTCAAGGAGGTCAGAGCTTCACCAATTTTGGTAAGGGGGGCGACGGGGGTGACATTGGC
>JBDQOI010000032.1:0-25955 GCA_040261275.1 Flavobacteriales bacterium | reverse complement strand
GCACAACACAATGAGGCCCACACCAGCCGAAGCCGCCATCATCGGATGGGTAGCCAAGGCCGGGAAGAAGACACCGAGGTAGCCCACACACGCCACCGCAATGGCCGCATTGGTGCACCAGATGGACACCCAGTATCCCCACGCCACGGCAAAACCGGGAAGGTCACCAAAGGCGCGCCTCACATAGGCATAAGGGCCACCCGGAGCCTCAGGCTGCAGCGTGGCAAGGCGACGGAAGACGGCCGCGAGCAGCACTGCCCCCACCGAAGCGCAACACCACCCCAGCAAGCCCAGCCGGCCATACACCGCAAGCCCGGCAGGCAGCAGGAAGATGCCCGAACCGATCATGTTGCCCGTCACCAGAGCCGTGCCCGCACCGAGTCCCAGTTTGCGCATCCTGCAGGTTACGAAGGAATACCCTTGAATTCAGCCCCTTTCCTGCCGCAATCGATCCGCCCATTGGGCGACTCCTTCTGAGGCCGGTGCAGCGATGAAATCGTGAACCACCGACTCAAATCCGCGAATCGATTCCGGATCGGGATTGACCATGGCGACCCGACACCCTGAGGGGGCAAAATGCACCAAGCCCGCCGCCGGGTAGACCTGCATGGAGGTGCCCACCAAGAGCAATACATCGGCCTGTGCCACGGTCTCTGCGGCCTCCTCAATCATGGGCACCGCCTCACCGAACCACACCACATGCGGCCGCAACTGCACGCCGCGATCGTCCGTGTCGCCCAGGAGAATATCGGGTCCCGGCCATTCCGGACCACCCACCGTGACCCACTCATCGGGCACCAAACCGGGATCGTCTTCGGGGCGCACCACGCGCAGCTGCCCATGCAGGTGCAATACCTGTGTGCTGCCGGCGCGCTCATGCAGGTCATCCACATTTTGCGTGACGATCCTGACATCGAAGACATCCTCCAGTTGGGCCAATGTCCTGTGCGCCGCATTGGGCTCCACCTCGTCCAATTGGCGGCGGCGCTGGTTGTAGAACTCCAGCACGAGCTCGGGGTCCGCCCTCCATGCCTCAGGGGTGGCCACCTTCATCACATCATGCCCTTCCCACAAGCCATCGCCATCACGAAAAGTCTTCAGCCCACTTTCCCGGCTGATTCCCGCTCCGGACAGCACCACCAAAATCGGTTTCTCATTGGAATCGCTCATGGGCTCAATTTCGCTCACGTTCCGTTGGGTAGAACCCGCCCGTCCATGCCTTTGAAGCGCTCCATATCGAACTAGCTTGAACCTCAACCCATGCTGAAGCCGCTGCCCACCTCCGTCCTCGTCCGATATGCCATCCTGGCCTATTGGACCCTGTTCTGGCTGTTCAATCTGATCGACAAAGTGGTAGGAGGCGCGCACTTCCTCTGGGTCGGTCGCGATCGGTTTGCTCAATTCCAGAAGTACTTTGATTCCGTAGGACTGGATTCACCGCATGTCGCCAATGCAGCACTCGCTTTTGCCGGTGCCCTCGAAGCCTTTGCCTTTGTCTGTTTCGCGGCAGCGCTGGGAGCGGAATGGAAAGGCCACCACGCCAGTGCCCGGCGATGGTCCTTTTTCGGCACGCTCCTTACCCTGGGCACCTTCACTTTCTTTTCCATTGGCGACCACTGGTTTGGCGACCGATTCGAACTGCTCGAGCACACGTTGTTCTGGTTCATCTCGCTGGCATCGTGGCTGATCTTCATCCGAATGAAGCCCGCAGCAAGCCCTGCTCAAAAGACGCCTTCCCCTTCCACCCCGTCGCGCGCTCCCCAGATGCGCTTTGGCATGACCGGTGCCATCGCCGCCGTTCTCGTCGCGGTCACCGCTACCGCCATCTTCCGGAACAACACGTCAGACTTCCCCCTGCGAAGTGCAGCCGTTTCGGCAGAACCCGTGGGCGATCACCTTTACAAGGTGGCCTTTCCTTTTCTTGGGGGCAGCACGGTCTTTGAAAACACCCTGGCCGAGTTCAAGGCAGCCCATCCAAAGGAAGCCATCCAACACATCTACACGGTTCCGAACCCACTGCGGCTGAAGAAAGCAGACGCCCTGGTCTTTTACATCATCACAGAGGACAAGCCATGACCGAACGCGCTCTTCTCCGCTCCGCCATCCTCATTTTCTGGACCTTCTTCTGGGGGTTAAGCGTCGTCGACAAGGTGATTCCCGACGTCCAGTTCCTATGGGTAGGCAAAGACTTCTTTGCCCTGTTCATCAAATTCTTTGCCTCGCTGGGGCTCAAAGATCCGCTTTTCGCCACGTTCGCCCTCGCCGGTGTTTCGGGTCTGGAGGCCGTCAACTTCGCCCTTTATCTCACGGCATTGCTGAGTCTCCGAAAGGACGACGAAACCCTGACTGATACCTGGTTCTTCCGCGCCATCCTCTCTTCCGTGGCACTGTTCAGCCTTTTCTCCATTGCGGACCAAGTCTTCGGTGATCGCTTCCAGCTGCTGGAGCACGGCCTGTTCTGGTTGGTACTCATCGCTTCATGGATGGCGTTCAAACACACACCACCAGCCGAAATCGGTTCCGTTTCCTGGTCACCGACCTCCGCGGGGCGTCGCGTGCTCATCTCCGGAGGTGTTCTCACCGCGTTGACCGCCGCGTCGATTTGGAATTTCTCGGAAGCCACGTTTGCGCAGGCTTCAGAGCCCGTCGCCGGCGAAGAAGTCGTGGAGGGAGTTTACAAATTCGACTTCCCCTTTCTGGCCGACAAGCGCGTTTGGGAAACCACCGTCAACACCTTCATGGCGGACCACCCCGAGCTGAAGGTCCGATACATCTACACCGGGCCATCCGAGCTGAACACCAAAAAGAAGACCCACCTCTTGCTGTACGTATTCACTGAGGCGCGGCAGAATCAGCGGGGAATCTAAACGAGCGAAGCGATCCATCCCCGTCGGGATCGGACCGCTTCTTCGCGAAGAAACCACTGCATATCTCAATGATCTGCAGCTAAAAAACTGGGCGTTTGGGCGGGCCTTTCACCGCTCAACCAACACCACTCCTAAAGTAGGTAGGAATTTTCCTACAAAAAAAACCAATATGCCGAATCTGCCCACTCATGTTCTCAATCGGTCCCTGTAGTCCCTGCACATCATCATGCATCGAAACCACTGAAGCGTTGCATGCGCCGTTCGACTAAATTCGCCGTCGCCATGGCCAAGAAAAAGATCATCACCCCCGCCTCGGAGAAATTCCTCGAGAACTACCTGAACAACCCCTCTCCCACCGGTTTTGAAAGCGCCGGACAGAAGATGTGGTTGGACTACGTGAAGCCCTACATCGACGAGCACATCGTGGACACGTACGGCACGGTCGTCGGTGTGATCAATCCCAAGGCCGAGTACAAGGTGGTCATCGAGGCGCATGCCGATGAGATCAGCTGGTTCGTGCACTACATCACGAACGACGGCTTCATCTACCTGCGCCGCAACGGCGGAAGCGACCACCAGATCGCCCCCTCCAAGCGCGTAGACATTCACACCCAGAAGGGCATAGTAAAAGCGGTCTTCGGTTGGCCCGCCATCCACACCCGCACCGCGGGAAAGGAAGCCGCCCCTACCATGAAGAACATCTTCCTGGACGTCGGCGCCAAGGACAAGGCCGAAGTCGAGAAGATGGGCATCCATGTGGGCTGTGTGGTGACCTATGAGGACACTTACATGCTGCTCAACAAGCAGTGGTACGTGGGACGCGCGCTGGACAACCGCGCCGGCGGCTTCATGATCGCCGAGGTGGCCCGTCTCCTGAAGGAGAACAAGGTCAAACTGCCCTTCGGCCTCTACATCACCAACAGCGTTCAAGAGGAAATCGGCTTGCGCGGCGCTCAAATGATCGCCGAGCGCATTCAGCCCGATGTGGCGATCGTGACGGACGTGACGCACTGCACGCAGACGCCCATGATGAACAAGATCGAGCAGGGCGATGTGGCAGCGGGCAAGGGACCCGGTGTCACCTACGGCCCGGCGGTCCAGAACAACCTGCTGCAGCGCATCATCGACACCGCCGACAGCAACAAGATCCCCTTGCAGCGCATGGCCGCCAGCCGTTTCACCGGCACCGACACCGACGCCTTTGCCTACTCCAATGCCGGCGTACCGAGCGCGTTGATCTCGCTGCCCCTGCGCTACATGCACACCACGGTGGAAATGGTGCACAAGCAGGACGTCGAGGACTGCATCCGCCTCATCTACGAAACGCTGCAGAACATCGAAGTCGGGGAGGACTTCAAGTACCTCTGAGGGAGTACATCAGCGGCCCACTTGTTCCATCCAGCCGCGGAGCTGGTGGATGTCGAGGGGTTTGGGCAAAAGGGCCTCCACAATGGGATGGCCTTCGGCACGGCGCAATTCCTCTGGATCGAGGGTGGCACTGAGCATGAATACCGTCATCTTCTCCAATGCCGTGGAGGGGTACATCTCAAGGCGCTCGAGCACACCGAAACCATCCACTCCGGGCATCTTGATGTCGAGCAACACCACGATCCCGTGCTCAGCCAAGGCCGAGCCTTCGCGCAAATCGTCCTCATCTACTCCTGAGTCTTGAGAGAGTTCCTGAAGAAACGTCGGCCCGTCCTTGAATTTCTTGACCACATCGCCAAAAGCGGCCTCAATGAGGCGCCCATTGACAACCCGGTCGATTTCGTTATCATCGACCAACCAGAATTCACGTTGGCTCGGCATACCCATTTAATTTATGACGAGAAAGGGCCATGGATTGTAGGAAACGTCTCTTTGCACTTCATTGGATTTCAACGCGATAAACGAGAGAAGAAGCGCGCATACCGCAGATGTTCCTCCTCTATTTTCAATTTCATGTTCCGCAGGTCCGATGTCACCTGGGCCACGGACTCAGGCGCCCCATCCGACAAAACACCCGCCATTCGGTCGATCTCTTTGCCCAAAGCATCGAGTGTCGCCAGAACCTCCGTTCCTTGGGCGGCACTGCGCACGCGTGACCGGTTCAATTCATAACCGCTGCGGATGACCCCGCGCAACTCCTCCTCATTCCACGGCTTGGATACAAAACGATACACTTGTCCCTTGTTGATCGCGTCGACCACGGCATCCGTGTCGGCATAGCCCGTGACCAAAATCCGACTGATGTCCGGGTGATCCGGCATGATCAACTCGAAGAACTCCACCCCGCTGATGCGCGGCATCCGCTGGTCACTCAAGACCACATGGAACTCGTGCTCATCGAGTAGGCGCACCGCCTTGTGCGGCTCGTCGCAAGTATGCACCTCGAATTCGCGGCGAAAGGCCGCCTTGAACGAGAAGAGATTGGGCTCCTCATCGTCGAGGTAGAGAACGCGGATGATATCGTCTGCCATGTCAATGGGGTTCCAGCATCGCAATCAGGCCACCTTGGAGGCTTTGGATCCCGATGCGTGGAGAGGGAAGGTCAGAATGAAACAGGTACCCTTGTCCAAAGCGCTTTCCACTCGGATGACGGCACCGTGATCGTCCAGGATGCCCTTCACGATGCTCAAGCCCAGGCCGGTGCCCTTGCCGACATCTTTGGTGGTGTAAAAAGGGTCAAAAATGCGCTGCCGCGTGGTGTCATCCATGCCCGTTCCGTTGTCCCTTATGCGTATCTCGAGCGACGTGGGCTCTCCCGCATTGGCCCCGTCAGAAAGGGCCGTAAGCTGCACCGACACGAGGCGATCCTCCGCTTCCGGCCAACGCGACTCCGTGGCCTGCACCGCATTGACTACGATGTTCATGAATACCTGGCTCAACTTTCCGCTCTGACACCACAACGCCGGAGTCCCCTCCTCAAAATTCACCTCGATGCGGGCCCTGCTCCGTGCCCTGTTGCCCAGAACGGTGATGGATGCCTCGAGGAGGTCCTGAAGGGATGCCTCAACCAACTCGTCCCCATCCATTCGACCGAAAACGCGCAATCCCCCGACGATCCGAGCCGTGCGATCGGCACCCTCGAGAATGCCCTTGATCAACTGACGACTCTCCTCCATGAGGAACTGCAAATCCAACTGTCGGGCACGGTCCCTCGCACGTTCCACCATATCGGCCGCCCCCGGAGCTCCTTCGGCCAAGGCGGCCAGGGCCGCAGCGTGTGCCTCAATGATCTCAATGAGCTCTTCCATGTCCCGGTTGAGGGAGGTCGCGTTGGACTGGACGTAGTTGATGGGGTTGTTCAACTCATGCGCTATGCCGGCTGTCATCTGACCCAATGAGGCCAGCTTCTCCGTCTGAATCAACTGGTCTTGGGCGCCCTTCAAGTCCTCCAGAGCCGCTGACAACTCGCCATTGGCGGCAGCCAGAGCCTCGGTCCGTTGCCGCACCCGCGCTTCCAGTTCTGCATTCTGCTCCTTTACAATGCGTTCGTTTTCCAGCGAGGCCGCGAGGGCCTTGGCATTGGCCTCGTCGCTGGACCGCTTGAGCTGGTTAATGCGATTGCCGAGCGCAAAACTCAACAAGAGCATTTCGAGCACCGTCCCGATCGGCAGGAAGGTCGCGGTCATCTGCGTTGACGGCAACACCCCAAAGTCTCGCAAAGCCTGCATGGTCACGGCCACAAGGAAAATGAGCCACGCCACAAAATACCAAGGTGCAGAAGGGCTGCCGCGGCGCCAGCTCACGATGGACAGTATCAGCATTGCGGGGGCAGAGAGGGCCCCTAGATTGACCAAATTGTACGCCAGCATCGGACGGCCAATCAAAGCCGCTCCCAGTGCCGCAGTGTAGACCCCCAGCAAAATCTGAATGAGCCGATTCCAGCCCGGAGTGTAGCGCCGGACCTCCAGGAAGTGACGAGCAAACATCAAGGCGGAAAGCCCACTGAAGGCGCCCGTCACCGTGAGTCCATTGACCGCCATCCAAGGCACATCGCCCCAAAGCAGTCGGTCGTACCCATTGAACCCCCATTGAACAAGTCCCACCGTGAGCACCACGAAGATGTAGCTGAAGTAAGTCCGCTGACCCGTGCTGAAGGCGAGGAAACTGTTGTAAATCAAAATGGCCAGAACCATCCCTGTATACAGGGCCACCGCCAAGTCCCGCCTTTCCCTGATGACCTCGGCCTTGTCCACACGTGTCAATGAAAATGGCAGCAACACCGGCTTGGTACTGCGCACCCGAAACCACAGCTCATGCGCCGTGTTGAGGGGAATCTCAAACGTCGGAATCAGGTCCTTTTCCCGGCCCAATGCCGCACCCGACGTCGCATTCGCGAGTACGCGCGGACCGTCCAAAACAAAGACATCGATGGAGTCCAATGTGGGATTGTCCAGCACGATCCGGGCATTCCTCGGCGCGCCCTGCCAACCCGATACTCGAATCCACCAAGCACTCGAAGACGATCCCAAGTTGGGACGTTCCCCATCCAGTCCCTTCAGACTCGCCCTTTGAAGATGAACCTGCTCCGGCCTGAGCATTCTGGTCGCGTCCTCAAAAGCTTCGAGTCGCAACGCATCGACGGTAACAGATTCCCCGCCACCACAGCCTGCCCACAACGGGAGCATCAGGCAAAAAAGCACCCGAAGCATACGCACCCGTCCGTATGGCGGGCACATCGGCATCAAGCGAGGTGGTTTTCTATGCGGTATTCAATGGTGTGGAACCGCCCATCGACCCGATGGACATGACTCGGTTCCTCTGCTGTCTGGCGCACAATTTGCTGCACATCCTCGGCAGCGGCGTCAATGCTCTCCGGGTATTGGAAGTGACCGATTTCCGACCGAATCGGCGGAGCGGGGTAGGCAAACTGGCCTTCCTCCCCGAGGTCCTCCAGAATGGTAAAGCCCAATTCGCGCTGAATGGCGCGCATGTTGACCCCCATGAAGGCATAACCATGGCGAATGTCCAGACGGGGCATCAACCCCAAGCCCACACAAGCCATCGGCAACATACCGATACCCGCCATAGCGGTCTCCCGACGACTCCACAGGGCACAGAATTCGCCGCAACCCTCTGGCTGGTGACGGTCCAAGAACTCCCCCACGTCCGGGTGGTCAGCCCCAACCGCACGTTCCATGGGCAACAAGTGGTCCGGTTGCCGCTTTTGCAGCCTCATGCCACTGAGGAGAACCTCATCATCTTGGCAGGTCAATAGAAAAACCGTGGTGTCAGGGTCTCCCAACCACCCTTCGTCGAAGGAGGTCAATTGGGTGATGCCCGAGGCGCGGAGCACGGCCTTGTGCCCTTCGGAGAACCGCTTGGACAGCGCAATGTCGTCCGCAGAGGCAAACACGTGAAGGGTGGCCTCCCGCAATCCTCGGGCGACGTCTACGGACTCACGCGGTATGTGCGAGGGAGAGCTGCTCATTGAAATCAAATCTGATGCGTTGGTCCGCGATGTCCTCCCCTAGAAGGATGCGGCGAATAACGGTGGCCGCCATGCCCGCCCCAAGGGCGACATCGCTGTGCAATTGGGGCCACCCCACCAAGGTCTTGCCCACTTCCGCAAGGCTTTCCCTTGCGCGTTCGCTGATCGCGGACAAGTCCACAAATGCGTCCAGCAATTCCTGGGTCCACTCACCTCCTCCTGCCAAGGCCGTCAGCTGTTCCAACGAAAGACGCCCGTGCAGGAATCCGGTGGTTTCCTCGAGGTCATACCGCTCGACATCTACAAGTCCGCGATCGTTGGTCTCCATGACCAGGGGCATGCGACGGTCCCGCGCACCCAGCCGCAACAGGGCCTTGGCCGAGGGGGCGTCGCACGCATCGACCACCAGATCCAACCCACCGAGGAAATCCGACATCACCTCGGGGGCAAACCCATCGGGCCACACCTCTACCTCCAGGTAAGGGTCCACCTCGGCAATGGCCCGAGCCGCCGATGTGACCTTGGATTGACCCAACTCAAAAAGCGATGCGGGGATGCGGTTGAGATTGGACAACTCCAACGTATCCGCGTCGGCCAGGTGAACTCTGCCCACCACCCGTTCCATGGCGAGGGCCATGGCCACACTGCGCCCAACGGACATCCCGACCACGCCCACGGTTTTTCCCACCAGCCTTTCCTGCTCCTCTCCGCGGATCTTGTTGCGGTTGCGGTTCGTTCGCACCGCAATGAACTCCGCCTCCTCGAGCAATAGGATGGCCCTTCGGCGCCAAGGATACCACGCCACGGTTCCGTACCTCCCCGTGGGACTGCTCCCTTCCCTTGCTGAAAATGCCGCTGCAGCGTCGGATGGTGTAGCGCGGGGATGACCACACCGAATCCAATCCTGCCATTGGCTCGCCATCGAACTGGCGTCCAATGGGGCGTCCGTTTCACGGGAAAAAACCCGCCAAGCCTCGAGTCCGGCTGAGCTGGACAAATGAAACAGTACCGCTCGGTAAGGCGAAGGCATCATTCCTGTGAAATTCCGGTCTTCAACCCCGCGCATCACATCGGTCCCTAGAGCTTATCCACTTTGAACCGTGAATGCCCGAAAAGCCTTTATCAGCGGATTGAAACCTTTCTGTACATCTTGCGTACGGAACATCATGCTGCTTACGACACCCACCTTCAACATTGAGATTCTGCCCAATGCCCTCGCGGCTTTGCCTCAACTGTTCGTTGGTCTCGATGAAATCCTGCCCGCCTTGGACATTCAGCTCGAGGAAGTTTGGTCAGGTGAGGACGGTCATTCCACCGAAGTGTTGATCACCGCCAGCATCAAGCAGGCCATTCTCGACTCACGCCCGGTCTTCCTGGTGAATCCCAACCCCGACCCTGCCGAACTTGCCAAGTTGTTGGACACAGGTCGCAGTGTTCGGTGGGTCGCCAACAGAACGCCGAAGAGCATCTGGGTGGACAGCTTCGCTCGGTTCCTTTTCACGCTGAGGATTGACCAAAAGACACAGCACGAGCGCAATCACGGCCGCTTGTCCAAGGCTTCCAAGACCTTGGCTGGCGACAAGCCAAGCAAGCGGCGCAAGGCCAGCTGACCCGC
Organism: Flavobacteriales bacterium; assembly: GCA_040261275.1. Taxonomy (GTDB): domain Bacteria; phylum Bacteroidota; class Bacteroidia; order Flavobacteriales_D; family Sanyastnellaceae; genus UBA8752. The sequence continues at coordinate 16,057 of JBDQOI010000032.1, read as the reverse complement.
CGCGCCCTGCAGCCACAGCGCCCCCGGCTCTCCTTACAATTCCCCTGAGCGCATACGGATGTAGCGACCGCCAAGCAGGTTCGCCCAATCCCGAATGACCGCCAGGCTCTCCTCCGTCTCGGGGGACACCATCTTGCCTCCCATGCGCAGGACCAACCAACCGTAAAGCGCAACCAGCATCGCCTCTACTTCCGTGCGTTGATCTGCCCCGCGTTCGGCCATCGCCTTCAGGTGGGGCCGAGCTGCCTCCACCGTCGTGCGGTACTCCTCGTCCTTGAGCACTTCCAGCAGCGTTTGGTGCAAGTAGGTCAATTCGATCATGACCTCATCGAGCGAGGAAATGTGCCCCGACGAAATCTTATTTTCCGATTTGAGGGATCGGATGAGTTCCCCAAACCAAGCAAGTTCCGCCTCCAATCGATCTCCTGTGTAAGCAGTGGACAGGTGACTGCGCAATGCCCCTAAGTCCATGCCAACGGCGCGAACCAAGTCCTCCATCTGCCAGACGTAGAGGATGTACTCCACGATGTGCTGGTGGCGCTTTTCTTCGGCGGTGTGGACGGTCATGATGTCTCGTTTTCGGATGAATCGTTGGATCCTGCGGCCCAAGCGGCTGCACGCACTTCCTTCATCTGGAGGAACACCTGCTCCACCTCAGGGATGAGCCGGTCCGCATAGGCCTTGACGGCCTCGAGACCACCGCTCCCCTCCACGGGCAACCGATAGGTCTGCTCCAACGGCCCCCAAACGAACTGGATATGGAACTTATCGTTCCACTCCTGAACGATGATGCGCATGGCGCGGTGAGGGATTTGGGCGACGGTACGCATGGGATTCGGCCGCGAAGGTAGAATTTCGCAGCGTGCAAGACCCCTGGCTCGAAAGATGGCATGGCCCTTTGGCCGACCGACCCGAAGCGCTCGCCGCCCTGATGCGGCTGCGCTGGGCCGTGGGATCCGCACCGCTCATGGCACGCCACCCCGACCTGGGCTTCCAGGTATTGGACGACGCTTGGTGCGCAGAAGCCCTCGACGCCGACCTCCCGCTCTTCGAGAGATGGGCGTCAGAGCTGGCCATGGGCGAGAATCCGTTGCCTCCCGATGTACTTCACCCCGGTGACCAACTGTTGGGCAAGCATTTTGAAGTCCTCATTGCCTCCTGGCTCCAGGCCAGCCCACATTTCAAACTCCACGCCCACAGCGTGCAGCTCCAAGAAGGCGGACAAACGGTGGGCGAGCTCGACTTCCTCGTGGAAGACCTGCGGCACGGCCGTTCCCTCCACCTGGAGGTCGCAAGCAAATTCTACCTGGCCGCTGAGGACAACACCGGCTGGGACGATTGGGTCGGACCCTCCGGCCGCCACGATACACTCCGGGTGAAGATGGACAAGCTGGTCCACCAGCTCTCCGCTGCCCGCCGGCCCTCTGCCCGCGAATTCCTCTCAGCCCAACGGATCGCCACACCACAGCCGGTGCTGCTCATGAAGGGTTGGTTCTTCCGTCACTACACGCACATCCACAAGGGAAAGTCACCGCGCTGGGCCCACCCCGACCACTCAGCCGGATGGTGGTGCCGACCCGGCGATGCCCACGCAGTCATGGGCAGCGACCACGTGCGCATCCTGCCGCTTCCCAAAGGCCGCTGGCTGGGCCGCTTCCATCCCACACAAGGCGACCCGCCCTTGCATTGGTCCCGACTCGAACAGGTACTCGACGACCATTTCTCGCGGACCCGCCGGGCGCTGATGTGCGCCGTCGTCATCGAAGGCGCCGCGGGCTGGGAGGAAATCTCCCGCGGCTTCGTCGTCCACCCCGACTGGCCCAACAACGGCCGCTGAACCGCGCCACTTGACAGGCTCACGCCACAAGCCGTGCACGCACACCCCAAACGCCCTCAATGCGCGGCCTGACCATCCGCGGCACCCGAAGGAATCCGGATGTCCTCAACCAACGCCTGCACCTCATCGGGTGGCGGCGCCGTCCAGCGCATCACGAGCAGCGAAACGGCGAAATTGACCCCCATCGCCACGGCTCCAAATCCTTCGGGCGAAATCCCGAACCACCATTCCGAACGCAATCCAACCGCGGCTTCCGCACCGCCATCAAAAACGCCAAACTTGAATTTGAGGATGTAGAATACCATGGTCGCCATCCCTGCAACCATACCCGCCACCGCGCCTTCGCGGTTCATCCGTTTGTGGAAGATGCCCAGGATGATCGCGGGAAAGAAAGACGCCGCCGCCAAGCCGAAGGCAAGCGCCACCACCGCGGCCACGAATCCCGGCGGGTGGATACCAAAATAGCCCGCCACGCAAACGGCGGCCACAGCCGACAGACGCGCGGCGCGCAACTCCCCTTTCTCGCTGATTGCCGGGTTCAAGGTCTTCTTGATGAGATCGTGCGAAACCGAGGAGGAAATGACCAGCAACAAGCCCGCCGCGGTGGACAGGGCCGCAGCAAGCCCGCCGGCCGCCACCAATGCCACCAACCAATTCGGCAGGCGCGCAATCTCAGGGTTGGCCAACACCATGATGTCCCGGTCGATGACCAGCTCGTTGCGCGCGGGGTCCTGCACGTACTGAATGGCACCATCGCCATTCTTGTCCTCGAACGAAATGAGTCCGGTTGCCTCCCATTTGCCGAACCACTCCGGCATCTCCGAATAGGGCCGATTCGAGACCGTTTCAATCATGTTCGTCCGGGCGAACACGGCTACGGCAGGTGCCGTGGTGTAAAGCACCGTGATGAGCAACAGGGCCAGGCCTGCGGACTTCCGCGCATCGCGCACCCGCTTGACCGTAAAGAAACGGATGATCACGTGGGGCAGGCCCGCCGTACCTACCATCAATGCGAGGGTAATGGCGAACACATCGACCTTGGACTTCGTCCCGCCAGTGTATTCCGCAAAACCCAGCTCCCGACTGAGCCCATCCAGCTTGTCCAGCAGATACATTCCGGAGCCATCATCGAGGGCACCTCCGAATCCCAACTGGGGAATGGGGTTGCCTGTCATCTGGAGAGAAATGAAAATGGCGGGCACCATGAAGGCACAGATGAGCACGCAATACTGGGCCACCTGCGTGTAGGTGATGCCCTTCATTCCACCGAGGACCGCGTAAAACAGAACGATGGCCATACCTATGACCACCCCCGTGGTGATGTCCACCTCCAAGAACCGCGAGAAGACGATGCCCACCCCGCGCATCTGGCCGGCAACGTAGGTAAAGGACACCAGCAAGGCGCACACGACGGCCACGACCCTCGCCTGCCCTGAATAGTAGCGGTCACCGATGAAATCGGGCACAGTGAACTTGCCGAATTTCCGCAGGTAGGGCGCCAGCAAAAGGGCCAGCAACACATATCCGCCCGTCCAGCCCATCAGGTAAACGGCACCATCATACCCCGCAAAGGAGATGATGCCCGCCATGGAAATGAACGATGCCGCGCTCATCCAATCCGCCGCCGTCGCCATCCCGTTGGCCCAGGGCGACACTCCACCCCCGGCCACGTAGAAATCCCGCGTGGACCGCGCTTTGGACCAGATGGCAATCCCGATGTACAAGGCGAAAGTCAGCGCCACGAGCACATAGGTCCAGGTCTGGACGCTCCACATGGTACCGGGATCACTCATCAAATCCGTATTTCCGATCCAGTCGGTTCATGAGCCGCACATAGACGAAGATGAGCACGACAAAGACCAGCATACTCCCCTGCTGGGCAAACCAGAAGCCGAGTTTGAATCCCGCGATGCGAATGCCATTGAGCACATCCACAAACAAGATACCCGCCCCGAAAGAGACCCCGAACCAAACGATCAGGAGCAGAACGACATAGCGGATGTTCTCTCGCCAATAGGCCTTCGCCCTTTCTTCCCGGTTCATACGCTCCATTGCCATGTGCGCATCAGCCCCAGAAGAAGGCGTAGAGGAAGGCGAGGATGGTCAATACCGCAAAGGCGCCGATGTTGTACAACGGCTCCGTGGCAAACGTGCTGCGCGAAAGGGCGATGCCCTTGGCGTCGTCCGCCCCCTTGCCCTCGGAGCGGCTCACCACCGCAATGACCGCCATGGTCAGCAGCGTCGTCAGCCCCATCTGATCCAGGAAGGGAAGCTCCACGAACAGGGCGCTGTCCGACCACCCCTTGGGCGCCACCTTGAAGTACATGGCGATCGGAATGGACGCCAGGGCGCCCACGATGGCGCCGCGGTTGGTCGTCTGCTTCCAGAACAGGCCCAGGATGAACACCGCCAGGATACCGGGGCTCACCACACCCGTGTACTCCTGGATGAATTGGAAGGCCTGGTCGATGCCACCGAGCAGCGGCGCCATCACGCAGGCCACACCCAAGGCGACCGCGGCCGAAATCCGGCCCATGCGCACCGTGGCGCGGTCGTCGGCATCCGGGTTGAGATACGGCTTGTAAATGTCCATCGTGAAGATGGTCGACGTGCTGTTGAGCATGGAGGCCAAAGACGAAACGATGGCTGCAGTCAACGCCGCGAAAGCGAGCCCTTTCAGACCCGCCGGCAAGAACTGGAGCAGCCACGGATAGGCGTAATCGGGATGAGCACCGGTGGGCGGCTTGTTGGCCGCGGCCTCCCCCAGACCCGCCATCACCGCAGCGTCCTGCGTCATCACATAGGCAGCGATGCCGGGAATGACCACGATCAGCGGCAGGATGAGCTTGAGGCCGGCCGCAAACAGGATGCCGCGCTGCGATTCCTTGAGGGACTTGGCCGCCAGCGTCCGCTGGATGATGTACTGGTTGAATCCCCAGTAATAGATATTGGCCACCCACATACCGCCCACCAGCACGCCAATACCGGGCAGGTTCATGTATTCCGGATGCCCCTTGTCCAAGATCATGGCAAACTTGTCCGGAGCCGCATCGTAAATCGTTTGGAATCCAGCCCACATCCCGCCGCCGCCAGAAACCGCATCGAGCGCCAGATAAGTGGTGACGAGACCGCCGAGCACCAGGAAAACCACCTGGATCACATCCGTCCAGGACACCGCCGAAAGCCCGCCGTACAGAGAATAAGCCGCGGCGAACAGTCCCAGTCCGAGCACCCCATAGTGCATGGGAATCCCCATGATGGTCTCCAGCGCAAGCGATCCGAGGTAGAGCACAGAAGCGAGATTGACGAAGACGTACAGCGAGATCCAGAAGACCGCGAGAATGGTCTTCAGGTTGGTGGAGTAGCGCTGCTCTACGAACTCCGGGATCGTGTAGAGCCCCTTCTCGATGAAGATGGGCAGGAAGTACTTACCGACGATGATCAGGGTCAATGCCGCCATCCACTCGTAGGATGCGATGGCCAAGCCGATCTTGAAGCCCGAGCCGGACATGCCGATGAACTGCTCGGCGGAGATGTTGGCCGCAATGAGTGAGGCCCCGACCGCCCACCAAGGGAGCGACTTGCTGGCGAGGAAGTAGTCCTCCGCGTTTTTTTGGTGGCCCTTCTTGTCCCGGGATACCCAGAGGCCGACCCCGAGGATGAGAATGGCGTAGCCGATGAAAATGGCGGTATCGAGCGCCGAAAAGGTGCTGGTCATGATGGTGCAAGGCGTTGGAGACCCCGTGGCATTGACCGGGCCGGCGGAGCAATGTACTTCGTACACGGTTGGATGCCATACCTGTGCTCCAGCGCTACATTTGGTGCGGTGGTCAACCCGCTGGACGGAACCTGAACTGCGCCCCATGAAACACCTCCTGCCCCTACTCCTCCTCGCCGCGATCGGCAGTTCGGCATGCGCCCAGACCCTGCTGCCCTACATCGAGGATCCCGCCGTGGTCGAGGAGAACAAACTGCCCGCCCGCGCCACCTTCTACACGGCCTCCACCGAAGCGGGCGTCACAGCGGACACCCCTTCTTATGGCGACCGCTACCAAAGCCTCGATGGGACCTGGAAATTCAAGTGGTCGCGCAGCCCGGAGGAACGCCCCGTCGGCTTTGAAGCGGCGGGATACGACGTCAGCGGATGGGACGACATCCCCGTGCCGGCCAATTGGGAGCTGCACGGCTACGGAACCCCCATCTACCAACCACCCCTATCCCTTCTACTGGGGCGAAACCCCCAACCCACCGGACATCCCCGACGGTTGGAATCCAGTGGGCAGCTACGTCCGCACCTTCGAGGTTCCCCGCGAATGGATGGAAGGGCGCGTCACCTTGCACTTCGGCGCGGTCAAATCGGCGGCCTTCGTTTGGGTCAACGGACAGCGCATCGGCTACAGTCAGGGTTCGAAACTGCCCGCCGAATTCGACATCACCGATGCCCTCGAGCGCGGCGAGAACACCCTTGCGGTCGAAGTCTACCGCTGGAGCGACGGCAGCTTCCTCGAATGCCAGGATTTCTGGCGCATATCCGGCATTGAACGCGAAGTCTGGCTCCACATGCGCCCCTCCGCCCAGATCGCTGACATCGCAGTCGACGCGGGCCTCGAAGGCAGCTACCGCTCGGGCCTTCTTTCGGCTGCCGTGGACGTCACGCGGTCCGGCCCGCACGACTTTGCAGGCGGCCTCCGCTGCACCCTCTCTCGCAACGGCGAGCAGGTCACCACCGCGTCCCTCAACGTCGCTGTAGCCGCAGGAGACACCGGTCGCTTCACGTGGCGCCGGCAGCTCCCCGCCGTGGAAGCCTGGACCGCGGAAACCCCCGCCCTGTATGACCTCGACATCGCCCTGGTCGACACAGACGGCCGCGTCCTGGAAGCCACCCGCCTCGAAATCGGTTTCCGCGACATCCGCATCGAAGACGGACAGGTCAAAGTCAACGGGCAGCCCCTGCTGATCAAGGGCGTCAACCGCCACGAGCACCACCCCGAGACCGGCCACGTCATCGACCGGGCCACCATGGAGGAGGACATCCGCACCCTCAAGGCCCACAATTTCAACGCCGTCCGGACCTCACATTACCCCAACCACCCCTATTGGTACACCCTCTGCGACCGCTACGGGCTTTACGTCGTGGACGAGGCCAACATCGAATCCCACGGGATGGGCTACGCGCTGGACCGCACCCTCGGCAACCACCCCGATTGGGAGCTGGCACATCTCACCCGCACGGCCCGCATGGTGGCGCGCGACCGCAACCACGCGTCCATCCTGTGCTGGTCGCTGGGCAACGAGGCCGGAAACGGCGTCAATTTCCGGGCGACATACGACTACGTGAAGGCCGCAGACCCCAGCCGCTTCGTGACCTACGAGCGGGCCGAACAGGCGCCCAACACCGACGTCTTCGTGCCGATGTACGCCAGCTACGAAGGCCTGGAGCGCTTCGCCAAGCAGAGCAAGGACGGACGCCCCCTCATCCAATGCGAGTACGCCCACGCCATGGGCAACAGCCTCGGCGGATTCCGCGAATACTGGGACCTCTACCGCAAGTACCCCAAGCTGCAGGGCGGCTTCATCTGGGACTTCAAGGACCAGGGCCTCTGGAAGGAGGCAAAGGGCCGCCGCTTCCTCGCCTACGGAGGCGACTACGGTCCGGAAGGCACCCCCAGCGACCACAACTTCCTCAACAATGGACTGGTCGCTGCTGACGGCACCCCGCAACCCCACATGCTCGAAGCCAAGCAAGTCCAGCAGCCCTTACAATTCCGCTTGGGCAACCCCGACGGGTCGGTGGTGAAAGCTGAGAGCGAGTACCGGTTCCGCGATGTGACCGTGGACCTCGCGTGGGAAGTCCTGGTCGAAGGACGCAGCGCCGCTTCGGGCGTACTGCCCGCCGTGACCTTTTCCGCCATGGGCTCCACGACCCTCGAAATCCCGCACAAAGCCGGCGGAAGCATCTCCGGCGAAGCCTTCCTCAACCTCACGGCGACCCTTGCGGAGGCTGAGCCCCTGCTGCCGGCGGGTCACGTCCTGGCCCGCGCGCAATTCGCCTTGGAAAGCGGGCCAACCGCCCCACGAACACAAACGCCGGCCAACGGCTTGGTGGAAATGGCAGTGGAAGGAAGCAATGTGGTCCTCTCCTTTGATGGCGGATCACTGTCCATCGACCGCAATACCGGCGAACTGACCGGCTACCTGATTGAGAAACACGAGCTCATCGTCCGTGGGGCCCGCCCCAACTTCTGGCGCCCGCCGGTGGACAACGACTACGGTGCGAGCAGCCCGCACAACTACGCGGAATGGCGCGACCCGTTCACCGAAAAGGGACCCGCCAAGATGACCAACGAGCGCCTGTCCGACGGCCGCATGCGCCTCGCCTTTGCGCGGCCCCTGCTCGGCGGCGAAGCCCTCCTCACCGTAGGGTACACCGTGGCCATCGACGGTACGGTCGACGTGGTCCAATCCATGCAAGCCGTTGCGGGCGAAGCCAACACCCACCTGAGCGGCCGCCGCAAGAGCCTCGAGCCGGGACAACACGCCAACCTGTACCGGTTCGGCCAGCACTGGGTGCTGCCGGAGGGAATGGAGGCCACCGAGTGGTACGGGCGCGGACCCACGGAGTCCGCCGCCGACCGCAAGGAGGCCGCCTTTGTCGGGCGTTACAGCAGCCCGGTCTCGGAACTCGTCACCCCGTATGCGCGGCCCCAATACAACGGCACCCGCACCGACGCGCGCTGGTTCCGCATCACCGATGAAAAAGGCCGCGGCATCGCCTTCACGGCCCACACAGCGGTCGATTTCACGGCCCTCCACTTCAGCCCGGAGCAACTGGATTCCGGGGCCGACAAGAAGACAACGCAGGCCCACTTCCGCCTTCTCGACCCCGTTGCGGAGACCCACCTGGACATCGACGGTTTCTCCGCGGGCGTCGCCTGCATCAACAGCTGGGGCGCCCTGCCGCTTCCCGACTACCGCTTGCCGTATCAGGACTACAGGTTCGGATTCACCTTCCGACCTCTGCAACCGTGAATCATATCCTTGCGTTTGCAAACCGCCATTGAACTTCCCGCCCGACTGGGCGTTCTGTTCTCATGAACCTGCGCCATTTTCTGATCCTGTTCTGCTCCCTCTGGCTCAGCCTGCCCACTGTCATGGTCGCCCAACGCCCAAGCGGAGGAGGAGGCGGAGGAGGTAAATCCGAAGGTGGACGTCCGAGCATGGACCAGCGGCCCAAGATTGGCGTGGTTTACGGAACGGTGGAAGACCTGGATTCTGGCGCGCCCATCGAGTTTGCTACCATCAGCATCCTCTCCTTTGACGAGGACAAGGTGATCACCGGCGGAGTGACCGACGGCAAGGGCCGATTCCGCATCACCGAAATCCCCATCGGCCGGTTTCGCGCTCAAATCGGCTTCATGGGTTACGTCTCCACCACCGTAGACGACATCCGCTTGTCCCCCCGTGGCGGTGTGGAACAAAACCTCGGCACGCTCCGCCTGGAGCCCAACGTGCAGGCCCTCGAGGCCGCAGAAATCGTAGAGCAGCGCTCCACGCTCGAGATGATGATCGACCGCAAGGTGTTCCGCGTGGGCGACGACCTCAATAGCGCCGGCTCCAACGCCACCGAACTGCTGCGCAACGTTCCCAGCATCGACGTGGACATCGACGGCAACCTGAGCCTGCGGGGATCGGGCAATGTCACCATCCTCATCGACGGACGGCCCAGTGGCATGACCGGAAGCGCCACACAGAACCTGCTCGAGCAGATTCCCGCCAGCAGCATTGACCGCGTGGAAATCATCACCAGCCCCACGGCAAAGTATGATCCCGAAGGTGTCGCAGGCATCCTCAACATTATCCTCAAAAAAGACAAGCTCGAAGGCAAAAACGGCCAGGTCAGCGTCACATGGGGAACCGACGAGAACCACAGCGGCTCCTTCAATGGGAACATCCGAGGACAGAAACTCAACTTCTCGCTGAATGCGGGATGGAACCAGCGCAAAGGCTTTCGCTTGGGTGACAGCGAACGCCAGCAGGCCTTTGGCGGGGATTTGTCCGGGGGGTACGACTCCTTGAGCGTCCTGACCTCCAACAGCTGGACCGACAACCTGCGTTCCAGCTGGAACTTCAAAACGGGGCTCGACTGGACGCCTTCTTCAAAAACAACGTGGAACATCGGATTGCGCACCAACCAAGGCCTCAATTCAGGTGTCGAGGACGTGGTCAACCTGGAAACATGGAGCACCGATGCGCTGGGCGGATTCACCCGATATGGCTTGTCGGAAGGAGAGAATGCTTCCACGGACATCGATTTGGGGTACGAGCACAAGTATGGCGAGCGCCACGTGCTGCAAGCCTTTGCCCGTTGGTCGAACCGCACCAATACTTCCAGCGATTCCCTCTGGCAGGATTTACCGAGCACCGCGCTCGATACGGCCTACCTGTCCAACGCCAACCTCAACGACGGTGGAAGTTGGAACACCACCCTCCAACTCGACTACGAAAAGCCGCTGGAGCACGACGGCAAGCTCGAACTGGGCTACAAATCCATCCTGCGCGAAAGCAACGAAGACCAGCGGTTCTGGCAGCGGGACACGCTGGGCACTCCCTTCGTCCAAGCTTATGACTTCCGGTATCGAGAAGACATCCATGCCGCCTATGTGACATGGGGGCGGAAATTCGGCGCTTGGGGCGTTCAAGCGGGCGGACGGGGAGAAACCGTTTTCACCACGGCGGAGCTGCAAGGCGACAGCACCGACATCGCTGCGGCCTTGGCCCAACTGGGCGGCACCGAGGCCACCTTCGTCAACGACTACACCAGCTTCTACCCCTCCGCCAACCTCAGCTACACCGTGGACGACCGCAACCAATGGGTGCTGAGCTACAACCGCCGCGTCAACCGACCACGGGGCAGGCAGGTGAACCCTTTCGTGGACAATGCCGACCCGCGCAACCTGCGCTATGGCAACCCCTTCTTGCTGCCCGAATACACCGACGGTCTGGAACTCGGCCACCAGCTCACGGGCAAGTCCCTGACGCTGACCACCTCGCTCTTCTACAAAACCACCCGCGACGTGATCCGCCGCTTCATCGAAGTCGACGATGCCGGCATCGCATACCGCACCTACGTCAACCTCGCGCGCCAGACCAACTCTGGGTTGGAAATGGTGGCCATGTGGCGCAAGGGCCGCAGCCTTCAGCTTCGCCTCAACGGGAGCATTTACCACCAGAAAACCGACGGATCCAACCTGGCGCCCGACTTGGGCAACAATGGCTTCCAAGGCAGCGCCGGCTATCAGGTATCGTCGCTGTTGAAAGGCGGATGGAAGGTCCAAATCAATGGCCGCTTCCGGGCGCCATCCCAATACACGCAGGGCACCTTCCAAGGCTACATCACCCACAGCGCCGCTGTCTCCCGCGACTTCTACGACGGCAAGCTCAAGGGATCGCTGCGCGTCAGCGATGTGTTCGACCAACAGGAGTGGTCCTACACCTCCGAAGGGCGTGACTTCTTCCAAGACGGCACTTTCAAACGCCAAAGCCGTTTTGTCTACGCGAGCCTGACGTGGTCCTTTGGCAAGCTCGAACCCGGCCAGCGCGGTCGGGGCAGGGGCGGCTATGAAGGAGGTGGCGGCAGTTTTGATGGCGGGGACTTCTGATATCGCCCCGCCCGTCCTCTTTTTCGACGGAGGCTGCGCCCTGTGTCATGGCGCCATCCGCCGGCTGCTCCATTGGGAGCGAGAGCCCCATGCGGGCCTGCGCTTCGCCCCCCTGGACGGACCCACCGCCGACACCTTGAGACAACGGGGCCAGCTTCCCGACCACCGCGAAGCCGTCATCCTGTGGACCGGCGAAGGCGAGGCTGCGGAAGGCGAAACTGCGGTGGGACATGCGCTCGACATCATCGGACGACCTGGCCGCGCCCGCACCTTCCGTCTCCTACCCGCTACCCTGCGCCGCGCCGGTTACCGGCTTACCGCACGCAACCGGCACCGCTGGTTCGGCCGCGTCCCTGACGACTGTCCCCTGCCGGCCCACCCGGCACGCATGCTCCCTTGAGCACTCTTCCCGCAAAACCGCAGCACGCCAAATGCCAATGGGTGCGAACTCAGCACCCGCACCGTGGGTTGTATCCGTAGTTTCGTTCCGCCATGACCTCTAACGCGTCTTCCACGCAGACCCGCCCCACAGCGGAAAGCCTCTTGGATGCCGCGACATTGGAAAAAGCGCAGTGGCATTGGTTCAATGCACCCGAAGACGTGCCTTGGGACGATTGGGAAGCTCTTCCTGGCGGATCGGCCTACCTGGACCCACGCTATCTCACCGCCATGGCGGGTCATGACAAGGTCCAATGTCGGCTCGGAATGATGAAGGCCGGTGACGGCCCGTGGCTCGGAGGCATCCTCATGCAGGCCGTCCAAACCGAGAGCCGAGCGCCGGCAGAACACATGGACGTCTCCCTTGGTGTTCGCATCGCCACAGCCATCATGCAACCGGGTGGACGCCCCTTCCGGTTCCGCACCCTCGTGGCGGGCCAGGGCCTGGGCAGCGGCGAACACACCTTCCGCTGGATCGACGGCATCCCCGCCGCCCAGCAAGTTCAGTGGACAGAACAAGCCTTCGACCAATGCGCCCGGCATTGGGGCATCCGCGTCTGGATGGCCAAGGACTTTGGACCGGACCTTGACGCTGCCCTCGCACCGCACTGGAGCCGTCGCTGGGCCCGCGCCACTTTTGATCCGGTAATGGAGGTCCCCTTGGATCCCACCTGGACCTCCTCCGATCAATGGCAGGAGGCCCTGCGTACCAAAGCGCGCACCAAGGTCCGCAGCATCCTCGCCCGCAGCGCCGACCTCCGGGTCGAACGCATCACCGACCCGGCAGCGCTCGAACGCCTGGGCCCCGACCTCATCGCACTCTACGAACAGGTCTACGGCCGAGCCAGTATCGTCATGGGCGGACTCGAGGCCCGCGACTTCGTGCGCCTCGCCCAAAAACTGGAAGGAGACTTCATGCTGGTGACCTATCACGATGGCGACGCGCTGATCGGTTTCCACTGTGGCCTCCATCACGCCGACAGCGCCACCGTGGAGGCCTACTACGTCGGCTTCGAAGCCGAGATCAACAAGGAACGCGCCCTCTACCAGCGCATGCTCTTTGAATTCATAGAATGGGGCATCTCCCTCCGCGCAAGCCGCGTGGTTATGGGCCGCACAGCGCTGGAAATCAAAAGCACCCTTGGCGCCTTCCCCGTCCCGCTGTCGACCTTCGTGCACATCCAACTTCCGCTGGCCATGCCCTTCCTGCGGTGGATGATCCGCCAAGCCCCTCCCCACCCCTTCAAGCCGCGCCGCGCATGGCGCGCCGAATGGTGCGAACGCTGGCAGTCCGAAGGCTACCGCATCGACTGAATCACTCAGCTTCAGGCTCCACCCGTCCCCGGCCGAGGTAGGCCATCGCAAAGCTGCCTGCAATGAGCAGCAACAATAGGCCACTGCCCACCGAAGCCATCGTCCTCGCCGTGTGCACGGAAGGCAGGTCAAATGCCATCTCCACAGTGTGGTCACCCGCTGGCACCACAGCTGCGCGAAAAGCGTAGTTCACGCGCAGCAACTCGGCGGGCTCGCCATCGATGGTCAATTGCCACCCTTCTGGATAATGGATCTCGCTGAAGACCAACAGGCCTTTGGCCGGCGCTGAAACCCGGTATTCCTGTGCATCCGGGGTAAACGCCACCAGCTCGGCGCGCCCTGCGCTCGCCGCCCCCGGCACCATACCCGCGAGGGTCTCTGAGAAGGATTCGGGTACCACTGCTTCCCTCGGGTCGGTCAGCGACGTCAGTGCAGACATCTCGGCATCAGCTCCATCGGCCATGGTCCATCCACTGGCAAACCAAGCGTTGCCCAACGCCTGCCCATTGGGAATCGGCTGCTGCGCAGGGTCGTAAATGATGTACTGCGTGTTGAGCATCGCGTGCACCGGCATCGCCGCGAGCGCAGCGTCCATCCCCGCCGAATTGGCGAGCGAGGCAAACTTTTGCTGCTCGGGCTGGAGCACCCGTTCGATCATGTCTTGATAGCGCCGCAGCTTGGCACCGTGATAGCCCCCCACGCTGCGGTGCAGGTAGCTCGTGGTGGCATCGCTGAAGGCCCCGCGAAAGTTCAAAACGCGGAAATGATCCGCGGTCTGCAGGCCGGCAAATTTTGCGGCCTCGAGCACCCGTTCCTCGCGCTTGCCTATGCGGCCATCATAGGCCTGACGCACCCGCTCCACCTCCTTGTCCATCGTCTGCTGCAACGCAGGGTTGCGGCGCACCCGATCGGCGAGGATGGCGTTGTCTGCCGCTGATGCGGTATAGGGGTACTTGTACTCTACGTTGCGCACCCAACCTTTGTCGGCCGGCTGATAGCGTCGATTGACCGCTGACATCTCCACCACCGTCACCACGGCCAGCAAGCCAAAAACACCCTGCACCACCATAGACTTGGCACCACTGGCCCGCAACCGCACGGCGGCCAAGAGGCCCGCCACCGCCAGCAGGACAAGCCCGAAACTTCGCCACACGTCCGCATTGTAGACTTCGAGGCGCTGCTCCAAGGCCCGGCTGGCCCCCAATTGCTCTACCGCCCGGTCGGGCCGAATGTGGCTCTCGAATTCAAAGAATCCCGTCGGCATCACCGCAAACAGCAGCATCAAAAGCACCGGCACACCCGCTGCAATGAAGAGCTTGCGACCCCATTCCACTTTGCCTTCCACCACATCCTTGAGCAACAACCCCACCCCTATGGGCAGCATGCATTGGATCAGCATCAACATCATCTTGGTATCACGGAACTTGGCAAAGCCCGGCACGTTGTCGAGGAAGAAATCCGTCAGGCCACTGGCCTCCCGCCACGACAGCACTATGGCCAATAGCGCCACCGCAAGCATGGGCCAACGCAACACGTCGCGCCGGAGGATGAGTGAAACCATGAAGAGCGCCACGAGGATGGCCCCGAAATAGAACGCACCGCCACTGAACGTCTGCTCTCCCCAGTACAACGGATTATTACCTCCCTTGATGTCCGGAACCAGGATGCTCCACCACTCGCCGCGGCCCATCGAATACTGGAGGATGTAGTCCTTATCGAGTCCAGCTTCTCCCACTTCCACTCCGTCCATGGGAGACAGCAGAACCTCTCCCCGCGTGGTGTGCGGCGTGTAGTCCAGGGTCGGCTTGATCAAAGCCGCATTCGGTACGATGGCAATTCCTGCAGCCGCCAGGAGTACCGCACCGGTTACCAGTGCCTGCCGGGTGGCCCCCGATCGGATGAGTCGGATCGTTTCCGCAATCCCGATTCCGCCGACCAAGAAAGCGAGGTAATACGTCATCTGCAGGTGATTGGCCGCCAAGTTGACGGCCGTGAAAGCTGCTGCCAACCCCGCACCCAACCAGAGGTTACGCCGGTAAGCCACGAGCACTCCCGCCAGGATACCCGGCAACGTGGCAATGGACATCACCTTGGCCGCATGGCCCGCCCCGAGGTAGAGAATATTGAGCGAACTCAATCCAAATCCAATGGCGACCAACACCGAAATCCAAGGACCACACCCAAGCACTGACGCGAGGAGATAGGCACACAGCAGGGCCACAAGAAGGTGATCGGCAGGCCTCGGAAAACCAAGACGCAGCGCACGTGTCAACCAATGTCCAGCGTTGACATCCGACGTGCTTAGCCCCAATTGCATGGTGGGCATCCCTCCAAATTGACTGTCCGTCCAAAGCGCCTGCTCACCGGTACGGGCCCGATGGTCATTGACTTCCTTGGCGGTTGCGATGTAGTGCTCGATGTCCGGCATCCGCAGACTATAGTCGTCGAACGCTTTGGAATAGAATGACCCCGCAATGCCAGCCAAGACGACCAGTGCAGCGAGGTGGGGCAAGAAAGAACGAAGTAGCTGGGCAGGATTCGGACGGTCGCTCATGCGCCCAAGTTAGCCCCGGCATCGGGGGTCTTGAAACCCCAAGGCGTCTATTCGTCCGGGTCGACCTCCTCGTAATCGACGTACTCGCCGAGGTGGTCGTCCTTGGCCGCTTGCCGGCCTTGAGCCGAGCGAGAATTCCCGGCCGACGCATCCCTTCGGCCCTGTGCGCCCCGTCCGTTACCCGTGCGCCCGCCTTGCGTCCCCCGCCCGCGTCGACCAGCACCGAACATGCGGTCCAGAAAACGGAACACAATC